>CP097974.1:0-600000 GCA_023703675.1 SAR86 cluster bacterium | reverse complement strand
ACTACCGGCTCTTGTAACGCTACTGATGGTAATTGCGATGAATACGCTGGAACAGTTACAGTTTCGGGTACGGGTGCGAGTACTGTGGTTACTTTTACTATCACTAAAGGCATCGATTGGAATTCAGGAAATGGTCCATTTGATTTAAATACTTCTTTTTCCTTTACAGCAAGTGATTGGGCTACACAATTGAAAAAAGCTGGACAAAACTGGGGTCAAGGTTGGCATTTATGGGATGATACTAATAGAAGAGGGTACGAGATTCCTTTTGAAGCTTTTTCAAACCCAGTCAGCACTACTGATGCACATCTAACCAAGTCTAGAACGGAGAAAAAAATCGCAGTAAATTCTCTACCAAACAATCTTGCTTGTCTAAGAAACTGCATAGATGCAACAAAAATGAATCAAACAATGGGCGGAATATTTGCCTCTATAACTAATGGTTCTACCGGGGGTACTTTAAATATTTCTCCATATAAAAATGTTGGAAGCTGGTTTAAAGAGGAAGTTTATACTGATTGGAATACTAACGGCGAATTCAATGCAGCTAACGGAGAATTTAAAATGTCTCCGGGCGATCACATGTGGATTGGGGGAACTAAAGCTGCTGAGGTAGTTACTTATACGGTAAATAGCGGTAGCATTTTAGATAGTTCTACTGCTCTTACTTGGACTAATGGAGTTAGTATTTCGATTCCATCGACTAGCTCGGTAGATGTATTAACAAAAATAAGTTCTGCGTCTAGACAGTTAGAGGATACGATAAGAAATTTTAATTATTACGAGAAACCTTACAGCCTTGGAACAACTAATAATTACACAAGAAGGGCTGGACACTGGTTCGATATGGAAGTCTTTGAAAATACCACTCTTAACTTAAACGCAGTTGAGTGTGATAAACGAGATGATGGTGAATATCAGGGCTATGCACCAGAGATCAAAAAAGTTAGTGACAATACTTCTTATATGGTCAACATAGCGACTTCTAAATATTATTGTTCTGATAAGCTTCATAGAGGCGCATTAACTACCACTTATAGAATAGGAGTTATGCAAAGACCTGAATATAGCTTGAGTAACGCAACTACTGGTGCTGAGATTAGTATTTCTCCACCAGAAACCTTAACTTTCAAAGTTCCAGCTACAAACGTGAGATATAATTTTTCAGGACTAGATTATTCTGGTCAAAAGTTTTTACTAAAATTTGAAGGTTATGGAGAGTTGCGCAATATTCCTGGAAGAGTTATCAACACTTGTACCGGTGTTGAGGTAGGAAAATATTACAATGGCAATTGGAATCAATGTTATAGATACGTTCATGACTTTGTAATTCCTGATGGAACTATTCTTGTAAATTCCGATGAAACGAAACCTAATATTAAAGTCTTAGGTTTACGGGGCGACGATTTTATTACTAAAAAAACTGACAGTGAGACCGCCACCCTGGCTACTACTTATACTTTAGATAAAGCAGCATTAGAAACAAGTGCATCGTTTTCTCTTCTAAAAAATAATTCGCAATCATCAAGTTCGTCTGACTATATAGGTATTAAGCCGACAACTGGTATTATTAACAATGGTAATCCTTCAGTGGTGCATGGACAAACCGTATTTGAAGCAAATTAAACACTAAAAAAATCCTCTTTTTGATAAAGAGGATTTTTTTATTTTTATCTCATGAAATTGCCGGTGCGGAGGCGCCTAATTTTTCTTCTCTTAGAGTTCTCTTTAAAACTTTTCCAGTTGCGTTTCTAGGAAGTGCGTCAATAAACTCTACGCCTTTTGGAATTTTAAATTTTGCTAGGTTTTTAAGACAATGATCAATTATCTCTTCTTCCGATAAACTTTCATCTTTCTTTACAACTATGAAAGCAAACCCGACTTCACCCCATTTCTCATCAGGAACACCAATAATTGCTGCTTCTGCTATTTGAGGTATTTGATAAATTACATTTTCAACCTCAGCAGGGTAGACATTTTCTCCTCCAGAGATATACATATCTTTTTGTCGATCTACAATGTATATAAATCCTTCGTCATCCATTTGAGCGGCATCGCCAGTTTTCAACCATCCATCTATAAAAGATTTTTTAGTAGCTTCCTCGTTATTCCAATAGCCTGGGGTAATGTTTGGTCCTTTTATGAGAATTTCCCCAACTTCTCCTTTTTCAACTTCTTCTCCTTTTTCATCTACTATTTTTACTGCAGTGTGTAGTAGGGGTTTTCCAGCAGATCCTATTTTTCTAGCTGCATCATCTCCAGATAAACTTATTGCCGCTGGACTTGTTTCAGTCATTCCCCAGCCTTGAGAAAACTCTACACCTTTGTCTTGCCAAGTTTTAAGTATTACTTCAGCACATGGTGCGCCTCCAACACCAGCACTTTGAATTCTTGAAAAATCAGTATTATCAAAATCTGGATGCAGCATCATAAATTGATAGGGCGCCGGCACAGCGAATAAATGAGTAACTCCGTAATCCGGATCGTTGATAATTTCTAAGGCTTTTCCTGGATCAAATTCTTTGGTTAAAATAATTTGGCCTCCGTTATGTAATACAGGATTCGCGTAACAATTCATTCCGCCAGTATGAAATAAAGGCAATGATACTAATTGAACTGCTTTATCAGTAATCCTTGCAGTTGAAGCCAAATTTACAATATTAAAAAACTGCATTCTATGAGTGATCATTGCACCTTTAGGATGTCCAGTAGTTCCAGAGGTATACATCAACATTATTAAATCGTCATGAGTAGATTCAACAGAAGTGAAATCATTGCCTTCAGAAATTGCAGATTCATAACTACTACTAAAATTATTCTCTTCTATTTCTAAAGAATTTTTAATATCACAATCTTTTAAGAGAGCTTCAGCTATCTCTTTAAATTCAATTGAATAAATGAGTACTTTTGGAGAACTATCATTAAGAATATATTCTAATTCAGGCTTAGTTAGTCTCCAGTTTAATGGCAGTTCGATACCCCCAATTTTCCCGCAAGCAAATTCTAATTCAAATACTTCAGCACAATTATGGGATAAAATTGCCACTCTATCTCCTTTTTCTATTCCATTTTTCTGAAGCCATCCAGCAAGAGCTTTTGATCTGTTATTTAATGTTTTATAAGATAATTCTTTACCATTAGAAATTTCTTTAATTGCTATTTTTTCAGGTCTAAAGTTAGATTGATATTCCACCCAATCATAATATTTAACAGTCATATTTTTTCTCCAAGTTATTCATTAGGCTTCGGAAACCAAATCATTGCCATTTGGAATAGTATAATAAATAAATGCAAGTAGGATATTAATTGGTAAGAAGAGGGTAGTATCATAATTCCAATTAATGATGCAGATATACAATAAATAGAACAAAAAATTTTTGGTATTGTTCTTACTGTCTCATTCCTATTAATAGCTGCTCTTAAACCTTGCGCAAGATTAAAGCCATAGCAGACAAAAATTACTATCCCTAAGTAATATATTTCATTGTTTTCCATTAATCCCCAATAATTGCCCTTAAAGATTATAGATATTCATTATTTGAATCACAAATATATTATTTAACATAATATATATTATACGAATATAATATTGTGGAAATTATTTAATGTAAGAAGAAAATAGGTCTTTATCTAAGTACTTAGTCCAGGTTTGTTGAAAAGCTCTTATTTCAGTGTCCTCAGCGTCATCTATGCCATCGTAATCATCATCTCTGCTTTTATTAGAATCACTTGGATAAAAATCTAGATAATTAACAATACCATCTGAATCAGAATCAGAATCCTTCAACCATAGTTTATCAAACGCAAAGTCTCTAGAAGAATCTGTTACAAATTCATTTACTAAAATAGCTCCAGAGCGTGGTAATGACATTACTGGATAATTAAAAAATTTATGATCAGGTGTTTCAAGGGATGCTTGGATTGTTAATCCAGAACAATTACTCATTGAAACTTCAGAAAAAACTTTTCTTGGTCTCAATTGTCTAACATAATATTTATTCCCATTAGCAGGATCTGTTAACACCGTTCCTTCTAGAACATCTAACAAAGGAAAATTTTCGTAGCTCTCCCCGTCTATTTCTACAGGAATATGAGGACTTCCAATTGTTCCTGGACACACATTGTTACCGCTCCAATGTGTTCCATCCTTAACTTTTTTACAAATATATGGCATTCCAATCATTGAGCCAGAGCTAATCATAATATTACCTGTCCAAGATTCATTATTTTTCGTTTGAATAGGTCCAGTGTAACTTACAAGAATATTTGGAGTTCCTGTAACTAGATCTCCATTTTCATCATAAATACCATATCCAAACCAAGCTGGTATATAAGACCAACTTTCTGATCTGCTTATGCATCTATCTGATGTTTCTGAACCTGTTTTGCCTTCTATCATCTTGTAACGAACGTAATTATCGTCATAAACGAAATTTGTAGTTGATACTGTAAGAGGCGTTCCATCTGGATAAGCTGATATAGAATTAACAAAATACATTGAGGTTACGGAGCCCCTTCCTCCGGAATTTGGTGTATGAATCACATTTGATGAGTAAAATTCACAGTTAGCACCTATAGCAGTTGTACCTGAAATCACGTGACCGTCAACCCAGACAGAAGATTTAAATTCAATATCGTTACTTTCTAATTTTTTGGATTCAAAAGTTGCATTGTATTGATTAGCGCTATCTGACCCGAAAACATAATTATAATCCAGTGTTAGAACTCCATACGGATTGGCTACAGATGTTTCTTCCTCAAGAATTAATTTGGCCCTAGTATCAGTATTAGTAGTTGTTCTAAACATTTCTATTTCAAGATTACTTTCTGTAGTGGCTTGTTTAGACTTGAAAATCCATGGCGTATTTAGCTCAGTTGTCCCGCATTCTGTGGCGTCTATAATAGTTTTAAAACCAATATCAACACCGGATTCTTCTAAATTACTATATTTTGTATAGTCAGATTTTCTAAAAAGACATAAATAATCTTTGGCTCTACCAAATCCAACCATTAATTGGAATTGATGATTGAGAAAAATTTTTGCTCCTAAATGTACCGCTTTAGTCTTAGGGATTGTATTGATGTCATAAGCGTGAAGAGAGCAAGAAAGAAACAAAATCCAAATGAAAAACCTCATAATTTAATCAAAAATACCTATATTTTCTGGAACAGTTTTATAAGTAATACTAACAAGTTGTGAATTTTGTTGTTGGGTATTATTCGAAGGGGTTGAATTATTTGAAGCTATCGATGAGCTACTCCCTCCACCTCCACATGAAATAGATACAGTCAAAATCAAGAGAAAAGTTAACTTTTTCATATTTCTAAATTATTTTAATAGCTAGTAAAAAAAAGATAAAGAATTTCCTCATAAACAATTTTTATCTAATTAAATCAGTTACAGGCCTGCCATTAATAAAATCACTAATTATTTGAGCTAACTCAGGTCCCACCTCTTCTTGAACAAAGTGCCCTGCTCCACCCAAAGTAATTTCAACAGGGTTAGGAATTCTATTCATAAAATCATCTTTTAATCTTAAGGTTATTCTTTCATTTTCTCCAAAAGCTACCAAAAAAGGTTTATCCCATTTCTCATAAACTTCTTTCCATAATTTTTCATTCTCTGGTAATTGAGTTGGAATCAAATAAGGCCACACATGTGCTCCCGCCTTATATAAACCTGATGGATATGGTGCTTCATATGCATATGCCTCTCCTTCTGTAAGATCTATTCCTCCAAAATTTTCTATAATTCCTACTATGTTCATATTTTCTGAATAGTATGAATAAGCCATCCATTTGGTAAACATAGAAGCTCCTGTCATAGGAGATGGTTCGCCTGAAGATAAAGCCCTCTCAGCAGCTTCGGATAATTCGTCAAATGTAATTTGCCCATTCCACCAAACTACTAATTTTATTAAATTTTCTATAAACCATGCTGGGAGCTGACTGGCAGCAGCAAATCCAGTATTCGATACAACTATGTTTCCAAATCTCTCAGGCATTTCTGCAACTACTCTCAATCCAACAAGCCCGCCCCAATCTTGTCCAAAAAATGTAGCATTTTGCAGATCTAACGTTTCAATTAATTCTTTCATTACATCAACATGATGAATGTAACTATAGTCATACTTCGATATAAATTTATCTGATTTTCCAAATCCTACGCAATCTGGGACTATTACTCTATGTCCATTTTCTACAAGAATTGGAATCATTTTTCTAAAAAGATAACTCCAAGTAGGCTCGCCATGTAAAAGAAAGACGGGATCTGCATCTTTTGGCCCTTCATCAAGATAATGAATTCTCATTCCATCTACCACTAAATAATTTGGTTCAAAGGGATAATCTTGCAAATTGTCAAAACGTTCGTCAGGAGTTCTTACTATGCCTGGGGAAACTATATTCAAACCGTCAGTGTCAATCTCAACTGAAATTGATTCAGTACATGAAAGCAGAAAAAAAGAAACGAAAAACATTATTATTATTTTCATTTAAATCCTCTATTTTATAACTTTACTACGATGGTTGTTGGACCGGGTTCTTTAACAGCAGAAGAAAAAATCTTTATAAAGTCTTCTACTTTTTTGGGTTCGTAACATGGTACTCCCATAGACTTAGACAAGCTCATCCAATCTATAGGGGGATTTTCCAAAGAAAGCATGGAATCAGCTCTTTTACCTGTTTTTATTGCTCCAACTCTGGACAGCTCTATTTTAAGAATTTCATATGAATTATTAGCAAAAATTATATTTGTTATGTTTAAGTTTTCTCTTGCTTGAGACCACAGCGCTTGAATTGTATACATAGCGCCTCCGTCTCCATGCAAAGTAATAACAGGTCTATCAGGTTTGGCAATTGCTGCTCCAACTGCTAAGGGAAGTCCCTGCCCTATTGAACCTCCAGTAAGGGTTAGCCAATCATGAGGTTTTGCTTTTAGAGCTTGTGGCGTTACCAAAAAACTTGAAGTAGCTGCTTCATCAGAAACTATTGATTCTTCTGGCATTAAATTAGCAATTAAAAGTCCTAAATTATTTATGTTTAAATCCCCTATCGTGGGCATATCTTCTATCTTACTTTGTAATAAAGATTTGGTTATTTCTTTTGCATCTGATTCATCTACTAGAGCTTTTAAAGCTTTAAGTCCATCTTGTTCAGGGGTGGATAAGATAAGAATTTCTGAAGATTTAGGAGTTAGAAAACTTTCTTTATCTGGGTAAGCAAAAAAAGAAACTGGTGGTCTACTTCCAATAAAAACTATTCCTGAAGTATTTTTTAAAAATTCCGTTGCTGATTCTGCAAAATAAGGTACTTGTTCGATAATAGGAAGGCCTTCTCCCCTTCTTATTCTAGAGACAAAAGTATCAGTAACTAGTCTACATCCGGTTTTACTTGAGATCTTTGCAGCTAAAGTAACGCATTCTTCATTTAAAAATTTTCCTCCTATGAAAAGTATTGAATTATCTTTTTGTAAGATTTCACATGATTTTTTTATTTGCGATTCATCTATTGGGGCAAGATCCAACTTTTCCAAAGGAGCTGGAATTTTTGATTCAAAGTTTCCCCATGCCGAATCAGCGGGAACAATCAGAGTTGCTACCTGTCCTGGGAAAGAGTTTGCTTTTTGCCAAGCAGTGTTTCCCAAATCACAAAGATCATTTGAGCTAGTTGCCCTCCCGACCCAATCGGATGCAGATTTTGCCAAACTATCTAAATCAGAGGTTAATGGAGCATTATGCTTAAGATGATAAGTAGCATGATCCCCAACAATATTAAGCATTGGCGATCTCGCTTTCTTAGCATTGTGTATATTGGCAAAACCATTTCCTAATCCTGGTCCGAGATGTAAGAGATTTGCTGCACTTTTTTCAGCCATTCGTGCATAACCATCTGCAGCGCCAGTAACAACTCCTTCAAATAATCCTAGTACAGGTCTTATTTCTGGATTATTGTCTATTGAAGCGACTAAATGCATTTCAGAAGTGCCAGGATTGGCAAAAATAACTTCTAAGCCATTGGCAACCAATGTTTTTATTAATGCGTCTGAGGCGTTCACTTAAAAACTAGTTGGACTTTTTTACAATGTCCCTCATAGAAACAACACCAAGCAACTTTTCATTCTCCATAACAGCAAGATGTCTAATTTGATTGTCTATCATTAAATCCATTGCTTCATCTGTGGAGTTATCTGGAGAAACTTTAATTATTTTAGAAGACATAATGTCCTTAATTTGACTTTGGAGGTGTGCAGCTCCTTTCATAGAAATATCTTCTATAACATCTCTTTCTGTAATGATCCCTACTAGATTATTTGGGTCATCAGATTTACCACAATAAACTAATAAAGCTCCAATTTTATTTTTATGCAAGATTTTACAAGCATCCTCTATCGAAGAATTTTCTGAAATTGAAAATATTTCCCAATACCTCTGATTTAAAAGAAGTTCTGATATTAAAGACATTTTTTATAAAAGTGGAATTAATTACCCTATGCACTATAATAATCCATTTTAAGGAGTTTAAAAAATGAATTTCCACAGAAGATTATCCAAACTAAAATTCTTGATAGTTTCACTAAGTTTAGCTCTTCCCTCTATTCTTTTTGCTGACACTGGTTACATAACAGTTGACGGAGAGACAATAGAAATTGAAGTTTCTAGGTCATACCAAACACCAGCAACTTATCCAAGAAAAGCTTTACGTCTCGAACGAGAAGGATACGTGATAATAGAATTTGATGTGGATCAAGATGGTTCAGTAATTGATCCCTACGTATTAGAAGGTGAGCCAGCAGGTTTGTTTAACAGAGCTGCCATGAAATCAATAAGGAAATGGATTTACGAACCTTCCACTTATGATGGTGTTCCAGTCCAAGTCAATGATGTTCAAGTAAAAATTAATTTTAACTTGACCGCGGCCGAATAAAGATAATACGCAATCATGCGTATAAGAACCACATTAATTTTAATTGGTTTAATAGGTAATGTAATACTTGCCCTTTCTCTTATTTTTTTATACAACTATAGAGAAAATATCCAAAGAACATTCTCAAGTGAGTCTCTCGTCTCAACCTATGAATCTGCCTGGTTTCAGACATTAGAAACTTCTTTTGATTCTATCAATGCTTGGCTACCTCAAACAGGTGAAAGAGGTAATTTTTGGGATCCTGAAATTGAAATTTTTCCAGAAGAAGAGCTTTCTTCTCCAGACCATCAATACAGCAATCCATTGATTCAATTTATTTCTGATAAAAATATTGGTGAATCAGGGTATTTGTTAGATCTAATGTTCGAATTTGATTTAGACGAGGGTAATTTGAGTTTTGTTAAAGCTTATTATCCTGATGGTAAAAGATTTTATTGTAGTTCTGCTTTAGATCTATCTGGAGTTGATGCTTGTAATCCAAGCGCTAAACCAGAATACCTTAATGATTTAGATAAATATCTATCGGATGCTTCTTCTAGACCTAGAAGATCGTTGCAAATCATTGAAGACACAACAGGTAATGAAATTAGTACATTAAATCAAATCATGGCATTTCCTGTCAGAGCCTTCTCAAGGGATGCAGAAGCAATTGTAGTTTTAGGAATTGATATAAGAAAGTCCATGGAAACCTTTGGTGATGAATTTGAATTAGTAACAGCAGTTCAAACAAAAGACGGAGTTATTTCTTTAGGAGATGATTACGCAAGTTTTGAAACTGATTTAGGATCCTATGAAACAACAAATTATGGAATATCTAATCTTAAAGCCCATGTAGATAAAGCTAATGTTAACCTAAATGATTATGGAAATAGAACTTCTGCTCGTGACGCCTCTTTAGGCTCTTCAATTACCCTTTTACCTTTAAGTTCATACTTATCTTCAGATAAAGCTCAGTTTTTTATCTTCAGAAATGAGAAAGCTAGTATTGATCAAGAAAATTCTATCTTATCCTACATATTGGTTCTAATAATAGTTGTAATGATTTTTGTAATTGCGATAACTTCGACGATCTCGGCAAATATATTTGGATCAGTTAATAAAGCTATTGAAGTATTACAAGCTTTAACAAGCGGAGATCTCTCTAAAACAATGCCACAAAGAAAAGGTATTTTTAGATCGGAAAACGATGAAGTTGGAGAATTAGCTAAAGCTTTAGAAATCTATAGAGGCCATTTGAATGAAATGGAAGATATAAGAGCTAAACAAGCGAATAGAAGAAAAGAGAGAGACACAGCAATCATAGAAAAAATGACTATTTTAGCTGATGAATTAGAAGGTGATTCCAGGACACTAATTTTAAATGATATAAATAAAATGAAGTCTTTAGCAAAAGAAAGTTCTGATGAAGAAGGAGAAGAAGCCTCTATAGAATTAATGACGGTAGCTTTCACTAGAATGGCTGAAGAGGTTCAAGTACTTATCGACACGAGAACAAAAGAAATGGAAGAATCTAGAGACGAAGCATTAGAAGCAAATGAGCAAAGAAGTAAGTTTTTTGCAAATATGAGTCATGAATTAAGAACACCATTAAATGCTATTTTAGGTTACGGGGAAATGTTGTATGAAGAGTGTGAAGACTTGGGCTACGATGATTTAATGCCTGATTTAAAAAAGATAACTACATCTGGAACACATTTACTCTCTCTCATTAACAATATTCTTGATTTATCAAAAATTGAATCAGGAAAAATGGAATTGTATCTCACTAGTTTCGAAATTGAGAAAGTTGTTGAAACTCTAAGAGATATAAATGCTCCTTTAGCTGCTAAGAATGATAATGGATTTAAGATTGAAGTTCAGGAAGCTATCGGTTCAATGACTCAAGATGAAACAAAATTAAGACAATGTGTTACAAATTTTTTAAGCAATGCATTTAAATTTACTGAAAGTGGATTAGTAACTCTAAATGTAAGCACCTTCGATAAAGACGGTGTAGAGATGATTGAATTCAAAGTCACAGATGATGGTGAAGGGATGAGCCAAGAAGGCGTTTCTAAGGTATTTGAAGAATATGAGCAAGCAGAAAGATCGACATCTGCAACTCACGGTGGTACAGGTCTGGGTCTACCAATTTCAAAAAGATTTGCCGAGCTTATGGGCGGAGGAGTGACAGTCTCATCTGAAAAAGGTAAAGGATCTATTTTTACAATTTTTATTCCTAGAATCTGCGAAGAAGCTGAGGATTTAGAAAATGAGGAAGTAAGTGCTTTAGCAGGTGAAAATTTATGCGTCCTCATCGACGATGATATTGCTATGCATGATCTAGTAAAAAGAACGATAAAGAAAGCGGGATTGACCTTATTGGGAGCCACAAATGGTGAGCAAGGTTTAAACATGATCCGTGAAACAATGCCAAAACTTATTCTATTAGATGTTCTTATGCCTGGAAGAGACGGTTGGTCTATCCTTAAAGAATGCAAATCAGACGAATCTATTAAAGACATACCAGTCATAATGGTTTCTCAGATGTCTCAAGAATCATTGGCTTTTTCTCTTGGAGCCGATGACTATTTAACAAAGCCTATCGAAAGAAATAAGTTTTTAGATGTAGTAAAAAAATTCGTTTCAAAAGAATCAAATAACAATACTATTTTAATAGTGGACGATGATGAAAATACTAGAGACATTTTATCCCGTGCGCTAGAAGACAATGGCTTTAAAGCCATAACAGCAAAAGATGGTAACGAGGGATTAAAACAACTATCAAATGACCCTACTTTAATAGTTCTTGATCTAGAAATGCCTAGAATGGATGGATTTGAATTTTTAGAAAAATTTGTGACGATGGAATTTAAATCTAAACCCAACGTAATAGTTTATTCAGGGAAAGAATTAAACGAAGTTCAAGAAGATTTATTAAATGCCAATGTTGAAGGATTGTTAAAAAAAGACGAAGTATCGATAAATCAGTTACCGAATTTAATTTCTAAAATTTTAAACGATTAGTTAATATTAGATTCGATTTTTTCTAAAAGTCTTTTAAAATCTACTGGCTTCGTATCAAAGTCATCAGCTCCGCAATCAAGAGCCTTTTGTTTGTCTGTTTCCATAGCGTGTGCTGTTAGAGCAATTATGGGTATGTCAGAAATTTCAGGATCAGCTTTAGCTTTAGTGGTAGCTTCCCAGCCGTCCATAACTGGTAAACCCATATCCATAAGGACAACATCGGGTGATTCAGATTTCATTTTATCCAAACCTTCTTGGCCATCAAAAGCAAAAATTACTTCGTAATCTCGTCTCGTGAGTCTGCGTCCTAACATGTCGCGATTCATCTCATTATCTTCGACGTACAGTATTTTTTTCATTTCAATCTCCTATTTTTTGAAAATAATTTGATTACGTCCACCTTCTTTAGCCTTATAAAGTCTCTTATCAGCTAAATTAATTAAATCTTCTAAGTTGTCAATCTCATCAGAAGCAGCGAGACCTCCACTCATTGTGACCTTTATATTATGATCTTGAAATTTTATAGATAAATCAACTATTTCTTTTCTAATATTTTCACAGAAATCAATGACTGAAAGATTTTCAAGTTTATCTATAACCGCAATAAATTCCTCTCCTCCTACTCTTCCTACAAGATTGGGTTTAAAAGAGCTCTTTAATTTATTTGCTATTGCTATCAAAACCTCATCTCCTCCAGGATGTCCATAAGTATCGTTGATGGATTTAAAGAAATCTATATCCATTGAAAGAATGTTAAAAACGTAATCATCTTTCTTCTTAGTTTTTCTAAAAGCTTTATTAATTTTATCAAAAACCACTTTTCTATTAGAAATTCCAGTCAAGGGACAGGTTGTTGCTCGCACATGTAATTCTTTAAGGAGTTCTTGCTCCCTCGAACGGAAATATTTTGCCTCCAAACTCGCGATGGATTTAGCCATTAAGATTGTGCCGTTCAATGGTTTTGGCAAATAATCCGATGCTCCTAGTTTTATACATTTGGCAACGCTATCAACATCATTGAAGGCAGAAACCATAATTATCGGCAGTGAATCAATTTTATTTTTTTTTCTAAATTTTTTTAGCAACTCTAAGCCATTTATATCTGGCAGCATTACGTCTAATAAAATCAGATCAGGTGTCTTCTTTTCAACTTCTTCAATAGCAGTAGTTCCGTCATAAGCCATTCTGCAATTTAAACCATTTTGACTTAATCTTCGTGCCAGAACTTCACAATTAGTAACGTTGTCATCAACAATTAAAACATCAGAGTTTTGAAGATGCTCATCGATTTCTAAACTATAGTCAATGTCACCCAAAGACTTAAAGAGAGATTCAGCATTTTCTATCTGTCCTTGATCTGAATCACTTGTCTCTGTTTCAGATAGCTCACCTCTAATGAAATCTACAAATCTTTCAATTGCTTTTTCGATGTCTCTAGAAAGATTTAAAATCGATTCAAGATCTTTAATTATTTCGTCAGATAAATCATTCTCAAAGTCTTCCATTAGAATTTCGCTATATCCTATTATGGCGTTCAATGGCGTTCTAAGATTATGGCGCAATACAGAATATTCTTCTGAAGATTTTTTTTCGCTATTTAGTGAAGTATTTTCATTGAAAGCGTCTTCATATTGACTCAAAAGCTTCTTTTCCGCGTCTTTTATTTGACCTATCTCAGAAGCAACATTTAGATGATTTTCTTTTGCAAACTGTTCAACAACTTCTATGTAATGTTCAATAGCTTCTGCTGGAGCTGAAAATTCTTGTTTTATCTGTGCCAACAGAATTTTTTCTGCTCCTTTGGAAAAAACTCTTTAAGTTTTTTTAACGAAGCTAGGACAACCAAAGAAAACAAATGTTCTCCTTCAACGAGAGGTATTAATTTATCATTTGAAATAATATTTCCCTTTTCATCTAATAACCTTAAAAGAGACTCAACTCCAACAATTTTTCCTGTTTCTATATCTACTTGTTTTTGAAAGGCCATGCTGATGCGATCGTTTTCTAGACAGCTTATTGTTTCTTTTAGTGCATCTAAAGCAGCTTCAGAATTTGCAAGAGCTTCAATAAGAAAAAAAGATGAATTTGTATCAAAAGGAATCTCATGAATTCTAGTTCTCAAATAAAACTCTATATTTCTTAGTTTAATCTCTATGTCAGTATCAAATGAGCTAGCAATCTCGTTATTAACAGAATTCTTATTAATGCTACTGATGTTCCCAATTGAAATAGATTCGTCGTTTTCAAGGCTAAATATGTATTGTGCTGAGTTATTAAGCCACTCAACCCCATTAGATTTATCAAAAATAATATAGGGACTTGGATGATGCTGAAGAGATTTGATTAAGTATTTAGCTTGTTCTGCTTCAATTATTCTCATTTATAATTCCTTCCACAATTTTAACAAAATCTTCATTAAAGGTTTCCTTCATAAAATTCCAAAGTTTTAGATGATACTCAGACTTAAATAAGGTTTTGAAGGATTTCAGATAATTATCCCACTCTCCTGCATCGATCATTCCGATAGAATATTGATAATGCTGATTTTCTCTTGATCTCAGCATAATGCTGAAATAAGTGAGATACGCTGCATCTTCTTCTGGCGTAAGTTCTTCATTGTTTCTGAGCTTCATTTTGATTTTTACCATTCTTGGAGTCATGCCTTTTAAAGCTATCTCCTGATGGCTGTCTGAAACGTTTTGTCTAGCATTGGCTCTAGCAACTTTGTTCTGTTCTTGCATTTCTCTTATCAAGTAATAGATCGAAACAATCCCTGCCAGTGCTGCCAAAGAAGCAATCAAAGTGTTTAAATAAGTTAGAATAAAATCCATAATAAATATTTCTTCTAAGAAAGATTATTCTACTTGTGGATAGGTATTATACAAATCTAAAATTTCAGAAGACTAAAGTTTATATCTTAATTTAATGATAAATTTATCTAAATTTTGATTTGACCAGGCGCCAGAATATATCTTTTCAAATTGATTGGTTTGAAGATTTGCATACTTTCCACCTCTGGTATAGACAACGTAAAGATCTGATAAAGGTGCAAATTGATATTTGTATCTAACCTGAAAAGCTGTCTCCGATAACTCAAGTGAATTTATCTCATCTTCTGAAGAACCTAAGTATCCGTTAACATTTACCCTATAAGGTCTAGGTCTTTTCCCTTTTATTCCATAGATCTTACCTTTTACTCTTATCTCCTGCCGATCGCCAATAAACCAATCTATATTTAAGCCTGAACTGATCATTTCTTTATCGTAGTATGCGAAAAGATTTTCTCTCTTCCAAATATTCCAATTTGATTGACGTTGATATTCTATTGGGCTGACAAAAATTTTTAGATTTTCGGAAAATTTCACTGAAAAACTGTATCCCAATGTATGGCCTTCCTCTCGAAGATCAAAACTTTTACTTATTGACTCATATCCCCCAGTTAAATAGCCAACTTTAAATCTATGTTGAAACATCCCTGTTCTTTGTGTCGAATAATTTAGAATCAATTCGTTATCTCCTAAAGATTCTATAAAGGGAGATTCAACATAATTTCTGGTTTCAACGTAGTCTTTTCCTCTGATTAAAGAACATTTGCATTCCATTTCTAATCTTGAACTATCTTTGAAACTTAATTCATATTTAAGATTAAAACCTGTACCTCCCCCATAGCCCTGAGTAGATCTTCCATAACCTATTTGAAGAAAATAAGTTTGTTGAGATATGGCTGAATTCGGATTGTTATTTGGAAGGTTATAAGTTAATACACCGCCAAGGTAGGTGTTTCCATATTGTTCTAAATAACCCATGTCATTAATATTGAAATCCTCGTCTAAATAATTTAAAAAAAATAAAGTAAACAACCTTTCGGAAAATCTATTTGTAAAAATTGTTCTAACTCCGTATCCAGTCTTATCAATATTTTTTTCGGACGTATCAACTTGACTGATCCAACCATAAAATCTTGAAGATTTAGTTGGTTTTAAGTCGTAGTCTAGAGTGTGAGTGTGTGCTTTTCTATCAATACTAGGCCTATCAACAGAGGTATGGAGATAACCTAATTTGGTATTTAAATAATCTCTGTTGAGTCTATACCTTAAAGCAAGAAAATCTCTTCCATCAGAATAAAGAGAATCGTCTTCAAAGGCACTAAAAATGCCAAATTCATTTACCTTATCTCTGCGAGTGTATCTGAGCGCATAATTTATATCTGTTGTGTCGATTAAACTATCTGAGCATTCTCCTTTATGACTTTCCGCAGTTTCTGAACATTTATCAGGGATTCCACCAATTCTTCTGGTGTTAATAAATCTTAAGTTGTAGCCTGTTACATCGAACAAAGTTTGATTTTCAATGAAAAAAGGTCTTTTATCAGGATAAAAAGTTTCGATTGCAGAAAAATTTACAATTACATCATCACTCTCTACTTGTCCAAAATCTGGGTTAAGAGTAAGGTCGATTTTTGATTTTTGATCTAAATCCCAAAAAATCTCCCCTCCAATATTAATTTTTCTATTATTTTCAATAAAGTTGTTCGTTAAACTGGCGTAAGGAAAAAAGTCTAATTTGTTTGTTTGATTTTTATAATTTTTAACTTTTATCGTTGTGAATTTAGATAAAAAAGGCGATTTAAAAAGGTTTAATCCTGGTGTGTTGTAGACTTCATTCTGGCCAAAAGCCCATCTAGCAACTGATATTTTAATGTTTCGAAATGGACCATCTTCAGCAATTAACGGAGCCACGCCCCAAGGGATAAAATATTCAGAAATCCAAAAATCTTCATAACTTTTAGTTTTTGCATACCAAATAGCATCCCAATTATCAGAAAATTCGTTTTCATCTACAAAAATTGAATCTCTTATGGAATCTCCTAAAGTAACGGTGAATTCATAACCCACACTGGCATTATTATCAAAATCAATCATCACATAGTTTCTGTCTGCATTTGCGTAAAAACTATCTCTTTGATGTCTTTCGATAACCTGGGTACTTTTTGGTTGATAATTAGTTATCCCAAAATATATGCCTTTGTTATCAGTAAAATATTTAACTTCAGTTTTATACTTAGGTTTTTCTAAAGTATCAGGGAAAACGGTTAGAAAACCTTCTAAAGTTTCTGCGTTTGACCATTCGTCATCGGATAGATCTCCATCAATAGTAATACTGAAGGCATTAGAAATTAATAATATGCTGATAAAAAAATAAATTATTTTTTGTGACATTTATAGATTTATAGAAATTGCTAAGATGTATTTGATAGTTAATATATTTGAATAAAATGTTTTTGCAATAATTAAGTTATTATAAAAAAAATGCCAGCACCCAAACCAAAGAAAATACCTAAAATTCTTGAAGCTCATGAAGATTTAAGAACTGATAATTATTATTGGTTAAGAGACGATACTAGAAAAAATCCAGAAATATTGAGTTATCTTGAAGAAGAAAATAAATACTGCGAAGAGTGGTTTGTTAATGGAGTTGATTACAGGAAAGAAATATATGACGAATTAGTTAACTCAATACCCAAAGAAGAAATTTCTCTTAAGATTAAGAAAAATGATTTTTATTATTTTTCAAAAATGAAGTCAGACGAACAATATCCTGTTTATTTTCGTGAAAAAGAAACTGTAGAAGAAGAAATATTAAATGTTAATGAACTAGGAAAAGATTTAGATTACTATCAAATTTCTGGTGTTTCGCCCTCCCCAAACAACAATATAATTGCTTATGGTGAAGACAAAAACGGAAGACGAGAATATACCGTTAAATTTAAAGATCTAAGGTCCGATAGTTTACTTATCGATGAATTACAAAATACTTCCGGTAATATTTCCTGGGGGAATGATGAATACATTTATTACGCACTGAAAGATCCCAAAACTCTTATTTCCAACAAAGTTTTTCGTCACAAACTTGGCGAGTCCCAAAAGGATGATTTTCTTATTTATGAGGAATTAGATGATCAATTCAATTTATCAATTTCAAAATCACGCACCGACCGCTATATTTATATCAATTCAAGCAAGACTGAATCTAATGAAATATGGATCATTGATCTTGAAAATATTCTAGAAGAGCCTAAATGTCTTCTAGAAAGGTCTGATAAGCATTTATATTATGTAGAAGATACACCTGAATCTTTCTATGCTTTATCCAATAAAAATGATCGCATAAATTTTTGTCTTTTGAATTTTAAAAAAGAAAATTTTGGTAATTATTCTGATTGGAAAATAGTTCTTGAGCACAATGATCAAATATTATTGGAAGATTTTGTTTGTTTTCCAGGTTTGATCTTTCTGGACATTAGAGAAGATGGATTGCCGAAAATTCTTAAACTTAATGTGGAGGATTTATCTCAAGATCTAATAGATT
Source organism: SAR86 cluster bacterium (assembly GCA_023703675.1). Classification (NCBI taxonomy): domain Bacteria; kingdom Pseudomonadati; phylum Pseudomonadota; class Gammaproteobacteria; species SAR86 cluster bacterium. The sequence continues at coordinate 581,700 of CP097974.1, read as the reverse complement.
TTCCCGATGAAGCCTATAGTTGTTATATCTCAGCAAACCCAAAATACGATTCTGATGAATTTTTGTTCGGTTATACCAGCCTAAGAAAACCGAGTTCGGTATTTTCTCTGAATCTAAAAACTTTTGAAAAAAAGGAAATTTGGCGGTCAGAAGTTTTGAATTTTGATGAAAATCTTTTTGAAATAAAAAGAGAAAAGATTATTTCGAGAGATGGAATAAAAGTTCCTAATTCTTTAGTTTATAAAAAAGGTATAGATTTAAAAAAAGCCCCTATCCTAATGTACGGTTATGGTTCTTATGGAAGCATTATTGATGCAAGTTTTAGAAAAACTATGCTACCGCTACTGAACAGAGGATTTATTTTTTGTATTTCACATATTAGAGGAGGCTCAGAAATGGGCCGTCAGTGGTATGAGGATGGGAAGATGTTCAAGAAAAAAAATACTTTTTATGATTTTATTGATTCCACAAAAGGATTAACTCAAAAAGGCATTGGAGATCCAAAAAATATTTTTGCTTTAGGCGGAAGTGCTGGAGGATTACTCATGGGAGCTGTAATTAATTATGAGCCAGAACTATATAAAGGAATAATTTCTGCTGTTCCCTTCGTCGACGTATTGACCACGATGTCCGATGAATCAATTCCATTGACTACTTTTGAATACAAAGAATGGGGAAATCCAAAAAATAAAGAAGAATACGACTACATAAAGTCTTATTCGCCATACGACAATATAAAAAAGCAAAATTACCCTACTGTTTTTGTTACAAGTAGTTTATTTGATTCTCAAGTTCAATATTATGAGCCGGCAAAGTATGTCCCCAAATTAAGAGAGAACAGCTCATCAGAAAACCCTATAATCATGAAGATGAATCTTATAGGCGGTCATGCTGGAAAGAGTGGAAGGCTTAATGCACTTGAAGAATCTGCTCAAGACAATGCTTTCTTCTTGAAATTGTATGAAAAAGATAACAAATAAAATTCTTATTATTTTTGCTATTTTAAATTGTAATTTTTCTCTAGCAATAATTTTCAATGATTCCATGGGAGATGTTAAAACCACATTTAATTCTGACAACGAATTTCCATATGTAGGTCTTAATGTTATTTATTATGGCGAGAATGCCATATCGTCATGTAGTGCTACATTAATAAATCCCAGAACCGTTATTTCTGCAGCTCACTGCATACCTGAGACATCTACCAATGGAACTACATATAATTCTGTTTTTATGCTCGGCAATGATTTAAGAGATGCTTCTCAACCTCTATACGGAAATCTTGCAACGATTAGACCGGACAAAGCTGTTACTGCTGGAAGTAATATTTTCAATGAAAAATATTTTGAAAATGGAGGCAGAGGTGGTTCCGCATACGACTTAACTATCATGTCGTTGGATACACCGATATATTTGGATTCTTTTCCATCTTTACCAAATTCGACTCCGAAAGTTGGAGATAAAGTGGCAATAGTTGGTTATGGAATAATTGGTTATGGAAGCAGTGGATACGATTATGATAATCCAGCTGATGAAAATTTAGCCGATTACAAAAGAAGATCAGCTGAGAATAAAATTTCAGGTGTTTTTATAGATACCGGTGAATCTATAAACTCTTTAAGCATAAAATTTGATAAAGAAGATTCTAGCGATTTTTTACCTAAGGAAGGATTTGTCGGTAGAGGCGATAGCGGTGGTCCAATTTTTTTAATCGATGAGTCCAATTCAACTATTGAATATGTATTGCTTGGAGCAACTTGTTGCGGGAATACACCTGGCTCAAACCACGGAATATATGACAGTAATGCTTTTTTTAGCTCCTCTTACGATTTACTTGACTGGATCAATACAAATTTACCTTTACAAGTTGTAAGCTCTAGTGGAGATGGTTCCTACTCATTAAATCAATTAGGTTTTAATAAACTCCCTTTTTCAATGAGCGCCTCTGGATCTTCAAATTCTTCGTGCAGCGGTTACGAATGTTATTCAAGTTTTCATAAGACCAGCAAAAAATACTACAACGCAAATATTTCGGATACTGTAACTCTTGACTCCATATCAATTGCTGACAACGTGTTTCTTTCAAGCAATGGAAAATTAATTCTAAATAATAATCTAACTCTATCAGGAAATCTAAATTCTAATTCTAGTGAACTAGTAATAAATTTTGGGTCTTCCTCAACGACGGGTTTATCGACTATTGGCGATGGAACTATTTCTAATTTAACCGGAGAAGTAATTTTAAACAATCAAAGCGTTCTTTCTGGAATAGGACAAATTAATACTAAAGAGCTTAAATTAAATAGTTCAAAAATAAATCCAGGCAATAGTATTGGAACTTTAAAAATTAATGGAAATACTACTTTTGACGAAAATTCAGAATTAATTGTTGAACATAACCCATTAGGTTCTTCTGATTTGTTAATTGTAGATGGACAAATTTCTTTATCTGGAACCCTGACAATTAAGCCTCTTCAAGATGGATCTAACTTTTTTAAAAAAGGACTTAAAGTTGATTTTTTGCAATCTTCAAACATTATTGGAACTTTTAATAATTTAATTTTTAATGACACTAATAGAATTGCTGGTTATCTTGCCGCTGAATTATCTACTGATAAAAAAAGTTTTACTTATTCGAATCCTAATTACTTAACTTTAGCCGATGGTCCTGCCAATATAGAAGTAGCCAAACAGTTGAATAATATTTCTAGTATCGAAGGTAGTAATTTGTCTTTGAAAAATAACATCCAAAGTTTATTGGATGAAATTAATTTAAGCAAAAATCTTAATAATTTGAATAATGGTCTTAGTTTCTTTGCTCCAAATTTAAATCATTCAATAGGCGCTGAACTAACTAACTTTATTTTTTTAAAAAATAATTTAGAAAAAGTTAACACGGATAGTTTCTCTAGCAATATTTCTTATAAAAATATAAACCAATCAAATATGAATGAAGCAAATTCTAAAAGTATGTTTTTATCCTTTGGAATAAATCCCTTTTTACTAGGAATAAATATTGACCAAACGGACTCGAGCGGTCTAGTAGAATTTGAAAGTGATAATATTTCTTTTTTTGGAAAATATTTATTTGGAAAATTCAATGATTTTTCAATCAATTTGATTCACACAAATGCTGATGTAGAGGAAATTAGATCAAGAACATTTCAAAACATAACCACTTCTGGATTAAATAATATCTACTTAGTTAATAATTATGATTTATCCTTAACGTCATTCACTTTCGACTATTCAAGAAAATCTAATTTAAGAGAAAATGAAGATAATGGATGGAGCTATAAATCAGTTTTTAGCTTTTCAGTAAACAATCTGGATGCACCTGGCTTTTCCGAAAATAATCACCCTAATGGTTTAGATATAACTTATGAATCAATTGATAATATCTTTCTTGGAATAGGTTTTTCAGCTTATTCCTATAAAGAAAATATATTTAATTCTCCAAATTTATTTTTTACTTCTTCTTTAAATTTAAATTTTACAAATTCTTTAGGTAGCAGAAACTCTTATATTGATAAAAACTTAGGGAGTTTCCAAATAAATATTGAAGATTCTTTTGAGGACTTGTTTCAAGTTGCAGCAGAATTAATATACAGAGCCGATCGAGTAGATTACGGGTTCGGAATCAACCTTTCAAACACTCTCAGTAACTTTGCTATCGGTGTAAAAGTAAACTTGCAATAAATCCTTTAAAAGGTTGCAGCAAACTCTGTATAACCACCAACTAAATCTCCATCAACTAATATTTGAGGGAAAGTTCTTGCGGTAGGAAATTTTTGCATGAATTCATCTCTAGTGAAATCAACGTCTAGCATGTATTTTTTATACTCTAGATCTTTTTGTATGCAAAGATTTTCAGCTTTATCGCAAAAAGGACATTGAGGTTTTGACCAAATTTCTATCATAATTTTTCACTTAAGTTATAAAATACACATTATGCCATTTTCTTTTGTTTCTGAGGGTTTTAAATTTTACGCAAACACGTTCGTTTCTTTTACCTTAAAAACTTTTCCAGTATTTATTCTAATTGGACTTTGCACTGCAACTGGTGAGATTTTGTTAAATAATGAAAATTTTTTCTCTTGGGGAGCAATTTTTTTTATCTTTACAAATATGTTTTTGAATCCGTTTATTTTGGTTCTATCTGTTCTTTTAGTAAATGACTTAAAATCAGAAAATCTTAAGGAAACCATTGGTTACTACTTAATTTCTTTTCAACTTTTCTTTAAAGCATTTTTACTGACTCTAGTTTTAAGTTTAATCACTTTAGTTGGGCTAATTCTTTTCGTGATTCCAGGAATTTATCTAGCTTCAAGATTAATCTTGGCGCCCTTCTACTTGATCATCGAAAACTCCTCTATAACTGAGGCGCTTGATAAATCGTGGAACGTTACAAAGAGCAACCAAATTAAGTTTATATATCTCGTGCTTTTTTATTGGTTTATTCTATTAATGCCCTACTTTTTAGTACTGAGCGTCGTATCAGCTTTTTTAATATCTGAAGGAGCAACTCAAATTCCTTATTTAATAAATATTAGTATAAATACCCTTTTATCCTACTTTCAAATGGTGATACTTGCGTATCCTCTCTTTTTTGTTTTTCGAGGAATCAAAGCATCTGAATAAATCTAAACCACATCCACACTACTATTGCCCAACTGGGAACAAAAAATAAAGCTCTTATGGGTAATGCTCCTAAGAATCCATTTATAAAAATGTGATAAAGACTATGCAACACTCTAAAGCCTACAAACCAATAAGCTAATAAGACAAAATAACCGTCAACTTTTCCGGTTATATAAATCGAAACGCAAACCGTATAAAAAAATATTGGGAATTCAAAAAGGTTTACTAAATTTCTATCCCCTTGTTTAGTTATGTTGCTTGCTGACGAAGGAAGAGATAATCCATATAACTCAGAGCCTCTATGCCCTTTATCAATTAAAACGTCTTTAAATCTAATGATGGTATTAAATAAAAAAACAGCTGAAGTTAAAATCAGCATATAAAAAATTGGTAAGAAAATTTCTGTACTCATAAATCCCTCCTTGAGATTAATAAATTAATTATTTCAATTTAGGAGTTTTTTGTAAATGAGAATCATTGTTTTCTCAATTCTCATCAAATATTTTTTATGAAAAATGATTTAAAATCTGTAAATAAAAGAGGTTATTTATGGAATTGAAAGAGTTAAACAAAGAAAAAGTCTGTGATGTATTAAATCAAATTATGGAGTTTGAACTTGCAGGAGTTGTAAGATACACCCATTCTTCCTTGATGGTGGTTGGACCTCATAGAATTCCGATTGTTCAATTTCTACAAGAACAAGCCTCCGAATCCCTTACGCATGCACAAACTGCTGGTGAATTTTTAACCGGTTTGGATGGTCATCCAAGCCAAAAAATTTCTAAGATTCTAGAAACAAATGATCATAGTATTAAAGGGATTCTGGAAGAAAGTTTAGAACATGAGATGGCAGCGTTAGACTTGTATAAAGAGCTATTAATGATTGTTGAAGGATCATCAATTTATCTCGAAGAATATACTAGGAACTTAATTGGTCAAGAGGAACAACATCAACTTGAGCTTAGAAAAATGCTAAAAGATTTTAGTTAACATACTTATTAGTTTTTTATAAATATAAGCTTTAGAATTAGACATGCCTGATTTGATTCTTTACCACAACGGTCCTTCAACTTGTTCACAAAAAATAAGACTAATACTTGGATTAAAAGACCTTGCCTACGAATCTAAATTGATCGATCTACAAGCAGGAGAACAACACGATCCTGATTATGTAAAAATAAATCCTAATCATGTCGTGCCTACATTGGTCTACAAGGGAAAAATTTTTATCGAATCGTCCCTGATTTTAGAATTTCTTGAGGATGAATTTCCAGAAATATCTGCGAGGCCTTCTACAGCAGAGGAGATTCATTCAATGCGCCTTTGGTTAAAAACAACAGATGCGTATCATCTTCATGGAGGCTCGATAACCTATGGCATAGCGGTTAGAAATATATTGATTCAAAAACCTAAAGATGAATTAGAAAAAGAAATAAATGATATTCCAGATTTAATTAAAAGAAATAATCGTAGAGATCTCATTGAAAATGGACTTAAAGCAGAATGCGTTATCGAAGGATTAAAACAATCAAAAATCCTTATGGATTCATTGGAAGAAAATTTTAAAAATTCAGATTGGTTTACGGGATCAAAGTTTGGATTAGCAGATGCAGCTGTATTTCCTTACGTCTTGAGATGGGAGCAATTGTCTCTCATGAATTACTGCAGTGAGTCTACACACCCACATATTAATAATTGGTTTAACAAGATTAAAAAACTTCCCTTCTATGAAAAACAAATAACATCTTATCTTCCAATGCCTTTAATAGATGCTTTGAAACAATTTAGTTTGAATCAAAAAGAAGAATTAGATAGTCTTTTTGAGTCATTTAATTAATTTCTTTTAAAAGGAAGCTAAAACTTTAAATCCTTCTCAATTTAGCGCCTCCTTAAATACTTTTGAAATATCATCATTTATAACTAAGTCTGCTAGATTATCAAAATCAGTTTCCTCATTATTTATGATGACAAACTTAGCTCCATTTTCCTTTGCAATTAAGGGTAATGATGCAGCTGGGTAAACCACAAGAGAGGAACCAACCACAACAAAAAGATCGGCTTTAAAAGCTTCCTCTTGAGCCCTTTGCATTTCTATTAGAGGCATTGGCTGGCCGAAAGAAATTGTAGCTGTTTTTATATAACCTCCACATTTTTTACATAAAGGCGGTTCAGAATTTCTTTTAAAACTTTTATGAATTTCTTCTAATTGAGATTTATCTTTACATTCAAGGCACACTGCATAAGTTGCATTGCCATGAATTTCCGTCACATTTTCATCTGCTAACCCCCCAGCTTGATGTAAATTATCAACGTTTTGTGTAATGCAATGGCCTTGCCCTTTCGTTTGTATAATTTTACTGATTGCGTAATGACCCTCGTTGGGTTTAAAAGAACCAAAATTGCTTTTAAAGTTAATGCTTTGTTCCCAATACTTTATTCTTGAAATCTTTGAATCGATAAAATCCTGAAAATAAATTGGCGTATTGTTTTTCCAAAATCCTTTAGGACCTCTAAAATCTGGTATTCCTGAATTGGTGCTAATGCCTGCTCCAGTGAAAAAAACCGGATAAACAGAATTTCTAAGAAATTCTTTGAGCATATCAATCAAACATTAAATCCATAAATAATAAATGTAGAAGTAATGGAACCAAATACAATAGCTAAAAGAACTTCTTGAATATTACTTCTACTCCCTTTGTAATACTTTGAACTTAAGTAAAGTCTCAAAACAAAATAATAAATAATCGATAAAATAATCCAATTAATAAAATACATTCTAGAATTTCAACATTACAGAATTCCCTTCAAAAACAATACTTAGTCCAAAGGTCCACCACAAAGTAGAGACAACTACTAAAAATGATAATGTTCTTATAGCTAAATTATAAGAAGTCATTCTTCCATGAGCCAAAAAAGAAATTAATGCCAACAAGAGAGAAATAGAAGCTGTAACAAATAATTCGATAAGCATGAATTTATTTATTTGATTTAGAAACTAATTCTTCAGGATTTGGTAGTAAGCTAAAGTCGTCATCTACTTCAGCCTTAAACATATTTTCAGGAGAAACAGATTCATAAACAGCACTTTTATCGTTAGGATCTGAATAAAAACCTAACACGTAACCTCCTTTTGAATAGCCAATCAGAGACCTTATTTCTGGAGACAAATCTTTTGCAATCTCTGGTGGACATGACAAATATTGATTTTCTTCTTGTCTCAGCCAATTTAGGGCATAGTGCAAAAATACTCCGGTTCTTGCTTCACTAGAGGTAATATTTTCTCCACCTCCATGAAGAACGGTCCCAGTGTAAAGTAAAACAGATCCAGCAGTCATTTCAGCATAAGCTATCTCATCTTCATTTGGTAATCGGTCTTTATCCCATTTATGTGAGCCAGGAACTATTTGAGTAGCACCATTTTCTCTCGTAAAGTCTGTAACAGCCCAAATGGTGCTCATAAGAGGTTCTACTTTTCTGGGCAAATAGCCTCCCCATATTCCTCTGTCTCGATGTAAGATTTGCTTTGATTCTCCTGGGCCTATACAAACAGCAGAAGTAAAATGAAGTTGATAGCCATCTCCAAACGGATCTAAATATTCTTTCGAGACTTTATTAATTTTTTCATTTAAAGCTAATTTTCTACAAGAATCTGATCTTGCAATTAATGCACCAATTCTTTTGGTTTTGAACCCAGTAAAATCATCTCTGCCATAAGAATCGGTCTCTAAATAAGGACTTAATTCGGAATTGAGTTTGTCAATTTCTTCTGAAGTTATTAAATTATCGATAATTAGTCCTGCATCACTTTCTAATAAAGACAAAACTTCGTCTATAGAACAATCGGAATTTAAATGTTTTAAAGTAGCCATTGTTAAATTTTATAATTTTTCTTGTAAATATTCTTCAGAATTAATGATTTTTATATCATCGCTATTTAATAGTTTTTTGAGATCATAATTACCTATAATTAATTCAATCTCCCAACCAGTATTTGTAGAAATTTCTTTGATAATTTTGGCTGTTTTAAAGCATTTAGCTCTAATGTTTGGATTTTTAAAGTCGATAAAAAGTTTTCCTTTAAATAATCCTCTATTTGCATGACTAGAAACTAGGTCTTTTAATAATTCGATGCCAATGCCCTCCTTAGCAGATACATTCACTGAATTCACTACATTGTTAATTTCGAAATCTATTTTTTCTACCAAATCGACTTTGTTTTTAACAAATATTTGAGGAATATTTTCAGCTCCTATATCAACTAAAGTTTTATTTACTTCAAAAATCTTATTTTCAAAAGCTCTGTCATTTACATCAACCACATGAAGCAAAAGATCTGCAGATTTTAAATCATCTAGCGTAGCTTTAAAGGATTCAATCAAAGAAGTCGGTAAATCAGAAATAAAACCCACCGTGTCAATATAAATTATGGACTCAGATCCAGGCGTAAGATTTTTTCTTGTAACGGTATCTAATGTTGCAAACATCTTATCTGCTTCAAATTCGCTAGAGCCAGTCAATTGGTTAAAAAGTGTAGTTTTTCCAGCATTTGTGTAACCAACAATTCCAACGATATGGTTTCTGCCCTTTTTCCTGGAGTATCTGTTCAAGTTTTTCTGTTGATGACTTTTTATCAGCCTTTTTTTTATACCTTTTATTCGATTCGAAATAAGTCTACGGTCAGTTTCTAACTGTGTTTCTCCTGGGCCTCTAAGTCCGATACCCCCCTTTTGTCTTTCCAAATGACTCCAGCCTCTAACCAATCTCGTTGAAAGGTGTGATAATTGAGCTAATTCAACTTGCATTTTCCCAATATGGCTAGAAGCTCTGCGTGCAAAAATATCTAAAATTAAACCCGTTCTATCCAATACTCTTGAATTCAAAAAACTTTCAATGTTACGTTCTTGAGAAGGAGATAAGTCATGATTGAAGATAACTAAAGAACAATTATGCTGGATTAAAGTATTTTTAATTTCTTCCAGTTTTCCCTTTCCAATAAAATACTTTGCGTTAATAGTTTTTTGATGAAAATTAAATTCATCAATTATCTCTGCACTAGTTGAAGAAACTAATTCTTTAAATTCTGAAAATATTTCATTCGCATTTAAGTTTATTAAATTACCTAAAGAAGAATTTACTATTATTACTTCGTTTAAAGTTTTTGATTCATTCATAATGGTTAATGATCGTGACCACCAAATTCTAAACCAACAGCTTCAAGCATCTCATGTTGAGCAGAGTAATAAATGTATAAAGAACCTAAAAGAAAAAGAGTAAAAAGGCCAATCAATAGATATTTCATAAAAAGATTTTAATATAAAACAAAAAGAATAGAATTTACTAACAATCCAAATCCAATCGATCCTATGATTTCATAAAAAAAATTTCTGTCTGCAATATTAATTCTAGATTCTGAATACACTTGAATTATGAAATAGCTTATCAAACTCCACATTACCCAAAATGACAAGAAAATTAAAAAGCTACTCATAGAACGATAAAACTTTGAACTTTGAATAATGTAGATAAACCAAAAAATAAAGTTCCAATTGAAGCAAACCATCGTTTTGAAAAATAATATTTTTGTGAATCATAATGAAAAATCATTCCAGGAAATGATTTTGTACGATCAGTAGTCTTTAACACCCTGATACATAGATAGGTAAAATAAGCAAAAAACAGAGTTAAGACAAAATCAAAAAAAGTTGAATTAGGTTTTAGAAAACTTACAGGAACAAAAATACTTGCCAAAATGGAGATAATCGTAAAGATCCCTCCGAATATCCCTAAGAAAAGTTTTAACATCTTTTTAAACTTTAAGTTCTAAGTTTTCAAACCCTCTAAATATGAAATTCTTTTGCCATTCAGGGTTCTTATCGCCAAGCTTCATATTAGGAAACCTTTCTAATAATCTCTCAAACACAAGCCTTGTTTCGATTCTTGCTAAATTTGCGCCAATACACATGTGCGGTCCATAGCCAAATGAAACATGTTTAATATTTTCTCTAAGGATATTAAAAGAGTCTGGATCCTTATTGGCTTCTGGATCTCTATTTGCTCCTGCAATACTGATCGCAAAAGGTGTTCCTCTTTTGTAATATCTGTTTCTATAGGTCATATTTTCATTGGCAAATCTAACTGTAGCGTGCACAGGAGGCTCATATCTAAGCATTTCTTCTATGGCGTTAGGTATTTTGGAATGATCTTGCTTTAAAAGTTCAAATTGATCAGGATGTTTCAATAAAGCAAACAATCCATTCCCTACCAATCTAGTGGTTGTTTCATGTCCTGCTATTAACAAAAGCAAACAAGTGCCATACATTTCCTTTACATTTAACTTATCTCCTTCTTCTTCTGCGAGTATTAATTTTCCAATAAAATCATCTCCAGGATTGTCTTTGCGTTCTAAAATTATTTTTTCAAAATATCGAATTAGATCCTCATAAGCATCTCTTGCTAGCTTTCTTTTTTTTACCGAAGAACCAATACCGCCAACTTCTTTTAAAAGATTTTCAGACCATATTTGAAACTGATTAAGATCTGAATCAGGGAGACCCATCATTTTGGCAATAACAATTGCTGGCAGAGGTTTCGCTAATACATTCATTAAATCAAAACTTTCTAAGTTATGAGTTTTATCTAAACATTGATTAATGGTGTCGTTAATTTCAGTTTCTAGAGATTTTATGTATCTATTGGTAAACCCATAAGAAACAAGTTTTCTTATCCTTGAATGGTCTGGTGGATCAAGTTTTAAAATGCTTGGATTCTCAAACTGATCCAACATAATATCTCTACCATCTCTTCTCAACTCGTTTCTTCTTAATTTTGCTATTGGAAATTTTCTATCATCTACACTAAATCGATCATCTCTTATCATTTCCTGGACAAGGTCCATTTTAGTTACCCATCTGAGGAAAGTAGGTTTTGAGTGATAGATAGGATTTATTGACCTCATCCTAGAATATGTCTCGTATGGATTGTTTTGAAAAGAGGAGGAAAAAATATCTAACGCGAAACCTTTATTTGAGATACGTTCTAGGATTACTCCTAAATTATAGAAACGATAAATTAAAAAAATTCTAATCGAATTTATTAACTCTTTCATTTAATCAGCGACTTAATTTTTGAAGATAAAGCTTTTAATTGTGGTTTGTTTTCTAAAATTTCTTTGAATTCAAGTCCTTGCAATTCGTGAGGAAAAATAAGCCATTTATCGGTTTTGTGAATGTAAAAATCTGGTTTTAAGTCAGTTTCATTTTTATCAGGCTTAAAATAAGGCGTTGCTACTTTTATTTCAGGAGTATTCTTTTTACAAGTTTTGTTGATATCTAAAATTATCTGTTTGATTGAATTTCCTGTGTCATGAACATCATCAACAATTAATAATTTATCATCCGATTCGAATTTCTTCGTAACATAATTCAATCCATAAACTCTAACTTTCTTTTTTCTTTTATTTATACCGCTGTAATAAGAGGTTCTGATAGCAATGTGATCAGAATCTATTTTTAAGACTTTTAGAAATTCCTGAACAGCAATTCCTACTGGCGCACCTCCTCGCCAAACCCCTACAATATAATTTGGTTTGTACCCGCTCTCATAAATATTCCAAGCTAGATTAAAAGAGTCTTCTAGTAGTTGGTCAGCTCCGATGAAATATTTTTCCATGGGCTAAGGTTTTACATTGATACAAAAAGTTTTGCAATCAAAAATACTCGAGAACAGTATAGATCAGAAATCTATACTGTAACGAGTCATTAACTGTCTTGGCGGTATTAATTCTACCCCTGTTCCAGCTACTCCAAATACATCGGTCATGCTTGAATTAATTCCGTCTTCGTCAGTGAGGTTAGTTAATATGAAATCGACGCTGGAATTATCAGTAAAAGCTAATCCGATCTTTAAATTAAAGATTTCATAAGCTGGAATTGCATCTTGGGCTGGCCTATTGGCAACTCTTTGAAAAAATTCACCTCTCTTAATAAATTGCAAAGAAGATGATAAATCGGTTCCATTTGGCAAGGCTACAAAATAGTTCAAGCTTAAATCAACGTTAAAATCAGGCGCTTTTGCTAATTCATTACCTTTAATATCCTCTCTAAGAGCGTATCTAGCGAGCTCAGAACCAAAGTAATGTTGTTGTGCCACAACATTATCTAAGAATACAAAGGAGGATGTAATCTCTGTATCTAAATAAGCCAAATTAGCGTCGAGGGTTAAAGAGTCTGTTAATAGAGCTGTAAATTCAAGCTCCATTCCTTCTACTTCAGATTCAGGAATATTTACAACCCCGCCTCTAAAAACATCTGGATCTGTTCCTTGTAATTGAAGATTTTCATAGGTGTAATTAAATAAAGCTAAGTTTGCTCTAGCTTTTCCGTCAAAAAAGTCAGCTTTCAAGCCAATCTCAGTTGAATCTACAATTTCGGGTAAGAAAGTCCTTTCGACAAGTGTAGGAGCTAACTGAGAAGATTGTCTAAAAGCAGCGTCTAATTCCGCACGAGTTTTAAAACCAAAAGTTAGATTTGATCCACCTGGTTTAAACCCTCTTGTTTGTGATAGATAGACCATGATTTCATCTTGCACGTCATACTCAAAAGTAATTCTTCCAGTATTCTCATTAGCTGTTTCATCTAGATCATAAGGTTCAAATCCAAAGAAATTTGAAACGTTGGTAGCAAAGTTGTCCCTAGTAAATCTTAAACCAGTGATAAGTCTTAGATCATCATTGAAACTATAAGTTGTTTGTCCATAAGCCGATAAAGAACGTCTTACGGGAAAAGCATCTGAAACAAAACCAAATTCAGCCGCGTAAGGACTTGTTGAACCGCCAACTACAAAACAGGTGGTACCAGGAGTTGTTGTATTTGCAAAAGGTTCAGAACAAATATAAGTATGACCGTTACCGTTGAAATCAATATATTCTCTAATATGATTTTCAATTTCATGATCTAGGAAAAACATACCAAAAGTCCAATCTAATTTACCGTTCAAGAGAGGTTCATTTGAAACCAAATTAAACTCAACCGTATTGGTATCTACTTTAGAAGTTTCTGGTCTAAATTCAGCACTTTGATAGGCAGAAACTCCAGGTATGGAAGACGCAGCTACCCCAGTATTGTGTCTATCGTTGTCTCTATCAACAGAAATTTCGTCTCGTTGATAGCTGAATAAAATTTTTAAATTAGCAAAATCTAAATCGGTTTCAAATATACCTGCGGTTATTAAAGAACTTAAAGATTGAGTTGATAAAGTATCTTGAGAAAGGTATCTCGGTCCTGCAGTAGTATCGTCTATACCCTTCATCGCTGCACCATTTCTGTTTACATCAAAGTATTGAGCAAAAAATCTAAATGTTGAACTGTCGCTTAAGTCAAAAAACCAATCGTTTCTTATTCCAAAATTTTCTGCGTCATCTAGTTCTTGACCGTTTGTGATATTTTTTGAGAAACCATCTCTAGTTGTAGAAGTCAAAGAAAGTCTAGTAGAAACTGAATCAGAAACTGGAATACTTGAAATAAATTTTCCTTTTCTAAGTCCATAATTTCCCACAGTGAATTCAGCAGCGTTAAATGATTCTGTTAATGAGGGAATCGAACTAACGACATTAATTGCTCCACCAGTTGAGTTTTGTCCAAAAAGCGTTCCTTGTGGACCTCTGATAACTTCAATCCTGTCTATGTCGATAAAATCAGTTTGAAGGGCGAATGGTGAGGCTATAAAAATTCCATCTAAGTGGAACGCAACTGAAGGAGCCGCAATAGCGTTTTGGTTAGTTTCATTACCTACCCCTCTTATTGATATTACAGTTTTATAACCCTCGTTTTTTGCAACGGTAACTCCCGGCACAATAGCACTTAAGTCCACCATAGAAGTAATATTTTTAGCTTCTATTTCATCACTAGTTAAAGCTGTAACAGCTTGAGATACGTCTTGAAGACCTTCGAATCTTTTTTCTGCAGTAACTATTACTTCCTCTAAAAAACCCCCACTTTGGGAAACAGCAAAATTACTGGAAGTAATAATTAAAAAAGATATAAAAAAGCGTTTGATAAATTTAGTGTTTTCCATATTTAATTATCCAATATTGAAAAAGTAGCATTAATTAAAAATATTGTTACCAAAACCTTATTATTTGCCCTACTTTGTCACAAATTAAGTTTTCAAGTGTTCAAAGTTAAAACAAAAGATGCAGACCTTTATGATTTTTACAACTTGGTGTATGTGTATACTAAGATGTGAACATTAAATAAGATTTATGAAAGCAATTTTAGAAAATTTTTTCAAAATTAAAGAATTTGAAACTAATATCCAAAAAGAATTATTAGCTGGCTTCACAACTTTTGTGACCATGGCTTATATAATTTTTGTCAATCCTCAAATTATGTCACTAGCTGGCATGGATCAAGGAGCAGTATTCGTAGGAACTTGCTTAGCAGCTGCCTTGGCTTGTATTTTGATGGGTTTGTTTGCGAATTGGCCAATAGGTTTAGCGCCAGGCATGGGATTAAATGCCTTCTTTACTTTTACAGTAGTTGGAGAAATGGGCTATTCTTGGGAGATAGCCCTAGGATCTGTTTTTTTAGCTGGCGTTTTATTTTTCTTGATAAGTGTTACTAAATTAAGAGGTTGGATGATTGATAGCATTCCGTTAAATCTAAGAATTGCAATGGGCGCAGGAGTTGGACTGTTTATCGGTTTCATTGGACTGAAAAGTGGTGGCCTTATAATTAGTAACGAGGCGACTTTCTTGAAACTTGGAAATCTTGCAAATATTGAAACGTTGTTAGCTGCTCTTGGATTTCTTATTATTTCAGTTCTTGCGGTAAGAAAAATACCAGGATCTATTTTGATAGGTGTCCTTGCAGTGACGTTCATTTCTTTATTAATCAACATAGTTGAGTTTAATGGCATTATTTCATCGCCTCCCTCGATCGATCCAGTTCTATTTAAACTTGATATCTATGGAGCTCTCGATGTTTCCATGATTACAATCGTTATGTCGTTTCTTTTCGTTAATTTATTTGATACCACTGGAACTTTGCTTGGGGTAGCTAATCGAGCAAATCTAGTTGACGAATCAGGAAATGCAGAAAATCTTGATAAAGCTCTCAAAGCTGACAGCAGTATGAGTTTTATGGGGGCTTTTTTTGGTTGCTCTCCTGTAACCAGTTACGTTGAAAGCTCAGCAGGAGTTGAAGCAGGTGGTCGAACAGGTCTTACGTCGGTTTTTATTGGATTGTTCTTTTTACTATCTATTTTCTTATCGCCTATCGCTCTTATAGTCCCAGCTTGCGCTACTGCGGGAGCTTTACTATATGTGGCAATTTTGATGCTGAGTGGAATGGAGAAACTAAACTGGTCAAGTATGGTGGAATTACTGCCAGCGCTGATTATCATCATTATGATTCCCTTAACTTTTTCTATAGCAGACGGTATAGCTTTGGGATTTCTTTGTTATATCGTATTAAAAATAGGATATGGCGAAATTAATAAAATTAGTTTAGGCGCTTGGTTTTTAACTCTAGTTTTTGTATCAAAGTTTATTTTTCTTTGAAACCAATTATCTGACGATAAAAACGTAAAAAATTGAATAGAAAAAGAAACCAACAAAATAAATAGCAAACAAAATCCAGAGAAGTTTTTCAAATAAATTTCCCTTTTTATTGAAATAAGAGGTCTTATTCGTAAATCTTTCGTAGAGCCTAGTGTAAAGGTATAGGGGAGTAATGATAAAAAGACTTCCAATAACGTAACCAAAAAAAAGAGTGGTTGTAAGCGATGAATAAATAGAGGTTATAAAATCCATATTTAAACTTGTTCTATATTATTTATGTTTTATTTCTAATATGTTTCCAAAGAAAGCTTAACCCAAATAATGCTGGCAAGTAGCAACAAAGACTAAAAATTATGATTAAACCAAGCAAATCAGGATCACGAAAAGAAAAAAATGCAGGTGCATCAATTAAATCGGTTATAAATCTAATTAGGATTAAAATAAATAACATCGATGCATTTCTTAAATAAATAGCTAAAAGAAAGGCAAGCCCCACAGCTAGATTTCTTGCGACATACAAAGCCGAGCTTAAAGTTAAATTCGTAACTTCAGGTCCTCCGAAAAAAGATGGATTTGTTAAAGCTATATAAGGGCCGACAAACATAGGCCATATTAAAGAAAAAAGAATAATTCCAAACCACCAAGTATATGTGACCTGATTTAAAGGTAAGTTTTTTAATTTGCTATTCACTTAAACTTTCTCTAAGAATGCAATACACTTAATCTCAATTTTATACTTAGGATCCACTAAAGCAGAAACTCCAATTAAGGTTTGGGAGACCTCTGGTTTGCAGCCATAAATTTTCTCCCTTGAATCAAAAATTTCTCCGACATTTGTCATGCATTCTTCTATATTTGTTACAAACCAGGTTTCGTCAATAATATTGTCTAATGTTGCATTAAATTCTTTTAAAATGGTTTCGATATTTTTATAGCAATTTTCCATCTGACCTTGCAGATCATTTGGAACATTACCTGCTAAATCGTCCCCCAATTGACCTGCCAAAGTAAGAATATTTCCTGTTTGCACACCTTGAGAAAAAAAATCTGAATACGGACCGTTTCTAAAAAGTTTTTTATTCATTGTATTTATGAACTCGTTTGTAATTTTCTTAAATTATAGCCAGCAATAATCGCAAGAATAATTAAAGCTGGGATATCGCCAAGGAAGTGGCCCATTTCATGGGTATCGATTATCGCCTGATAAGACATAATCCCACCATGTACCAAACTACTCCAAACCACAAACCAAACAAATAAAGGATTTTTTAAAGGATCATTAGCAGCGATTAGCATCATAATCCCAAGGGTCATATACACCCCTTGAATCATCATTTCATATTCCCATTGTCCTGGACTCCAAGCCCATCCTCCAAGTGGATCCAATTTCATCATCGGCATTATTAAAATGAATGCTACACCGAATATCCTTAACGTAATTTTTAAAATTGATAAATTATTCATATCTCCCCCTTCTCTTTATGAACCTTTATATTTATTAACCTTTAATGGTGGAGCTAGTCGGGCTTGAACCGACGACCTCTTGCATGCCATGCAAGCGCTCTCCCAACTGAGCTATAGCCCCAAAATTAGATTTGTATTGTACTAATTTTCTTGAGATTTCTGTTGCTTATATCTGTATTTTTTTTACAATTTTCAAATGATTAGTGAAGAAAAAGAAAATTTATCCTTCGATCCTGAGATATTAAGAGAAAAGTATCTTCAAGAAAGAGACAAAAGAGTTAGAGCCGATGGTAATGATCAGTACGTAGAAGTCAAAGGCGACTTTTCTTATTTTGTTGAAGATCCTTACGTAACAGAAAGTATTTCTAGAGAACCCAATACAAACACCTATCACACTATTGTCATCGGTGGTGGATTCGGAGGAGTTTTGAGTGGAGCGAGACTTAGAGAACAAGGTATAAATGATTTTAAAATTATTGAAAAAGGTGGAGACTTTGGTGGCACATGGTATTGGAATAGATATCCTGGCGCTTCCTGTGATATTGAATCTTATATTTATTTCCCCTTATTAGAAGAAACTAATTTTATTCCGAAAAGAAAATATACCAATGCGCCTGAAACATTGGATTATTTCAATGTAATTTCAGAAAAGTTCTCTCTAAAAGAGAACGCGCTATTTCAGACTGAAGTTAATGAAGTTAAGTGGTTATCTGATGAAAAACTTTGGTGCATCAAAACTAATCGACAAGATTCAATTAAAGCTAAGTTCGTGATTCATGCTAATGGCTTTTTAAATAGACCAAAACTTCCAGCGATGAATGGAATAAACGATTACCAAGGCCATACATTTCATACGAGTAGATGGGATTATGATTACACTGGTGGTGATTCAAACGGAAATTTAGAAAATCTTAAGGATAAAAAGGTAGCAATCATAGGTACTGGAGCTACTGCGGTTCAATGCGTGCCGCATTTAGCAGCGAGTGCAAAAAAACTTTACGTTTTTCAAAGAACGCCCTCTTCTATTGACGAGCGAAACAATTCAGATACAGATGAAAAATGGTTTAAATCACAAAAAAAAGGTTGGCAAAATGATCGTAGAGAAAATTTTGAAGGATTTTTAACAGGATCTTTTTCAAATAGAGATTTGGTAAATGATGGCTGGACTGAAATATTCAGAACTATTCTTGGAGGCCTAATGAATAATGGTCCAAGTAAGTTAAAAATATTTTCTTGGGTTATTTCTGCTCCTTTCTATAGTGATTTTTATAAACTTGGCATGAAAACTTACATCAGAAATGAATTCATGAAATTCATCAGTAGGAAAGACATCAGTCAGAAAGTAGAAATGATAGATTTTCAAAAAATGGAAAAAGTTAGAAAAAGAGCGGAAGAAATTGTTAACGATCCTCAAACAGCTGAGTCATTAAAGCCTTATTACAGGCAGTTGTGCAAACGACCATGTTTTCATGATGAATACTTACAATCCTTTAATAACGATAACGTTGAGTTAGTTGATACCGACGGCAAAGGGGTAAAAGAGATTAACGCCAAAGGAATTATTCATGATGGAAAAGAATACGAAGTTGATTGCATAATTTTCGCTTCGGGTTTCGAAGTTGGAACGGATTATTCAAGAAGATGTGGTTATCAAATAACTGGAGTTGATGGAATAACTCTCAGCGAAAAATGGAAAAATGGTCTTTCTACTTTTCATGGGATTCACTCCAGAGGCTTCCCAAATTGTTTTTTTTACGGTCCAGGACAAGGCCCATTTACAGCTAATTTTACTCACTCATTAGATGAGCAAAGCTCTCATGTGGCTTATATTTTAAAATATTTAGATAATAAAAAATTAAATTTTGTTGAAGCTTCTGATGATGCTGAAAAAAAATGGAATGAAACAATAATCACGAAAGCAAGAAATATGGAAAGTTTTCAAGAAGCTTGTACGCCTGGTTATTACAATAACGAAGGAAAACCAAATACAAACCCTCAAAACAATTCTTATGGGGGCGGCGCTTTAGAGTATTTTAAGCTTCTAGATAGCTGGAGAAAAAACAATAAGCTTCAAGGATTAGTTACTGCTGAATAAAATTAATTTGCAATCGTGATCCGATGCAATAATCGATCATATCCATCGTACCCACCATCTGCCATATGCATGACGGTTCGATTGTCCCACATCAGCAGCATATTTTCTGACCATTTATGACGATATATAAATCGCTCTTGGGTCATGTGATCATACAATTTCAATAATAATAAAAATGATTCTTCTTCATCCATTCCATGAATATGGGATGTATAAACAGGATTCACAAACAAACATTTTTGATTGGTTTCTGGGTGAATTTTTACTAAAGGATGGATTTCCTCTTTTTTCGCTTCTTTCGATGTAATTATATCCATTGCCCTTTCTTCTTTCTCTGTGGCGTAAAATCCATCATCTGCATAGGGAAGCTTAGCGCTATGAACTACCTTTAAATCTTTTATTTGTTCTTTTAAGCCGGAATCAAGTTCCTCGTACGCTTTTTGAGTATTAGCAAATAAAGTATCGCCGCCTACAGGAGGAATAATCTTTGAAAGTAGAAAAGTCGCTGCCGGAGGATTTTTCTGAAATGACCAATCAGAATGCCAAGTTCCACCAAAAGGAGGAGCTTTTTCAGAAGCCAATCTTTTTACTTCGACAATGTTTGGCTTATCTTTTAACCCTGCAAGATATGGATCGTCCCCAAAAGCTCCAAACTTTAAACAAAAGTTTTCATAATTTTCATGTGTGAGTTCTTGGTTAGGAAATATTGCAACACCGTTTTTCAGCCATGAATTTCTAATGGAATTAACTTCATCATCTGACAATTCTTGATTTAAATCCAAACCGCTTATTTCAACTCCTAGGTTAGATTTAGGATCCTTAATTTTAGTGGTTATTTCCTGTAACATTTAAAGAGCATTATAAGTTTTTTTATTTAGATAACCAAAATGAATCTTAAAAGAGTAAGTCCTATACTAGAAAGGGAAACTGAAACAGAATTATTAAATCTTGCTCCAGAGCCATGGAAAATACTGAAATGCCTTGAAACAGATATAGTTTTTTTGGAAAACCCTCCAGGTTATGAAGCTCTTAAAGAAGAATTTGCTTGGGAAAAAACTTATCAATCTGAAGTTGAATCAAAACAAAATGCTGAGCCATTGAGATATAAGGTCAGTTCTTATGCTAAAGAGTATCGTCATAAAGTTTTAAAAAGAAATAAAGTAAAAAACTTATTAAAGAAATGTATTTTAAAAAAGAAAAATCAAAAGAATATCCAACTTTTAGACGTTGGCTGTGCTGACGGAGGAGCGTTAGAAGCTATAATTTCTGAGCTTCCGAGTTCTTATCATTCAAAATGTATACCGAATGGGATAGAGATCTCTGCTGAACTAGCAAATAAGGCAAAAATCAATGCTAAAAGAGGAATTTGGATTCACAATAATGCAG
Organism: SAR86 cluster bacterium; assembly: GCA_023703675.1. NCBI lineage: Bacteria > Pseudomonadati > Pseudomonadota > Gammaproteobacteria > SAR86 cluster bacterium. The sequence goes on along the minus strand of CP097974.1, from coordinate 560,557 downwards.
TCGATGGAATGCTAGAATTTCAAGATTCTTTTTTTGATGTTGTGGTCCTTTCATCTTTTCTTGAGCATGAAATTAATCCGCTAAGTCTATTAAAAAATACATTCATTAAACTTAAAGATAAAGGGAATGTAATTATTAAGGTTCCTAATTTTGACAGTTGGAATCGTCATTTAAGAAAAGAAAAATGGTGTGGTTTTCGCCACCCTGATCATGTCAACTATTTCACTCCTAAAACATTAAAAGATATTTCTCTGAGATCAGGCTTTAATAATTTTTCCATGGGCTTTCTTGATAGACAACCTTTAAGTGACAGCATGTATGCTGTATTGGAAAAATAATTTCAAATACTCTTTAATATTTCGTCTTTGTGCTCACCCAATTTTGGCGCTGGACTATGATTTTTTAGTTCTTGATCGTTGAATTTTGCCGGATATCTTAAGGCTCTTACCTTGCCTTGGTGATCACTTTCGATAGTTTTAAATAACTCATTAGCTTGAAGTTGAGGATGTTCCATTAACTCTTTTAAAGTAGTAGTTTCTGCACAAGGCACATCTTCTTTTCTTAATCTTTTTAAAGCCTCTGTAGTTGAAAGATTTTCAAATTTTGATAGCAAACTCATTAGTTCTACTAAATTCTCACTTCTCGCCGTTGCGGTATTAAATTTTTCATCCTCGGTTAAGTTAGGTTCGTCTAAGGCTCTAAAGATTCCAAACCATTGCGCATCGGACAGAGCAGCAATTGATATGTAACCATCTTTACACTTATAAAGATTATAAGATTTCGTTAAAGGGGCAAGGATTTCTACATCATCATCCAATAAAGTGTGATTCATCATTCCATCTGGCCATAAGAAAAATACAGCTGAATCAATCATAGATAAATCTATTCGATCAGCTACTCCTGTTCTTTCTCTTTTAAACAGCGCTGACAATATAGATTGAGTGACAGTATAAGCAGTGATTTTGTCACATAGAAGAGTTTTAATGTATTGAGGTTTCTCTAAGTCAGATTGAATGTCGGTAGCTCCAGACATTGCCTGGACGACGTGATCATAAGCTGGCGCCTTTGAATAAGGACCCTGATTTCCAAAGCCATTTATTGAAACATAAATTAATTTTTTATTTAATTTTTTACAATCACATTCACTTAATCCTATTTTATCCATTATTCCTGGACGAAAATTATTAATTAAGACATCAGCTTTAGATATTAGTTTTTTTGCGACAGTTAGATCCTCATCGACCTTTAAATCTAAATCGATAGATTTCTTGCCCCTATTACAATTGGCAAATAATGCTGAAATTCCTCCTTTTTGAGTGCCTAAATATCTCATAGGATCACCGATACCAGTCTGTTCAATTTTAATAACTTCAGCCCCCTGATCTGCCATCATCATTGTGGCAAGTGAGGCTGTAATTATTGTAGAAATTTCTAATACTTTTATTCCTTCTAACGGTAGTTGGTTATCCATTAATCCCTCCCTTTTGACTTATAATAAAAGATACTTGGTCTTAACAGTTTATACAATGGGGGTTTTGATTTGAACGATTTAAGGGAATTATCTGAATTAGCCTGGAAAGGATTATTAGATACAAAATTTAAACATCATCCAGTTCATACTTTTTATGAAGGATCTACAGAAATAAATTCTTTCGTACTTGGTATAAAAGGAATTGGAGGTTTTTATGCGATAGATACTGGCGATGGATTAGTTATGCTTGATGCAGGCAGTCAACTAGATATCGAAACGGGTTATCAAGAAATAAAAAAATGGAGGCCAAACGATTATCTTAAAAAAGCAATATTCAGCCATCATCACGTCGATCATGTTTTTGCTGTTCAAAAATTTGATGAGGAGTGCAAAGAAAAAAACTTACCACTTCCAAAAGTTTATTCACATTCTTTAACTCCAAAACACTTCGATAGATATATAAAAACACAAGGTTGGAACACGGCAATAAATAGGAGACAGTTTGCAATTGATTCAGAAAATTTTTCCTGGCCTTCATCGTATAGATATCCTGACGAAACTTATGAAACTGAGATGTCATTTAAGCAAGGTAATTTTACTTTCAATTTATTCCACGCTAGAGGTGAGACAGATGATCATACTTGGGTGCATATTCCAGAAGCAAAAATTTTAGCTCCTGGTGATTTATTTATTTGGGCTGTACCCAATGGAGGAAATCCTCAAAAAGTTCAAAGATATATTTCTGACTGGGCTGATGCATTAGATCAAATGAATGAGTTAGAGTCAGAGATTCTTCTTCCCGGGCATGGCTTTCCAATATTTGGTAAGGAAAGAATAGAAATTGCCTTGACTACAACTTCTGAGTTTCTCAGGTCAATTGAAGATCAAACTCTCGCTTTCATGAATAAAGGCAAAAGACTTAATGAAATACTTCATGAAGTTAAATTTTCTGATAGTTTAATGAAACATGCTTGGTTGAGACCGGTTTATGACGATCCTCAATTTCTCATAAGAATGGTTTGGAGAAGGTATGGTGGATGGTGGGATGGAGAATATGACAGACTTCTACCCTCACCAAGAAGCGAAGAAGCTATAATTTGGAAAGAATTATCTGGAGGCATCGATCCGATTATCTCAAAGGCTTTAGAATGTAGTAACGATGGAAAACATGAGTTAGCAGCACATCTAATAGAATCAGCTTTTTACGCAGATATGAAAAGTATAAAAGTACATGAAGCTAGAAAAATAATATTTAAAAGATTTTCTGAAAAACAAGAATCATCAATGGCAAGAAATATTCTTAACCACGCAAGCTTGGCCAGCGATAAACTAAAAAGAGACTTGGCAGAATTAGATTAATTGATTTTGTCTATTTCCTCCGAGGAAACTTTTCTAGCTTCTTTTTTTAATAAAATAGGAATTCCATCTTTTATTGGATATGCCAGTTTGCTTTCTATAGAAATCAATTCATTTCCAATTAAAATTAACCCAGTTTTTGATTCCGGACAAACTAGGATATTTAATAATTTTTTATCAATCATTGCGTATAAAGAAAATTAATCATTTGTGTAGGGCTAAAAACTTGTGTAAGTCTAGTTTCGCCATTAGTTGTAATGATTGTTGGAGCGGTTACTGTAAAATTTGTTGATCCTAAAGTTCCAGCGGACATTTTTCTTTCCTCGGATAAATCTAGTGATGGATAGTATAAGCTATTTCTTGAAATTAAAATTTTATTTTCAAAATCTATAAACACATATTGACCATCAAAACCCGCAGCAAAGATCAATTTATTGAATGACGGATTTGGAGAAGAAAATGTTGCTTCTGGTGTGTGCCAGAATTTTAGTCCATAGGTCGTTAAATCCTTTATTTGTTGCACGTAAGCAGATGATAATATTCTCTCGCCGTTCCATAATCCATCGTTTAAAAGTAGTTGACCTATTTTTAGAAAATCTCTGGCCGTCATATCAATGCAACAATAAGTTAAGTAATTCCCATTATTTTGTCCACCGATTGAATTATCTTTCCACCAATAAACGGTAATATCTAATTTTGAAAAAAGGTGTGTTTGGGCAAAATCTTTGATGTTTTGGCTAGTAGCACGATAAAAAATCTCTCCTAATATCATAGTGTCACAATTTGAATAAAGGGAATAAGAATTTTGATCTAAGGGATTATATTGACCATGTAATGGAACATTGAAAGTTTGATTAATACAACCTATGAGTTGATTTGTTGCCCTAGCTATATTTCCACCTCCTATACTTGAAGATGCTGGTAAATCTGCACAATTTCCAATCTCGTCAGGTTCAGAAGCATTGAAACATCCTTGGTGGAGTCCAGATCTCATGTCAAGTAGGTTCTTAATTGTTATATTTTTTCTCTCGTCGCCTATCCATTCATTAATGTAATCAGATGCATTTGAATTGATGGATAAAAGTCCTTTTGATTCTGCAATACCGAAAAGAATACTCGTAAAAGATTTACCTACTGACCAACTATTTACTAAGGAATCTGAGTCTTGTGACCCTAATTTTGCCTCTAGAAAAGATTTTGTCAGTGAAGGATGGGCTGAGATTAAATTATATTTCTCCAATTCTGATATTGATCTATATTTTTCACCAACTATTTTTTCATCTTTTACAATTATGGCGGATTGAGTATAGAGTCCATCAAATGTTGCGTAGTCTAATGCGTTTTGAACCGCTGATGCTGATAGGCCAACCGTCTCGGGTAAGGCGGTTTCCCAAGAATAACTATATGACTGCTGTGCGGTAGATTGCAGTTGAATGTTTCTACTTTCAGAAGCAACATTTCCTCCGCCTCCTCCACAACTTAAAAACGATAACGAAAGAAAGAGTGTTAGATACTTAAAAAATTTTCTATACGGGCTAAACAATTATCTTTACCAATTAAAAAAAGTAAGTCAGTTATAGAGGGGGCTTGAGATTTACCGGTCAATATTAATCGTAATGGTTTGCCTAATGTAGGGAATTTAAGATTATTTTCGTTGAGAAAATTATCAATGAAAACACCGATAAGAAGTTTATCGTTAAAATTTACTTCATTAAGTTCTTTTTTAAATTTTAAAAGCAAATCTGGATCAATTTTTATTTGAGATATTAATTCTCTGTTAAAATTTGGCTCTGAATAAAAAATGGATAAACTGTCAATAATTTGCAGAATATTATTTGCGCTCTCTCTTAACAAACTAATGATCTCTAACTTTTTGGGATTTTTTACAAATTTATCTGGTAACGAAAAATTATTGTCTATGTACTCGTATAAAGCATTAATTTTATACTCCTTCAAATAATGATTATTATAAAAATCTAATAATTCCTGAGAAAATTTAGCTGCAGAAGAATTGACATCCGATATTTTAAAATTTTTAATTAATTCCTTTTGTGTAAAAATTTCTTTGCTATTGTGAGACCAGCCTAATTTCATTAAATAATTTATCATCGCTTCTTTTAAATAACCTAATTTTCGATATTCGTTTATATCAACAGCCCCTTCTCTTTTTGACAATCTCTTTCCATCAGAAGAAAGAACCATTGGTAAATGAGCATAATTTGGAATAGTAGAATCAAGAGCATTGAGAATGTTTATTTGTTTCAGGGTATTAGTAATATGATCATCGCCACGAATGACCGTTGATATGTTCATTTCTTTGTCATCTATAGCGGCACAAAAATTATATGTCGGTGAGGCATCTGATCTTAAAATTATAAAATCATCTAATTCTTTATTTTCAACAGAAATATTGCCCAAGATTTCGTCTTGAAATGATGTCGTGCCAGTTTGGGGCATTTTGAACCTAATGACATTACCCTCTTCATGAGACAAGTTTTTGTCTCTATTCAAACCATCGTATTTGGGTTTTAATTTTTTTTCAATTTGTGCTTTCCTTACTTCTTCAAGTCGTTCTTGAGAACAATCACAAGAATAAGCATTTCCAGATTCGAGTAATTCAAATGCAATTTTTTTATGTTTTTTTAAATTTTTACTTTGAAAAATCGGAGGTTCATCAGGTTCTATCCCTAGCCAAGCCAAACTGGCATTAATAGAAGTCACAAATTCCTTGCTAGATCTTTCTTGGTCAGTGTCTTCAAATCTCAAAAGGAATTTACCGTCCGAGGTCTTTGCTTGCAGCCAGGCAAATAATGCGGTTCGAGCGCCTCCGATGTGTAAATGTCCTGTTGGGCTTGGAGCAAACCTAGTTATTGTCTTCATGAATAGATTTTAAGTAATTTTGATGAGCTAAATTTTCTTCAGCTGAAGCACTTATTTTAATCAAAGACGACGATTGAGACACTTTAGTTTCATTTATCGTCTTTTTGGTAATGCCTGATGGGAGATTTAAATCGGTTTGACCACCGGTCATAGAAAGATAAACTTCACCAAGAATTTTTGAATCAATTAATGCACCATGATAGCTTCTGTCATATCCTTGTATATTGTATCTGTCTGTTAAAACGTCAAGACTATTTCTTTGTCCAGGATGCATTTGCCTTGCCATTAATAAAGTATCTATTACTTTTTCTACATGATCTTCGATTTTTTGGTTTACGTTGATTTGTTGCAATTCATTATTTAAAAATCCCAAATCAAATTCTGCATTATGGATTAATAGTTCAGAGTCTTTAATGAAATCAAATAACTCATTATAAATTTCAGAAAATCTTGGTTTGTCTGATAAAAAATCTCTTGAGAGACCATGAATTTTAACCGCTCCAGGATCTATAGATCTCTCAGGATTAAGATATGAATGAAATTCATTCCCGGTAAATTTTCTGTTTTCAATTTCAACGCAGGCTATTTCAATAAGTTTGTGACCGGATTTGTAATCCAAACCCGTCGTTTCAGTATCTAGAATAATTTGTTTCATCTCAAAGGTTGTCTATTCCCAAATTTGCCAATTCATCTGCAATATCATTTTCTCTAAGACCACTATGCCCCTTTACCCAATTCCATCTTATTGAATGCTGAGCATTTAAAACATCTAATTGTTTCCATAAATCTGAATTTTTAACTGGTTTCTTTGATGCAGTTTTCCATCCATTTACTTTCCATTTTTTTATGTATTCTGTAATTCCGTCCATAACGTATTTTGAGTCAGTAAAAATTTCTATTTCCGTAGATTCAGAAAAAAAATCTAAAGCTTTTATAACAGCAGTAAGTTCCATTTGATTATTAGTGGTTACGTTTTGACCGCCATTTAATTTAATCTCTTCATTGTCCTTTAAAATTAAAGCTCCCCACCCTCCAGGACCTGGGTTTCCTCTACAAGCGCCATCAGTATATATTCTAATTATTTTCATTTTAAAGTCTTAACCAAAATTACTTCCTAATGATAAAATTAAGTATGATCGAAGTTCATCCACTAAAAGCATTCACTGATAATTATATCTGGGCTTTAGTTAGTAAAGAATCAATTTATGTAGTAGATCCTGGTGATCCAAATCCGGTTATAGACTTTATAGAAAACAATAACTTTAATCTAGAAGGAATTTTAATTACTCATCACCATTTTGACCACACTGGAGGAATTAAAACGTTAGTAGATAGATTTGAAGTTCCTGTTTATGGTCCTAAGGGAGGACATATTGAGGGAATTACAAATGAGTTGGTTGAAAATGATTGCATAACCATTTTGGGAGAAAGTTTTAAAATATTTGAAGTACCTGGACATACTCTTGATCATATTGCTTACTATTCCGACTCAAATCAAAAACTTCTTTTTTGCGGAGATACCTTATTCTCTGGAGGTTGCGGTAGACTTTTTGAAGGAACTCCAGATCAAATGCATGAATCATTGAATAAACTAAAAAATCTTCATCCCGAAACGCTCGTATTTTGTACTCATGAATACACCGAAAACAATTTAGATTTTGCTCTTGTTGTTGATGATCAAAATGATTACTTAAAAGATTATTCTTTAAAGGTAAAAAATCTTAGGGAGCAAGATAAAATAACTCTACCTTCTTCAATTAAAAAAGAATTACAAATTAATCCTTTTCTTAGATTAAATTCAAAGAATATTATTTTTAACGCTAGCAAACATGCATCAATCTCTATCTCCAATGAAATTGAAACTTTGAAAACAATCCGAGAATGGAAAGATAATTTCTAATGAAATCTTTTATCGCTGTTTTATTAATTTATTCGTCTCTAGCTTTTACTCAAAATACAAGAGATCTAAATTCCTTGTGGGATGAAATTAGAAGAAACAGCAACCTAGAATTTGATTCAACTAGAAGTGAGATAATTAGTGCTGCTGACAAATATGATGGTCATCAATACCTCATAAACCGTCTTTCAAAGAATGGGCAAAGGTATTTGTATTACACAGTCAAGGAGGCTTTAAAAAAAGGATTGCCCGTAGAATTAAGTTTAATTCCATTTGTAGAAAGTCAATTTGATCCGTATGCTCAATCTTCAACAGGAGCATCTGGAATTTGGCAGTTTATACCAAGCACAGCAAAAGAAAATGGCTTAAAAAAAAATTGGTGGTATGACGGCAGGAGAGACATCCTTGCTTCAACAGAGGCCGCCTATACTTTTCTAACAAGTTTGTATGAAAAATATGATGACTGGTTAATAGCAATTGCAGCTTACAACGCTGGGCCATCTAGAATAAGAAGAGAAATTGAAAAAAATAAATCTAATGGATTACCTACAGATTTTTGGTCATTAAATCTTCCCCGAGAGACCAAAGCTTATGTTCCAAAAATACTTGCAATAGTAGAAGTTATTCGCGAGCCCGAAAAATATAATATTGAGCTGCCTTATCTAGCCAATCGCCCTTATTTTAGTGTCATAGAATTACCCTCTCAAGTAGATTTGATGCAAGTTTCTAATCTTTCAGGAGTTAAACTTGAGTTAATTTATGAATTAAATCCTGGATTTAATCAATGGGCTACTGACCCTAATGGTCCTTTTCATATTTTGTTGCCAGTTGGAATTGCAGACAGATTTCAAATCATTCTTGAAGATATTGATCCCAACGAATTAGTTCAATGGGATAAATATTTAGTTTCTAGCGGCGATACTTTGACCTCGATTGCAGAGAGCTATCTGATTGATTTTGAACTGCTCAAAGAAATAAATGGACTGAAAGATGACACGATCTATGAATCAGAAGAATTAATTGTTCCAAGAGGTCCAAGCTGGATAAAAGATTATTTAAATAGGCCCGATATATACTATGTTCAGGGAGGAGATAGTCTTTGGTCAATAGCAAAGAAATTCGAAGTGACTATTAGAGACTTATCTATTTGGAACGATCTCAATCCAAGTAATTTTCTCCTCACGGGAACTAAAATTTTAATTTATCCTAAATATTTAAAACCCAGACCTGCTCCAAAAATAAATAGAAATAATATTTCATATCCAGTAAAAACTGGCGACACTATTAATAAGATATCTTTGCGTTTTGGGATAACTAAAGATTGGATTCTAAAATGGAATGATATTGAAGACGAAAGTCTTATTTATCCAGGAGATATAATTAAACTTAATCTTTCTGAGATAAATTAAAATAATTTAAATTCCCATATAACGGTGAATGCTCTTTCGTTATTATGTTTATAGGAGTATTTCTTAATATTTCTAAGTGAGGGCCAGCTTTATTTGAAAGAAATTTCTCCTCAAAAGTTTTGGTGTTAATAAAATCTTTCAAACTTCTTGTGAGGTTTCCAGCTAAATAAATACCTCTTCCTGGAAGAAAGGACAAAGTCAGATCAGATAGAATTATCGCTAATCTCTCAATAAAATCTTGTATGATTTCTTTTGCTACTAGATCATCATTTTTAGCTCGCGAAAAAATTTCTTCTGCACTTAAATTTTTTCTTGTCTTAATTTCATAAATTTTTGAAATTGCTTTTCCGGAGAGAGTATCTTCGATGGATTTAAAATGATGGAACTTGGATAAATCCTCCCCAATTAATTCTTCAACACCTATGTTTGTGTTGCCATATTCAGAAGAGATTACAATTTGATCGTCTAACAAAATTGATACACCCAATCCCGTGCCTGGGCCAAAATATAAAGAATTTTTATTATATGAACTTACTTCTTTGTTTATTAAATTAATGCAATCTTTTTGATTAAGATAAGCATGTCCATATGCGATTGATTCCCAATCGTTCAGCAGATGACATTCTTTCAGACTAAATTTTTCTTTTATTTCATTAGGATCTATTTTGTAAGATCTGTTAGTCATTTTAATAATTCCGTCTAATTTTGGACCAGCCGCAGAAATAACTATGTTTAAGACTTTTCCTCTTTCTGTTGTCAAAAGATCTTCCAATAATTTGTCTAGACTTTCGCTACCTATATTTTTTTTAAATATTTTTTCAATTGAAGTCTTACCCTTTTCTGCCAAAGCATATCTGACATTAGTCCCACCTATGTCTAATAAAAAAACTTTTTCCATTAATTACAATTCAGTAGATAATCTGAAGAAAATAAATCTTCCCAAGGAATCATAAAAAGAAGGATAAATATTTCCGTTTCCTGGAACATAACCTATTTGTCCATTTACTGGAGGATCGATATCAAATAAATTATTTACACCAAATCTTAAGTCTATGTTTTCAAAAGTAGTATTTAGAGAGATGTCGAAATAAGTGAAACTTTTGAAAGGAACATTCTCATTATATGAAGTGTTAGATTTATCTAAATTTACGTCTTTAACTGAACCCAAATATCTAAATTTAAAGGAAGTACTAAGAGGCATATTTTGCCACTCACTTTCTATATCAATGGTTAAGATGTTTTGGAATTTAGGTGAAGGGAGACCGCAGATATTTTCATATTTTCCTCGACAATCTGTGGCAAAATCGCTTGAAGCTTGATGAATTCTTCTTTTAAATAAAAAATTAGAAAAGTTTGAAACATTGACTTGGCCTACTGAAGTATCAAAACTACGTTTATATAAAAAATCTAATCCTGAAGTCTCATTTGAAACAAAATTTAAGAGAGGCGTATTAATTTTTCCAGAACCTTCATGAAAAGTTCCAGTTGAAGGGTTTCTAGTAATAAGTGAACACCATTTTGACGCACCTGTTTCCAAACATTTAGTTAGGACAGTATCAGCATCTGAGGTGTCTATTTGATCATCCAAATCTATATTGTAGAAATCAATTTCGACAAAATTTATAAGACCATTAAAAACAAACCCAAAGCTCGAGGTAATTGCTTCTTCTGGAAGTAAATTTTTATTTCCTCCTGTAGTTGTAGCAATTGAACTAGCTGGAGCTTCAATCAAACCATACAGTGAAGATGTTACGCCAGTTCTTGAACATTCAGATAGAGATCTTTCTGGATTGGATCCAGAACAAGGATCAGAACTAAGAGCTACGTATTTTGCATGAGTTTCTTCGAATAATTCATGAATGTCTGCAACTCTAATGGCTTTTTGTATTGAAGCTTTTAAGGAAATTAATTCATTTATTTTATAATTTATACCAACATCGAAAGCTTCAGATTTTTGAGAAAGCGAGTAATCAGAAAATCTATAGCTAGCCGATAGTTTGGTCGAGTTTTTAAATGGCACTAAACCTTCAATAAAATAATCGTCAACTTTGATCGTTCCAGAAAGTTGATGTTGCTCAACCTGTTGACCAGCTCCATCATTTCCTTCGAAGTTCTCGTCAGGATTTTTAAGTAATGAAATCTTTCTTTTTTCTAAACCAATCACTATCGAAGGATTAAAAATTAAAGAATTCTCTAAATTAAGTTTCTTTGAAAAAAATAAAACCTGTTGAGATTCACTGCTTGAACCCGTTATCGATAGATTCAAATTTATATAATTCAAAGCATCTTGTGTAATCCCTAAAGCAGGATTATTTACAATTTGGTTTCCATTATTAATAAATATATTCCAAGGAACACAACCAGGATCATTAGAAACACAGATTGGATTTAAAGCTGAACCAGTAATATTTAACGCATTTGCAGTTTTAGATTTCGATATGTCATTAAAATAAATATACTCAAGGTCTGTTATGGATCTTTGCAGAAAGAACTGATATTCCCAATTTGCAAATGTTTTGCCTTCCAATTCAAGGATAAAGCGATTATTTTGAAGATTAAATTCTTGTTGTCTTGGTAAACCTTCAAAATTTCTTCGGCTTAAAGTAACCGTTTGTGAATCACTGGATATAAGACCAAAATCTGAGCAAAGCTTTTCTACTTGTTGTGCAGACAAAAAAGGATGGGAACAAGGAATAGATACAGATTGACGGAATAGGAGTGAGTAATCTATTTGCGCGGTGGTTTTATCGGTTACGTGAAAAAAACTACTCTTCAATTGATGGTTTTTATTAATTTTATGATCCAATAAAAAGCCCGTGCTCAATTTATTATCTGGCCTTTGAAGAAAATTATAAGAAGCAAAATTGTAAGTTTTCCTTCCTGCAATAAAATCTGTGTCATCAACATAATAAAAAGTCGAAGCTCCTATTTTGAATAAGCCTTCCTTACTAGCGCTTGAACCTCTACAAACTGAATTGGCAGACAGTGCGCAATTGCTTATATCTCTCTGTGACCATCTGATTGGGTCTACTTTTCTGTAATTTATGTAGGTCGTGAAATGGGTGTCTTGAAAAATTTTATTTCCTATGACCACTGATAGATTGCCTTGATCGCCATCTCTTATGTTTTTTGGAGCAAGATCATAAGGTTTTGCTGAATGGATATCTCGTAAATAAGTATTATTATTTTTATGATTGTAAAAGCCTCCTTGAAAATCAACTTTTATCCCTTCAAAAGATCTATCCAAAATGAAGTTTATAACTCCACCAATTGCATCAGATCCATAAATGGTTGATTTTCCACCAGTTACAACATCAATTCTTTTAACTAATGCATCAGGAATTTGATTTATATCGGCTTCCGCATGACCATCAAAGGGAGTTCCTGGAGAAAGACGTTTTCCATCAATTAATAGTAAGGTTCTATCTCCGCCTAAAGATCTTAAACTCACTGACGCAGTTCCAGTAGAAAAGCCAGACTGCAGTGCGGAATTGCCTGGTGCTATCTGGGGTAGCTTCGATAAATAGTCTTCTAATCTAAAAGTTCCACTTTTATCCAAATCCTCTTTAGTAATTGAGTATCTTGGATTAGCGGTTTCTAAATTATTAGATTTTATTAAACTCCCAGTTACAGTTATCTCTTCTAAACCTAAATTTTCTTGAGAAAAAATTAGGGAAGAGAAAAATAAAATTAAGAATAAATAATTTATCTTTGACATACGAATGAAGGAGTTAAAAACTCCTCCATTCTATATGTTTTGAAGATGATATTCGATATCTACTTAAAGACTAAGATTAAATCTCAAACCAATACTTCTTCCAGCCAATGGGACTTCATTTTTAACATACGAATTATGGTTTCTCGCTATTTCATCAAGTAAATTGGTTCCGAATATTCCCAAAGTAAGATCTTCTTCGCCGTAAAGATCAAAGCTCTTAGATACTGACAAATCCAGTAACTCAAAACCATTGGTTACAGATTCTCCTGAAGCAACGTCAGATTGTGAATCTACGTCGGTTAAAGATATATCAATAAGTAAATCGTCTTGAGCATATTCAAATGAATATATAAACCTAGAAGGAGTTATTCTTGGAATAAACGTTCCATCTGTGAATTTTCCTTCAACAGAATCTGTTCCTAAAGATACTGCTAGCTCACCTTGATATAAATCAAAAGAAGAACCAATACTTAACTCATATCCTTCAAATTCTGCATCACGTTGAGAGTGATTCGCAATCAACACTTTCTCTTTTTTAATGGCAGTATCAAGAAGATAGATATAGTTATCAATATCATTTTTGAAAAATAATGCTGAAATCTCAAAGCCGTCAAAGTCAAAATTGAATTGAAGGTCAATATTTTGTGATTCTTCTGTCTCTAGAGCAACACTACCTATCTCGTATCTTTGAATAACTAAATGTTTACCATTCATGAATAATTCAGTTGGCGAAGGCGCTCGCTCAACTGCTGAAAGTCCCAACACTGCAGATACATTATCTGCGAAACTAGTGCCAAAAGAGGCAGAATAGCTCAATCCATCAAAATCAAGGTCATGTGCAACAGCATTCCCAGTAGCTGGTTTGATAGAACCTTTTCTGTTGATCTCATCAAACCTTATACCGAAATCTACATCAATTTCATTTAAGGAAGTACCTAAATAATAACCAATTGTAGTTTCGGTACTATCAGTAGGTTGCATAAAAGCTTCAGAACCAATTACAGATGATTCCTGATCAGCATGATTAAATACAACTTTTTGTTCGCCAATTTCATTTGAAATATCGAATATAAATTGAACCTCTTCTGCATTATTTGTGAAGGTGGTTGGACCTTCCTCTTCATGTCCTTCCTCTTCTTCGTGATGACCTTCTTCTTCGGCATGTTGTTCAGTTAGAACAGAATCAGTTTCACGAACAAAATAAGTAATGCCTTTGATAGGGCCATCGAGAAGTTGTTCACCCTCAATATTTATTACACTTGAATTAGTTGTCGCAAAAATTCTTTCTTCTTTGTGTTCTCCACCTTCCTCTTCTCCATGTTCTTCGCCATGAAATGGAACGCCATTGAGTTGATCAGAATTTATAAAAGAAATGCCGTAATACCCCCAATCTCCTGTTCTAGATATTCCAGCTCTGCTTGCAGCTAATTTGGAATCAGAATTAGATAAGAAAGTTTTTTCTTCTTCCTCTTCTCCTTCATGTCCTTCCTCTTCCTCATGGATTATTGCATGATCCGGTATATCAAAGTTATCAAGATTTTTGTCTAAATGTGACAGGAAAATATTGAATCCTGAAACATTACTTGAAAGGTTAATATTATAGCTATCGCCGTCATTAACTGATTGAGATTCAAATCCAACGTTAATAGACGTTTCTAAAATATCTTCTTTTGCAATCGTTTTATCCACAACGTTGACAATTCCGCCAATTGCTCCGTTTGAATAAAGAATTGAAGATGGTCCTTTTACAATCTCAATTTGTTCAATTGCATTAAGATCTATTTCGATTGGGTGATCTGCACCCATGTAAGCAACGTCTCTTACAACCAAGCCATTGTTTAAAACCTTAACTCGATTTCCAGCCATTCCTCGAATAATCGGTTGCCCTACGGAAGCACCAAAATCTTGGTTAGACACACCTAATAATGAGTCAATTGACTCACCTAGATTTGAGATGCCTCTTTTAGAAACTTCTGCGTATCCAACCACATGAATTGGATTATTAATTGAAGATGCATCGCCTTCAATAAAAGCTGAAGTAACAATAAGTTCTTCAGTATCTTCTTGTGCGAGCAAGAAGTTTGATACAGCCAATAAAGCTGTAAAAAAAATATATATAAATTTCATAAAAACTCCTGTTTTTAATTAGTTAAAAAAAAAGTTTTAACTAATTGGTGGAGCTCTTACATCTGAATTTTGTATTTTAAAATTATTTAGATTTTCTTTTTTTGAAAAGAAATAAAAACTTTGTGTAGAAATAAAATTTGCATCTAATTTATGAGTTTCAATAGAAAATTCAAGAAGATGACAAGAAATGCAATGTTGCTCAGATTCTCCTTCATGAAAGTCTTGCTCATGCTCGTGCTCAAATCCATGACTCGATAAGCTTAAAAGAGCGAATAAAGAAAGAAACAGAAAATGGCTATATTTCATAAACGTGAGATTATACTTAACGTGATAAAATTATGAAATGAGTTTTTTAAAAGATAAAAAGATACTGATCGTTGGCGTTGCCAACAAATTTTCTATTGCTGCTGGCATTGCTGAGTCCATGCATTCTCAAGGTGCAAACATTATTCTTTCCTATCAATCTGATAGACTAAAGAAGAAAGTTGAGCAAGTTGGAAGTAAAATTGATTGTGAAGCTTACATTGAATGCGACGTTTCCGATGACAAATCCATTGATAATTTAATAAATGAAGTAGAATCAAAATGGGGTTATTTGGATGGTTTAGTTCATGCTGTGGGATTTGCTCCCGCAAATGAATTAGAAGGAGACTTTACAGAGGTTGCCACCAGAGAAGGTTTTAAAATAGCTCATGACATTAGTGTCTTTAGCTTCACTGCTCTTGCAAAAGCCTCAAGAAAACTCATGAAAGATAGAAATGCTGCCTTACTAACATTATCTTATCTTGGAGCAGTAAGGACCTTGCCAAATTATAATGTCATGGGTGTTGCAAAAGCCGGATTAGAATCTACTACTAGATATTTAGCCAATAGTTTAGGAAAAGAAAACATTAGAGTGAATGCCATATCTGCGGGACCTGTTAAAACTCTGGCTGCTTCAGGAATAAAAAGCTTTAGAAAAATGCTCTCTTATAATGCTTCGAGAGCTCCATTAATGAGAAATATTACAACTGAGGAAGTTGGTAATGCTGCTGCCTTTCTTTGTTCTGATTTAGCCAGTGGAATTACTGGAGAGATTTTATATGTAGACGCTGGATTCAATATTACAGCGATGGGAGATCTTTCCGAAGCAGATTAATTTATAGAAGCTTCTTCTCTTAATTTTCCATAAAAATTATCTTTTTCAATTTCGTTCAGAGCAAGGTTTAAGGCATTCTTTGTCTCAGTTATTTCTTCTAAGGAAATTATTCCTTCAAAATCTGTAACACCTAATAATTGTATGATGTAAGCATCACCAAGATGAACCGTACTAATTATAGAATTATCACCTTTTAATTGAGAAATAGAAAAAATTAAATTTGTTACCTCTTGAGGAAACAAACTTGTGTTTCTTTCAACGTCAGAATAGGACGAAAATCTTTCTAGATTCACTACATTTTGTAAATTAGAAATTTCTTCATTGATTTTTTCAGGCATTATAATTTGAGCAGAAGCTAATTTTAGAGTTTCTTCGATTTCATTTTTTACATCGCTCAGAGATTTCAAAGTGCTAGGAAAAAATTCATAAGGCTCAATTAGTATATATCCCCCATTGAAATTATATGGGCCATATAGTTCATTTATAAAGATATTATTTCTATCAAAATCGTCTATAAATTCTAAACCCTCGAACTCAGTAACAAGATTAGTTATGGATAAATTCTTATTGTCTTGTATTAAAAAATCATAAGACTCAGAAATTTCACTTAAAGTTGTGTTATCTAAATTTTCGTATATTTCATTTAAAATGTTTTGAAGTTCCTCTTCGGATTTAACAGATAAAATTCTTTCAGCAACTTGTTCATCAGATAGATCAAAAATATTTTTTTGTGTAACTTTCAGAATATGAAATGAATCGTCTAGTTCAATTATTTGCGAAACCTCTTGAAGATTCAAAGTAGCTAATTCTCGTTCAAATTCTTCTGGAAACACAGTTCCGTCTGTGAAACCAAGGTCTCCACCAATCTTATTTGTTCCAATATCATCTGAGTAAAGCAAAACCAATTCTTCGAATGATTCTTCTCCTAGATCAATTCTAGATACGATCTCGTTTGCAATAATTCTTTTTCCTTCTTTTGCTTGTTCATCATCATAAGATAATTGAATATGGCTTGCTCTTATTTGCCCATTAAGGTTTTCGGAAGATTTTATTGCTATCTTTTCATTTTCGATTTCATCACTTGTAACTTGAAAACTTTCCATAAAATTGTTTTTAGAGAAAAATACAGATCTAAAATTTATTTTTTTTAAAGATTTAAATTCGCTGGGATAGTTATTGTAATAATTTTCTATTTCTTCATTAGATATTTCTTGCAAAGTTGCTAACTCCTCCAAAGATATTTTTCTAAATCTTAAATCCCGTTTCTGTTTAGAGTTTGCAATAAAATTTTTGGCTTCGTTAGTGGATACAAATGCAGTATTGTCATAAAAATCCAGTAATCTTGACGCTAAATATTTAGATTCGATTAGCTCTCTATAATCGTCAATCGTCATTCCCAATCTTGTTAAAAGCCCTCTAAATAAATCTGCATCAAATTTTTCTTCTGAATAAAGACTAAGATCGTTTCTGATTAAATCATTAATATTTTTTTCAGATATTTTTAAACCAATACTTTCAGCCTGTTGAGAAAACATCTCTTTGAAAATTATTGATTCTCTTGTAAAGCTTTCTATATCTTCTTCAGTAAAGTTTTGAGATTCATCAAAATTTGAAGATATTCTATTTGCTTCTAAATTATATTCACCTATATGAATACCTTTGCCATTCACAGAAAATATTTCATTACTTGAAATATTCGAATTACCAATGAATCCTCCAAAAGTTGCTACTAGTACGAAAACAATTAGACCCACAATGATTGAAGATCCAGTTGAAGATAAATTTTTTCTTATATTTGATATCGCAGACATAATCCCAAAAAAAAACGCGCCATTACGACGCGTTTTTAATTATACAATTATTATAGACTATCTTTAAGAGCCTTTCCTGGCTTGAAACCAACACCTTTAGAAGCAGCTATTTGAATAGTTGCTCCTGTTTGAGGATTTCTTCCCATTCTTGCTGCTCTTTCCCTTACCAGAAAAGTACCAAAACCGACCAAAGCAACTTGGTCACCACTACTTAATGCACCAGATATACCGTCTAACACAGCATCCAGAGCTCTCCCCGCTTCAGCTTTTGACATGTCAGTTGCGGATGCTACTGAATCAATTAATTCTGCTTTATTCATAACTCTCTCTATTTAAAATTAAAAAAATGTATTAATTATTAATAATGATTAATAACTATGTTCATTTATATCCTAAGTTTGAGGGATGTCAAGCGGATCTGATTAACTCTTAATTAAAATTTTAATGAGTTTCAAGCTTATTTTTTTTATTTTTTGAAATTTTTTGAGTTTTAGAATTTTCTTCTTTTTCACTTACCCAAGGTTTAGGTTCTTCGGTAAATACAACCTTAAATACTTCATCTATCCATTTGACTGGCTTAATCTGTAAATTATCCTTTATTTTTTCAGGTATTTCTTTTAAATCCCCGAGATTACCGTCAGGAATTAAAACTGTCTTTATTCCTCCTCTTCTAGCAGCGAGTAACTTTTCTTTTAAGCCACCAATTTTTAATACTTCACCTCTAAGGGTAATTTCTCCAGTCATAGCTACATCGGCTCTAACTGGTAAGTTAGCTAACACGGAAGTTACAGCAGTAACCATTGCAATTCCTGCGCTTGGACCGTCTTTTGGTGTGGCTCCTTCTGGCACATGAATGTGAATATCATTTAATTCATGAAAGTCCGGATTTATACCTAATCCTTCAGATCTAGACCTAACTACGGAAATTGCAGCCTGTATAGACTCTTGCATGACGTCTCCAAGTTTACCAGTCTTTATGATTTTTCCCTTTCCTTTGAAGGCAGAAGCTTCAATAGTTAATAATTCGCCGCCTACTTGGGTCCAGGCTAACCCAGTAACTTGGCCGATTCTGTCTTTCTCTTTGGCTTCACCAAAATCAAATTTTTTAACTCCAAGGAAATCTTCAATGTTTTTTGATGAAATTTTCTGTTTCGTTTTTCTTTTAAGATCAGCGATTTTTTTGATAGTTTTTCTGCAGATTTTTGCTATTTCTCTTTCTAAAGCTCGCACACCAGCCTCTCTCGTGAAATACCTGATTGCATCTAAAATTCCAGAATCTTCAAAAGATATTTCATTTTCTTTAAGACCATTATTTTCTAATTGTTTAGGGACTAAATAATTTTTGGCTATACTTAATTTTTCATCCTCTGTGTAGCCAGGAAGTCTAATAATTTCCATTCTGTCTAACAGTGGACCAGGAATGTTTAAAGAATTAGCAGTGCAAACAAACATTACATCCGAAAGATCATAATCAACTTCTAGGTAATGATCGTTAAATGTATGGTTTTGTTCAGGGTCTAAGACTTCCAATAGAGCTGAAGAAGGATCACCACGATAGTCAGCTCCAATCTTATCTATTTCATCCAATAAAAATAAAGGATTCTTAACGCCAACTTTAGACATTTTTTGTAAAATTTTTCCAGGCATTGAGCCAATATAAGTTCTTCTATGTCCTCTAATTTCTGCCTCGTCTCTAACTCCTCCCAGAGCGACTCTTATAAATTCTCTGCCTGTAGCTCTTGCAATAGATTCTCCAAGAGAGGTTTTTCCAACTCCAGGCGGGCCTACAAGACATAAAACTGGTCCTTTGATCTTGCTTACTCTTTTTTGAACTGATAAAAATTCTAATATTCGCTCTTTTACTTCTTCAAGACCGTGATGGTCATTCTCTAAAATTTCAGAAGCTTTTGTAATACTTTTTTGAATCTTTGATTTTTTCTTCCAAGGAATGCTGATCATCCAGTCTATATAACCTCTTACAACTGAAGCTTCAGCTGACATTGGCGGCATTAGTTTAAATTTGTTTAATTCAGTATTAACTTTTTCTACAGCTTCTTCAGGCATACCTGAATCTTTAATTTTTTTCTCAATAACTTCTATTTCATCATCAACATCTTCGCCTTCACCCATTTCTTTTTTTAGAGCTTTCATCTGTTCGCTTAGATAGTATTCCTTCTGGCTTTTTTCCATTTGCTTTTTGACTCTGTCTCTAATTTTTTTCTCCATTTGAGTCAAATCAAGTTGATTTTCTAGTAATGAAACCAGGTTTTTTGATCTTTCTTCTAAATCTATTTCTTCTAGTAAAGTTTGTCTGTCTTCTAAAGAAAGCGATAAATGTCCAACTAAAGTATCAATAAGTTTATCTAACCTTTCGATTGAACGTGCTTGACTTAGAACTTCTGGTCTTATTTTCGCTGAAGATTTAGATAAATCCTTAAATTGGGATTTGAGTGTATTTAAGTAACTTTGCTGTAAATCATCATCCATAGATTTTGAATTCAAAATTTCAACTTCTGATTCAACATAATCCTTCTTGTCCTTAATCTTTTCTAAACTAGCTCTTTTAATGCCTTCGACTAACACTTTGAAAGTACCATCTGGTAACTTAATTAATTGTAAGATAGTAGAAACTGTTCCGATCTTATACATCTCGTCAATAGATGGATCTTCGTCATTAGCATTCCTTTGGGCGATAAGCATCACAGATTTATCTTCAGACATTGCTTTCTGAAGAGCATTGATAGATTTATCTCTTCCAACAAATAAGGGAGTAACAACTCCTGGAAAAATCACAACATCTCTTAATGGGACTAAAGGTAATAACATACTTTTCTTTTATATACTTTTATAATAAGGACGGAAGTTAAAAAAACAAGTAACTAATTTTTTTCTTCTTTAGCTTTTGATTCATTTTTATAAACGTAAAGAGGTGCTGATTCTCCATTAACACAAGAAGAATCAACAACTACTTTTTCCAATTCATTTTCTGATGGAACCTGATACATAGTGTCTAGAAGTATATTTTCTATTATTGATCTCAACCCTCGTGCACCGGTTTTCATAGAAATTGCTTTCTTAGCTATCTCATTTAATGCGTCATCACGAATATCTAATTCAACATTTTCCATTTCGAAAAGTTTATTAAACTGTTTAGTCAATGAGTTTTTAGGTTCAGTCAAAATTGTAACCAAAGCTTCTTCGTCAAGTTCTTCTAAACAAGCCGTAACGGGAAGCCTTCCAATGAATTCGGGAATTAATCCATATTTAATCAAATCCTCTGGTTTAACTTTTTTGATTGTTTCAGCTGCACTCTTGGATTCAAGTTTCCTAGTAACCGATGCCTCAAAGCCAATACCTTTCTCATCCGAACGACTTCTAATGATTTCATCTAGTCCTGAAAAAGCTCCACCACAAATAAACAATATATTTGATGTATCTACTTGAAGAAATTCTTGTTGAGGATGTTTTCTTCCTCCTTGAGGAGGAACAGACGCAGTTGTGCCTTCAATTAACTTAAGCAATGCTTGTTGTACTCCTTCACCAGAAACATCTCTTGTAATGGATGGGTTATCAGATTTTCTGGCAATTTTATCTATTTCATCAATGTAAACGATGCCCAATTGAGCTTTTTCAACGTCGTAATCGCATTTTTGTAACAACTTTTGAATAATATTTTCTACATCTTCGCCAACATATCCTGCTTCAGTTAAAGTTGTTGCGTCGGCGATAGTAAAGGGTACATCAAGAAGTCTTGCTAAAGTTTGTGCTAGTAGAGTTTTACCACTCCCCGTTGGACCTAAAAGCAAGATGTTACTTTTTCCCAGTTCGACATCATCGGCTAAGTTTGTATTTTTTAATCTCTTGTAGTGATTGTAAACAGCAACTGAAAGAATTTTTTTTGCATCGCTTTGACCTATAACGTATTGATCAAGAATTGCATTTATTTCGGCGGGGATAGGAAGATTTTCTTTTTTGTCCTCATTTTTGTCGTCATTGGAATCTTCTTTTATGATGTCATTGCAAAGAGCAACGCATTCATCACAAATGTAAACTGATGGACCGGCAATAAGTTTCTTAACTTCACTTTGATTCTTCCCACAAAATGAGCAAAATAATTGTTTCTCTTTATTTTCAGTATCTGTCATTTTTCTATTCTTTCACTCAAAACTTTATCAATAAGACCGTACTCACAAGCTTCTTCACCCGACATAAAATTATCACGCTCCGTGTCTTCAGAAATTTTGTCAAGTGATTGACCGCAATGATTTGACAAAATTTCATTTAATTTAGTTCTTATTTTTAACATTTCTTTGGCTTGAATTTCAATGTCTGTTGCCTGCCCTTGGAAGCCACCCATAGGTTGATGAATCATTATTCTAGAATTTGGAAGAGCAAATCTCTTGCCCTTAGAACCTCCAGCGAGAAGCACTGCTCCCATACTGCAAGCTTGTCCGATACATAAAGTACTTATGTCAGGCTTGATGTAAGTCATTGTGTCATATATCGAAAGGCCTGAAGTCACAGATCCTCCAGGAGAATTGATGTAAAGATTAATATCTTTATCAGGATTTTCTGCTTCCAAAAATAGGAGTTGAGCAACAATTAAATTTGCCATCTGGTCTTCAACTGTTCCGGTGATAAATATTACTCTTTCTTTGAGAAGTCTCGAGTAAATATCGAATGCTCTCTCCCCTCTTGGAGTTTGTTCCACTACCATTGGGACCAGTTGGTTGAAAGTTTCCATTCAATTAATTTAACTCATTGACATAATTTCTTCAAAGTTTAGTTTTTCAGATTCACATTTGGCTTCTGCAGATATAAGTTCTGTAACCTGTTCCTCTAAAGCTATGGACTCAATGTTTTTTAATTGTTCTTCGCTACTAAAAATCCATTTTTTATATTGTTCAGGATCTTTAAATCCGCTAGCTCTCTCTTCAATAAGTTCTTTTATGAGATCATCATCTTTTTCAATTTTTCTTTCTTCTATAATTTTATTGAGAATCACACCTAATCTAACCCTTTTAGTGGCATTTTCTTCAAATGTGCTGATTGGTAATTCTTCATCCTTCAGCTTCGCAGGATCCATTCCCATTTGTTGGGCTGCTGAGTTTCTAAGATTTTGAGCTTCTGCTAAAACCATTGCTGAAGGTATTTCTATGGGATTTTGTGCCTCTACAGCATCAAAAATCCTTTCTTTCAATTTTCTTTTTTCTGTAATTCTTAAATCCTTTTCTAGTTGTTTTTTCAAGTTATCTTTAAATTCTTCTTCAGATTTTGATGGAATTCCAGCTTGCTCAAAAAAACTCTCATTTAATTCAGCTGGTAGAGTTTCTAAAACTTCATTAACAGTAATTTTAAATAATGTTTCTTTACCTTTTAAATTTTCAGCATGGTAGTCATCAGGAAATTTCAGATTTAAGTCTTTCTTTTCCCCAATCTTTAATCCAATTAAGCCATCTTCAAAACCTGGAATCATATTCTTAGACCCAATTTCTATAAGATAGTCTTTTGCCTCACCACCCTCAAATTTTTCATTCTCTAAGAATCCTTCAAAATCAATTTTTGCAAAGCATCCTTCAGATATCTCTTTGTCAATCTTTTCAAGCTTGCCAAATCTCTTTTGCATTTTAGTAATTGTGTTCTTTATATCTTCCTCACAAAGATCACATACAGGTTTTTTAATTTTTAAATTAGAAAATTTCTTCAAATTAAATTC
This sequence comes from SAR86 cluster bacterium, assembly GCA_023703675.1. Classification (NCBI taxonomy): domain Bacteria; kingdom Pseudomonadati; phylum Pseudomonadota; class Gammaproteobacteria; species SAR86 cluster bacterium. Next base: position 537,034 of record CP097974.1, on the reverse strand, counting down.
AGGATAGACCTCATAGGATGCTTCTACATTTATATCTTTATTAATATCCATAGATAACGGATTAATAGCAGGCTGACCCACCACAGAAATCTTTTTTTCTGTAATCAATTTATAGAATTCATTTGTCATAGTTTCGTAAATAACTCTAGCCCTAAGTTGTTCACCATAATATTGTTCTATTACTTCTAAAGGAGCTTTTCCTTTTCTATATCCTTTTAGATTTGATGATGCTTGTTCTTTAGAGAGCTTAACTTTAAATTCTTGCAACATATCTTTTGAAAGAATCTTAAATTTAATTTTTTGTAATTTGTCTTTTTTTCCTAATCCAAACATATTTTTCTCCATATGGGGTGGACGATGGGACTCGAACCCACGACAACCGGTACCACAAACCAGCGCTCTACCAACTGAGCTACGCCCACCATATTTTGGCCTCCCGGGCAGGATTCGAACCTGCGACCCTCTGCTTAGAAGGCAGATGCTCTATCCAACTGAGCTACCGAGAGAATAATTATGGAAGTATTCTAACTAAAAGGTTTGAAATAGTCTTGTGATCAAGTGTTGGCTCTCGGTTAGGATTCGAACCTAAACTTGTTTGATAACTTCCTTGTCGTAAAACAAATGTTTTCCAATAAAACACCGAGAGGAACTCCGTTTCCTCTTCCCCAAAGTAAATTATACAAAAATTTACAGGCATATGGTCGGGGTGGAGGGATTTGAACCCCCGACATCCTGCTCCCAAAGCAGGCGCGCTACCAGGCTGCGCTACACCCCGAAAAAAATTTTGAGGAATGTTATCATAGGAAATAATAATGACTATAGTACTTGACGGAAAAAAGTTATCTGAAAAATCAGAAGAAGATCTTAAAAGAAGAGTTTCTGTAATTAAAAAAAGTACTGGATCCACACCAATTTTGGCAACAATTCTAGTAGGTGATAATCCTGCTTCTGCTACATACGTAAAAATGAAAGGAAATGCTTGCCAAAGAGTTGGCATGGAATCTTTAAAAATTGAACTTCCAGAAAATACATCAACAGACGATCTAATAACTGAGATAGAAAAACTAAATAAAAATAAAGATGTTCATGGAATTCTCCTTCAACATCCAGTTCCTAAACACATAAACGAGAGAAAATGTTTTGATTCCATTGATGTTCATAAAGACGTTGATGGCGTAACGAGTCTTGGATTTGGAAAAATGAGTATGCAAGAAAATGCGTTTGGATCATGCACGCCATATGGAATTATGAGACTTTTAGAAGAATATAAAATTGAACTCGAAGGTAAATTAGCCGTTGTGGTTGGAAGAAGTCCAATTTTAGGCAAACCTATGGCAATGATGCTTTTAAATAAAAACTGCACAGTAACTGTGTGCCATTCAAAAACATTAAATCTTTCAGATGAGATTAATAAAGCAGACATTGTTATTGGCGCATTGGGAATACCAAAATTCATTAAAGGAGATTGGATAAAAGACAATGCGATTGTGGTTGACGCTGGTTATCATCCTGAAAAATGTGGAGATATTGAGCTAGATTCTATTATTGGTAGATGTAAAGCCTACACTCCAGTTCCAGGGGGTGTAGGACCTATGACTATTAACACGCTAATTCTGCAAACTATTGAAAGTTGTGAAACAACTCTAAAATAACCTTTTTATTTTTCCCAATATTCGTTTTTAAGAAGTCTTTTATATAATTTACCCGTAGGATGACGCGGCAATTCTGGCCTGAAATCAATAGATTTGGGACATTTAACATGTGAGATTTTTTCTCTACAGTAAGCCATAAGTTCTTGTTCTAAATTATTTTCAATTTCATTCATATCCTGTGGTTGGACTACAGCTTTAACTTCTTCACCCATTTCTTCATTGGGGACTCCAAAAACGGCAACATCAGCAACCTTGGGATGCATTACTAATATATCCTCTGTTTCTTTTGGATAAATATTTACTCCTCCAGAAATAATCATAAAAGCTTTACGATCAGTTAAATATAAATAATCGTCATCATCTAAATAACCAACATCTCCAAGTGTCGAAAAACCCTGTTTAGATCTAGATCCTTTGGTTTTTTCTGGATCATTATGATATTTAAAACTTTGAGAAGTTGGTCCTTCAAAGTAAATAGTGCCCTCTTCTCCCTTTGACACTTCATTTCCATCGTCGTCTAAAATATGAATTGGGCCTAATAAAGATTTTCCAACGGTGCCTTTATGAGCTAACCACTCTTCAGAATTACATGCAACAAACCCATTGAATTCAGTTCCAGCATAATATTCATGAATAATTGGCCCCCACCAATTTATCATTTTTTCTTTTACTTCAACTGGACATGGTGCCGCTGCATGAATAGCCACTTTGTGAGAACTTAGATCATATTTATTGAGAATCTCAGGATCACTCTTTAAAAATCTTACGAACATTGTTGGAACCCACTGTGAGTGAGTTATTTTATATTTCTCAATAAGTTTTAAAGCTTCTTCAGGATCAAATTTTTCCATAATTATTGAAGTTGCACCCAATGCTTGAAATCCAGTATTAAATCCTAAAGGTGCAGAATGATACAGTGGAGCAGGAGACAGATAGACTGAATCCGAACTTGCTGCATACATTCCCTCAACAACTCTAGTGAGGCCAAGATCCTCCTCTTCTGGAGTGTAAGGCAGAGGACTTAAGTTAATTTCTCTACTTACCCCCTTTGGTTTTCCAGTTGTTCCAGAGGAATACAACATTGAAGATCCCTGACATTCGTCATTTATTGCAGTTAATGGGAACTCCGAGATAGATTTTTCAAGAGATAAATAATCTTCTGTTTCTCCATCGATCATAAATTTATTAACGTCTTTCAATAAAGGAGTTAATAATTTTGCATTTTCTTCTAAAAATTTAGAGGTTATAAAAACCTTAGCACCGCAATCTTTTACAATGTATTCAACCTCCTCTGGTTGTAGTCTCCAACTTATGGCAGTATAAATCAAACCACTTCTGTAAGCCGCTGCAGCAATGGGAAGAAAGTATTTATGATTTTCCATCGTAAAAGCCATACTGTCGCCTGCATTTAAGCCTAAAGATCTAAAAAGGTGTGCCATTTGATTAGATAATTCATTTACCTCTTGATGGGTAAGTATTTCTCCACTCCCGGCCATAATAATTGCTGGTTTGTCTTTAAATTTTGGTCCATTTACTCCCGGATGCATTTTTACTCCTCTATTTGATATAAAATATTAATTCAATCTGATTAAAAATAACAATGGAAAATTTAAAAAGACTCCCCGTGATATGTTCTATGGGAGGATTAAATTCTGGAGGTAGAACTTCTGGGAACATATCTTACAAGAGATTAGTCTATGAAAATTTATCAAATGAAGAGAAGAAACAAGTATTAAAAGATTTAATTTCTTTATCCGAAGAAAAGAAAACAGAAAAAGAGATTTTATCTGGAACACTGATTAGGCAGATTGATGATTTTCTGGATCCTAAAGGTTTGATGACAAAACAGATAGGCGTGAATGCTGGGGCCAAACTCCCTGATTATTACGAAATTGATAATTTATATAACTCGAAACAACATCCTCGAGGGATAAAAATGACTGTATTTGGAGTTAATGATGCTCTCTATAATTTGGGAATAAATTGGAGAGAAGATATTCAACCTTTATTGGATCCAAACCGAGTAGCTGTATTTGCTGGTCCTGCAATTGGTCAGTTAGATGAAAAAGGTCTTGGAGGTTTAATGCAGTCTAGATTACAAGAGAAAAGAGCGAGTTCTAAACACCTATCTATGTCATTAATAGAAATGTCAGCAGACTTCATTAATGCATACATTCTTGGTTCAGTTGGGAAAAGTGGTCAAGTAGCAGGAGCATGTGCAACTTTCTTTTACAACCTTAATGCAGCTACTACGTTAATAAAATCTAACGAAGTTGATTTTGCTGTAATAGGATCTGCAGAAGCTCCTATAAATCCTGAAGTCACTGACGGATTTTTTGCTACAACAGGTATTGCTGATGATAAAAAAATATTAGCTATGCAAGAAAGGCATGGAGAACCTTTTGACAAAGTAGATTTTTCCAAAGCGTGTAGACCATTTGGAGATAACTGTGGACTTGTTTTGGGAGAATCGTCTCAATTTGCAATTGTTACATCCCTTGAATTTGCAATTGAAATTGGCGCAGAAATTTTATGTGCCGTTCCAAACGTCTTTATAAATTCTGATGGAATTAAAAAATCAATCAGCTCTCCGGGAATAGGAAATTATTTAACTATGGGGCAAGCATTTAAAAAATATCTCAAAGATCATGAAAAACCTAAACTTTCCTGTGTGATTGCTCATGGCACAGGAACTTTTCAAAATAGAAGCACTGAATCTGACGTGTTAAGTAAATGTGCGACATCTATGGGGATGAAGGACTTAAGAGTAACAGGATTAAAAGGATATTTAGGCCACACAATGGGGCCCGCTGGTGGTGATCAATTAGCATGCTCTTTAGGAATTTTTGATCATGGAATTATTCCAGGGCTAAATTCAACTCCAAAACTCGCCAATGACGTGATCACCAAAAACTTAAATTTTTGTATGAAACACGAAGAAATAGATACATCTGAATTGGACGCATTTTTCTTAAATGCAAAAGGGTTTGGAGGAAATAATGCTACCACGAGCATTTATAAATCTGACTTTGTAACAAAAATACTCCCAAACTTATTTTCTAAATCCAAGCTTAATGCTTATGAAACTGCATTAGAAAAAACTAGAGAAAATAAACTTGTATATAATTCAAATTGTTTAGAAGGAAATTTCAACCTCATATACAGAGCTAACGAAGAAATTTTAAATCCTGAGACAGATTTGGAGATGACTTATCTATTCAAAGGTTTGTCTTTTGGGAATAATCTTCTTACAAGAAATACTAATGGTAAAAGATAAATGTACCATTTGGGAAAAATCCTTTGAATGAGATCGTATGCATAGGCATCTGAGCCTACAAGAATTCTTTTATTTTTTTTCTTTATATTTTTTAAAATGATTTTAGCCGCGGTATTAGCATTAATTGGCGCCTTGTCTTTAAAAAGTTGCCCAGCTTCCTCAACAGTTTTTGCTTGCGCACCAAAAAGATTTGGTCCGTCTTCAGCATCTTCATCAAAGTCGAACTTTCCATTTTTAGCTCCAATGTTCGCTATGTTAGTCCCAATGTGGCCTGGGTGAACTGAATAAACCTCTACATTTGATTTTTCCATTTTCATTTCTAAGGCAAGGCTTTCTGTAAAACCTCTTACACCATATTTTCCAACATGATAAATAGATTGATTTGGAACACTTAACAAACCAAATATGGAGGAAGTATTGATAATTGCTGCCTCAGGGCGGTCTTTCAAAAAAGGTAAAAATGCTCTAGTACCATTTATAACCCCATGAAGTAGTATGCCTAATCCCCATTCCCAATCTTCATCTGTTGAATTCTCTACCGTCGAAGAAAGTGCTACGCCTGCATTGTTAAAAACCATATCTACTGATCCATGTTCTTCGATAACTTTTTCAGGTAGATCAAATACAGCCTGTTTATTTCCAACATCCACAATGTGTTTCGAAACGCCTACATTGTATTTCTTTAATAATTCTGCGGTCTCATTGAGAGTCTCTTCGTTTATTTCAACTAAAGCAATGTTAGCTCCGGCATTAGCTAACTCTATAGCTAATTCTCTTCCCATGCCTGATCCTGAGCCAGTTATAACAGCTACTTTATTTTTAAAATCTTTCATTATTCAATTATTCCCTCCTCGACAAAAACATCCATTAATTTATCAATGTCCAGACCTTGAATAGTATATTCAGTGCCTGAAACGTTTGTAAATAACTCTTTTCCATAAGACTCAAATTTATAACTACCGCTGCAACTAAAAGGTTCATCTAATTTTATGTAATCATGGATTTCTTGATCGGATAGAGATTTCATAGTTAATTCTGCAATTGAAAAAGATTGCCATAAAATTTTTCCGTTGAGACAAATAGCCATACCGCAATTCTGAAAATGTGATCTTCCAGAAAGTTTTTTTAAAGATTTAAAAGCGTTTTCTGAATTTTCAGGTTTATTTAATATTTCGTCATCAATAGCACATACTTGATCAACTCCCACAACGTAATAGTTTTCTTTAATATCACTCACGGTTAATGCTTTTTCTGTAGCCAGTTGCATGGCTAAATTGTTAAATTCAATTCCTTTGAAATTAAGTTTTATTAACTCTTCATCAACATCTGATTTAACAAATTCACAATTTATTCCATGAGATTTAACTATTTCCCTCCTGATGGAAGAAGCAGTTGCGAATATTAAGGGTTTAAGAAGTCTTTTTTGAGCAGAAGACAAATTAATTGTCAGTACTAATTAAATTCATAAACTCAGCTCTAGTATTAGCATTTTTCCTAAAAGCCCCAAGCATTCTGCTGGTTACAGTGCTGGTTTCAGTTTTGTGAATTCCTCTAGTAGTCATACACATGTGAGCTGCATCAATAACAACTGCTACACCTTTAGGATTTAAGACTTCCTCAATAGTGTCAGCAATTTGTGCAGTCATCGTTTCTTGAGTTTGTAGTCTTTTACCAAAGAGATCAACCATTCTTGCTAACTTACTTATTCCTACTACTTTCTTATTTGGGATGTACCCTACGTGAGCTACGCCAATAATTGGAACCATATGATGTTCACAATGAGATTCGACCCTTATGCCTTTGACAATAACCATTTCATCATAACCTTCAACTTGTTCAAAAGTTCTTGCAAGAACTTCTTTTGGATCTTCATGATATCCAGCGAAAAATTCATCGTAAGCTTTAATAACTCTTTTTGGGGTATCCACTAAACCTTCTCTTGTGGGATCATCGCCTGTGTAAGCAAGAAGAGTTTTTACTGCCTCCATAGCTTGGTCTCTTGAAGGCCTGAAATTAATTATTTTTTCGTTTTTCTTCATAATATTGTTCGTAATTTACCAGATTCTTAGTTGAATTTCCTTAATTAGACTAATTCTTATTAGGGTATGAATTTTATTAATCAGGAAAGGGGCTAAAAGGAAAAGGTTTTAAATCAGAACTATAAGTAACAAAATCAATAATTTGACTTAAATAATTTCTTAACTTGATTGAAAAACCTAATAAATTTTCATTCGGTTTTTTTGTAAAAATTGTAAACAAAAATTGAATACCGGCAATAAACCAAAGAATGATGTCGGTAAAGGTAAAAACAAATAAAAAAATAACAACCAAAATTAATCTTAACCAAATTGAGGTCTCTTTGATGTTTTCGACTACCTCTTCTGTGTTCACAGATACCACTTCTTGAATAGTTTCCTTTTTTACCTTACTTTTAGTCATTATTAAGTATCCCTATTATCACCTTCAATCAAAATATCTGCAAAACAATCTTTTGGACTTTCTTTCTCAAAAATTATTTTATTTAAAATATCCACAATTGGCATTGTTAAATTAAGCTCCTTCTTTTTTTTAAAAATTATTTCCAAAGTTCCTATGCCTTCGACAACTTGATTTACTTTCTTCAACGACGTTTCTACGTCCATACCCTGACCTAAATAGTACCCAAAAGAATAATTTCTGCTATTGGATGAACTAGATGTAGCTATAAGGTCTCCCACTCCAGCCAATCCCATTAAAGTTTCGGAACTTGCTCCTAAAGATTTTAATAATTCTGACATTTCATGAAGGCTTCTGGTAAGAATCATGGCCTTAGTGTTAAATTTATTTCCTAGACCATCGGCTATGCCTGCCGAAATAGCATAAATATTTTTTAAAGACCCTGATAATTCAACTCCTTTTTTATCGTTAGATAAGAAAACTTTAAAAAAATTATTATTAAAACTTTTCGAAATCTTTTCTGCCCTGGAGAGATCATCTCCAGCTAAAACTGATGCGGAAACTTGTTGTTCCATCACTTCTTTAGCTAGATTAGGTCCTGAGATAGAAAATATCTTTGAAGAGTCAACATTAAATTCTTTGATAAGAACATCTGAAATTGTATAAAGAGAATTTTTATCAATTCCTTTTGAAGCAATTATAAACTCCTTTTTTTTTAAAATTTCTGCATTGACTAATTTGAAGACAGATGAAATCTCTTTCGAAGGAATCGCTATAATCCATAAATCAGAAAAAATACTAAATTCACTTAAATTTTTAGTAATTTTTATATTTTTGTTTAATTTGAAATCTGGATGATAGATTTTATTAACTTTATCCTTTGAAATTGAATCAAAAACCTCATTGTTTTTGGTATATATAAGACACTCTTCACCATTATTAGCCAATAAATTAGCAAGAGCTGTTCCCCAAGAGCCCGAACCTAGAATAGAAAAACGATTGATCATTAAATTTTTATTTTTGTTTCTTAGAAAAAAAAATTATAGTCTAACTTATAATTTCTTATGGATTCTTTCAACGCAAAATCTATTGGGTTCTGGATAGGACTGATTCTTTTTATCACTGTTATTTTAATCCCTAATCCAGAAGGTTTGACGAATGACGGCAGACTTACTTTAGCGGTATTTCTTTTAATGGGAGTTTGGTGGGCTTTTGAGGCACTACCTTTACAAGTAACTGCTTTGATGCCATTGGTATTTTTTCCCTTACTAGGAGTTATAGAAATTGGAGTTATCAGTAAGGAATATATGAACAAAGTTCAATTTCTTTTTGCTGGAGGTTTTTTAATAGCTATAGGAATTCAAAAATGGGGTCTTCACAAGAGAGTTGCTTTAAATATTTTGAAGTTAAGTGGCTTGAATGCAAGCGGCATAATAGCTTCTTTCATGCTAGCAAGTGCCTTGCTAAGTATGTGGGTAATGAATACTTCTACAGCAATAATGCTTCTTCCCGTTGCAGTGTCAGTTATTAAAGTAATTAACGATACTGTGAAAGAAATCGATAATAAGCAGTCTTTCAACTTTCAATTGTGTTTGCTGCTTGGTATTGCATATAGTGCTTCTATTGGCGGTATAGCAACTCCAATTGGAACCTCCCCTAACGGTGTATTGATTCAATTTGCTAGTGATAATTTTGGCAAGGATATTGGTTTTGCAAATTGGATTGCTTTTGGTTTGCCTGTGACCTTAGGACTTGGTCCCATTGTTTGGATATTGCTGACTAAATTTATTTATCCTATAAATTTTCAGGCATCTAAAGAAGCAAAAGATCAATTGAATTCTATGTTATTGGATCTAGGCAAAATGAGAAATGAAGAAAAAAAAGTAGCAATAGTTTTTGGATTTACAGCTTTTTGTTGGGTCTTTAGACAAATTCTTGATGATATTCCTGGATTATCACTTTTAGATGATTCTGTAATTGCAATGCTAGGAGGCTTATCATTATTTTTTCTTGCTCAAAAAAATAACTCCGAAAAACTTCTTAATTGGGATGATGCTCAAACAGGTTTCCCATGGGGGCTAATATTTTTATTTGGCGGAGGAATGGCATTAGCTTTTGTCGTAAATGATTCAGGCTTAGCCTTATGGTTAGCTTCCTTAATACCATCACAAACTTATTTTTTCATAATACTCTTGATCGTGATAACAATGGTTATATTGCTTACTGAATTAACTAGTAATCTCACAACGACTGTTACTTTTCTTCCTGTTGTAGCAAGTGTTGGAATAAATTTAGGAATTGATCCCATGTTGCTAGTGTTGCCTTTAACATTATCAGCGAGTTGCGCTTTTATGCTGCCAGTGGCGACTCCCCCAAACTCAATTGTCTATGCATCTGGCTTAATACCAATTCAAAACATGGTTAGAGCTGGAATTTTTATTAATCTAATAAGTATCTTCTTTATTTTTATTTTGGCTTATTTGTTTATTCCTACTTTGCTTTGAAGATTGAAAGCGATTTAAAAAGTAGTAAAATTAAAATGTTAGTCGCAAATTATAGAATTTAAAACAGGGTCTCTATTTTTGCTAATTCCAACAATCCCTGACAGGAGGTGATCCAAAATTAATACGAACAATTTAACAGGAATATCAGGGAGGACCGCCTGACTAGGGTTATCCCTATTCCGACTAGAAGACGCTTCGGCCGCTTCTAGAAAGATTTAAGTTGAGATACTTTATCTTGAAACCCTGTCTCTTCGGAGGCAGGGTTTTTTTATACGGAAAGATTATGGCCTGAACAAGCTGTAAGTCCACCGTCGCATGTAATGGTTTCACCTATTGTGAAATTACCAGCTCTGGAGCATAAATATATTGCAAGTCCTCCAATGTCTTCCTTGGTTCCAATGCGTTTAACTGGACTTCTCTCTTCTAATGGACTGAAATCATGGGCTACAGCCGAACCGAGCATCCTGCTAGGGAATGGTCCTGGAGCGATAGCATTCACAAGAATATTTTCTCTTACTAATTTTGAAGCCAAATGTCGGGTGAGCTGGTGAACTGCTGCTTTGGAAGCACTGTAAACGTAATTTTCAAAAGCCGGTGTATTGATTCCATCGATTGAACCAATATTTATGACTTTTGCAGGTAATTCTTGTGTTCCAGATTTTCTTAGCAGAGGTAAAAGTTTTTGAGTAGTAAAAAACATTCCCTTGACATTTAAGTCCATGACTTTATCCCAACCCGATTCAGAAAAATCGTCAATATTCTCTCCCCAAGCAGCGCCAGCATTATTAATAAGAAAATCTAATTTATCTTCTCTAGCTTTTATTTCATCAGTTAGTTTGACTATACCATCCATTGATCCAACATCAGCTGGAATAGAAATACATTCCGATCCATATAATTCAGATAATTCCATTGCTTTTTGATCACAAGGATCTGCTTTTCTTGCAGAGATATATACTTTTACTCCATTAGCTAAGAAAGCAGCCGCAATCATTTCCCCAATTCCTCTAGAGCCGCCTGTAACCAGAGCTACTTTTCCTTTCACATCAAACAATTGATCAATTTTCATTAATTTCTCCCTATTTAATTATTAAATTCTTTGAAAGCTTTTTTATCTTCGTTTGTATCCTTCCTGAAAGCAGAGAATAGTCCCAAAGATAAATCAGGTAATTTATCATCGCCCATTCTTTTAATTTGTTGGTAAAACCACGCTTGTGCTCCAAAAGCATTAAGTGCTTGTATAAGTCTAAATGGACTAGAAGGGGAAAGTACCCAAGGACCTAAAGAAAGCGTTTTTTCATAACTGGGTAATTTATCAATTTTTCCTTCAAATAATTCTTTCATTGCCAAAGGATTTGCACACAGAGGCCTTCCTATTCCAATTATTTCACAAGCTCCGCTATTAATGGCGCTCTCCATTCCTTCTTTAGTTCTAAACCCTCCAGTAACCATCAAAGGAATAGAAGTATTCTTTCTAATTTTTTCGGCATAATCCAGAAAATAAGCTTCTCTAGCTATGGTGCTTTCTTTTCTAAACTCACTTCTATCGGGATTAATACTTACATTATCTAAGCCTAATAATCTTGGTTGTTCGTAAGTTCCGCCAGAAATTTCTATATTGTCTACTCCTGCGGATTCAATTATCTTTGCTACCTCAATTGAATCTTCTGGCGAAAAACCCCCTTTTTGAAAATCTGCAGAATTCATCTTTATTGAGATTGGAAAATCATCTCCAACTTCAGACCTTATACTCTTGACAATTTCTACATGAATTCTAGAACGATTTTCGACTGATCCGCCCCACTCGTCTTTTCTTAAGTTTATATCCGGAGAAAGAAATTCAGAGAGTAAGTAGCCATGTGCAGAGTGAATCTGAATACCCGTAAATCCAGTTTCTCTTGCTATTTTTGCAACAAATGTAAATTTTTTAATTATTTCAACTATCTCATCTGGAGTAAGTTCAGACGGAACTCCGTAATTTCTTCCTGGAATTTTTAATTGAACCGAGGAAGGTGCTTTAGGAGACTGGTTAATTTCTCCCGGAGTTTGTCTACCGGCATGAGCTATTTGCATCCATAAATGTGTATCATTTTTTGTTCCTTCATCTGCCCATTTTTTCAACATAGGTAGCTGGTCTTTATAGGAGGTTTCTTCGATACAAACATTTGCAGGGCCTTCTAAATGATTTCTGTCCACTTGAACATTTCCCGTTAATAAAATTCCGATATCTCCTTCTGCCCAAGTTTTATAGAGATTCAAATGCCTTTGATTTGTAAAATTATCCCCGAAAGCGATTCTCTCCGTCATAGCTGCCTTGCATATACGATTTTTTATTTTTGCTCCGCAAGGAAGCTGAACTTCATCTTTTAAAATAGTCATAATTAAAGTCTCACAATTTTAGGTTCGAATGATTTTGCTTCAGTTTCTTCAATGCTTCCGTAAGCAACGATAATTATAGAATCACCTTTAGAAGCTTTATGCGCTGCAGCTCCCATCATTGAAATAATTTTTGAACCAGCCTCAGCTTCAATTGCATAAGTTATTAAGCGTTCGCCATTTGTTAAATTATAAATATGAATTTGTTCAAAAGGGCTAATGTTAGCCTCTTTTAAATAATTAGAATCTATAGCGCAAGAACCATCATATTCCAATTGAGTATCAGTAACGATTGCCCTATGAATTTTTGATTTTAGAACTGTTATTTTCATAAAAAAAATTATCCGCAATTATATATATTTTGAGAGAAAATTTTAGATGAATTATTTTTTTTTTAAAATTCATTTATAATTTATCTTGTAAGTCTTAATAAAATTTTAAATTTGTGAACAATTCAATTGATTCAAAATTACCTGTTACTGTGTTGTCAGGGTTTCTTGGAGCTGGCAAAACTACAGTTTTAAGTAATATTCTCTCAAATAGACAAAACAAAAAAGTTGCCGTAATTGTAAATGATATGAGTGAGATTAATATTGACTCTGCAATTATTCAAAATGAAGTTTCACTGAGTAGAAGTGAAGAAAAACTGGTAGAAATGAGCAACGGCTGTATTTGTTGCACCCTTAGAGAGGATTTATTAGAAGAGGTAACGAAGCTTGCTAAAGAAAAAAGATTTGATTATTTGGTCATAGAATCCACAGGAATTTCAGAACCTCTTCCGGTTGCAGAGACATTTACTTTTGCTGATGAAAATGGTGTTTCTTTGTCTGATGTAGCTGACCTCGATACTATGGTCACAGTTGTCGATGCGGTTAATTTTTTAAAAGATTATGACGAAGCAAAGAGTCTCAAAGATAAAGGTGAATCTTTAGGTGAAGACGATGAAAGAAGTGTTGCTGACCTTTTAGTAGATCAAATTGAATTTGCAGACGTTATCTTAATTAGCAAAACTGACTTAGTTGCTAATTCAGAAATAGAACGTCTAAAAGCAATAATAAAAACTCTCAATACTGATGCAAAAATCATACCAATTTCTAATGGTGATGTTGATCTCAATGAAGTTCTTAATACTGGAAAATTTGATTTTGAAAAAGCTCAACAAGCGCCCGGATGGTTAAAAGAAATGAGAGGAGAACATGTTCCAGAAACTGAAGAATATGGAATTAGCAGCTTTAGTTACGAAGCAAGAAGACCGTTTAATCCAGAAAAATTCTATAACTTTTTGCACAATACTCAACAATTTGGAAAATTAATTCGTTCGAAAGGTTATTTTTGGCTCGCAACACGTCCCCAGTATGCAGGACAATGGAGTCAGGCCGGGGGAATCGCCCGATATGGATTTGCGGGTCTTTTTTGGAAGGCCGTGCCAAAAAAAGATTGGCCAACAGATGAAGAGTACCTTGAAAATATTAAAAAAACTTGGGTCGAGCCTTTTGGCGACATGAGACAAGAACTTGTTTTTATAGGCCAAGAATTACAAAAAGAAAAAATAATAGCAGCACTCGACGATTGCCTTCTGAAAGAAGAAGAAGTGCTTAAGGGAAGGTCTTATTGGGATACGCTCGAAGATCCATTTCCTGCTTGGAAATAAGTTAGAAATAGTGAAATTATGGCGGACCGGACGGGGCTCGAACCCGCGACCTCCGCCGTGACAGGGCGGCGTTCTAACCAGAACTGAACTACCGGTCCTTTAAAAGAAAATCAATTATACATAGTATGAATGTGTGAATCGCCAGCTAAAATCAAATTTGACTGAGAATTTTTTATGATTTCAAAGAACTTTTCTCTTTCTTTAGGATACCCGTCCCACTGATCAGTATTGTAAGGAATTTTTTTTCCTGCGAGCATTACATATTTATGTACATATGAGGGTATGGTTTCGAGATCTACAAATTTTAAAATTGCAGGAAGATATTTGGGACCAATTAAAATCTGTTGCCCAAATATAGACCATTTGTATTTATTGTTGGTTTTGGATTTAACCCATTTTAATTGTGTTTTACCCAATAAATTTCTTGGTTTTTTGAGGTCATTCTTGTATTTTTTTTCATTAAAATCATCTGTCTCAAAATATTTTTCAATATCGAGTTGTTTATCTCTATTGTAATGTCTTGTATCAAGCATCAATAAATTAATTAAATTCCCTACCGTAAAATTTCTCCAGATTTGTTTTTTATTCTTATTCTCTCTTATCGGCATCCATTCAAAATACGCTTGAGTCGCAAAATCTTTTCTTTTCTTAAAAGACCCTTCATCTGAAGAGTGATTTTGTGCCCCTTCCTTCCAAGTATCGTTAGTTATTTCATGATCATCCCATACCACAATCATCGGTTTACTTGCGTGGAGTAATTTAAGGTCTAGATCTTTTCTATACGTGGCATGGCGTCTTCGATAATCGTCAAGAGACAATATTTCATGATTAGGATCTACAACTCTGTTCATTTGGATCGCTCTTTCTGAAGCGTATCCATCCCACGCGTATTCGTACAGGTAATCTCCAAGGTGAAGAACTAAATCTATATCTTTATTTAGTGCCATTTCTCGGTAAGCATTAAAATAACCCGCTGGATAATTGGAACAGCTGCAAAAAGCAATATTAAATTTTTCCGGGTTCTCTTTTGGCAAAGTTGAAGTTATACCAACATCTGAAATTGAGTTTCCAACTTTAAATCTGTAATAGACTTTCTTACCATTAAATCTGGGGGGAATTTTTGCATCGACCTTCACTGTATAATCACTTTTATAGTCAGTAACAATATTTCCAAAAGATATTAAGTTCTTAAAACTTTTTTCATTAGAAATTTCCCAAGCAACGTTTACATTTGTTTTTATATTTAGATTTAATTTTGTCCAAAGAATTACATGCGTATTGGTAGGATCTCCGCTTGCGACTCCGAATTTAAATTTAACATTATTAACATTTACTAGTTGAGGATAAATTCTAAAAGGAAGCGCAAAAGAAAATAACAATAAAAATTTAAGGAAATGTCTTCTATATCTATTCATTGGAGAAATCTAACATTTAATTGTGATGAATGTTTGAAATATAGAAAAATTAAAAGAAAATTTTTATGGTGGGCGATACAGGACTTGAACCTGTAACTTCCACCTTGTAAGGGTGGCACTCTACCAATTGAGTTAATCGCCCTGCGAGGAGTGTATTATACCCAGACTTAATAAAATCTAAATGGACATAAATAGTTTTTTCAGGCATATTTTTCTATCAATTTAACTAATATGCCTAAACTTGAGTCACAGCCTTTTGAATCAAAATTAGACCGATCGAGCGAGCAATTTCAAAAGAATAAATCTTCTATGCTTTCCATGCTAGAAGAAATTGATGTTCTGCTTGACGAAGCTGAACTTGGAGGTGGAGAGCACCATAAAGAGAGATTAGCCAAAAGAGGTAAGCTTCCGGTTAGAGAAAGAGTTTTTCATTTTTTAGATCCTGACAGTCCATTTCTCGAAATAAGTGGACTTGCGGCATTTAAGTCAGATTATCCTGTCGGAGGAGGAGCAATTGCAGGAATTGGTGTTAGTGCTGGAATTGAATGCATAATTTTTGCAAACGACCCAACTGTGCTTGCGGGAGCCATGCATTTTTATTCAGTGAAAAAGTGGATGCGCGCCATGCAAATTGCTAGAGATAGCAGATTACCTTTTATACAGTTTGTTGAATCCGCGGGTGGTGACTTGAGACCAAGAAGCAACGCCGTTGTAGGTGGAACCACTCATTTTGCAGAATCTGGAAGACAATTCTATGAAATTACTGAACTTTCCAAACTAAACATCCCCACTGTGACCGTTACTTTTGGGACCGCTACTGCCGGTGGTGCTTATCAACCTGGAATGTCTGATTATAATATTTTTGTAAAAGATCAAGCAGACGTTGCTCTTGCGGGACCTCCTCTCGTTCAAATGGCAACTGGAGAGATTTCTTCAAGAGAAGATATCGGCGGTGCCAAGATGCATGCTGAAAAATCAGGCCTTGCAGAATATCTTGCTGAAGACGATTTAGATGGAATTAGAATTGCAAGAGAAGTTATGTCTCATTTAAATTGGTATAAAGAAGGAACAAAGCCAAGATTTTCTATTGAAGAACCAATTCATGATCAGGAAGATCTTTTAGGTTTAATTGAGCCAAGCTTAAAAACACCTTTCGATATAAGAGAAATCATTGGAAGAATTGCTGACGGATCAAAATTTGAGGAATTTAAACCCCTTTTTGGTCCGACAATTATTTGTGGTTTTATATCTATTCATGGATATCCAGTTGGAGTTTTAGGAAATAATGGAATGTTATTTCCTAACGCCTCTCAAAAGGCGGCTCATTTTATTCAACTATGTAATAAAAGAAATCTTCCTTTAGTTTTCTTACAAAACATTACAGGTTTTATGGTTGGAAAAGATTACGAGCAAGACGGTTCTATAAAAAAAGGTGCTCAAATGCTAAATGCAGTGTCTAATTCAGAAGTTCCCCATCTAACAGTAATTGTTGGTAATTCTTATGGCGCTGGAACTTATGCAATGTCTGGAAGAGAATTTGGTAACTCATTTACCTTCTTGTGGCCTACTGCAAAAATTGCAGTCATGGGAGGAGAAGTTATTGCTGGTGTGATGTCCATTGTGAGAAGAGGCCAAGCTGCTAGGAAAGGTATTAAATTTGATGAAAAAAAAGATGCTGAAATTGTTAAAAATCAACAAATAGGACACGACAAGGCTTCAGTTGCCTTAAAGGCGACAAGCGTTCTAAGTGACGATGGCATTATAGATCCACGAGATACCAGAGATGTGCTTGGAATTTGTCTATCGGTTGTAAATAACAAAAAAGTTAAAGGATCTGATGGTTTTGGTGTATTCAGATTATGACGATTAAAAAATTATTAATTGCCAATAGAGGAGAAATTGCCTCTAGGATTATTGAATCTGCTCATCAAATGGGGATTGGGACCGTTGCAATTTATACCGATGCAGATGCTAATTCACCGTATGTGAGAGAAGCAAAAGAAGCCTTTAGGCTTGAAACTTCATATTTAGATGCAAAAAGGATAGTAAAAATTGCAACCTCTGCAAATGTTGATGCAATTCACCCGGGTTATGGTTTTCTATCTGAAAATTCAAATTTTGCAAATTTAGTATCTAAATCGGGTATTAAATGGGTTGGTCCCTCGGCCAATGCAATTAAAAAGATGGGTGATAAATTAACAGCAAAGAAATTATCTGAAAAGGCTAATGTTCCAACATTGCCAATGACAAATGATCCAAAAGAAGCAAAAAAAATTGGTTATCCTCTTTTGATAAAAGCTGCTGCAGGTGGGGGCGGTAAAGGCATGAGAATCGTAAAGACCCAGAAAGATTTGAAAGAGTCTATTATTTCAGCACAAAGAGAAGCTGAAGGAGGATTTGGAGATAAAAGAGTTTTTATTGAAAGGTTTATTGCTAAATCTAGACACATCGAAATTCAGATTTTAGGAGATTCTTTTGGAAACATTGTTCATTTAGGAGAGAGGGAATGTTCCATACAACGACGTCATCAAAAAGTTGTTGAAGAGTCTCCTTCCCCTGTAGTCGACAGAGAACTTAGGAATAAAATGGGTGCAGCAGCAATTAAAATTGCTTCGATACTTAAATACGAATCTGCTGGAACTGTTGAATTTTTATTTGATGAAAAAACTAAAGAATTTTGGTTTCTAGAGGTAAATACAAGATTGCAAGTAGAACATCCTGTTACTGAAGAAGTTACAGGCATAGATTTAGTGAGAGAACAATTAAAAGTTGCAAATGGAGAACCATTAGATTTTTCACAAGAAGATATTGAATGGTTTGGGTCTTCAATAGAAGTTAGGCTTTATTCAGAGGATCCTGGAAATAACTTTTTACCAGTAACTGGAAAACTTATTGCTTTTGAACCAACAGAAGATCCGCTCGTAAGATGGGATTCAGGAGTTGAAGCGGGTTCTGAAATTACTCCGAATTTTGATCCCATGTTAGCAAAGATAATTTCTTTCGGAGAAACTAGAATAGAAGCCGCAAATAAATTAGCTTTGGCTTTGGAAAATAGTCATTTTGGTGGGCTTAAAACCAATAGAGATTATTTAACTTCAATACTTAGATCAGAAGAATTCCTTAAAGGAAATACAACAACTGATTTCTTAGAAAGAGTTAAAATTAATGATGAAATTAATTTAAGCGAAGAAGAAATATATTATTTGGCCATCGCTGCTTCAATGTGGATTCAAGGAAAAAATAGGCATGAGTCTGAAGTGCTTTCAAATTTGTCTTCTGGATGGAGCAACGCCAAACTTCCAATGCAAGAAGTAAAGCTTCAATATGGAGAAGAGAACTTATCAATAAAGTATAAAAATAACAAAAAAGGATTTTTTGAAACCGATAAAGGCAATTTGGTAAAAATGATTTCTTGGGATAGAAATTTTATAGACGTAGAAATTGATGAAAATAGAATAAGAAGCAAAGTTACCTTTGAAAACGGTTTGCTATTAATTCAATCTAAAAGTGGTGATGTTCTTTTCAAAGTGCTTCCAAAATTCAATACTTCCAAAAAAGAAATTATAGAGGGAGGTCTAAACGCTCCGATGCCCGGTAAAGTGGTTGATATCAAAATAAAAAAAGGAGTAAAAATTAAAAAAGGTGATACCTTGGTTATTCTTGAGGCAATGAAAATGGAACATAAAGTGGTAGCACCAAGCGATGGGAAGGTAAAAGAAATTTTAATTCAAAAGGATGAACAAGTAGAGAATGGAGCAACTTTAGTTGTTTTAGATTAATACTCCCACGATCTAGATATTTCGAGTGGGTGATCAGTTAATAAAGAAAAAAATTCATCAGGTTCTATAGCTCCTTCTGGCGCTAAAACACCCTTTTGATTGATTTTGTTCTCTAAGAATAGCTCTAACCCAAAAGCAAGAGGAAAACCCGTTATCGCTCCCATTCCCCATGGATTAATTAATTCTTCTTTAGATAAAGTAACAGCTACTGTTGCAGCTTTTTGGTTTTTAGTTCCTTGCGCTAGTCCATAAATTGCTGGCAATCCTTTAGTTTGTTTCTCAATTGATGGTGTTGTTCCAAAATTTCTCTCTAGCCATTCTAAAAAAAGTGCTCCGGATTTAAAACTAATAATTTTTCTATCCACAAACCACCTCAAGATTTTTATAATGTAAATGTTACTTTCTTTAGAACCATGGCAAACATTAAATGAATCTTTTATATTTTTATAATGATGAGGGAAAGAAATAGCTTCTGGGTGTCCAAAAAGATAAACATTGAAGTTACCTCTACCAGGGTAATTAATAGACATTTTCTCTAAAGGTTTAGTGTTCTGAAATTTTTTTTCTTTAAAAATTTTGATTTCTCCAGTAACTTGTTGCAATCCATGTTCCATTGCTGCATTAGTTCCAGATTGAGAAGATTCGTCTTCGGGTTTAGCACTGCTCATATCCCATCCAGTAATAATAGAACTAACAGAGTCAAGTTCTTTCATTGCTTTCAAACCTAATAAATTGCTTATGCCTGGACTTGCTCCTAAGCCGATGATGGCAGTTACGCCATTTTTCAAAGCCGCATCATTAAGATTGAGCATTTCTAGTGTCGGCTCCCAATCATCACAAATGTCTAAATAGTGGCATTTACAATTTATGGCAGACTTCAAAATTGAAACACCAAGTTTAAAAAATGGACCGGTTGTGTTTAAAACAATATCGTGATTTTGCATCAGCTTTTCCAATTTTTCTTTATCAGATACATCTATTCCGACGCCTGAAAACCTTTCGTCAAAATTACTGGCGTACTCTATAGCA
Source organism: SAR86 cluster bacterium (assembly GCA_023703675.1). Classification (NCBI taxonomy): domain Bacteria; kingdom Pseudomonadati; phylum Pseudomonadota; class Gammaproteobacteria; species SAR86 cluster bacterium. The sequence goes on along the minus strand of CP097974.1, from coordinate 516,915 downwards.
CTTAATTCATTTAAATCAGCTATGGTCACTTTTGTGATTTTTGGGTTAGAAGAAATAGCAAATGATGAGAACCTTCCCATTCCTCCGCTGCCGCCAAGCGCTAAAACTCTCATTTTTTTATTTATCCCAATCAGGTTTTCTTTTTTCTAAAAATGCTGCAATGCCCTCTTTGGCATCAGGACCTTCAAAAGTTTTTGCTATTTGTTTTTGCAAAAAAGGCAAAGCTTCGTCAAATGCCATAGCGTCTTGTTTCTCATAAGCCTCTAACCCAAATGACATAGTTCCAGGTGCGAGACTTGCCAATTCTTCTGAAAGTTTATTTACATAATCATCTAGTTCTTCGGCTCTGACAAATTCGTTTATTAGACCCCATTCTTTTGCTTGTTTTGCATCTATAGACTGGCCTCTCATCACGAAATCTAGTCCCGCCCTTTTAGGCATGACTCTAAATAATCCAGCCATAACCATATGAGGCCATAAACCTCTTAAAATTTCTGGTGCAGAAAATTTTGCTTCTTGAACTGCAACTGCATGAGTTGAGTTAGTAACCATTAACAGCGCACCAGCCAAGACAGAGCCTTGGATTTTGCAAATTACAGGTTTATACAAATGTCTTAACATCAAACTAATATCATCTGAACCTTCAAGTTTTGGAACGTTTGACTCTGATTCCTCCCTTCTTAAATCAGCTCCAGCGCAAAATATATCTCCTTCAGCAGCAATTATTACTACTCTTATAGATCTTTCTTGTTTTGCATATGCTAGCGCATAACAAATTTCATTCATCATTACATTGTTTAACGCATTTTTCTTTTCTGGACGACTAAGGGTAATAGTCAGTATGTTGTTTTTTTCTTCGATTTTAGTGGCCTGAAAATTTAAGCCTTTTAAAGATAGATTTTTTTCAGTCATAGTTATTTTAGTAATTGTTTGGGAAAATTAATTTTTTTGGCCCTCAAGTATTCTCCTAATGATTTAGCTTGGCCATCCATTCTAGTTGAAGAAGATACGCCTTCCTGAAGAATCCCGTGAACGTAAAAATTTAAAGAGAATATATTTGGTAATTCATATCTATCTATGTCAAATTTTTCTAAATCAGGTAGAAGTTCTTTTAATTTTTCGACTGTTAAGAAATCAAATAAAAAGGAGTATGCATCTTCTGTTTTTGCCCAGACACCTAAATTAGCGCAACCCCCTTTATCTCCCGATCTAGTTCCAAAAATTTTTCCAAAAAAATCTTCTTCAAAGCTTTGAATCTCAAGTTCTGGATTTTCATAAGGTACTTTTTGATAGTACTTTTCTTCTAGACCTAACTGACTTGTTGGAGTAATGTCGATAACTTTATCCCCAATGTGAATACGCTCTTTAACATATTTACTATTAACTAAAGTTGGCCAATATTCTATGTAAGGTCCATTGGGTACTACCCCACTTCTTCCAGTCCAACCAGGAAAATTAGCCAATGCAAGTTCAATTATTTTTGCATTGAAGAGTCTTCCCACAAGCTCCGGGTTAGAGGACATCACATCAATTCTGAGAAATGCTTGCGCTTCTTCATTTGAGTTAGGATTTTCTTTATCTGTTCTGTGTAACTGAATGTCAACTTTATCAAATTGCTCTTTACCACCAACAGATTTGAAAATTTGATCAGTTATTAGCTCTGCTTTTTCATTAATATCCAATCCAGTAAGTAATAATTCAATTCCATTTCTATAACCGCCGACTAAGTTAACGCAAACTTTATGCGTATTCGGAGGGCTACTACCTCTTGCGTTTTGAACCAAGACTCTATCTTGAGATTCCTGGGTAATCTTTAAGGTATCAAAATGACTTATAACGTCGGGATTTAAATATGCAGGTGAGCCAATTTCGTAAAGTAATTGTGCTGTAACAGTTCCAACTGAAACTAATCCGCCAGTATTTTCATGTTTAGTTATTACAAAACTTCCGTCTTCATAAACTTCTGCAATGGGATATCCAATATTGTCAAATGTTGGTACTTCTTGGAAAAACGAATAATTTCCTCCTGTAGCTTGAGCTCCGCACTCAATAATATGACCAGCTGCAAGTGCTCCAGCCAATTCATCATATTGATCTCTTGACCAATTAAACTTCCATGCAGAAGGGCCGATCACAACTGCCGCATCTGTTACCCTGGGACAAACAACAACATCAGCCCCATTATCAAGAGCTTCTTTAATTCCCCAGGCTCCTAAATATGCATTAGCCGTAATGGGTTTCTTTGAATAATCTTTTAATTCTAAATCTTTGTCTAAATTTGAGAACTTCTCGCCAAGGTCAGTTAACTTATCCATCATAGGAATTAAGTCGTCGCCATCTATGTATGCAACTTTTAAATTTAAATTTAATTCTTCTATAACATTTTCAATTTCATGAGCCATCGATTTTGGATTAAGTCCGCCAGCATTAGTAACAATTTTTATATTTTTGTCCTGAGCTATTTTAGCTACGTCTTTGAACTGTTTTATAAAGGTTCCAACATAACCATGATTCTCTCCTCTTTTCATTTTTTGATTGTAAAGAATTGTCATTGTTAGTTCGGCTAAGTAATCGCCAGTTAAAACATCGATAGGTCCTCCTTCAACCATGTCTTTAGCAACCGATAATTTGTCTCCATAAAAACCACTACAATTTGCGATTCTTATCATTTCTTTACTCATTGATTACCCCTATTTAATCTTTCACTCAAACCAGCAAAATAAATGCCTATCAAAAGAATGATAACACCTATGAATTGGCCTAATAATAAAGTTTCAGAAAAAAAATAAACTCCTAAAATTGTTGCCGTCACTGGCTGAAATAGTAAGAGTAAAGAAGATATTTGAGGTTTAATTTTAGAAAGACCATAAATTACTAGTCCTTGCCCCATGATTTGAACGAATATTGCTTGCCCTAAAAAGTTACTCCAGCCTAAATAGGAGCTTGGAAATGGTCTATCTAATTCTAATAAACTTCCCATACCTAATGGAATACAAGCAAATAGAGAAGAATAAAAAATTAGATTAAAAATATCATATCGATCAGATAACTTATTAACTGATAATAGATATCCAGCATAAAAAAAAGCGCCAAGAAGGGCCAAGAAGTTTCCAAGTGAATAAAAATCACCTGAAAATGAGGAGGCTGAAGTTGTCATAATTAAAATTCCGGAAAAAGATAAAACTAAAGCAACTAAAAATAAGAAATTTAATCTTTCCTTAAAAATAATTAAAGCAAATAAACAAACATACAAAGGTGCAGTGTTTATGAACAAAGTTGCATTGGCAACTGACGTCATAGTTATTGAAGAATGCCAAAATGTAATATCAATTCCAAAACATAATCCAGGAATAGCAACAATTAAAAGTTCTCTAAATTTTAAAAATTTTAATTTTCCAGAAATAAGTCCATAAATTAAAATTAAAGTTGTTGCAAATACAAATCTATAAAATCCTGTAAGGGAAGGTCCTATTTCACTAAATCTAACAAAAATTGGAGCAAGCCCTATGAGACAACCACCAATGCAAGTTGCAAGAATTGGTAAAAATTTACTATTCATTTGATAAAAAAAATATGAATTGTTTATACTGCATTAATGCCGAATTCTAATCAAAATAATTTTAATATTTTATCTGTATCTGAACTAAATAACTCTGCAAAGAGACTTCTCGAAAAAAATTACTCTGCAGTATGGATAAAAGGCGAAGTAAGTAATTTTAGGTCTTACGATTCAGGTCATTGGTATTTTAAAATTAAAGATGATAGTTCAGAAATTCAGTGCGTTATGTTTAGATTTAGAAATAGTTCCGCAAATATGCAGCCCATCGATGGTGACCAGTTAATTTTAAATGGTTCAATCTCCATGTATCTCGCAAAAGGTACTTATCAATTCCAAGTCGATTCAATCGAATATGCTGGAGAAGGAGTTCTTTTAAAAAATTTCGAGATTTTAAAAAATAAACTTAACAAAGAAGGTTTCTTTGAAGAATCTCATAAACTTGAGATCCCCCTCCTTCCAAAGCATATTGGAGTTATTACTTCTACTAGTGGAGTTGTAATAGAAGATATAAGAAACGTATTGAGTAGAAGAGCGCCATTGATAGAAGTATCTTTAATACCCTCGCTAGTTCAAGGCGACGGTTCAGAAGACAGTCTTCTTAATGCAATTTTAAAAATAGATGAATTACATCGATTAAAAAGTCTCGATATCATAATTTTTGCTCGAGGTGGCGGCTCCTTAGAAGATCTATGGTCATTTAATTCAGAAAAATTAGCTAAGGAAATCTTTAAATTAAACATACCAACTATAAGTGCTATAGGTCATGAAACAGATTTCACTATATGTGATTTTGTTTCGGATTTAAGAGCTCCTACGCCCTCTGCTGCGGCAGAGATTATCAGTGAAGGTTTTGTAGAAAAAAAATCTGACTTGAAAGATGGAATTTTAATTTTAGTCAATTCGTTGAAAAATCAAATTTCATACTATGAAAATAAATTAAATGTCGTGAATAAAAGTCTCATTAACCCCAAGACAAAGATTTATCAGAATAATCAAAAACTGGACGAACTAAAAAATCTCCTAAAAAAGCAAATGTTTCAAAATTTTCTTAACTATAAAAATGTTATTGATTTTTCTTTTTCTGACCTACTGAAATCAAACCCTGCAAATAAAATCCTTGTTATTAAAAAAGAACTAGAGGGAAACATAAATTTAATGAATAAAGCAATGCAATCTTTTGTAGAACTAAGACTAGAAAAGTTTTCAAGTGTTGTGGGTGAAATGAACTCTTTAAGCCCTCTCAATGTTCTATCAAGAGGGTACTCAATATCCAAAAATAAAAAAACTGATAAAATTATTAGATCAAAAAAGGATATAAATCTAGGTGATGTCATTTCAACTAAAGCTTCTGAGATTTCTTTTGAATCCAAAGTTACAAAAACTGATTAGTGTTTTTGTAGTTTCTTTTTTAATAGTTGGCTGTAATTCCTTGATACCAATTTATCAAAATTGTAATTTCCCTGAGCAAAATCTTGTACCTGGTGGTCTTATAAATATTAAAAAGAAAAATGTGAACCTAGATTTAATTGATTTTGAATATTTTGAATGTGGTCAAAGTAAAGACTTAAGAATAATAGCGCCAATTGCTTACAACTTTGATATGAGAGATATAGAAAATATTGGATTAACAATAAAAAATAAAGAATTTAGAGAGTCTCGAATTGTAATAAAAGAAAAAAAATTTAATCAACTTAGTAAAGAAAATTTAGAAAGAATTAATCTTGAAAGAGATCTTTATATTAATGCACTTAAAAAAAAATATTCCTCGTCAAAACTAAATTTACCTCTACTTTCACCAACAAAAGGAATTGTCTCAAGCGAATATGGTGTAAAGAGATTTATAAACAATGTTAGAAAAAACCCTCATCTAGGTCTAGATATTGCTGCAAAGTTAGGAGAACCGGTATATGCAGCTGCTAATGGGAAAGTCCTTCTCTCAGAAAATTTTTTTTACAGGGGGAATTTTATTCTTCTTGGGCATGCTCAAAATCTAAAAACTTCATATTCACATCTTAATAAATCTATTGTTAAAAAAGATGATGAGGTATCGAAAGGAGATTTAATCGGTTTTGTTGGAAGTTCAGGAAGAGTTACCGGGCCACATCTTCACTTTGAAGTTTTATTGCTTAATAAAAAATTAGATCCAGAAGTTTTTATTCAGAATAATTTATAGCTTCTAAAATAGATTCCTTAGTCTGCGGTCCTTTGAGAGTTAAAGATAAACTCAGATTCGGATCTATGATAAAAGAAACTGGAAGCGCGTCTGGAACATCAATATCGAAAAAATTACTAGGATCGGTTATAAGTGCTGGGAGGCTTACATTGAATCTCACCAATTGCTCCTCTAACTCATCTCCTTGTAATCTATCAAAGTTAAACAAAAAAACTTGTATTTTTTCAAAATTTTTATCGAGTTCATGTAATTCAGGAATTTCCTTTATACATGGAGGGCACCAATCTGCCCAGTAATTAATAACCGTCCATTTGCCTGACAAATCATTAATATTTTTTCCACTAATTTTGTGGAAAGTTAAATCATTAGCACCGCATCCGACAAAAAGTATAAAAGTGACTAAGATAATAAAATTTCTCATTATTGATAAATTTTACCCTAACTAAGTAGTAAGATATTTAATATGTTCACAAATATTCTAAATAGAATTGATTTTTTTCGAAAAGTACTAGTCAATTCAATTTTCGTAATTATTTTATTATTGGTTTTTTTAGGACTTTTAATAGCGCCCTTTTTAAACTCTTCAATCGATAAAAAAAGCTCAATTCTTGTTCTCGATGGCACTTCTCAATCTTCTAGTAATAGTAATTTTTTTGATTTCAATACCGGTTTATCGACTTTTCAAATCATAAATGTGATTGAAACAGCTCAAGAAGACAACGAGATTGAAATAATCTTGATAGATTCCTCGATGATGAGTCTATCGGCAACTGATGCTCTAGAGATTGGTCAGGCTTTAGAAAACTTTAAAGCGACTGGGAAAAAAGTAATTAGTTATGGAGACTTTTTCTTCCAACATCAATATTTATTGGCATCCTTTGCTGATGAAATTTTAATCAATCCGTTTGGACTAGTTTACATTGAAGGCTATAAAGATTTTCGACTTTATTTCAAAGATGCATTAGAGAAATACAAAATAGACATTAATACTTATGTCGCGGGTGAATATAAATCTGCTTCAGAAATATTTACGAATGATTCAATGACCGAATCAACAAAGATTGAGTCAAAAAGATTTCTTGGATCTCTCTGGGAGAATTGGGTAAAGATTGTTTCTTTGAATAGAGAAGATTTATTAAAAATAAGTATCCAAAATTATATTGATGATATTGGTAGTCTAGTTTCTTCTGCTAAGAACGGATCAGAGTTGGCTGTTTCTTTGGGACTGGCTGATAAAGTTCTTAATAGAATTGAACTAGAAGATTACTTTCTCAACCTATCAGATGGTAATCGAAAGTATTATTTAAACTTCTTAGATTATTTTGAAAAAATTTCCTTGCCTGAAAGTTCAAATAAGTTAGCTATTATCAATGCAGAAGGAGAAATCGTAGATGGTGACTATGATGAAAATAATCTCTCCAATGGACATTTTGCTAGATTAATTTCAAAAGTTAAGAATGGAGATTTTGCGGGGTTATTGATTAGACTCAACACACCTGGTGGAAGTGGTTTTGCCTCCGAAAGTATAAGGCAAGAAATTCTTGAGCTTAAAAAAAATGGTCTACCAATAATTATATCCATGGCGGACATTGCAGCTTCTGGTGGTTATTGGATATCTGCTGACGCAAATGAAATTTGGGCATCTCCCTTTTGCTTAACGGGGTCAATTGGCGTATGGACTGCAGTTCCAAATTTCGAACAAAGTTTGAACGAAGTAGGTATAAATTATGATGGGATAAGTACTACAAGTTTCAATCCATCTTTGATCAAGAAGCCGGATGCAAACTCTAATTTACTCCTGCAGAACCTTGTAGATTCTGCATATCAAGATTTTTTAGATTTGGTTTCTAAAGGAAGAGCCCTTGATAGAACCTATACAGATTCAATATCGCAGGGAAAAGTTTGGGATGCTAATAATGCTAAAGAAATAGGATTAATTGATCAAATAGGTTCTCAAAGAAATGCACTAGATAGACTGGCCGAATTGGCTAATGTAAAAGATTATTCTATTGAAATTATTGAGAGTGAAAAAAACTATTTTGATCAGATTGAAAAGTATTTTTCAGGTATTTTTTTTAATTACGCAAACTTTTTTAACACTGAAAAATTTGGTTACACTATGAAAAATATTCTGAATAAACAGAAGCCATTTCCATTTCAATTAAACCTCATATGCTTAGAATGCATTAAAGGCTTGTAAATTCTTTTATTAAAGGAATAGTTATATTTTTCTTTTGTTCTAATGAAATTTTGTCAAGTTTAATGGAAAGTTCTATCAAATCATTTAGATTTCTTGAGTATCGTTTAAGAATATAATCGATCGACTGCTCGTTCATCAATAGACCTCTTTTTTTTAAAAAGTTAATGACTATAATTTTTTTGTCGTTATCTGATAAGACAGGGAAATCTATTTGCAAACTCGATGATAATCGGGAGTTTAAATCTTCTAACTTCATTTCTTGAGGTCCTTGCAATGAATTATTAAAGAAAACTTTTATATTTTTTTCTTTAGATGAGTTAAATAAATTAAAAAGTTTTTTTTCCCCTTCTTCTGAGTTAAAAAGGTGGTTGTATCCATCGATAAAAACTATCTCTCCATCTTCAATTTTAAGATTTATCGGCAGAATGCTCTCTTTTAGAGAGAAATAAATACATTTGTGTTTAATATTTAAATAATTGTAAAAGGCAAAAAAGAAAAAAGATTTTGCAATATCCTCTTTTCCCAAAAATATAGCTAAATGATCATCGCCTTTTAAAAAATTTTCACATCTGATTGAGATCTCTCGAAAGAAACTACATGATTTCAGATCATCTAGCTGCATAGATTCCTCAAATTTTAGACTTAAAGTTTGCTGTTCCATTATTAAAAAATCTTTTTATAAAGACTAAATCCTGGATCTCTAAAATAGTCAAATAAACTAAGAAAGACAGAAATAATAAGTACAAAAATTACTATTAAATTTACAAATGAATTATTAAATAAATTAGCAGAAGAAAGAATCACTAAACCCAGAAAAATTAATAAAAAAGTTGTATAAAGTTTTCCTGAGAAATGAGTTTTAACCTTGTATGGACTAAGAAGAATTGTAGCTAATATGAAGCCAACTACAGCAATCATATCTCTTCCTAATACTAAGTAGGCAATCCAAAGATCAACTCTACCTGCAATGGTTAAAGAAATTAAAGTTGCAATGATTAACGTTTTGTCGGCAATGGGATCAGCAATCATACCAAATTCTGATGTAGCTTTTAATTTTCGGGCTAGATAACCATCAAAAAAATCTGATATTCCGGCAAGTATAAAAAAAATAATTGCTAATAAAAACTGATTTTCAATAATACTTATCACTATGGGATAAACCAAAAAAAAACGAAAAAGAGTTATAAAATTAGGAAGGAAATTAAGCATCTATTCAAGAATTAATGATAATTTATCAGACTCGAGACTTTCCAATCTAAGAAATGGGTAATTGAAAAAAAGTTTTTCTAATTGTTTGTAGTTACCGATTAACAAGGAAGATAAGTTAACTTCGTTAAATGATAAATAATTTATTTTTAAATCTGAAAGAATTATTATCTTTTCAAGTTCACTTAATACAAATCTATATTCATCTAAGTTAGATATATTTTTGATATTGATATTGTAAGGAATAGGATCTTTGGAGTTAATTTTTAAAATATATTGCTTCAATACTCCATCAATCACCATATTCAAAGCTTTAACTGGATTTAAACTTTTTGAAAAATCTAAATTTGAATTTAATTGGGATTTGATTGGCACATAGCAACTTTCCTTTTCTATTGTTACTCTGCAGTAAAAAAAACTATCTCCTACATATCTTTTAGAAAGATATAGAAAATCGTTATCTTTGGCTTTGTCAGCTATTTTAAATGAAACTAAATCTTTAGAGTCTAATATTGGAAAGATAATTTTCACGTTTCTTTCATTAGAAACTTGGGTCAACTTGTCCTTAATTGAACTGCATTTTTTACTGACTTTATTAAATGAGCTTAATGAAGTTAAGTCCCTATCACATAAAAACCAAACGGTTAAAGTGGTTTGAATTTCTGATGAGACATTGAAATTATTTGATATAAGAAAACTTCTCAATAACTTTGCGTCTACTAATATTCTATTTTTTTTTATGCCCTCTTCTTCAAAAGAACTATATTCTTTTATGAATTCTTTTGAGTTGATAGAATTAAAAAACTGTTTATTTTTTACATAAGTTTCTTGATTTCCAAGAATCTTAAGGATGGAAGAACTTAAAGCTTCGTCAAAGTAAGAAGTTTGATTTGTATCAGAAACATCTATTATGAATTCATGTTGATCTGGAAGAGATGAATGAATAATTCCTGAGAAGAAAATAACAAATAAAAAAATCCTAAATGAAATATTTAATTGAAACATCTTAGTTTCAATTATAATGATTAAATAAACCGTTAGTTTAATTTAAATTGTCCTCACGAAAAAAAATCTCCTACAAAAAATCTGGCGTTGATATAGCAAAGGGAGACAAGCTAGTAGAAAAAATAAAACCAATAGCCAAAGCTACTTTTAGAAAAGAAGTTATAAACGAAATTGGTGGATTCTCCTCCTTAATGTCAATACCAAAAAAATATAAAAATCCTGTTCTAGTGAGTTCTACTGATGGAGTTGGCACAAAGATTGAAATAGCTGAAATGATGAAAAATCATACAACAATAGGAATTGATTTAGTGGCAATGTGTGTAAACGATCTTATAACTTCCGGAGCAGAACCACTGTTTTTTTTAGACTATTTAGTAACTGATAAAATTAATTTGCAAAAATCTAAGGAGATAATTTCTGGCATAGCAAATGGATGTAGAGAGTCTAATTGTTCTCTTATTGGAGGAGAAACAGCGGAACACCCAAAAAACTTTCCTAAAGGTAAATACGATTTAGCAGGCTTTTCTGTTGGAATAATTGAGAAAGAGAATTTAAAAAAAGAAAAATTAAAGTCAGGAGATATTTTAGTAGGACTAAAATCTTCTGGACTTCATTCAAATGGTTTTTCTTTAGTTAGAGAACTCATAAAGCGTAAAAAAATTTTTTTAAATGATAAATTTGGCTCCTCCTCTTTAGGACAAACACTTTTGAAACCAACAAAATTGTACGTTAATGAAATTTTAAAACTTTCAAATAAAGTTAAGATTAAAAATATGGCACATATTACCGGAGGTGGATTGATAGGTAATTTAGAAAGAATATTGCCAAATAAATATAGTTTTGAATTATCTAAAAAAGATTTATTCTTCTTTCATAAAAAATTGTTCTCCTATTTAATGGAAAAGTCGGCTTTGACAGATATTGAAATGTTAAGAACTTTTAATTGCGGATATGGAATGATTATTATAATTGGACAAGAAGACTTAAAGAAAACAATAATAAATTTGAATAAACTTAAACAAAAATTTCGTGTTTTAGGGAATGTGACGCGAAAAACAGAAGAACCAAAAATTAAATTTATTTAATAAGAAAATGGATTCTTTTAACATTGCAGTTTTTGCTTCTGGTAACGGTTCTAACTTGCAAAGTCTTTTAAATACTAAAAAGTTGAATAATGAAGATTCTATTGATGTCTCAGTTGTATTTTCAAATAAACTTGATGCCTATGCTCTTAAAAGAGCTGAAAAAAGTAACATACCATTTTTCTCTATTAATCCCGCTTCTTTCGATGATAGAAAAAAATTTGATGTTGCTGTTTTAAATAAGCTAAAAACTTTCAATTTTGATTTAATCGTTTTAGCGGGATATATGAGAATTTTAAGCAAAGAATTTTTAAGAGAATTTGAGGGAAAAATAATAAATCTTCATCCTTCTTTACTCCCAAAGTATCCTGGTTTAAATACGCATCAAAAAGTTATTGAAAATAAAGACTCTCATCATGGAGCTACAGTGCATTTTGTGGATGAGGGTCTGGATACAGGACAAATAATTGGATTTAGTAAATTCAAAATAAAAGAATATGAAATTAACCTTTTAGAAGCAAAAGTTCACAAAATAGAACACAAACTTTTACCTTTAATCTGTAGTCTAATAAAAAACAAACGTCTAGAATTTAAAAATAATGAGCTTAAAATCGACAATATTGAATATCCTGACGGTAAAGAATTTTATTTTTAATCTCTTGTTAGTTTTTAATTTGCACGCTTTAGGTTTTTCATTAACTGAGTATAAAAATTTTTATTCCACCGACGGAGCACAAGTTGTAGAGTCGTTAGAAAAAATTGACAATAAATATTGGTCAATGGAATCGAAAGCTGAACATTCGCTATTTAATTTCTACCAAAAATCAGTCTTTTACATAGAAAACGATCAGATTTATCTGATTGAGATGCAAAGGAACTTGAGAGCTTTAGGTGGATTAAGAAAAGAAAAACAAGAGTATAAAATTAATCACGAAAATAAAGTAGTTGAATACGTCTTTAATAAAAAATCAGGAAAGTTTAGTTTTGATAATCCTTTGCATGGAAATTTAACTCTCCAACTTCAATTAAAATTTGATTTGGATACAAATAAAATTCCTTTAATCAATAATTATTATTTTTTGGACAAAGGAATAATAAAATCAAAAAAGTTCACGACGGAATTTAACGATGAAGAAAACGATCCACCGTCGTTTAAAATAACAGAAATTAGAGATGATGATAGAGCTTACAGTCTGTGGTTTAAGGACGATGAATATTTAACAACCTACAAGATTTTCAATGATTTTGGATCTAGAACTGCGGTTTGGAAGCTTGACCAATCTAGGCCTTTGGAAGAGTAACTCCTTTTTGTCCTTGATATTTGCCTCCTCGATCTTTGTAACTGACTTCACAAGTCTCATCTGATTCGAAAAATAACATTTGAGCAACTCCCTCATTTGCATAGATTTTGGCTGGTAAACTAGTTGTGTTAGAAAATTCTAAAGTTACATGGCCTTCCCATTCTGGTTCAAGAGGTGTCACATTTACAATGATACCGCACCTAGCATAAGTAGACTTTCCTAAGCACACAGTTAAAACGTTTCTTGGAATTTTAAAGTATTCGATCGTGCTTGCTAAAGCGAACGAATTAGGAGGAATAATGCATTCAGGACCTTCAAAATCTACAAAACTATCTGGATCGAAATTTTTTGGATCTACTGTTGCTGAATTTATGTTGGTAAAAATTTTAAATTTTTCAGAGCATCTAACATCGTATCCATAACTAGATAGTCCATAAGAAATTAATTTTTTGTTATCTTTATTTTTTCTAACTTGATTAGGTTCAAAGGGATTTATCATTTCTGATTCTAAAACATTCCTTTTAATCCAACTGTCCGATTTTATGCTCATAAACTTAATCTTTACTTAGCTCTCTTCTCCATGAAAAAGCTCTTTTTAGGGTGTTATTGTCAACATAATCTAAGTCTCCTCCCGCAGGAACGCCTTCCGCTAATTTTGAAACTTTAATATCCATTCCTTTAAAATTCTCAAATAAAAAATAACCTGTTGCTTCTCCCTCTAAAGTTGAATTCAAAGCTATTACAATTTCTTTAACTTTTCTAGTATTACAGATTTCCATAAGTTTATTTATCCTTAATTCGTCTGGGCCAATACCATCAATAGGTGACAATAAACCGTTTAATACAAAATATTTTCCATTAAATTCTTTTGTATCTTCAATTGCAAAAAGATCTGAGGTTGTCTCTACAACGCATAAATTAGAATTATCTCTGGCAGGATCAGAACAGATTGAACAAATTTCTAAATCATTAAGCACACCACAGATTTGACATTCTTTTATAGAATCCAACGCTTCATCAATAGAGCATGACAGTTTTCTGGCATCTTTTTTATTTTCTCCAAGTAAAAAAAGAGCCAACCTTTTTGCAGTCTTTGGACCGACCCCCGGAAGAATTTGTAAATTCATCATAAGGTTTTCAATATTTTTACTAATTTTCACGAATTGGTATCGAATTTCTTAATTTCTGGATTTAATTCATTAACAATCTTTTTATAAGAGTCACTTTCGCTAATTCTAGATTCAACAATTTCACTTTCTTTTTTCTTAATTTCTTCATTTATTTTTGAGGGAGAAATTGAATCATCATAATCAGAATTAAATTTAACTTTTAAGTCATGTATTGAAAAATAGTCTCTTAGTTTAGCTTCCAAAGTAAATTTATTATCTTCTCCAATCATTTCTTCTCTTTCATTAGGTAGTGAAATAACAAAATCCTTTCCTTTTAAGATCGCATTGGTGTGCATAAGATGTTGAGTGAAAACCTTATTTAAATTTAATTTATTTATCAATTCAGGCCAATTTAAGTTGACAGAATAATTCTGATTAATTGTTAAATTTTTTTTTTCTTCTATATCAAAAGCCAACATTTTAAGAAGGGTCATTTCCAAAACTCCTTTAGGATCTGGAGATTCTTCAATGTACTCCAAATTGACAAGACATAATTGATAAAAAATTTGCAATGAGCGGGGTTCAAGTTCAAGGAGCTCTTTGTTAAAGTCAATTTTTTTGTTTTGACTAAATTGTCTCAATGAAATATTTTTAATTAATTCCATAATTTCCAGAAAGATATTTTTAATCGGGGTATCTTTGGTAATATTTTCTAAAACCTCAAAAAGCTTTTTTGGATCATTATTTTTTAAATTGATTAAAATTTCTTGAATTATTTCATTATCAGGAATCCCTAGAATCTGCCTAACCGAGGCTTGCCTTATGTCTTTTTCTGTAAAAGAAATGATTTTTTCAGAAATAGTTAAAGCATCCCTAATGCTTCCGTTGGCGGCCTCAGATATAAGTTGCAGTGCGCCTTCTTCATACTTTACTTTTTCTTTAGAGAAAATATTTGCAAGTTGTGACATCAAATCTTCATTGGATACGGAGTTTAAATTTAACTGGAGACACCTAGACAAGATTGTCGCAGGAATTTGTGATACCTCAGTTGTTGCAAACATGAAAATTACATGTGGTGGAGGCTCTTCAAGGGTCTTAAGGAGAGAATTAAAGCTTTCTTTTGTAAGCATGTGTACTTCATCTATTAGATAAACTTTAAATTTTGAAGATGATGGTAGGTATGGAATAGTTTCAAGTAATTCCTTAGTTTCTGAAATACCTCTTCTAGAAGCTGCGTCTATTTCTTGAAAATCAATTGAGGATCCATCGTTAATCGAGAGACAGGAATCGCACTTATTACATGGCTCGCCATCTTTCAAATGTTCACAATTTAAAGCTTTAGTAAGAATTCTAGCTAACGAGGTTTTACCAACTCCCCTCGTTCCAGTAAATAAAAATGCCTGGTGAGGCATATCATTTTTTAAAGAATTTTTTAACGCTTGAACGATGTGATCTTGACCAACAACTTCCGTAAAAGATTTTGGTCTCCATTTTCTTGCTAAAACTAGATAACTCAATTTATTTTTTTAATTTAGATATTTTTTCAAGATCAAAACCTCTGTACAAGAGAAATTTTGAAATTTTTAAAAAGTTTTGATCTTTTGTCTTGTTTGAATCATATTTTTTCTCATATTCTTCAATCATTTTTTTGTCCCAATCTAAATCCGTTTCTATAAAAGCGCGCTCAATGAATATTTTGTCAACACCTTTTCTATTTAATTCGTATTTAATCCTAACTGGTCCAAACCCTGAGTTAAACCTAGATCTCATATAAGCTTCTGAAAACCGTGCATCTGATAACAGATCATCTTTTTTTAGCTTCTCAATTTCATCATTTAGTCTGCCTTTAGATTCAACAAATTTAATTAATTTCATATAAATTTCTTTTTCAGAGTGCTCTCTCCTTGATAGTAAATTCATAATTTTTAATCTTATATCTTCATTGGCTATTTGTTTTTTCAATTCTGAATTTAAATTAAAGGATAATTATCAAAACCAATTTTTTTTTCATTTAATTTAGTAAATGGAGTTTGGCAATTTATTAAAAAACCAAAATTTTCAGATAGAAAATCCTCATCAATTGCCCTGTCATTTTTAAACAATAATAAAAATAGATAATCGTAATAATCGTTTGAAATCTCAGGAGCAAGGATATAAATATCTAATTCATTATTTGTTTCTAAAACTTCTAAATTATCAACAATTTGGCTCAATTCTATGTTGGGTAATTTTTTACAAAATGACATTTCCATACTTTTATTTTTATGCTTTAAAGCATCTATCTTTTTATTAGAAAAATCATAAAAAAATTGTTTTCCTGATTCACTACAAGAAGCCACCTCATCAAATTTTTTTTGCCATCTCCTATATGGATTTTTATCTTTAAAATTCATGAATTCTAAATAATCTTTTTTATTTTCAAATCCATCCATTTTAATAAAATTATAATCTTCAGGATTAAAAAGAGGATTTAAATATGAACTACTCAAATTTCTATTTTGTAAAATATTTTTGTAATCTATAAATATTTCTACTAAATCATCGGCATCATAATTACTCTTATAAATACACCAATCAAATTCTATAAAAGTTTTGTTAGGAAAATTTATTTGAGAAATTTGATCATCAGAACATGAAAAAAAAATAAACAGTAGAGAAAAAATTAAATAGATTCTCATTTAATGAAGTTTAATGAGAAATCTATAGCCTTGATATTTTTAGTTAGATCTCCTAGGGAAATAAAATCAACATTCATATTTGAAACCTCTTTTAAATGAGATTCATTTTTTATTCCAGAAATTTCTATTTTGGTTTGGGCGTTAATTATTTTCAAAGCTTTTTCAATAGACGTCTTAGAGAAATTGTCTAACATGATAACATCTGGCTTCAATCTCAAAGCATCTTTCAATTGAGATAGTTTTTTAACTTCAATTTCAAGAAATTTACCTCTAATAAAATTTTTTTTAAAAGAGATATTGTTAAGTCCGTCTGTGGCAAAAATATGATTATCTTTAATCATCAAACCGTCCGACAAATCAAATCTATGATTTGTTGCACCGCCAACTTTGGTTGCATATTTCTGTTCTGCTCTCATCCCTGGGATAGTTTTTCTTGTATCTAATAATTTGATTTTTTTGTTTTTTATTTTAGATTTAACTAAAGCAGTTTTTGTCGATATTCCTGACATAAACTGTAAGAAATTAAGAGCGGTTCTTTCTGCTGAAAGTATTGCCTTAGGATTTCCAGTTATCTTAGCGACTATAGAATTTTTTGGAACCTCTTTACCCTCTTTAAATCTCCAGGAAATCTTTATTGCTGGGTCTATTTGTTTAAAGCTTTCTTCGAGCCAGGCCTTTCCAGAAATAATCGCTTTTTCTCTGATGATAAGTTCTGCTGAAACAATCTTCTTTGAAAACTTCGTTATTGCTTTTATAGATAGATCTTGTCTAACACTATCTTCTTTGAGCGCAACTCTTACGTTCTTTTTTACTGCATCTAGATTCATTACTTAAAGGAAGTCATTCTATTTAAAGATATTTGTGCTTTTTGAATTGTTTCTTCTGAAACATTAATAATGTTTTTCATATCAAGAAGAGTTTTCTCTAGATTTTCTAATGAATTTAGACCCATCCAAGGGCATTGAGAACAACTCTTACATTGTGCACCATTTCCCGCAGTTGGTGCCTCAAAAAAAACTTTTTTAGGATTATTTTTTTCTAATTGATAAAAAATACCTTTATCAGTAGCAACAATAAATTTATTAAAATCTAAGTTTTTTGCGGCTTGCAAAATTTGAGAAGTAGAGCCAACTGCATCTGCTAACTTTATGACCTCCATGGGTGATTCTGGATGAACTAATACTCCGGCATCGGGATGTAATTTCTTCATATCTGATAAGCCTTGATACTTAAACTCATCGTGAACTATGCAAGATGCATCCCACAAAATCATATCTGCACCAGTATAATCTTCGATGTACTTTCCTAAATGCTTATCGGGCGCCCATATGATTTTTTTTCCTTGACTATGCAAGTGTTCGACGACTTCTAATGCAATGCTAGATGTAACTACCCAATCTGCTAATGCTTTTACTTCAGCTGAAGTATTGGCATAGACAACTATTTCTCGGTCTGGGTGTTCTTCACAAAATTTCTTAAAATCTTCCTCGGGACATCCTAGATCCAAAGAACAAGTGGCTTCAAGAGTAGGCATAAGAATGGTTTTCTCAGGACTTAAAATTTTTGACGTTTCCCCCATGAACTTTACTCCAGAAACCACGAGTAAGTCTGCTTCGCTGTTTTGTCCAAACTTAGCCATTTGTAGCGAATCTGAAACGCAACCGCCCAAATCTTCTGTTAATTCTTGTATTTCTTTATCGACATAGTAATGAGAAATTAAGACCCCGTTTTTTTCATCCAATAATGACTTGATGGATTTCTTTAACAGCTTTAAATCGTGTGCATCATAGACTTTACGCTTTAGTAATTTAGCCTGATGTTTCTCTAACAAATGATTAGGGATTATATTTCTCATTAATTTTTTTAATATTGATAATTTTACAAGAAATCATATATATAAATATCAATTAAAAAAGATATTAGACATTTATAATTAGAAATCTAACATACTCATAATGAATAATTCCCTCAAAGATAAATTTCTTTATTATTGCGCGCCTGAAAGTGATGATGATTATTTTAACAATAGTCTAATTTATTTATGTGCAAATGATAATAAAGGATCTTATGGGCTAATAATCAATAGGACTGTGGAAATTAAATTAACTGATTTTTTTTCTTCAATAAGCTCTAAATTGGAAGCCAAACTCAATTCTGGAAAAATCGTTCTTGGGGGGCCTGTCCAACCTATGTCAGTTTACGTCCTTTATTCTGAAGACGATAGGTTCAAGCCACTCATAAAGATTAATGATGAAATTTCTGTTTCTCAAGACGTAGAGTTAATCAAATCAATTCTAAATGATGATGGACCAGAAAAATTTTTAGTATCTTTTGGTTTCACTGGTTGGAGTGAGGGACAATTAGAAACCGAAATCCTCTCTGGAAATTGGTTAATTACCCCTTCGTCCAAGGAAATTATTTTTAATACTCCTAATGACCAAAAAATAAATAAAGTCTCCAAACTAGCTGGTTTTAATCTACAGACTGTTAGTTCAAACTATGGCAGTTCATAAAAATCTTCTTTTATTTTTTTTATTATTTCCAAATTTAATTTTTGGGAGTCAAATAGGAACTGCATCAAACTCTACGATAGAGATTCTTGCTGAGGACATCATCAAAACTTCTGAAGATACCTACCTTGTGGGAGTTAAATTCAGATTAGATCCAGGATGGCATACGTATTGGATAAATCCTGGAGATTCAGGAGAAAAGGCAAGTTTTGAATGGAAATTACCTGAAGGAGTTAAAATTTCTAACCCGAAATGGCCCTCTCCAGAAATTATCCCTTATCCGCCTTTAATGACATATGGTTACAATGAAGAAGTAACAGTGCTATTTAATCTTACTGTAGAAAGAGATTTATTATCTTCAGAGCAGATTTTTTTAAAATCTAATTGGTTGGCTTGTGAAGATGTATGCCTTCCACAATCTGCTTCAATAGAAACAACATTTTTAAAAATCGATGATTACAAACTCAGTAATAAAAATTCTGAGCTTTTAGAAAAACAAAAAAAGTTACCAAAAAAACTTCCCTCTTCAATCAAAGTATTGGAAGAAAAAGGAGAAATATTACTTACAGGAAAAGTAGATTCTAAGTTGATTAATACAGAGGTTTATTTCTTTCCTTATGATCAAAATCTAATAAATCACACTGCGGAACAAAAAACTAAATTTGAAGAAAATTCTTTTTATCACGCAGTAGAAAAATCTAAATTAAATAACTCTAATTCAAGCGTTAAGGGAGTGATTACATTTAAGGACGAAAATATTTTAGAGTCGTATTATTTTTCCACAAATTCATTTTTAACTTCTGATAGTTTAAATTCCTTGAGTCTAATAATCACTTTATTTTCTGCTTTCTTGGGAGGATTATTATTGAACTTAATGCCTTGCGTTTTTCCAGTGATTGCTCTGAAAATATTTAATTTTATTGAAATTGCAAACAATAAAAGACAAGTTTTTTTACACGGATTGTCTTTTTCTTTTGGTTCTACTTTATCTTTTCTTCTTATTGGAATTTTTATTTTGTTTCTGAAAATTTTAGGCGAAGAGATAGGCTGGGGATTTCAACTACAGTCTCCGATATTTGTAACTCTGTTAATGTATTTATTTGTAGGTTTATTTTTGAATTTTCTAGGTGTTTTTAGTTTTCCAAATTTTCTTGGAAATTTTGGAATGCAAGCAAGAACAACTTCTTATAATAATTCCTTTGCAACAGGCATTTTAGCAGTTGCTGTTGCGACCCCCTGCACGGCTCCATTTATGGGTTCTGCTTTAGGTCTTGCTTTGACGCAACCAAACTTCTATTCAATTTTAATTTTCTTCTCATTGGGTGTGGGTTTTAGTGCGCCTTACTTAACCATTAGTATGTTCCCAAGAATTTTAGAATATCTACCAAGGCCAGGAAATTGGATGGAAACCTTTAGAAAAGTTATGGCAATCCCAATATTTTTGACCGTCTTATGGTTATTTTGGATATTGAGTAATCAAATATCTCTGGATAGTCTTATTGGAGTTCTTATTGGAATTTTATTTGTCATTTTTCTATGTTATTCAGAAAAAATTATTAACTTTTTTAAATTTTCCAAAAAAACACTCTTGCCCGTTTTTGTAGCCTTTATTTCAGGATCAATTTTCTTACTACCATATGATTATAATGATAAAATCAATAATAATGATGTAACTTCGTTAAAAGAAATCGAAGAGTTATCAAAATCAGGGCCTTTATTTATAAATTTCACAGCTGATTGGTGTATTACTTGCAAGGTAAATGAACAAGTAGCACTTAACACTAATTACTTTCTAGAGACTTTAGAATCGGAAAATATTTCGTACTTAAAAATTGATTGGACTAATAAAGATTCCGATATCAATAGATTAATAGAAAGTTATGGAAGATCTGGCATTCCACTTTATGTTTTCTACCCATATGAGGAATATGGACCAATTATTCTCCCCGAAATTTTAAATAAATCTATATTAGAGAATTATCTAGAGAAGAGTTATTAGGCGACAATATATTCTTCCCAATCTTCAACTATTTTATCTTTAATTAGATGCTCTTGGCCTTTTAGAAGTTCTCTAAAAGTAGGTTTAGAAATTTTTGGCAGATTTTCAAGAATTTTATCAGCTTTAGCAATGTTACAAGATTTGCATGATGTAGCTACATTTTCCCAATTAGTTGTCCCTCCTTTACTCTTAGGAATGACGTGATCAATTGTTAGATCTTTTTTTTCAAAGACGTTTTTACAGTAATGACAAGTATACATATCTCTTAAAAAGACATTTGAACGAGAAAATTTAATTGTGCTAGAAAATTTATGATATTTCCTGAGCATAACAATGCTTGGAACTTTGAAATTTAATGAAGGAGACCTAACTACCCAATCTGAATGTTCTTTGACGATGATTACGTTTCTTGTAAAAACAAGCTTAACTGCAGTCTTCCAATCTACAGCCGAAAGTGGGAAATAACTTAACGGCCTTCCGTTTCCATTTAAAATTAAGCAATCCTTAGACATAGATAAATAATACTATGAAATTTATTTTTTTTTAAAAATAAAATTTTACTTTATCAAAATTAAATACTATGTTCGTTTAAACCTTGATGTTATTATGCGCAAGCATGGAGTTCTTAGGCAGCAACATCATCTCCATAAATCAATTTGAAAAAGTTGACATAGAATTAATTTTCGAAACAGCTGACAATCTCATCCCTTTCGCTAATAGAACAAAGTTAACCAAAGCTCTCGATGGTGCCATTTTGAGCAATATGTTTTTTGAACCAAGTACTAGGACTCGTATTAGTTTTGGTAGTGCCTTCAATATCCTTGGTGGCTCGGTAAGAGAGACAACAGAAATCGACGCGACCTCACTGAAAAAAGGTGAATCACTTTATGACACCTCAAGAGTTTTAAGTGGTTATAGTGACATTATAGTCATGCGTCATCCCCTAGCAGGATCAGTAGAAGAGTTTGCAGAAGCCTCAAGAGTTCCTGTAATAAATGGAGGTGATGGTGATAATGAGCATCCAAGCCAGGCTTTATTAGATCTCTATACAATTAAGAAAGAACTAGAATCTAGAGGTAAATCAATTGATAGCGCCAGGGTTGCTTTAATTGGAGATTTAAAATATGGTCGAGCAGTTCATTCCTTATGTAAGATTCTCAGCCTTTATAAAAACATATCTTTAAAACTTATTTCTCCTGACAAATTAAAACTACCAAATTCATTTGTTAATGAACTCGAAGAAAAATCTGTCTCCCTGATTGAAACAGATAATATTCAAGAAGGAATTTCAGATGTAGATATTTTATACGTTACCAGAATTCAAGAAGAGAGGTTTGAAAGTGCTGAGGAAGCAAATAAGTACAAAGGGTTAATGTCTCTCAATGAAAAAATTTATACTAAGAATTGTGAGCCTAACACCGTAATTATGCATCCCCTTCCCAGAGATTCCAGAAACGATGCTAACGAATTAGATTCTGATCTAAATCAAAATCCTAATTTAGCTATTTACCGTCAAACTGATAATGGTTTGCTAATCAGAATGGCTCTATTTTCTCTAATTTTGGGGATCACAGATCGCTTACATGAGTCTGCATCTTCCATTTCTTGGTATTCCAATAAAAATTAATTAGCACGAGGCAATTGATTCCAATTCGTCGTATATTTGGGGGATTGTAGTTCTCTTTTCATCGACCATTCTTTTTTTATCCCTTGAGCCAAAAATGTTACTGGTCCATTTTCTGTTTTATTTATTTTATCAATGGTTTGCATTAATTTCTTGTCAACGCTATTTCTATCTTTGGGTTTAAACATGTCTAGTTGGCAAACTTTTTCATCATAAAAATCGCTTAACATGATGCCAGCCTTGTTGTATTGAAAATTTGATCTGAATATTTTTGTCATAGCCATTCTTGCCGCAAACATTAAATCTCTCGTATCGTTGGTTGGATTTATAAAGGGTATAGAAACAGTCTCTCTATGCTGAATGTCTTGTTTTCTAAACGGATTTGTTCTGATGAAAACTGATAATAATTTACAGGCTTGTCTTTCTCTTCGCAGTTTAACTCCAGCTCGTGCGGCATAATCACTAACTGCTTCATTTAGTAAATTTTGATCAGTTACTCTCTGGCTAAAAGTACGACTCACCACAATTTGTTTTTTTGTTGCTGGTTGGTCTTCTAAATCTATACAAGTTTCTCCTTTTAACTCTCTGACCGTTTTAGCCAAGACTATGTTGAAACGTTTTCGAATATAACTTAAATCTAACTGAGTTAATTGATATGCATTTTGAATACCTATGGCGCTCAAATGTTTTTCTAATCTTCTCCCAACCCCCCAAATCTCTCCAATAGGTGTTATTTTTAAGAGTTTTTCTTGTCGTTCTTTACTAGACAAATCTACCACACCATTTGTTGCGGGATACTTTTTAGCGCCATAACTTGCAACCTTAGCTAAAGTTTTAGTAGGTCCAATTCCAACTCTTACCGGAACACCAATCCATTTAAATATTTTTTGCTGACAATCAACTCCAAAGTCTTGAAGATCAACGCAATTGCTTACTCCCGATAAGTCTAAGAAAGCTTCGTCAATGCTATAAATTTCTAGACGTGGAGCAAGTTGCTCCAAAACGTCCATGACTCTCGAAGAAATATCTGCGTACAACTCATAATTCGAGGAGAAAACTACTCCTCCATTTTTTGTATACTCTTTTTCGATTTCAAACCAAGGATCACACATTTTTACACCTATTGCTTTGGCTTCCTTGGTTAAAGCAACTACACAACCATCATTGTTTGATAAAACCACTATAGGTTTATCTTTTAGGTCTGGTCGGAAAACTCTTTCGCAAGAGGCATAAAAACTATTGCAATCCACCAAAGCAAACATTTTTTAAAATTGATTTATAGCAGCAGTCACTACTCCTAAAATTTCTAAGTCTTCTTCTTTGTCAATCTTGATTGGAGGATACTTAATATTTGCCGAGAGCAACTTTGGTTCAGGATAGAGTTGCAATTTTTTACAAGCATAAGAGCCGTCAATGGCTGCAATTACGATTTTTCCATGTTGAGGTTCTATACTGCGATCAACAATTAGCACCGCACCGTCGTTAATACCAACATTTAACATTGAATCTCCTTTTGCTCTAACTAAGTAAGTTGCAGCAGTATTGCTAATTAAAAACTCATTTAGATCTATCGATCGCTCTACGTAATCGTCTGCCGGACTTGGCCAGCCTACCTGGACTTTTTCAGTGAATATTGGAACTTTTGTAGTGTTTCCGTCAGGGTCAAGACAACCCCCTAAATTTTTAATTTTCATTTAAGGTAAATAATTTATACTGTATATATATACAGTATATTATCACATCCAAAAAATGCAACTAAAATTAAATTACTTTGGCAACTCTCACCGCAAAAGCCGAACCTCCACCAACAAGCTTTACCCAAAGGCTGAGAAAAAAGCCTGCAGAAAGGTTTTTTTTATGACCGGACTCAATTTTGTGTTCAATTTCATCGTCCTGACAAGATTGTAAGAGATTGATTAAAGGCTCATTGGGATCGCTCTGAGATCTTAAATAAATTAGCTGTTCTTCATAATGATCTTCAACAAAAGACTCAACGGCTTCAATTGTGGCGAAAACTATCTTGGGTCCAAATAAAGCAGGAAGAAATCCTAAAAGATAACCGGCAATTTTCCAGAGAAAAACGAGCTTACTTCTCTTAGCTTTAGGTAAAACTTCTTCTATTTTTCTTAAATGTTCTTGTTCAGTACTAAGATGCCTTTTTGAAAATTCTAATAACTCGGGATCTTTTGCAATGGTTAAAATTCCTTTATAGATGTAAACGGCACCCACTTCGCCAGCATGATCGGAACGAAGGAAAGATTCGAGCAATTTATTCATATAATTATGATATCTGTTATTTGTCTTATAAGATAATTCTAAAACGATTGATGGACTCAGAGTCGAGATGGGGCTTTGAAACATTTTTTGCTAAATTCAAGATTTTTTTAATAAAGTAAAAGACAATTTAAGCTATATCTTACTATTTTTCTTTCAGAGAGCTTTTTTTATTTCGCTTGCAATTCTAAAGGAAAGAATTGGAGGCACAGCATTACCAACTTGCCTATATTGCTCAGATTTATTTCCTAAAAATTTAAAATTATCTGGAAAGGATTGTAATCTGGCACACTCTCTCACTGTAGGAATTCTATTTTCCCTAAAATGAAAATAGTTTCTATGACCAGTATCAATGGTTAGAGACGGTTCTTTGCTATTCATCCTTTGAAAGGCTTTATTAAATTTTCTTACTTTCCAGTATTTTTCTGGCAAAGATTTAATATTTCCACCGTCGGGAACTTGTGAAATTATATTAATTGTTTGATTGGTGTGATTTGTTATTTGATGATTATATGCATGAGTTACGTTGCCCCTAAGTCTTTTCTGGTAATCATTCTTTGGGTTGGATCTAAATTTAGCTAGAACTTTGTCCTTGGGTTTTGAAGGCAAATCACTTATTGCGTCAGAGGAGGAAATCTGTTCAAAGTCTTTTTGAGGAAAAAGAAAACCTTCTTTGGTCATACCAACTATAAAAACTCTCTCTCTCCGTTGTGGAACTCCATATTCTGATGCATTGAGAATAGATGGATAAATAAAGTAACCCAACTTGCCAAATCTTTGCTCAATATCTTTCAAGAAAGCTCCGTCATTCAGCTTGGCCATACCTTTAACATTCTCGATGAGGAAAAACTTTGGTTTAGATTTTTTCACGCAATTGAAGAAATCAATATAAAGTTTGTTCCTTTTCTCATTAAGCTTTATAGCTTCATTCTTGAAGTCAGAAAGTCTAGCGGAACTAAAACCTTGACAAGGTGGGCCGCCTATAACTCCTGTAATTTTTTCCTGAGAAAGGATCTTTGAAAGCTCTTTTTTATTAAATTCAGAGACTTCCATACACTTTCCAGGCTTTTCAGGATGATTTTCATTAAACGTTTCAATTGATGATTTACAATTATCAATTGCTCTAACTACCTGGAACCCACTCTGCTCAAAACCCAAACTAAGACCTCCAGCTCCACAAAATAGATCAATTATTTTCAATCGAAGTACTCCTTCTTTATGGCCTTGGCAATGCCTTTGGCCAATAGCGGAGGCACTGCATTACCTACTTGGCGATATTGACTTCCTCTGGTGCCATAAAAAATAAAATTGTCCTTAAAAGATTGAATTCTTGCTGCTTCTCTTACACTAGGTATTCGATTGAATTTAGGATGAAAGTAATTGCTATGAGAATTTCCTGTATCAATAGTTACAGATTGATTTTCCTCATTTAAGCGTCTATAGGCTGACGAATGTCTATTAGTTCTATTACTTTTTAAAATATGATTAGGAATATCTCTCCAGTTTCCCCCTTGTGGTACATAACTTATTTTTTTTTGAGTAACTTCAGCAGGATACTTCACTTCATGATTATATATTTTATTATGTCTGGATCTTAAATATCGCCTATAGGATGTGTCAGGACTATTTTTTAAAATATAAAAGTCTTCTTTCAGTACTTTTTTCTCTAGTATGTAAAGTTCTCCTAAAGCATCCTTTACATTTAATCCTTTAATTTGAGATGAGTTAAAGATATCAATTTTCTTATCAAAATTTTTTTCTTGAACTGCAATAAAAAAAGCTCTTATTCTATTCTGGGGCACACCAAAGTCAGCTGAATTAAGTGTGGCTGCATGAGTTAGCTTGTAACCTGAGTCTTTAAATAGACCAATGATCTTATTTTTTGTATAACCATTGTTCATTGTCAAAATACCTCTGACATTCTCTATAAGAACAACTTTAGGCTTCAAAGCGTCGATAAAATTAAAATACTCAAGGAACAATTTATTTCTAGGGTCATTTTTTTCTTTATCCCATCTATTTGCACTAGAGAAACCTTGACATGGTGGACCACCTACTAAAACATCGATATTTCTATTTGCGAAATTTTTTTTTATTTCTTTTTTTGAAAAATTTGTAATGTCTCTACAAATTGCTTCTGAATTTGAGAAATTTCTTCTAAATGTAGCAACAGAATCTTCATCAATATCTATACCTGTATCAATTTCAAAACCGGCTTGTTTAAAACCATCACTTAGCCCACCGCAACCGCAAAAAAGGTCTAGCACTCTCATTAATAAATAGATTTTTTAAAACTCATTATAGTTATAATTAAAACATTAAATAGCATAAGCTAAATAAAAATGAGTAAGCAGTTTGATAATTATGTTTTGAACATTAGAAATAAAACCTCTGGAGAAGAATTTTTTCTTGGTGGAACAAAAATATATAGAAACTACGCAGCAATTATGTGGGCTTTTGGTGTATTTATATCTCATAATAAATACACAGTTACCAAAGATGACGCTATAAAAGCATTTAATAAATATGGCAAAGTAAGATACAGGAATGGTAAGAGGATAAATAGATACCAGGAAAGTTCTGGTTGGGCACAAGTCTATAGATATTTAACAAATTTTGGCCTAGCCGAGCATGCTTCTAGTCGAACAGAGATTTCACTTACAAAATCAGGAAAGAATTTACTTAAGAAGATTAAGTCAGATTACTTAAAAAATTACACATCAAATGAAACTAATCAAAAACTCAATGATTGGAATAAAAGAGACAACCCCTTGTTGCCTAATTATGTAAGAAATTACTACACAGATTACATAAAGAACCTTCAATTTTCTAAGATTTCATTGGATACTGGTGTTGAAAAAAAATTTCTTCTGAAGGCTTTTTATTGTGCTTTAAATGCATCCCTTCATGGCGAACTATATATAACAAGCAAAGAAGATAGACCTGCTCAAAAAAAATTTCGTACTAACAAAGACATGATTATGGTCGAAAAATCTAGGAAAAAATTCTTTGATTACGATAATAAGATTAAAGATACAAAATCAGTTGGTCACGTGGGAATATTTTTAGAAGGGTTAGGATTAGTTGAAAGAGTGCCTTATATAAAACATGTTGATTCTTATGAGCTCACTGGTGAAGGAAAAAAATTAATACAAGATATCTTAATTAATGCAGGGAATTCTCAATCGACAATTACTTTATCTCCAGTTAAAAGAAAAAAAGGCTTTTCGCCACTTAAGAGTAAAGGAGATTTCAAACCTGGTAAAAGAAATGGTAAGGGCAGAAAGGCTACTGATATTGTTAGCCAAGCTGAAATTTATCAAGTAACTTTTAAGGTTGAAAGTAAAAATTTTATTTATGTCGGCCAGGACTCAGATTGCACAGGACCGTCGCCGAGTACATACCATGGATCTTCTCTTATCATTTATCATTACAAAGAAGTATTTGGAATTAAAATTTTTAAAAAAGAAATTCTAGAAACGGTTTCTAATATCACGCAAAAAGATCTCAATACTCTTGAGAGAAGATATATAAATGATGCTGCGGTGGAAGCTATAAAAAAGGGCTGGATTCACATTAATTACACCGGAAAAAATCAATAAAGCTTTCAGACAACTTTAGTCTTTTTGTATATTCTATAATTATTTACTATTCTAATGTATTTGCTGTAAGCCCAGATTTGCATGAAAGCTAATAACCACCACAGTTCTGCAAAAAATAAATAATGAACTTTTGGAATTAAGCCGATAGTGCCAATAATAAAGCAGTAATAATGAGTTTTTGTGTTAATGCTTGTGAGTAAGTAATCACAGATGAATGCAAAAATTAAATCAAAGATTTCACAAAATTTAAAATATTTAATTCAAGAATTTTACCTAAGAAACTTGGTAGACACGCCCGGACTCGAACCGGGGACCCCCACCATGTCAAGGTGATACTCTAACCAACTGAGCTACGTGTCTATTTTTGTGGAGTGAATTTTACAGGCATTTCTTGAATGGCGTTAACAAAGTTATTGGGAGTTAAAACCATTTCTCCGTCTTGGACCATGTCAGGAAATCTTTCAAAAATCTTTTGATACACAACTTCTAGTTGCATATTGGCTACATGCTTCCCTAAACAAAGATGTCTGCCATAACCAAAGGCTAAATGTTTTTTTGCATTCTCTCGAGTAATGTCATAAATATCAGGATTTTCAAAAATTTCTGGATCCCTGTTGGCGGCGCCATACCATAAGGTCACTTTTTCATTTGGGCCAATTATTTGATCTCTTATTTGCACCTCCTCTTTCGTGGTACGTCTCATATATATGACTGGAGAGACCATTCTTATGGATTCATGGACCATGTTTGGCAATAAATCTTTATTGTTCATCACTAGCTCCTTTTGAGCTGGATTTTCTGAGAGTAAGTTCATTGTGCCACTAATTGAATTTCTAGTCGTATCATTACCCGCAAATATAATTAAGAGCCAAGAACCATCTAAATATTCTCCAGGTAGTTTTTCTCCTTCAACTTCTAGATTAGCTATGACTGACAATAAATCTTCTTTTGGATGTTTTCTTCGAGACATTAATATCGATCTGCCATAATCGAACATTTCTTGAACC
The DNA here is from genome assembly GCA_023703675.1 of SAR86 cluster bacterium. Taxonomy (NCBI): domain Bacteria; kingdom Pseudomonadati; phylum Pseudomonadota; class Gammaproteobacteria; species SAR86 cluster bacterium. The sequence continues at coordinate 487,586 of CP097974.1, read as the reverse complement.
ATATTATTAAACGCTTCGATTAAAGCCGGATCGGGAGCATGAGCCTTTTGTTCTTCAGAAAATTCTTCGCCACGATTTTGCATCTGTTGAGTTGCTGCTAGTAATTGAGCCATTTCTAAAAGTTTCATCCACTCTATTATTTTTGGTCTATCACTTTCTGGAACTCCAAGCATTTCGCATAGCGTAAATAAAGGTAACTCAGCGGACACTGAATCAACTAGATTACATTTGCCTAAGGGAGCTATTTCGTCTAATAATTGATCGACCTTGAGCGCCACTTTTTTCTTTAAGTTTTCTACGTATTTAGGATTGAAGAACGACATATGAGGATTTCTAATGTTTAAATGCAGCATGCCATCAAGGCTCAACATGTGATCCATGGTAGATCTGTAGAGTAAATCATTTTCAGGAGGCTCAAAGCCATGAGTTAAGGAAGTGCCCCCAGCTAATTGAGAAGAAAAAGTCTGTTGATTTTTTGACACGTGTTCAATGTCTTTGTAACTGGTAAGAACCCAAAAGCCTGGCTCGCTGTCTTCAGGACCTGTTTCGTGAAAATAAACAGGAGCATTTTCCCTTAAATCTTTAAAATGATTGTATGGTTGGCCTTTTGTAAAAAGTATCAGATCAGTTAAATCAAACTCCCTATTAAATTCATAGGCTTTCTTAAATTTAGGTGCAGCTATTTTTACGTAAGGCTGTTTATCGCTATTTAATTCCAATCCCATTTTTTTCTAAAAATTAATAATTAATACTGGCGCGCCCGGAAGGATTCGAACCTCCGACACCGTAGTTCGTAGCCACGTGCTCTATCCAGCTGAGCTACGGGCGCAACGACTTTATTTTACAGTTTTTGCTCAGCTTTATAATGAATTTCTTCTCTATTTACGCTGATGGATTCCGGAGCAGTAATTCCTAGTCTTACTTGCGAACCCTTCACTTCCAAAACTGTAACTTTTATATTTTCACCTATTATTAAAGACTGTGTTTCTTTTCTACTTAAAACTAGCAATGTAATTCTCCCTTTTAAGAACTTAGCACAGAAAAACCGTATATGTATACCTCAATTATCTGGAGGTTCGTATCCAAAAGGAGGAGGAATTTTATTTTCTGGATTAAGCAAATAGGTCTTTGTTCTTAAAAAATCAGCTAGTTCGTCATTCGAAAGGTCTTTGTTCAACTCCGAATACTTAAAAGGAGAGCCAACGATAAAAGGTACCTTAGTATTGATTCTTCTCTTTATTTCGTGAAATAGTAAGGATGCTCTTAATATTGGACTAAAATGACTAACGAATTGAAAAAGGCTTGAATTTGAACCAAAAAAATATACTGGCACAATTTTCGCATCTGTTTGTTTAATCAATCTAGATGTGAATTTCTTCCAGGCAGGATCGAAAGCTTTAGTTTTGCTTTGATGAATTCTTGAGGTTGTAGAAACAGCTCCTGATGGAAAAATTATAATTGAACCGCCATCACTTAAATGTTTTCTTGCAATTTTTCTGGTCTCAATATTTGTTAAAAGCGCTTTTTTATCGCCACTAAAATCAATTGGTAACAAATACTTTTTTGTCTCTGGTGCACGAAGCAATAAAGAATGAACCAGTAATTTAAAGTCGTCTCTCCTCTGACTCACAAGCCAGCTTAAGACTGTTCCATCCAAAACTCCGAAAGGATGATTAGCAACAACAATTGTAGGGCCTCCTTCTGGTATGTTGTTAATGCTTTCCTTCGCGATATCAATGTCAAGATTTAATAAATCTACACATCCATCCCAAAAACTTATCCAATTCGACGGATTTTCTTGATATTTTCTATAAAGGTTATAAATGGTTGGCTGACCCGAACAATATTCTATGGAGCGGATAAGAATTTTTCTTACAATAGGATCATCAGGATCTGCGTAACTGAAATATTTTGATTCTATATATTCCATATCGTCATTGGCGGAGAGAAAGGGATTCGAACCCTTGAAGGAGTTTCCCCCTTACACGCTTTCCAAGCGTGCGCATTCGACCACTCTGCCATCTCTCCCAAAATAATAACTTATTTTATAGATTTTATATTTAAAAAAAATTTTTAACTTCTTATACCAACACCTTTTTTTAATAAACGTAAAGCCACTAAATAAAAAATTAAAATAAACACGAGAATCATTGAAATTGCATAGGTAACATTGATGTCAGAAACACCTAACATCCCATACCTAAATGCATTAACCATATACAAAAGCGGGTTTAGCTTAGATATTATTTGCCAAGTTTCTGTGAGAAGACTTATAGAATAAAAAACTCCTCCCAAGTATATGAGGGGTGTTAAAACAAAAGTTGGTATGATCGTAATATCATCAAAACTATCTGCGTAAATAGCATTCAGCAACCCTGCCAAAGAAAAGAGAATAGATGTCAAAATTACAACTAATGCAGTTATGAAATAATACTGAATAGTAATTTCAGTAAAAAACAATGACGTCAACATTACTAATAAGCCAACAATAATTCCTCTGACGACACCGCCAATTACAAAGCCTAAAAGAATCAAATAGGTAGGCATAGGAGATATTAGTAATTCCTCAATACTTTTTTGAAACTTAACTCCATAAAATGATGACACAACATTGTTGTAAGAATTTGTAATTACAGCCAACATGACTAACCCAGGAGCCATAAATTGCATGTAATCAAAGCCTCCCATTAATCCAATTCTCGAACCGATAAAACTTCCAAAGATGATGAAATATAAAACAGTTGTTATGACTGAAGGTATTAGTGTTTGCTGCCAAATTCTCATAAACCTTCGTATCTCTTTCAAGGAAAGAGTGTTCAATGAATTTAATAATTCTCTGGTATTCATTCTTGTTTAGTTAATTTAAGAAAAAGTTCTTCCAAACGATTAGTTTCATTATGAATACTATTTATTTCAATATTTTTTGATTGAAATTCTTTCAAAATCTCATTGACCCCTACGGACTTATGAACTTGAACAGAAAAACTATTATCATCTAAAAGTTTAATTTTCAATTTATCAAAATCAATGTCCTCAGATATCTTCTCTTTAGTCTCAAAAATATATATTTCTGATTCTAACTCGCTTAGCAAGGATTTCATTGAAGATTCCTTAACTATTTTTCCTTGATCTATTATTGAAATATTTTTACAGAGTTTTTCAGCCTCCTCTAGATAATGAGTCGTAAGAATTATTGTTGTGCCTTTGTTATTTATTTCTTCTAAAAACTCCCAAAGAGATCTTCTTAATTCAATGTCGACTCCAGCAGTTGGTTCGTCAAGAATCAGTAATTCAGGTTCATTAACTAAAGCTTTAGCAACCATTAATCTTCTTTTCATACCTCCCGACAAAGATCTTCCTTGCTCATTTCTTCTATCCCAGAGATCCAAAGCTTTTAAATAATATTCACTATTATTTTTTATGACCTTTTTATTCAATCCGTAATATCCTGCTTGTTGAGTAAGAATCTGATAAACCGTTTCGAATTGATTAAAATTTACTTCCTGTCCAACTATTCCCATTTTCTTCTTCGCTAGAGCATGATTTTTATCTATGTCTATTCCTAAAATTTCAACTTTCCCACTTGTTTTGTTTACGATTGAACTTATTATTCCGATTAATGTAGATTTTCCTGCTCCATTTGGCCCTAGTAGCGCGTAAAAGTCTCCTGAATTTACTTTAAGATTCACTTCATTCAATGCCCTAAGATCTTTAGGGTAAACCTTGCAAAGATTTTGTATATTTATAGCTACTTTTTCCAAAATAAAGATGAATTAGATTACTATTTAGTGAGAAAAGACATTCCGTCTTCTAATCCCTTAATAGTTAAAGGATACATTTGATCATCAATCAATGTCCTTGAGAGCTCTATAGAAGCTGAATAGTCCCAATGATCTTGTGGAACAGGATTTAACCAAATTAACTTTTCAAAGTTTGAATAAAATTTCTTCATCCACAAAGAGCCTGGTTCTTCATTCCAATGTTCTATACTTCCACCAGCATTGGTGATTTCGTAAGGAGCCATGGTTGCATCACCAATGAATATAATTTTGTAATCTTGAGAATATTTTTGAAATAACTCAGTTGTCTCAATTCTCTCATTATGTCTTCGGCTATTATCTTTCCAAACAGTTTCATAAATGAAGTTATGAAAATAAAAATATTCTAAGTTTTTAAATTCTGTCTTACATGCGGAGAATAATTCTTCGCAAATTTTTACGTGTGGATCCATTGAGCCGCCTACATCAAATAAAACGATTACCTTTACAGCATTAGCTTTTTCAGGAACCATTTTAATATCCAATAATCCTGCATTTTTTGCTGTAGATTTAACAGTCCCATCTAAATCAAATTCTTCGTTGTGAGATTCTCTAACAAATTTTCTTAATCTTCTAAGAGCGATTTTGATATTTCTTGTTCCTAATTCAATTGAATCGTCTAAATTTTTAAAATCTCTTTTTTGCCAAACTTTTACTGCTTTACCTTCCTTGCCCTCGCCATCAACTCTAATACCTTCTGGATTCATTCCTGAATTTCCATAAGGAGAGGTTCCACCAGTTCCGACCCACTTATCCCCGCCTTCATGCCTCTCTTTTTGTTCTTCAAGTCTCTTTTTAAATTCGTCGAGTAATTTTTCTAAGCCTCCCATAGATTTAATTTTTTCTAGTTCCTCAGGAGTCAAAAATTTTTCAAATTCTTTTCTCAACCACTCATCGGGTATTAATGCCTGAATAACATCATCTAAAGTCTCAAGGCCTTTAAAATAAATATCAAACGCTCTGTCAAATTTATCGTAATTTTTTTCATCTTTTACCAAGATAGCTCTAGATAAAAAATAAAATTCATTGGTATTGGCAAAAACAAGTCTTTTATCTAATGCAGTCAATAAATCTAAAAGCTCCCTTAGAGTGCATGGAACTCCTGTATCTTTTAACGTATTAAATAAATTTATTAGCATCTAGTTGTTTGATTCTCTTCTTGTCATAAAAGCTAATCTTTCGAGAAGCTGCACGTCTTGTTCATTTTTAATTAAGGCTCCATATAATGGAGGAATAGCTTTAGATGGATCTCTATTTTTCAATATCTCATCTGGTAAGTCATCTGCCATAAGAAGTTTCAACCAGTCTACCAATTCTGAAGTAGATGGTTTTTTCTTAATTCCAGGAACTTTCCTAACGTCGAAAAATATGTCTAAGGCTTCCTTGACTAATTTTTCTTTTATTTTTGGATGATGAACTTTAATTATTTTTTTCATTGTCTCTCTGTCTGGAAAAGAAATATAGTGAAAAAAACATCTTCTTAAAAAAGCATCCGGAAGTTCTTTTTCATTATTACTAGTTATAACAACTATTGGTCTATGTTTTGCTTTAATAGTTTCTTTTGTTTCGTAAACATAAAACTCCATTTTGTCTAATTCTTGCAGTAGATCGTTTGGAAATTCAATATCGGCTTTATCTATTTCATCAATTAATAAAACGACCCTTTCATCACTTTGAAAGGCCTCCCATAATTTACCTTTGTCGATGTAGTTTGATATGTCTTTAACTCTTTCATCTCCCAATTGAGAATCTCTTAATCTTGTTACTGCGTCATACTCGTAAAGTCCTTGTTGGGCTTTAGTAGTAGATTTTATGTTCCATTCAATTAAAGGAACCTTCAGAGCACTTGCAATTTCTTCAGCGAGCATAGTTTTACCAGTCCCAGGTTCTCCTTTGATTAATAATGGTTTTTCTAAATTTACAGATGCATTGACAGATAAGCTGAGATCTTCTGTTGAGATATATGTTTTTGTTCCTTTAAATTGCATAGTTTGTCTCCGTGACTAATAAAGAGTATCTATAATATCAAAAAGTAAAAAAATTACTTCTTTATTCTTAATTTAGCTAGCTGTTTCGATTGACCAACTAGATTTCCTTTTGAATCCCATATTTCTCTATCTTCCTCGATATATCCAGAAGTAATAAATTCTGTTTTAGCTGTGACTTTTAGCGGTCCTTCTGAAGGATAAGATCGTATGTGGCTTGTCAAGCTTATTGTTGGCACCCATCCAACCGATCCCATATTGTTAAAAATAGGCGGTGTAGTAGCGTCTAGAAATAAAATCAAACTATATAAATCTGCTTTTTCTTTATCCGGCCAAGACATATATAAATTTAACACTGCATTCTTATTTTGATTATTATCTTTTGCTTTCCACCAAATTGAATCAGAACAATATTTTTTTTCTATAAATTTTTCTAAACCAGGATTAAACCCTTCTTTGAAAGCGTGAAGATGGCAATCTTCATATTTTTCAAAAATAGGTTCTTTTTTAAAAGCTTTATTTAGACCTGTTGCCTTCGAGAGATCGGTAAAGGTTGCTGTGAAAATTACTTTTATTTCATTGTCTTGAATCATAGTAGCTCTTGCAGAGCTCAAACTTCTTGTGCTTGGAAGAGTCTCAACCTTTATATCTATTTTTCCAAAATTTAATCTATTTAAATAATTTGCTGTAACTATTAGCGGGTCCTTATGTTCAAGGCTTTCAGAAATAGCCTTAGCAGCTAAAGCCATGGTGTAACCACCATTAGGTGTTTTTCCTATACTCCACATATCTGAAACGTTTCCCTCGTAATGATTTTTATCGATTTGTACAACAGATATATCTGATTTAAAGTGTTCGAAAGGCGTTTTCATAATTAAATGATAAAAAATTTATAAATATTTTATATGCAAGAAAGATTTTTTGATATCGGGGTTAATTTAACACATGAGTCGTTCAATAATGATTATAAGAATGTTATTGAAAATGCCTTTAAAAATAGTGTTGATAGAATTTGTCTCACTGGTACTTCAATTGAAGATAGCGAAAAATGTATTGAAATTACAAAAGAGTTCCATAGAAATTTAATTTCTACAGTAGGTATTCACCCTCACTATGCTGATAATTTTGATGAATCTTCCAAACCAATGTTAAAAAAATTGGCTTCAAGTGAAAACGTTAAGGCAATAGGCGAAACCGGATTAGACTTCAATAGAAATTTTTCTTCAAAAGAAAAACAAATTGAATCATTTCATACACACATAGAAATTGCTAATGATTTAAACATGCCAATGTTTCTCCACCAGAGGGATGCTCATAAATTATTTTTAGAATGTATTAATAATGTAAAAATAAAATCAAAAGCCGTTGTCCATTGTTTTACTGGAAATATTTCAGAATTAGATGAATATTTAAATATGGATTTATTTATAGGTATAACTGGATGGCTATGTGATCCTATAAGAGGAAAAGACTTAGAAAAAGCTATTAAAGAAATTCCCCTGAACAAACTCATGATTGAAACAGACTCTCCGTATTTACTTCCAAAAAATTTAAAAGTTAAAGGTCGAAGAAATGAACCAAAGTTTTTACCAGAAATTTTTAATAAAATAGTTTCTTTAAGAAGTGAGACTAGTGAAGAAATACAAAACCAGATTTATTTAAATAGCTTAAATTTCTTTAATCTAAACGGATAATATTCTGACTTATCAAAAAGTCAGTATCCATAGTTAAGTTCAATCCATCTATAATTTCTTGCGTATTACTTCCTACTTTAAGAGGAGGATGTTTAACTTCGCTCTCAGTTCTGGAAAATCTTGGAGCTGGAGCTGGTTGATTAATTCCTGCAATTTCTACAAAAGTTTTTCTATCTTTATTGTGCTGATAATTTACTGATTCCTGTAAAGAAAGAACTGGAGCAAAACAAACATCATTTCCCTTAAAAATTTCACACCACTCGTCTCTAGTCCTAGTTTTAAATCTTTCAGAAACTATTTTTTTTAGTTCTGGCCATTGTTTTTGATCAAATTGATTATTAAAAGTAGTTTCATCTAATTGCATGCATCTAATTAAAGCAGCATAGAACTGAGGCTCAATAGAGCCGATTGATATGTATTTATTATCCTTGCATTCATAACAACCATAAAAATGTGCAGCTCCATCCAATAAATTTGAATCTCTTTGATCTTTCCATTGGCCAGCGCTATACATTCCATACATCATTGTCATAAGCAATGCAGATCCATCGGTCATTGCTGCATCAATCACTTGGCCTTTTCCCGATTTAGAACTCTCAACTAAAGCTGCACATATACCCATAGCCAATAACATTCCGCCGCCGCCAAAATCTCCGACTAAATTCAATGGAGGGAAAGGTGGTGTGTCTTTTGAGCCCATGGCTCCCAAAGCTCCTGTGAGAGCAATATAATTAATGTCATGACCTGCTTCGGGAGAAAAACTTCCTGTTTGACCCCACCCTGTCATTCGGCCGTAAATTAATTTTGGATTTATTGATAGTAAATCATCTGGTCCGTAACCTAGTTTTTCCATTTTTCCTGGTCTCAAACCTTCTAACAGTGCATCTACATTTTTTACAAGAGAATGAATCAAATCCTTTGATTCAGGATTTTTTAAATCGACTGCAATTGATTTTTTCCCTCTGCTCGCGAGATCATTTGTTTTTGCTTTGCCGTAATTTTCGATTCTGTCGACTACTATGACATCAGCGCCCATATCAGCCAAAATCATTCCACAAAAAGGTCCTGGGCCCAGACCGGCAAATTCAACTATTTTTATTCCAGATAAAGGTCCCATTTATACTTTCAAAGGTTTAAGTTTAATCAGCAAAGCAGGTAAAAGCACTAAAGAACTTATAACAGCCATGATCATAGCTAATGCAGTAAAAAGCCCAAAATAGACTGTTGGATTAAAATTTGAAATTGTTAAAGATAAAAAACCAAATATTATGGTTAAAGAGGTGTAAAGAAGCGCTTTTCCTACCGTCGTATGTGTATTTTTTGACGCCATTAGATAATTATTTGATGCTAAGTATTCTTTTTTAAATCTAAAAATATAATGAATTGTATTATCTACCCCCATTCCCACACTTACAGCTGCAACAGTAACTGTCATAACGTCTAACGGAATACCTAGCAGTCCGATTGTCCCTATCACTGCTCCAGCAGATAAAAAATTTGGAACCATTCCTAATAAAGCTAAGTTTAAGGATTTAAAAAGTATCAAAAACATCAAAAAAATTGATACAAATACTATGCTCATGCTCCCAAACAAGGAACCAAATAGACTTTGTAATAAATTGCTGTAAATAACTGATATGCCTGTTAAAGAATATTGATTAACGTCTAGACCAAAAACGTTTTGTAAATCGGCGTCTATGGATTCAATAAGAGTTTTTCTATTCAATCCTTCAAGCGATTCTATAACTCTAGCTGTCAATCTGACTTGATTGTCATCACTGCTTATATAGGAACTTAAAAGTTGAGACTCTATTTCTTCTGGTAATAAACTTCTCAATAAAGCCAGTTCAACATCAGAAAGCCTATTATTATTATTTGCTATTTCAGCAATTTTTACTCCACTTGAAACTGATAAGACCTTTCCTATTTCATTTCTGCCTTCTAAATAATCATGAATCGATTCTAAAAAAATCAGGTTTTCAGAGGTAAACCAATAACCCTGTTCCTGAATTTCATCCGCCAAGGAGTCACCAAAACCCTCATCAAAATCATCTTCAAATGCAAAATCTGCTTCTTGACCCATGCTTGGAGCATCAATAATTACATCTAAAGTAGCAGTGCCACCAAGTTTTTTATCTATCAAGGATAATCCTTTGTATATCTCAGATGAAGATTTGAAATAGTCGATGAATTTATTTTCTACGGTTAATTTATTAAATCCAACTACAGATAAAAAAATTACAAAAAATGTAAGAATAAGAATTGTATTGATTCTTTTTTCTACCCAAGAAAATATCTTATTAGTTAAGCTTTCAGACACTGGTTTTAGACTTACGTTAGTTTTGGATAATAAAGCGTTCAAAGATCCAAAATAAATAAATGTAAAAATAAAAATAGAAACAATACTAATCACCATCATGAATCCAAAATCTATAAGTGGCTTGATATCACTTATAACAAGTGAAGCAAAAGCAGCAACGGTCGTCAAAGCTGTATAAAGGCATGGTAAGAACATCTGTCTCAAAGTTTCACTTACCAAAGCTTTCTGATCTAAGTCAAGTTTATGGTTTAGCTCTTGGTATCTAACAATAAGATGCACAGCCAAAGACAAGCTTATTATCATTACTATCGAAACAAAATTCGCGGATACAACTGTTACTTTCCATTCGAGCCAACCTATTACCCCTATTGAGATAATGGAAGAAAATAAAGCCGCGCTTAATGGAATTGCCACCCACCTAAATTGCTTAAAAATAACGCCTAAAACTAGAATAAAAATCAAAAAAACAGCCGACCCAAAAGTTAATAAATCTTGTGAAATAAAATTAATAGTATCTACGGTTATCATGGCTGCCCCTCCTAAGAAGAGTTCGCCAAAATAACTATAATTTTTAAGAATGCTTCTTATTTCTTCAACTAATTTTTCTTCTTTAGTTGATATTAACTCCCTTTCCTTTTGAATTTCCTCATTTACTATTTCAAGCCTTGAATTAAATTCAGGATTTAATTGATCATTGATGGAATATCTCTCGTTGATTAAATTTTCGTAAGTTATATTTCTTTTTAAAGTAAGTTGTATGGCAGTAGTTTTTAAATCTTCGCTAATTAATAAGTTTTTATAAACCTCATTTGTATTGAAAACTCGTTTAGCTTTTTCTATGTCAGGATCAATTGAGTCAAGAGTTGAAACTTGATCCGCAACTTCAGACAACGACAAATTTTTATTTGCTTCAATTAATGGCGCATCAAGCAAACTTAGAACGCTTTCAATACCATCGACGTTGGATAGCTCAAAAATAAGTTTTTTGAAGGTTTCAATTGAAGATTTTTTAAAAATAGGTTCGTCTGGAGTTACGGTTACTACTAAGAAATCTGTTGAGCCATAAGTTTTTGCTGAGTCCCTATAAAGTTTTAAATCAGGGTCGTTTTCTAAAAGTAAAGTCTCTGAAGATGCATCTAAATCGAAATTAGAAGCTCCTGCTCCAATTAGAATAAGTAAAGAGAAAATAATAAATAAAACTAATTTTGGGCTTTCAGTAATTAAGTTAGCGGATATCATAATTGCTGATTTTTATATTGTTTATGTCTCTCTTTATATCTGAGTCTGTCTTCATCTGTTTTTTCATCAAAACATTTGTGACAAGAAACTCCTTTAAGATATTCAGGCTTTAACAGATCTTTATTAGACAAAGGTCTTCTACATGCAAAACATTGATAAAAATTGCCAGGCTCCAAATTAGTTTTAAGTGTAACTCTATCATCGAAAACAAAACATTCTCCTTCCCATTTGTCAGTATTTTTAGACTTTTCAAAATAATTTAAAATTCCGCCCTTTAGTTGAAAAACATTTTCCACTCCGTTTTCTAAAAACATTGCAGAAGCCTTTTCGCATCTAACGCCTCCCGTGCAGAAGATAGCAATTTTTTTTCTATTCAAGAGCTTTTTGTTATCTACGATGTATTTATTAAATTCTCTAAAATTTTTTGTTTTTGGAGAAATAGAATTTTTGAAAGTTCCAACTTCAATTTCGTATTCATTTCTGACATCTATTGTTTGAACGTCTTTTTGAGAAATAAAATCATGCCAATCTTCTGGATCAACGTATTTACCTTTGTGATTATCAATTCTTAGATTTATTCCGGATGGAACAATCTCTTGTCTAAGCTTTATTTTTAATTTTTTAAAAGGCTGCTTATCGGATATCGAATTTTTTATCTCTAAATTTCCGCAGTATTTTTCAATTAATGCTATTCCTTTTTTTAAAGAAACTGAATTTTGGGATGCAATTGTAGAATTAATTCCCTCAGAGGTGAGGATGACAGTGCCCACAATTTTAAGTTTTTTAAATTGCCTTTTTAAAAGATTTTCTAATAATTTAATCTGTTCAAAGCTAAAGCATTTGTAGAATGTAGCTATAAAAAATTTTTTACTTTTCTGCATTCTCTCCACCAAGGCAATTTGGAGATTTTAAGTCATCTCCTGAAATATCTTTCCACTCGTTGCGTGTAAATGGATGAATCGCGATGGCATGAATTTTCTTCATTTCTTCCGATAGAATTTGGTATATTTTTTGGTGCCTTTGAACTGCTCGCATTTCTTCAAAAAAATCGGAAACAACTGTTATTTTAAAATGCGATTCAGCTCCATCAGGCGTGTTATGCATATTGCTTTCGTTTATTACTTCTAAAAAGTAAATTTCCAAATTATTTTTCAAATTTAGCTCTATATCGTCTTTTATCATGTCTCAGAGTAATTTAAATTATCTAAATTTCCTTCATGAGAAGCCTTTGTCATTTTAACTTTGGAAAAAATAAATAGCGCTAAAAGCCATAAACAAGTTGAAATAGATAAAGCATAAATACCTACGCTAATTATTGTGCTGTTGTCCACTTCCCCAGCTACGGCTCCTGACGGCCAAGAAGATAAGGATAATACTATTCCAGCTAAGAATGCTCCTGCTCCACTCATACATTTTGCTGCAAAAGATCTAGCAGCCAATAAAGTACCTTCCATTCTTCTTCCAGTAATTTTTTCAACTTCTTCAACTGTATCAAATACCATCGAGCCTAAAGTGGTGTATGAAATTATTTGAGCAGCAATACCTATCCAGTGACAAGCTAGAACAATAAAAAGAACATAAGGAGTATCGTTAGAAGGCATCAAATCAAAGATTTTCATAAAAATTGCAATATTTTCTGCAACGAAAGCAATTAAAAACATAAATATTATTGTGTTTCTTTTTCCATATTTTCCAGCCAGATAAGGAGAAATTAAAATGCCTACAAAAGGCGTTAGAAATAAAGCTAAACCTATTGTCAAAATATTTAAGGGAGTGAATTCCCAAAAAAAACTGTAATAGAACAAAGTAAGATTTGTAGAGATTCCAGATGCAACTGCAGTAATAATTCCCGCCAAAAATAAAACTAAGTAATCTCTACTTACGGTTAAGGTCTCCCATAACTGGCTCAAGGTATTTCTTAAAGAAAGTTTATTTGGCTCGGGCGTGAATAAATCATTAATGTGACGGTGAGTTCCTAAAGCAGTAACCATGATTGCAATAAACATGACCACTCCACAAGCTAACCCATATGATTGCCATGTTGAAGGTAGATACCTGGCGTCTGTTGTGCCCGTGTAGCTGCTATAAACAACAAAAATCCATAAAGAACACCAAACTGCAAGACCTCCCCACCATCCAAACCAATATCTATAAGCAAGCAAAGAACTTCTTTCAATGTAATCTTTAGACAATTCGGGTCCTAAGGCCATACTAGGAATTTCGTAAAAAGTAATAGCCGTTCTAATAAAAATTCCAACTAAAAGTAAGTATGAAAATAATTGAAACTGCGTTAAATCCAATGGAGGAATCCACAATACAAAAAAAGAAATACATACTGGTAACGCTGACAAATAAATGTAGGGATGCCTTCTGCCCCATTTTGTTTTTGTATTATCAGAAAAATAACCAACGAGAGGATCAGAAATAGCATCAAAAATTAACATCAAAAGAATAGCTAATCCGGCTAAATCTGGAGACAATCCAAATACTTGCACATAAACAAAAAGTAAAAAATAAGCAAAAGCATTGTCTTTAATTCCAAATGCCATTGATCCAAAACCATAATAAAGTTTGGTGGAAACTGGCAATTTTGTATCTTTCATAAGTTATATTCTATTCACGTATATCGGAGAAGACCAAGCTCTTTCTTCAGAGGGGGCAAGACAATTATCATTTTTATCTGTTAAATAACTTCCATGACAAATATTTACTTTGACACAATTTCCTTCATCATCGTATTCACATCTTAAATTATCTCCGTTTACTCTGAGAGAAGGTTCTTCAATTGCCCTTACATAATAAACGCTATCTCTTCCATCCTTTAAAAAATCCTTGTCAGTAAATCTTATCTTACAACCTTCTTGACTTGGCTCGCATTCGAAAACCTTCCAAGCATCTTTGATTAAAGGTCCAATTGGCTCATCATTATAATTTTGTGGTGTAATTTTAACTACTTCAATTCTTGTGATGTTCCGTCTTTCTTCAGAAGGGTTATAACACTCACCTTTACATATTTTTTTTAATCTTGTCGCATCAGCATTGGATAAATTGAATTCAGGACAACCTGGTTTTTGTTTAAATGAACCAACAGCTTTAACTTCAAAGACGGGGTTTCTCTCAGAACTTATTTTACTTCCCATTGGAAAAGTTTCTGCAGTAGTTATTAAGTCAAACCATAAAAGAATTCGTGGGCCGCTTGTAGCGTAAGTTTCTTTATTTTTAAATCCTTCCCATATTCCTTCTCTAGATCTTGAATTTACATGCACAGCAGCTAGTCCGCCCGTAGTAAAAAAAGAAGACTGTCTTTCTGCTTCATACATAGTTAGTTCGCTAGGAGTGTTAATTTCTTCTGGAATAACTTTTCTGGAGTCTATAGTTTTTTCTTCGTAAGGAAAGAAATTTGATCTTACAAATGGTGAAGCTGCACCGTTTGCTTCAGTGGTAAGTAATCTATCAATCGCTTTGTAACCGGTACCTGGTTTAGATCGATGGTTATCGCTTGAAGCGATAAATCCAAAATCAAATTGCACTATCTTATCTTCATAAAATTTTCTTGAAGCCAATGCATACTGAACTGATCCTTTTGGACGCATGTTAAATGCTGGAACGAAACAATCATTGCATTGTCCTGAATTCAGCCAATCCTCAGGTTCTACACCACTAAGCGCCCAATGTCCGAAGTTACCTCCGTCAATATAATTTTTTTTTGCTAGTTCAGATTTTTCTAAACAAAGGCTCTCATCTAAATCTTCAGCTAGACACCTTTCTAAAACTATTTCTCCAGCGCGCCAACATGAAGGTAAATAATTTTTAGATGGTGGTGGACATATTGCAATAGAATTTTCGGTTTTTGTCGCCGACCAAGGTCTGTATTCTTCTGAATTTCCATGTCCTGAAAAAATTTCTATAGAAATTTGACGATTTGGATCATGCTGATCAGATAATTGTTTATCCCAATTTGACTCAGCGGGTGTGTAATATCCCCAAGAATTCCCATGAGGTATAACAATAGAATCAGATTTTACGTCATCTAATACTTCAAATAGCTCTTTAGGAGATCTTACAGAGCGGTAACAATTTCTTGGGTCAGGATCCGACATATCGCAATCTGGGTGGGCAAGTACCTCTTCAACAAAGCTAATAAAATCCGCGTATCTTTGTCTGTTTGAAAAATCAACCACGGATGAAGCAACCATATTTTGTTTTACCGTGGGTAAATTATCATTATCTCTAAATCCATCAGATGCATAACCTGCAGCTCCATATGGAATTCCTGGCAATAAATCATTATCTGTTTCTAAGAAGAGAACGTTTTTATGGCCATAATGCTCATCAATGTCTGGTGAGATTTGTGTCCATTCATATCCAACAAAACTTATAGTATCTTTCAAATTTTTATTCTGATTTACTTTGTTGCAATTCTGAACAGCTTTAATAGTTTCACCCCACTTCCTTGGGGTACTTCCTTCAGCATGATCTGTCATTACCCAAAAATCTATTGCTGAACAAAATCTTGCATAATCGCAAGCGTCTGCCATTAAATGGGGTCCTTCGCCTTGACTGTTCGGCAAGCTCCACAAGAATGCATCAAGAGAATGAGTAGAATGTACATGGGTATCGCCAAATAAAATTTGAGTATCGCTGTGAGACACTTCTATTTGCGACTGAATTCTCGATTGAACTAATTCGTCAGGATAAGAAGTTTTGATGTTCATACCTGAGTCTTCCAAAGAACCAAAAAAATTAAAATAAAAAGCAAAAAAATATAAAAAGGCAATCAATAAAAAAGAGAGGAACAAACCTACTCCCCAAAATAAAAACCTTAATAAAATTCTTCTAATCATTTTCTTCTCTTTATCTCATTCTCTGATTTATTTATAAAGTCTTGTAAAAAATTTTTACCTGAATTATTTATATTATCTTTGTCACTAAAAACAGTCCATGCTGGGCTAGCCTTATGATTAAATAGTTTCGTTTCTTTCTTTTTAAAAAATGGAATCAAGATCATACCTGCAATAAATCCTCCAATGTGGGCGAAATAAGCTGTTCCACCTTCGGAATCTAAAGAAAAAGGAGCGCTAAAAAATTGACCAAATATCCAAAAACCTAAAACAATAAAAGCAGGTACTCTAATCATTTGAATAATTATTATTATAAAAATTAGACACTTTACGTTAGCTCTCGGATATAGAATTAAGTATGCCCCAAGAACGCCCGCAATAGCCCCACTTGCACCAACCATTGGTATGTTAGAAGTTGGGTCAACTAAGCCTTGTGAAATTGCTGCAATACCTCCGCATAAAAAATAAAAAAATATAAATCTAGTCCTCCCCATAGAATCTTCTACGTTATCTCCAAAGATCCAAAGGTAGAGCATATTGCCTCCAATATGAGCTAAACCGCCGTGGAGAAACATAGAAGTAATTATTGGAATATATGCTTCTATTGATAGAATTGAATTAAAAAAGGTATTTGGAACAAACCCGAGATTTACAAACATCTCTTGGTTCATCTGAGCTAGATATTGCAAAACAAATGAGAAAATACAGAGACCTATCAAACAATAAGTTATAAAAGGTTTATTTTTACTTGGATTTTCGTCAGAAATTGGAAAAAACATTAATTATCTCTATAACCTAAATCATCAATAGCTCTGTGAAATTTCTCTCGAGTAATATTATAAAATAAAAGACAAAAAATACCCGCCAATGAAAGAATTGGTCCAATTATAGATTGGAAAATCACCAATTCTCTTATAGGTTGGGCAATCTCTATTTGAGACATATTAGTGTTATCAAAGCCAAAAAATTGCATGACTATTCCTAAGAGAAAAATTCCAAATCCAGAAAGAATTTTTTGGATTAAATTTGGTCCAGACATGAAAACTCCCTCATCTCTCCTACCTGTATTAATTTGGCTGTCTTCAACAATGTCATAGATCATTGAAATTACCAAAACAAAGCCCATTGCTCGCAATGCATCAACTATCGAAGTATGAATTATCATTATCCACCATAATGAGTCAGTTCCATTTAGAGGAAAAAAATCTATAAGGAAAACCCCATCAAGCAATCTCAACCAAATTGGCAATGGATCAATTATCAAACCAAGTGAGAAGACTGTAACAGCAATATTTTTCTTTTCTCTTCCAGCAGTTATAACAATTGCTAAAATTGCACCTACAATAGTTGCAGCTCCTGCAATGACTGGAAAAAGAGAGATAGTTGAGGGTGTCCATTCCCAAAAATAAGTATTTACATAAGTTGAGGTTCCACTGGTAATACCAATATTCAGTCCATAAAAACCGCCCGCTAAAAGCATCACTAGCCACGATCTATTAGAAAAACACTCAAATAATTCTTTTAGAAAATTATTTATAGAAAAGCTAGCTTGTGACTCAGCTTTGTGTAAATAAGGAATAAAACGGTGAGTACTCGCCGCAGAAATTAAACCGAAAATTACAATTAAAAATCCGGATAATAAACCAAAGTACCTATATCCATCTGGGTTTAAAAAAGCTTTATTGCCAGTGAACTCTTCAGTTTCAATTAAAAAGTAAGAATACATAACAAAAGTAACTGTCGTCCCTGCAACCACTGCGGCAACATATGCCCAACCATTTACAAAGTTTCGCTTATCATAATCTTTGGTAAGTTCTGGTCCAAGAGAAGCTCTAGGAATTTCATAAAATGTCAAAGAAATTCTAATAATTAAAACTAAAATCAAAAGTTTCCAAAAGAGATAAGATTGTGAATAACTATTTGGTTCGGTGAATAAAAGATAAAAACTAATGCATAAAGGCAAGATGCTTGAGTAAATAAAAGGATGTCTTCTACCCCATTTCGACCTAAACCTATCTGACCAGGCTCCTATCAATGGATCTGAAATTGCGTCGATGACAAGAGCTATACCCAAAGCCAAAGAGGCTAAAATAGGATTTAAACCTAAAACTTGGTTATAAAAAATTAAGACCCAAGTTCCAAAAATTACGGCATTAATTCCAATAACTCCAGAGCCTGAAGAATATAAAATTAAAGATAGATTAGAAACGAATTTCGTCACAGAAGAATTAAACTAGAAATTAAAGCTTTATTCAGCTTTATAAATTGATTTCTTAGTTTGAGACAAAACTCTTTCCAACATTGGAATGAAGGTTTCTATCGGAAGAGTGTCATATTTAGGGTCAAAAGAATTTTGGTCGTATTTTGCGCAAAACTCAGCACAGTCTCTCCAATATTCATGATCTTTATATTTATCTCTCATGTCTCTATCAAGACCCAAGAAATGAAAAAAATAATATCCTTGAAAAATGCCGTGGTGTTTGAGAATCCAGAAATTTTTTTCTGAGATATAGGGTTCAAGTAAAGTCGCAGCAAAGTCAGCATGATTTGCAGGTGCAAGAATATCTCCGATGTCGTGAAGCAATGCACAGACTACATATTCCTCGTCTCTTCCATCCCTATAAGCTCTTGTTGCTGTTTGAAGACAATGGGTATATCTATCAACTGCGAAACCTCCATGATCGCCTTTCAACATTTCAAGATGTTCTAAGATCCTTTGTGGAAGTTCAGATGTATGAACCATTGCTGCTTCAACAATTGGAACGTAGTCTTCAGCAGTTCCTTTTGTCATTTCTGTAAATTTAGCTGTTTTACTCATTATTTAATTATATCTTTTTTAGTAAAGAAGCAAAAATATATCCTCCAAAAAAACCAAAGATTATATGGAAGATCCATCCAAAAAAATATCTATTGCCAGCGATGATCTGTGTTTCAAACAATAACGCTACAGATAGATATAAAACTGTTGCGACAGAAGCAGCGCCTGCCAGACCATAAGCAATTCTTTTATCAATCTTTATTACTGATAGAGCAAGTTTAGAAACAATAAAAGCTGCAAAAAACCCTACTGAATAAACTATGAAAAGAATAGGTGAAAAATATAGCCAATCATGAGATAAACTTTTAAATAAAATATCTATGCCAATTGATATCTCCCTTGAGCTCAACCAGTATAAATAAGAAACACTTGTGATTGGCACAGATAAAAAAACCGCTACTAATGTGCTAAAAAGAAAAATGCTAACTAATTTAATTGTAAAAAGCATAAAATATAAAAAATTTAAATTATTTTTATAATATTAATATGAAAAAGACAATTGCCTTATTAATTTTATTTGTTTCTTCAAATATTTTCGCCGAATATAAATTAGAAACTGTTATTGAGAAATTGGACTTCCCATGGGAAGCAGTTTTTATTTCAAAAGAAGAGATTTTACTCACAGAGCTTCCTGGTAAATTAAAAAAAATAAATCTTAAGACTAAAAAAATTATAGAAATTGAAAATGTCCCAAAAGTCTTATTTAGAGGACAAGGTGGACTTTCTGGGATTGTTTTGCATCCAAATTATTCGCAGAATGGTTGGATATACATTAGTTATTCGAAAAAAGTAGCCAACGATCAAAATACCCTCGTTGTTGATAGGCTAAGAATCACAAATAATTCTGTAACAGACTTAGAAAATATATTTTCAGCTAAAGCTCTGAGAAATCCGCCGGTTCATTACGGAGCAAAAATGGCATTTCTTGATGATAATTCTTTATTAATAACAAGTGGAGATGGTTTTGATTACAGAGAGCAGGCTCAAGATCTTGATAATCATTTTGGTAAAATAGTAAGAATCAAAGATAATGGTCAAATTCCGTTAGACAATCCTTTTTTTGAGACAGAAAATCTCAAAGATATTTTTTCATTTGGTCATAGAAATATGCAAGGTTTAGTAGTGCTTTCCGATGGAAGGATAATTGAACATGAACATGGGCCTCAAGGTGGAGATGAAATTAATTTGATCGAAGCAGGAAAAAATTATGGTTGGCCTGTAATTACTTATGGCATTGATTATTCAGGAGCATTAATTTCACCTTTTACAGAGATGAAAGGAATGGAACAGCCCCTTTTGCATTGGACTCCTTCAATAGCACCATCAAGTATGATGATCTACAAAGGAACAAGATTTCCAAGTTGGACTGATTCTTTGTTCGTATCAGCACTTGTTTCAAGAGATGTAAGAAAAATAAAATTTCTTGAAGATGGTAATTTGGATGAAGAAATTCTTTTTTCTGAACTTAATTCTAGAATTAGAAATATTTTTGAATCTCCTGATGGCGACATTTACCTTCTAACCGATAAAGCAAATGCAAAAATAATTAAGGTAAATCCGATCTAATTTAGATTTGAAAGTAAGCTTTTAATTTGAATTTTATTATTAAGATTTACTCCTGAATTTAGATCAATCAATATATTTTGAATATTTTTAAAAATTTCTGAAAGATCGATCAAAGACTTTCTGTCTAGATTTAAATCAGAAGATAAAAAAGTAGCTTTAAAATTTGAATCGAGTCTTTTTTTAAATGACTCTAAAATAATTTTTGATAGCCAAATTAATTTATCTTGTACTGAATCGTCATCCCATTTTGAAGAAATTTTTTCGATCTCCTTATACGAACTTATATTTACTAAATCCTTAGTGAAATCTTCCCAACTTTCTCTTAAATCTTCTAATTTGGCAGCGGAAAAATTAACAAGATCTTCTCCTTTTAATAATTCATAATCTCTTTCGTCAATTTCTATTCTTTTTTCAGAAAAATATTCTTTTAAGTTTGATATATCTGGAAATTTAATTTGTAAATGAGATAGACGACTTAGAAGAGTTTTTTTCAAAAGAAAGGGATTTGAAGAGATCAAAAAAATAAATGATTCCTTTGGAGGTTCTTCCAGAATTTTTAAGATAAAATTTTGTGATTCGTCATTCATTAAATGTGCATTATTTATTACGAATACCTTTGATGATGATACTAGAGGAGTCTCAAATATTGAGTTAACAATTCCTTCATGTGAATCATTTTTTTTCTTATTTCCCCTTAACTGACCTATTTTAATTATTTTTGAACCAGCTTCCTCCTCAATAAAATGATAATCAGGATGGTTGCCAGATTGCATTAATTTACTAGCATTACACTCGCCACAAGCCTCAAATAACTCGTTACTATTCTTGCAAAGGATTGACTCACTTAAGACTCTAACTAAATCTTTTTTGCCTAGTCCATTTTCACCAGATATTAAGTATCCATGTGAAAGTGAATCCTTATTAAAAAAATCTAAATACTCTTTTAATAAAGGATTAATTTTTTCTTTTAATTCATTCAATTTCTAAATTTTTTTCGATTTCATCGAATATTTTATTTGGAGATTTCGTAGCGTCAATTTTTATAATTCTATTTTTATTTTCTTCATAAATTTTAAGATAAGCGTTTCTAACTTTCTCATGAAAAGCTAATTCCTCAGACTCAAATCTGTCAAACTCCGCTCTTTTTTTTGCTCTCCTTAGGCCTTCAGAAACAGGAAGATCTAATAAGAAGGTCTTATCGGGCAAGGGTAAATTCATTTTTTTGATTATTTTTGATATTTCTTCATGTCCTATAGACCTGCCCTCGCCTTGATAAGCAAATGTCGAATCAATATATCTATCAGAGACAACTAAGAAGTCTGCACTTAATTTTGGTTTAATTATTTCTTCAACATGTTGTGATCTATCAGCAAAAATTAGAAATAGTTCAGCGTAGGGTGATAAATTTAGATTTTTATTCAATAAGATATTTCTTATTTCACCGCCAATTTTTGATGATCCGGGTTCTTTTGTAAATACAGCTTTAATTGATTTTTCTTTAAAAAAATCTTTTAGAAAATTTATTTGGGTTGTTTTACCGGATCCCTCAATTCCTTCAAAAGTAATAAACATTAATTTAATTGATACTTTTGCACTGCCTTTAAATGATCTTCATAATTAGTTGAAAATTCATGCAAACATTTATCTTTTTTCACAAAATATAAATAGTCATGTTTATCTGGGAAAGCAACTGCTTTTAAAGCCTGTTCAGAAGGATTGCTAATTGCCGTAGGAGGAAGCCCATAATTCAGATAACTGTTGTAAACAGACTTTCTTCTTAAATCTTTTTTTGTCAGGTTTCCGTTAAAATTATCTATTCCATAAATAACAGTTGAATCTATTTGTAATTTCATTTTTTTCTGCAATCTATTATAGATAACTCCTGCGACCAGAGACATTTCATTTTTACAACTCTCCTTTTCTACAATTGATGCAATTGTTAGAAAATCGGCCTCACTTTTTATCGAGTCATCTTCTTTTTCACTAAAATACTTTTCTAAATATAATAATTGCATATTAAAAGCCGTATTTAGGACTTCATTAAAATCATCAAAAAATTCAAATTTATAAGTATTTGGGTGGAAATAACCCTCTAAATTACATTTTGGAATATTTTTGTATTTGCAAAAATTTTCAATCTGACTTTTTGACAAAAAATTAGTGATTTTTGATCCTTCCGGTATAGATATTGTTCTGTAATGAACGTTCTCAAAAAAGATAGTAAAAGTTATATCTTTAAGGTTCACTGATTTATCTACAAAATATTCTCCCACTCTTAAATCTTGATCTTTGCCAAAAAATAAAAAAAATATTCTGGTAATTACAGGCAGGGCAATGCCTTCTCTAAGGAGATTTTTTTCTAAGTCAGAGAAAGAATCTCCTTTTTCAATTTTGAATATAAATTCATCATTTTTAAAATTTACTAAAGCTACTGAAAAAATGAAAAAAAAGAAGAATAAAATAATTAGAGAAAAAATTTTCACTCAAATTCTTTAAATATCAAAGAAACATTGGTTCCACCAAAGCCAAAAGTGTTATTCATAACAAAGCTTACTTTTTCTTCGATTGAATTATTTGCAACTAATTTTAATTTTGCTTCATTATCAGGATTATTTAAATTAATTGTCGGGGGAATAACTTTATCTTTTATTGCCAATACACTAAAAATTGATTCTATCGCCCCAGCTGCGCCCAATAAATGACCGGTCATTGATTTTGTCGATGATACATAGATATTGTCAGCACTTTCTTGAAATAATTCTCTTATTGCTTTTGACTCAACAACATCTCCTAAGGGAGTTGATGTTCCATGAGCGTTAATGTGATCAATTTCAGAAAAATTAATTTCAGAATCAATAAGCGCATTTTTCATTGCAAGCTTTGCTCCTTTCCCGTCTTCTGCTGGAGCAGTAATGTGGTAAGCGTCATCGCTCATACCAAATCCAATAATTTCAGCATAGATTTTAGCTGATCTTTTTTTTGCCATTTCTAATTCTTCTAAAATAAGAACTCCAGCACCTTCTCCAAGCACAAAACCATCTCGATCTTTATCCCAAGGTCTACTAGCTTCTTCTGGAGATTCATTCCTGGTCGACAAAGCTTTGGCTGCATTAAATCCAGCAATGCCCAAAGGGCTCATTGCCGCTTCAGCTCCTCCAGTTACCATAATATCGGCTTCTCCATAAGCTATACTTCTTGCTGCGTAGCCTATACTGTGCCCTGCGGAAGAGCATGCTGATACCATTGATAAATTCGGTCCCCTTAACCCGTATTTAATTGCAACTGTGCCTGAAGCCATATTGATGATAGAACCAGGAACAAAAAAAGGTGAGATTCTTTTAGGCCCTTTTTGAGAAAGAGCTAAAGCATTTTTTTCAATTGTTTCAAGTCCGCCAATACCAGAACCTATAGACACACCAATTCTATCAACGTCGTGATCTTCAAAATTTATTCCTGAGTCTGTAATTGCTTCTGCGCAGGCTGCAAGACCAAATTGAATGAAAAGATCCATTCTTCGGGATTCTTTAGCATCTATATTAGGGTTGTTTTCAAAATCTTTTACAGTGGCGCCAAATTTTGTTGAAAACTCAGAAGTATCGAATTTATCTATTAACTCTGCACCACTTTTTCCATTTACCACGCTTTTCCAAGCTGAGGAAACGTCATTTCCATTGGGGCATACAGTACCAAGACCAGTGACAACTACTCGTCTTCCTTGAGCCATTAAATAATTTTAAGATGATGAATCAATATAATCGACTGCATTTTTAACAGTAGCGATTTTTTCAGCTTCTTCGTCAGGGATTTCTATTTCAAACTCTTCTTCAAAAGCCATAACTAACTCAACTGTATCAAGAGAGTCAGCTCCAAGATCGTCAATGAATGAAGCTTCAAGTGTAACCTCTTCTTCACCAACACCTAATTGTTCGCAAACTATTCTCTTTACTCTATCTTCAGTACTACTCATAAGAACCTCTCCAAAGTTCGCTAATTATATATCTAATTTATAAAAAAACTAGATAGGAAATTTTTTACATAAAAAGCCCACCATTAATATGAATGGTTTGTCCAGTTATATAATCTGCTTCGGATGATGTTAAAAATTTTATCAGATCAGCAACTTCTTCTGGCCTACCGAATCTCTGAAGAGGAATCTGCGAAGCTATTTCTTCTTTATAATTTTCTTCTAATGATTTTGTCATATCTGTTTCAATAAACCCCGGGGCTACGCAATTTATAGTGATATTTTTTAACCCAAACTCTCTGGCGAGAGTTTTAGACATCGCTTCTATCCCCGACTTAGCTGCAACATAATTTGCTTGACCTTTATTTCCTATTGCTGCAGCAGCCGAAGATAAATTTACTATCCTTCCATATTTTTTTTTCAACATTGGCCTGATAAGATTTTTAATAATTTTAAATTGAGAATTTAAATGGATGTCTAAAACCTCTGACCACTCTTCGTCCTTCATTCGTAGAAAAATATTATCTCTCGTCACACCTGCATTATTTATTAGGACATCTGGGTAAAGATCGTTATCTTTGAGGGTAATAAAAAAATTATTTATTGATTCATCCTTTGATAAATCAAGGATTAAGGCTTTTCCTTCAATTTTATTTCCGGAAAGAAAATTTTGTATTGTTTCCAATCCAACTTTCGAGGTTGCCGTGCCAATTAGGAAGCAGTTTTCATCTGAAAATGCTTCTAAAATAGATTTGCCAATTCCTCTTGAAGCGCCAGTAATAAGAACTTTTTTTTTGAGTGACACTTAATTTTCTGAAGAGTCTGGATCTTCCCTTTTAGTTTTTACTTCCATGACCTTTTTCCCCTTGTAAAAACCATCTTCTGTCATGTGGTGACGTAAGTGCACCTCTCCAGTGGTTTGGTCTATAGACAAAGCAGGAGATTTCAACTTATTGTGTGAACGCCTTGCGCCTCTTCTTGACCTAGAAACTTTACTTTTTTGTACTGCCATAACTTGAGAAGGAGGATTCTATTTCAAAAATTAAAAATTTTCATCATTTTTTAATAAAATATCAAATTCTTCAGGTTCTTCAACTTTAAAAGACACTTTTAAATCAGGAATTTTTAATACGTGGGAATGAAGATACAACTTTTTTATTTTTTTTTGTTTATTTTCAATTGCTCTGTATCCATATTTTAAATCTCCGACTATAGGATAACCCTCTTGTGATACGTGTACTCTAATTTGGTGAGTCCTCCCTGTTACCAATTCACATCTCAATTTAGAATAATTTCTTGATGATGTTAAAACTTCAAAATTTGTAACCGATTCCTTTCCAAAAGAGCTTGATATAACTTTGTGTTCTCCACTCTCATTTTTTGTTTTTAAAATTGAACTTACCACTTTCGATTTAGTTTTTGGCCATCTACCATTCACAATCGCTATATATTCTTTATAACTTCTTCCCAATCTAATTTCTTCATTACATTTTCTCAGGAAACTTTGTTTTTTTGCGATTATTTGACAACCAGAAGTATCTTTGTCCAATCGATGAATCAATTTGCAGTCTCTATAAGACTTTCCAAAATTTCTAACAGACTCAATTAAACCCAGTTTAATTCCACTTCCACCGTGAGAAGCTACACCAGATGGTTTGTTGATAATTAAATAGTTTTGGTTCTCATAAACAATTCTTTCTTTGAGCAATTTGATAAAGTTTTCAGGTATAAATAATTCTTTTTTTTCGTCAATATTTAAGGGAGGAATTCTTATTTCATCTCCTTCAGATATTTTATACAAAGGTTTTTTTCTCGACCCATTAACTCTTACCTCTCCTTTTCTTATAATTGAGTAAATTTTAGATCTAGGGATGCCTTTGAGATAGTTAATTAAAAAATTATCAATTCTTTGGCCTAAAACTTCTTTTGAGACTTTTATTTTGTGGCTTTTATTAAACATTTGAAAAAAAGTTTGTTTTTTTTCTATATTCTAATTTAGAATAGCTTTCGTTAATGTTAAACAGGTTTCTTGAATGAATAAACAATCCCTATTTAACTAAGAATTTATAACAGCTTTTAATACATAATTTATTTTTGGCCAGGTAAAGAGACGTAAATCCTGACTCAAAAAATTTAAAAGGACCTTTACTGGTTCAATTTTTATTTAAAAGCATTACTGGAGATATCCTCATGAAAAGGATGCTTGTTAATGCCACTCAACCTGAAGAAGTTCGGATAGCTATAACTGATGGCAATGACTTATTTGATCTTGATATAGAAAATGTTGCCGAAGTAAGAAGAAAGGGCAACATATACAAAGGAAAAGTCAGCAGGATTGAACCAAGCCTTGGTGCTGCGTTTATAGATTTTGGTGCTGATCGACATGGATTCTTACCATTCAAAGAGTTAGCTCCACAATTTTTACCCAAAGATAGAAAGGGTAATGAAAGAATCTCAATAAAAGATTGTTTAACTAAAGATCAAGAAATAATTGTTCAAGTTGAGAAAGAAGAACGAGGAAATAAAGGCGCAGCCCTTACAACCCTCATTAGTATTGCGGGAAGATTTTTAGTTCTAATGCCCAATAATCCTAAAGCTTCAGGTATTTCTAGAAGACTAAATCCTGAACAAAGAGAGATGCTTAAAAGGAAAGTATCAGACTTGAATGCGCCAGAAGGAATGGGAGTTATTGTAAGAACTGCAGGAGAAGGAAGAGAACAAGAAGATTTAGATTGGGATCTTTCTTATCTTATAAAAGTTTGGGAGGCCATTTTAGAGGCGAATGCACAAAAAACAGCACCTTTTTTAATTTACAAAGAAAGTGACATTATCATCAGAACCCTTCGTGATTATCTTAAAGAGGATATTAATGAAATCTGGATAGATACTAATGAAGCTTATGAGCAAGCAGAGGGATTCATTAGCAGTGTAATGCCAGAGCAATTGAAAATTTTAAATAAGTATGAAAATACTCTCCCACTTTTCACTAGATATCAAATTGAATCACAAATTGAAACAGCCTATCAAAGAGAAGTCAGATTAAGCTCAGGAGGAGCAATAGTTATAGACGATACCGAAGCTCTCGTTGCAATAGATATTAACTCATCTCAAGCAACTCAAGGAAAAGATATAGAAGAAACAGCTGTAAACACAAACCTTGAAGCTAGTAGGGAAATAGCTAGGCAGTTTAAACTCAGAGATATTGGTGGATTAGTGGTCATTGATTTCATAGACATGATGAAATTAGAAAACAAAAGAGCTGTAGAAGAAGAAATGAGAAAAGCTCTTTCTGTGGACAGAGCAAGAGTTCAAATTGGACGAATATCAAGATTTGGTTTGATGGAGCTTTCAAGACAGCGAATGAGATCCTCATTGTCTGAAAGATGGACGCAGGATGTTAATACATTATCTACGTCTGTATTGAGGTTGCTCGAGGAAGAAACCAGTAAGTCCAATACTAATGAAGTGAGAGCAGTTGTCTCTCCAGACATGTCAGCGCTTCTTCTGAATGAAAGAAGAATCAGGTTGAATGATATTGAAGCAAGATCAGGAGTAAAAGTTGTAGTTATATCTGACGCAACAAGACCTGATTCCAGATTTGAAGTAATCAGGATAAAAGATGGAAAAGTTCAAGACCCGGACAAGTCAAAATCTTCTATCTCTGCCGCAGAACAATTTGAGAAGAAATCAAAAAAAACAAAAAGAATTAATGAGGAAGCAGCAGTTAAGTTGATCCCTTCTGCAAAACCAAAAAAAGGTGTGCTTAGTAAAATAGTGAATTTGTTTAAACCAAAGAGTCAAATAAATAAAATCGCCAAAAAAAAATCGGTACAGAAAAAAAAGGCTCAACCCAAAAATACGAGGCATTCTAATAAAAATAAAAGATTTGATAACAAAGGAAAAAATACTCCCAAGGGAAATATTAAAAAAGAAAACCATCAAAAAAATAAAAAGCCTTTTGAAAAGAAACAGAATGCTAAAGTTATTGAGAAAACAACTAATAAAATTGAAGAGAAAATAACTCCTCGAAAACTCAGTAGGCCTAAAAAAGTTGAAAGCACAAAACAAAAAGAAAAGACGATAGCTCCCAGAAGAACTGGAGAAAGGGCTTCTAACGACCCTAGAAACAAAAATTAGCTATAATTTTTTACATAATATTCTATTAACTTTCCAGAAATAGAAATACTTCCAGGAGGAACATTAGGAAGTTGATTAATGTTAAACCAATCTGCTTTGTCTATTTCTACTAAATCTGGAGTTAAATTGCCTTTAGAGTATTCAGCAAAATATCCAAGCATCAATTGACTTGGAAAAGGCCAAGACTGACTTTCAAAGTATTTAATATTTTTTACTTCTATTCCTACTTCTTCTTTAACCTCTCTTTCCAAAGCTGCCTCAACTGATTCTCCAGGTTCAATAAAACCTGCCAAAGTACTGTAAAAATTTTCTGGAAAATTTACATTATGTGCCAATAAAATTTCATCATCTCGATGAATTAATGTTATTACGCAAGGTGAAATTCTAGGGTATGCAGGTGGAGCGTCGCAGCTATTACAAATCATTGCCCTTTCCTTCTTGTCTTCTACCAACTTCGCTCCGCATTTGCCGCAAAATTTATGAGTTTCATGCCAATTCTGAATTTGAATTGCTCTAGAAATCACAGAAAATAAATCATCAGGTATTCGTCCCAATAAAGATCTTAAATCACTAAAAACTGTATCTTCAAGCACACAATCTCCCTGAGTAGAGACGGCAAAGCAAGCATTGTCGTTTAAATAGCCTAAAAAATGTTTCTTTTTAATCTCAAGTCCAGACCAATTCAATTCATCTGCACTGATTGGTCTAACGAAGTTTTCATTTTTAAAAGTCAAAATTTGTTGCGAATTAATCACAAAGTATTTTGACTCTTGTGTGTCTTTTTCAATAGAATTAGCAGGATTAAAAATATTCAAGATTAATTTCCATGATTTATAACCTTTATAACAATTTTTTGGGATCCTCTGCAAATTGGTACAAGAATCTGATTATTGGGTTTTTAGTGATTAATCCAATCCTCTACTTTTTTCTACTAAACACCAACTTGGATGCTGGCTTCATTTTGGGTTGGATAATTCTAGGCCAATTCATTGTGACACTTGCAATGGCTTTAGAATGTTATCCTCTTCAACCTGGAGGATTGATTGCAATTCAATCAGTTATTTTAGGGTTAACAACTTCTAAACATATCTATCAAGAAGTTGTTCTTAACTTAAAAGTAATCTTACTGCTTGTCTTTATGGTTGCCGGAATATATTTCATGAAAGATTTTCTTTTATTCATTTTTACAAAGCTTTTAATTAATGTAAAAAATAAGAAACTACTATCTCTCTTATTTCTAATTAGTTCTGCAGTATTGTCAGCCTTTTTGGATGCACTTACGGTAACCGCAGTTCTCATTGCTGTTGCAGTAGGTTTTTACTCTCTTTATCAGGACAATAAAGCTTCTCTGGAAAGTGATGACATTAATCAAGAAACTGAAGAGTTCAAGAGATTTTTAAGAAATCTCTTGATGCATGGAGCTGTTGGGACTGCTCTAGGTGGCGTGAGTACTATTGTTGGTGAGCCTCAAAATTTACTTATTGGTTCTGTGGCTGGATGGGATTTTATCGAGTTTTTTATAAGAATGTTGCCCATTTCTTTACCAGTTTTTATTTTTGGAATATTTACTTGCTACCTAATAGAGAAATTTAAAATTATTGGCTACGGCGCTGAATTGTCACCAAAAATAAGAGATATTATAAATGATTATGGTGCTAGAGAAGATGCTAAGAGAACTTCTGCACAAAAGACAAAACTAATTATTCAATTTCTAGTTGCTCTAGTATTAATTTTTTCTTTAGCATTTAATGTAGCTGCAGTAGGACTAATTGGTTTGATGGTAATTATTCTTCTCACTGCATTTAATGGAATTATTGAAGAACATCAGTTGGGAAAAGCCTTTGAGGAAGCCCTTCCTTTTACAGCTCTTTTAGTAGTATTTTTTGTAATTGTCTCAGTGATACATGATCAATATTTATTTAGTCCCGTTATAAATTACGTTTTGTCTCTAAATCTAGATTTGCAAGTGCCGATGTTTTTCTTAGCCAACGGTATACTCTCGATGATTAGTGATAATGTTTTTGTAGCTACAATTTATATTAGTGAAGTAAAAAATGCTCTTGATTCTGGGATAATTGATAGAAATCAGTTTGATTTACTCGCTATAGCGATCAACACTGGAACAAACTTACCCAGCGTAGCTACTCCGAATGGTCAGGCAGCATTTTTATTTTTACTAACCTCTTCGATAGCTCCTTTGATTAATTTGTCATATTTAAGAATGATTTTGATGGCTTTACCATACACTTTCGTTTTAACAGTTGTAGGGTTATTTTCTGTGATTTATTTCTTATAAAAATGAATAGAGATTTCGTACTAGCGCCAATGATGGGAAAAACTGATTCTCAATTTAGGTATCTCGTCAGAAAAATTTCAAAAGAAATTGTGCTTTTTACTGAAATGATCCATTCCAATGCTATTTTATTTGGAAATAAAAAAATATTTGAAGAATTTACTAACAATAAAAATCCTATTGTTTTGCAACTGGGTGGCAATGATCCAGAAAGTTTAGGCGTAGTATCAAACATGATGAATTCATTTAACTATGATGAAATAAATCTAAACATTGGTTGTCCCAGCCCAAAAGTTAAAAGTGGAGGTTTTGGCGCCTCATTAATGAAAGAGCCAAACTTAACGAAAGAATGCGTCCAGGCAATGGTAGAAAATTTCAATAAAGAAGTATCAGTAAAAATAAGATTAGGAGTAGACGACAACGATATCGAAGAAACTTTAGACAGGTTTGTTGAAATTGTAAAATCTGCAGGGATAAATGTTTTTTATGTGCATGCAAGAAAGGCAATTCTTAATGGATTGAGCCCAAAACAAAATAGAGAAATACCACCACTGCAACATCAAAGAGTTGGAAGACTTAAAGAAAGTTTTCCTGAACTTAAAATAATAATTAACGGAGGCATCAAAGACTTAACTTTCCAAAAGAAAGAAAATTTAGAAAAACTCGACGGGATAATGATTGGAAGAGAGGCTTATTCGAATCCAATGATATTAAAGAATATTGATTCAATAGTAAAAAATAAAACTTTTCCTGAAATTTCCCTTTTCGAAGTTACGAAAAGTATGTTTGATTATTTTGAAACTCTAAATAAACCCTCTTCTATTAAAAAAGGTCTTCTGCACATGCATGGATTATACACAGGACATAAACATGCTAAAAAAATTAGAATTCTTCTTTCGAATAGTAATTATCTAGAAGAATCTAAAAATCAAATCTTATCAATTTTAGAAAAAGACATAATTAAAGCTGCATGAAAAATATTTTTAGCAAATTTTTTAAAAAAGAAACAGAACAGCTCGAAAAAGAGACGGATAAAGTAATCTCAGCTTGTATATCGCTGATGATTGAGGTTAGCATGGCAGATCAATCCATAAATGATGAAGAAATAGAAAGTCTTAAAAGGACCCTTTCAGAAAAATTTAATGTCGAAGGCTCTGAAATTGAAAATCTGATTAACGAGGGTAAAGAAACACAAAAAGAATCTACTTCTTTGTATGACTTCACAAGAGTAATTAATGATGATTTTAGTTTTGAGGAAAAATTTAAATTAATTAAATCCATGTGGGAAATTGCTTTTGCTGATGGAAACATTGATAAATACGAAGAATACGTTATCAGGAAAGTATCAGATTTAATTTATATTTCTAACGAAGATTTTATAAAAGCAAAACTGGAAGTAAAAAATGAAAATTAACAAAGCAGAAAAATTAGGTTTAAGTTCAAAAAAACTTAACGAAATGGAAAAGTTTTTTAAAGATAATTACACCGATAAAGGAAAGCTTGCTGGTACGCAAACCCTTATCTCGAGGAAGGGAAAAATTATTCATTTCAATTCTCATGGTTACAGAGACGTAGAGAACTCAAAGAAAATTACTGAAGATACAATTTTTAGGATTTACTCAATGACTAAACCTGTAACTAGTGTTGCCTTGATGCAATTATTTGAAAAAGGTCTTTTTCAGTTAGCCGATCCAGTTGGTAAATTTTTACCAGAATTTAAGAAAAGCTCTGTTTTTCAATCTGGTAGCTATCCAAATTTTTTAACCACGCCACCTCAAAGAGAAATAACAATTAGAGATCTTTTATGTCATACATCTGGTCTAACTTATGGCTTTCATTACAGAACAAATATTGATCATGCGTACAGAAAAGTTTGGAGTGGTCCGAGAGGAGAAAATTCAGATTTTTCTTTTCCACCAATGGACTTGAAAAACTTTTCTGAAACAATAGCTGGGCTGCCCTTAGAATTCAGTCCAGGCGACAAATGGAATTACAGTGTGTCAACTGACATTTGTGGAAGGCTTATTGAAGTGTTGAGTAACATGTCTTTATCAGAGTATTTTCAAAAAAATATTTTTACGCCTTTAAAAATGGTCGATACAGATTTTTACGTAAAAAAATCAAAATTAAAAAGATTTTCGTCTTGTTACGAGAGAACAGCGAAAACCTATTTAAAACTTAATGACGATGCTAGCGAAAAAAGTTCTTTTTCAAAAGAACCAAATTTTCTTTCAGGAGGTGGAGGACTTGTATCGACTTCCAGTGACTATCATAATTTTTGTCTAATGTTACTGAACAAGGGAATGTTCGAAGGGAAAAGAATTTTATCCAGAAAGACCGTTGAATTAATGACCATCAATCATCTTCCTGAAAATCAAGATATGATCTCAATGGGCTCGGAAGGAAGTTTCAGTGAAGTCAGATATCGTGGTGTGGGATTTGGTTTAGGTGTCGGAGTCAATATAGATTTGGCAGGAACTCAAAATAGTGGCTCAACAGGAAGTTATAATTGGGGTGGTGCAGCAAGTACTTTTTTTTGGGTGGATCCAAAAGAAGAATTAATATGTATTTTAATGACGCAACTTATGCCGTCGGGATATTACCCTATCAGAGTGCAAATGCAGTCGATGGTTTATAGCGCTTTCTTAGATTAATCAAAATCATCAAAGAGGATCTCTTCATCATCTAGTTGCCCATCATTAATCTGATATTCTCTTCTTTGAATATAAGCATCCCGATAAAAAGTGTATTGATCTGAACCAGTAATCTCGGTAACTCCTAAGAGATCAGATCGAGTATCTAACAAATTAAGCGCACCGGTCGCAATTCTAGCCGAATCATCTTTTGGAACATTTGGATATAAATACAAGTCTGGAACAATAGAAAACGAATCTCTCAAGCTACTTGGCCCATAAAAAGGTATTACAACGTAAGCTCCTGGTGAAACACCCCAGTAACCTAAAGTTTGACCAAAGTCTTCATTAGAGCTATCTAAATTTAAAGAAGAGGCAACGTCAAATAGACCATAAACTCCTATAGTTGAATTTACCAAGAATCTCGATAAATCTGTAAAAAAAGCTACTGGTTTTAATTGCAAAACGTTATTTGCTGCTGAACTAGCATCGGCTAAATTACCAAACACGTTTGATACTCCAATTTGAATAAACTCTGGCGTTCCGGTGTCATAAATTTCTGCTATGGGTTTAAAAAATAAATTATCTAGAGAAGTGTTAAAATCGTGAACTCTTCTATTGGAATTTTCATAGGGGTCGTAAATCTCTCCATCAATATTAGTTGTTGAAACACATCCAATTAGAGTAGAGATTAGTAAACAAGAGAAGTAAAATCTAATGCTTGAGAAGCAGATTTTCATCTCAAAATTATATGTCAAATAATAACAATCTTCTAATCGTAACTTCTGCTCTCCCTTACGCGAATGGACCACTTCATTTTGGGCATTTGCTTGAACACATACAGACTGATATTTGGGTAAGGACAAATCGATCGCTTGATAAAGAGTGTATCTACTTATGCGCAAGCGATGCGCACGGTACTCCGATAATGCTTAAGGCTGAAGAAGAAAATACAGCTCCGGAAACTCTTATAAAGAAAATTACAAGTGAGCAAAAACAATCTTTAATAAATTTCAATATAGTTCATGACAATTACTACACGACTCACTCAGAAGAAAATAAATATTTTAGCGAGTTAATTTTCAATAAAGCAGATTCTAAAAAATTAATCTTGAGAAAAGAAATAGAACAACTTTTTGATGATGAGAAAGGATTATTTTTAGCAGATAGATATGTCCAAGGCATTTGTCCCAAATGCGGGGCAAAAGAACAATATGGGGACAATTGTGAAGTTTGTGGCGCAACATATGAAGCAACAGAACTTATTGAACCAGTATCAATCTTTACGGGTAACACTCCTTCTGTAAAAAAAAGTGAACATTTATTTTTTGATCTGGAGTCTTGTAGCAAAAGCCTTAAAGATTGGATCAATAAAACCGGTCTTCAATCAGCTGTCAAAAATAAAATAAAAGAGTGGTTTACCGACGGTTTAAAGCCTTGGGATATTAGCAGAGACAAACCTTACTTTGGCTTTATGATTCCTGGCTATGAAGACAAATACTTTTATGTATGGTTGGATGCGCCCATTGGTTATATTGCGAGCTTAGAAAATTACTTGAAACGTGTAAATTCATCAAAAAATTCGGAAGAATTATGGGGGAAGAACAGTAATACAGAGATCTACCACTTCATCGGAAAAGATATAATGAATTTCCATACATTATTCTGGCCCTGTTTGTTGGAAGCTGGAGGTTTTAAAAGACCTACAAATGTCTTTGTTCACGGCTTCATGAGTTTAAACGGAAAAAAAATGTCTAAATCAAAAAAAAATTTTCTTCTTGTAGACGATTATTTAGAGATTATGAAACCTGATCTCATTAGGTACTATTTAGCATCTAAACTATCTGCGGGAGTTGATGACCTTGATATGGATTTCAAAGATTTTCAAAAAAAAGTAAATACTGATTTAGTGGGAAAATTTATTAACATTGCAAGTCGAAGCCAAGGATTTTTAAAAAAAGATAACAATAAAATTGGTGACGAACTCGACGAGACTATTATTAATGAATTCGTTGAACAAAAGGACGTAATCTTCAATTTATACGTCGATAGAGAGTATTCAAAAGCTATACAAAAAATCATGCTTTTAGCAGATAAGGCAAATCAATATATCGATTCTCATAAACCATGGGAATTAAATAAAGATTCTTCTAATTCTTTGAAAGTAAAAAAAATTGCTTCGACTTCTATTAACCTTTTTAGGATTTTGAATCTATATTTAGAACCAGTAATTCCCGAGACTTCTGAAAGGATCAAAAATTATTTACAATCAGATTGCAATCTCAATGAATTGTCTATACATCTTACAAATCATGAGCTTAAGAAATTTAAACCCTTGTTAACAAGAATAGAAGATGAAGAAATCAATAAGTTAATAGGAATAAGTCAAAATGGATGAAATAAATATTGAAGATTTTTTAAAAATCGACTTACGAGTTGCCAAAATTATTAATGCTGAAAATGTTGAAGATGCAGACAAGTTATTGAAACTTAACTTAGATTTAGGAGAGGTTGGAAAAAAAACTGTTTTTGCAGGAATTAAAAAATTCTACGAGCCCGATAATTTAATTGGTAAACATGTGGTCTGTGTCAATAATTTGAAACATAGAGAAATGAAATTCGGAACCTCTGAAGGAATGATACTAGCCTCCAGTAGTGACTCAGGAGTTTTTTTGATTGACGCATCAAATGAAAGTCAACCGGGAGACAAGATTAGTTAGTTATGAAAGAGACAGATATTTTAATAATTGGTGCAGGCCCTGTGGGCCTATTCACTGTATTTGAAGCTGGATTGTTAGGTCTTGAATGCGAATTAGTAGATAACCTAGATAAAATTGGGGGTCAGTGCATTGAGCTTTACCCCGATAAACCGATATATGATATTCCAGGAGTGGCTAATCAAACTGGTCGTGAACACATTGAGGCATTACTGGCTCAAATTAAACCCTTCAATTATAAGGTAAACCTTAATACTAGAGTTGAATCCATTAAAAAAGAGAAAGATAAATGGATTGTTAAAACCAACAATGACCTAAGCTTTTTGACAAAAAATATTTTTATTGCAGCCGGTGCAGGCTCTTTTGAATCCAGAAGACCTCCTGTGGAAAATCCAGATAAATTCCTAGAAAATGGAATTGAATATGCCGTAAGGGATATTAAAAAATACAAAGACAAAGAGATCGCAATTTTTGGAGGTGGTGACAGTGCTTTAGACTGGTCGGTTGAGTTAGCTAAAACGGCGAAAAAAGTTTACCTAGTTCACCG
Organism: SAR86 cluster bacterium; assembly: GCA_023703675.1. Taxonomy (NCBI): domain Bacteria; kingdom Pseudomonadati; phylum Pseudomonadota; class Gammaproteobacteria; species SAR86 cluster bacterium. Next base: position 451,014 of record CP097974.1, on the reverse strand, counting down.
TCGCGACGAGTTTAGAGGAGCAAAACATACCGAATCGCAAATGAGAGAATTGGTTAAATCAGGAAAAATTGAATTAAAAATTCCATATGTTATTAAGTCAATTAATGGTGACGAAAAATTTAATGGAGTTGATTTAATGCATTTTGAATCTAAAGAAATAGAATCAATAAATTGTGATGAAGCCCTTTTCTTTTTTGGTCTTAACAAACAATTAGGTCCAATTCTGGATTGGGAAGTAGAATTAGAAGAAAAGAAAATTTTGGTCAATACTGAAAATTTCCAAACTAATAAAGAAGGAATTTTTGCTGTAGGTGACATTAATACGTATCCTGGCAAATTGGATTTAATATTATGTGGATTTCACGAAACAACTCTTGCAGTGCAAGAAGCTTTCAAAAGAATTCATCCAGGAGAACGAGTACCCTTTGGATACACAACTTCCAACAAAGGTCTTCAAGAAAAACTAAAAGTTAATAAAAGTTAGTACTATTCCCACCATCAATAGATATACTCTGTCCTGAGATGTAAGCTGCTTGTTCTGAGCAAAGGAAAGCTGCTAAATCAGAAAACTCTTCTACGGTACCCATTCTTTTTGCAGTTAACTCATCTTCCATATTTTTCTTTGCTTCATCAAAAGTAATTTTTGCGAGCTTTGCTTGAAATTCAATGACTCTAGTTTGACGATCGGTATCAATTCTTTCCGGCAGAAGATTGTTAATCGTAATATTAAATTGTGCCATTTCTCTTGAAAGACCTTTTGATAATCCTAGCAATCCTGATCTTGCAGAAGTTGATAGACCCATGATGGCATGAGGGTTTTTCACCATTGCCGAAAGAATGTTAACAATTCTGCCAAAGTTTCTCTCTTTCATTCCAGGTAAAACTGACTGCATAAGCATTGCTGATTGAGTGAAATTAGATTTGATTGCAGCCAAAAAATCATTTTCACTCCAATCAAAAAAATTTCCTGGTGGGGGTCCCCCACTATTATTAATTAAAATGTCAGGCTCGGGACAAGCTTCTAATAAGTTTTCTCTAGTAGATTCGTCTTCCATAGCTCCTAAGACTGAGCTTACTTTGTATCCTTTAGATTTAAACTCTTCTTCAGTTTTTCTTAAATTTTCCTCGTTTACCCCATTAATAATTATTTCTACCCCTTCTTTTGCAAGAGATTCTGCGCAAGCTTTGCCTAATCCTCTACTAGAAGCACAAACAATTGCTTTTTTTTTCGAAATATTAAGATCCAACTAGATTCCTCTTTTGTCTCCAAAAGTACCTAAGTTTATTGGTGGCCCCCATTGAGATGGACCAGGATCGTCACCTGGCATTCCTCCTGTATTTTCAATCATATTAATATCGTTACAAGAAATCGTATTGTCTAACAAATCACCATCTGTTTGATGTTCGTGAGTTTGCTTAAAAGGACTTCTCCAATAATCAAAAATTTGGCTGCCTTGATAATGTCGGCCTACGCCCCATTCAAGCTCATAATCAAACTCATCTTTTTTTTGCTGAAGAATTTCATGTCCCATGAAAACATCATCAATATTTAACATCTCAAAAGAAACATGATTTAAACCAGGTATTCCTTCTGATTGCTTATTAGCGTCAAGCCAAAATATGGAATGGTGATCAGCTGGAGTTGATCCTCTATCCAAACGTGCGAAACAACCCATTAGTGGAGTGTTTGAGTCTCCGGAATCTCCAAACCATAATTTATCGCTTGGAATTATCCCAAGGTGATTGTTATACCATTCTAATGCTGCAGAAATGTTATTTGAATTAATACCATAATGAGCAAATCTAATTATCTTTGGGTAAGAGCCTTTAGGATATCTCTTGATTTGATTAACTCTATTAACGTTCGTGCCTTCGTTGGTTGGATAAGGGGCAACCTCATCATAATCAGGTCTATTTTCTATGCCATAAACTACTTCAACGCCAATTCCATCAGGATCCATCGCTCTAGTTACAAAACCGCCTCCAGGAGTGGTGAGTTCTTCAACTTTAGAGAAACTTTCTGATTCACTTAATTTGTGCAAATCGTCCATTGACGCTGCTAGAAAAGACGCCGATAAGAATTTCTTTTCACCTTTAATACATTTTTCAATAAATGGTTGAGGGCCTTCGCCTCTCATCAACAGCATGTTGTCTGTTTTCTCTACAGTGTGCATTCCGAAATGAATTAAAAACTGTTCTTGAACATCTAAGTCTGGACATTGCAAAGTACAATATTGAACATCTACTGCTTTAATTATTGGATCCATAAAACCTCCTAGTGCAAAAATCTTAATCAGTCTTGGATGGTTAATCAAGAGAATTAAGCCGACAAAAAGTAAGTATATTTGATCTAGATTTTCAATAAATCTTAAGATTAAAATAAGTTACAATCAAAACTTATGTTTGATGTTGCGGTAATTGGCTATGGTCCAGTGGGATCTGTAATGGCTAATCTTATAGCCACTAAAGGATATAAAGTTCTCATAATTGATGAAAACGAAGGAACTAGTCCAACTGCTAGAGCCATTAACACCGATGGAGAGCAATGCAGGGTCTTTGATCTTCTAGGTTTTGCAGATGAAGTCGTAAAAAATACTGGTTATATTGATAAGGTTTCTTTTACTGATGCTGAATTAAACGAAATTATCACTCAAGATCAGCCTTTGGAAGTAGGCGCAATGGGTTGGCCAGCCCAATTGCTATTTTATCAACCTGAGCTAGAAACAATTATTAGAACTTCCGTTGAATCTAAAGAAAACATAACTATTCATGAATCTACGGTGCTCGAAGGTTTCTCTAGTGAAAAAGATAAAGTTTTTATTAAATGTAAAAAAGAAAGTACGTCATTAGAATTTGAAGCAAAATATTTAATTGGATGTGATGGAGCAAGTAGTAGTGTCAGAAAAATTTTAAAAATTGAAAGAGATGACTTAGGTTATGATCAAGATTGGTTAGTTGCTGACGCGCACTTAACAAAAACTACCGACATCCCAAAACATCATGCCAAACAAATTTGTAATCCTAGTAGGCCTGCTACGTATGTACCTGGTCGAAGAGGTCATAGAAGGTTTGAATTTAAGTTAATGCCGGGTGAAACAAAAGAGGAACTTGAAAAGGACGAAAAAGTTTGGGAATTATTATCTCCCTGGGTGAATCCAGAAAATGCTGAACTGGAGCGAGCTGACGTTTATCAGTTCCATGCCGCATTAGCTAAAGATTGGAGAGTGGGAAGATGCTTAATTGCTGGCGATGCAGCACATCAAATGCCTCCGTTCATGGGTGCAGGGATGGGAACAGGCATTAGAGACGCTATGAATTTATTTTGGAAATTGGATTTAATTTTATCTGGAACAGCAAAAGAATCTATCCTAGACACTTACCAAGAAGAGAGATATCCGCACGCAAAATGGACAGTGGCTCAATCTGTTTCAATAGGTAAGATTATTGAAGGGTTATGTGCTCAACAAGAAGGGAAAGAGTTTATCCCAGATGAAGGAGATGGTTACGGAGTGAAATTTCCTCACCTACCTTCGGGTCTTTATAAAGATGCTTCAGATGATATCTCTGGTTATCCTTGCCCTCAACCATTGCTTTATAGAGAAGGTAAAAAAACTTTATCTGATCGAATTGTGGGTTCAAAGTTTTGTATTTTAACCAAAAATGAAATCCCTGAATTAAGTGAAAAAGCTCAGAAAATAGTGACTAGTTTAGAAATTCAAATTATAAAAATCGAAGACAAAGATGATGAAGAAAAAAGAATGGCGAAAATCTTTGATATCTATGAATTAATCTTGATTAGACCTGATAGATACGTTTACGGAGGGATTAAATCGATGCAAGAAACCTCTAATATAATTGAAGAACTAGAGAAAACTTTTTCTTTAAAAATATGAAAGCCAAGATGCTTCAGATGATATCTCTGGTTATCCTTGCCCTCAACCATTGCTTTATAGAGAAGGTAAAAAAACTTTATCTGATCGAATTGTGGGTTCAAAGTTTTGTATTTTAACCAAAAATGAAATCCCTGAATTAAGTGAAAAAGCTCAGAAAATAGTGACTAGTTTAGAAATTCAAATTATAAAAATCGAAGACAAAGATGATGAAGAAAAAAGAATGGCGAAAATCTTTGATATCTATGAATTAATCTTGATTAGACCTGATAGATACGTTTACGGAGGGATTAAATCGATGCAAGAAACCTCTAATATAATTGAAGAACTAGAGAAAACTTTTTCTTTAAAAATATGAAAGCCCTCTTATTTCCTGGTCAAGGTGTACAAAAAGTTGGCATGCTCAGCGAAATATTTGATATCGAAGATGGAACTAAAGATTTTATAAAATCCGCGGCTGATGACTTGGATTTTGATTTAGTTGAATTAATTACGAGTGGTCCAGAAGAAAAATTAAATTTAACAGAATTTGCTCAACCAGCAATTCTTGCCGCGAGCATAGCAATTACGAAGTCGAAAAAAATTAATAACAAAATAGACTATACGGCTGGGTTGTCTTTGGGAGAATATTCTGCGTTGGTGTACGCAGATTGTCTTGAATTTTCAGATGCTTTAAGACTTGTAAATTATAGAGGCAAGCTAATGCAAAACGCTGTGCCAGAAGGCACTGCAGGGATGTTAGTTGTATTGAATATGGACTTAAAAGAAGTTTATAAAATGATTGAAATCATTAACTCCTCGGATGAGGAAATTAATTTCTCTACAGACAATGCGAATGGTGTGTCTGTCTTAGCGGGTAAAAATTCAGCGATAGAAGCTTGTAAAGATTACATTTCAAAAAATGATTTTAAAAGAGTGAAAACTCAAAAGGTTCAAATGTCTGTTCCTTCCCATTGTTATTTGCTTGAAGACGCTCAAAAAGAACTAGGGAAATTGCTTAACAAAATTGAATTTAAAGAACCTAAAATCCCTGTCATTCCCAATGTACTAGCAAAGCCAACTAATGATGTTTCTGTAATCAAAAGTTCTTTGATAAACCAACTCACTAGTACTGTCAGATGGAGAGAAACTCTGACTTATTTGCTGGAAAATAACGTTCAACACGTATTTGATTCAGGTCCTGGTAAAACCATCATCAACATGGCCAGAAAGATTAAGGATATTGAAAAAACTAGCTTATTGGATGTTTGATTTATCTATCAAATTTTAGAATATTCTCTTTTATATAGTCTTCCATGTCTTGATTTGAGAATCCTCCGCTTTCTTCAAAACTAGCTTTATTTTCATCATAAAGAGAGTTCTTACTTTCTTTGCCCAAAGAAATTACATTCCCTTTTAGGAGTTTAATCACTACCGAGCCCGATACCTTTGTTGCAAAATTATCGATCTGTTTTTGCAAACTAACCCTATCATTGCTCCACCAAAGCCCATCATAAATAAGTTTTGCATAAGATGGCATCAGACTATCCTTTTTAACTATTTCGTCTCTGGAAAGACATAAAGATTCCATGGCTCTTCGAGCCTTTAATAAGATAGTTCCGCCAGGCGTTTCATAACAGCCTCTAGATTTCATTCCAGTTGCTCGAGATTCCACAATATCAATTCTACCAATTCCATGATTTCCGCCAAGTAAGTTCAATTTTTTTAATATTTCAGCTGCACTTAGACTTTCATCGTCGACAGCTGTAGGATCGCCATTTTCAAAAGTAATTTTTATTTCTTCAGCTTCATCTTTTGCGTCTTCAATGGATTTAACTTTTAACCACATATCTTCAGGAGGTGGAGTTGATAAATCTTCCAGAACTCCTCCTTCGTAGGAAATGTGCAATAGATTTTCATCCATCGAAAAAGGTGGCTCCTCAGCTTTGCTGGCAGGCATAGGGATTTGATGTTCCTTACAATAATTCATCAAATCTGTTCGAGAGGACATATTCCATTCGCGCCAGGGAGCTATAACTTGAATGTCAGAGTTCAAAGCATGTGCGCCAATTTCAAACCTTATTTGATCATTGCCTTTACCCGTAGCTCCGTGAGAAATTATATTTGTGTTTTCGGATTCAGCAATTCTTACCAATTGTTTTGCTATTAGTGGTCTAGCGATCGCAGTTCCAAGTAAATATTCACCTTCATAAAGAGTGTTGCATCGAAACATTGGATATACATAGTCTGATACGAATTCTTCTGATAAATCATCAATAATAACTTTAGAAGCTCCAAAACTCTTGGCTTTCTCTTCTAAATCATCAGGTATGTCTCCCTGACCCATATCTGCTGTATAAGTCACTACATCAAGATTTTTTTCTTCCTGCAACCATTTGAGAATAACAGAGGTATCCAGTCCTCCTGAGTAGGCTAATACAACTTTCTTTTGCGACATAATCGAGAGAATAATATCATGAGAATTATGAGCTCAAGATATAAATTATAAGACTGCTTTTGATGTTTGAAGTTCTCGAAAAAAAAGTATTTTTATATTTCTACTTCGTCGATAATTTTTTTGAGTTCTCCACTTTGATACATATCCATCATAATGTCGCTACCGCCTATCAACTCTCCTTCAATATAGAGTTGCGGAAAAGTAGGCCAATTTGAGACCGATGGCAGAGTTTCTCGAATATCTTGATTAGACAGAATGTCGACGAAAGAAAATTCTTTACCACACGCCATGAGAATTTGCGTAGCCCTTTGAGAAAAACCACACTGTGGTTTGTCTGGTGATCCTTTCATGTACAACAAGATTTTATTATCTTCTATCTGTTTTCTTATGTTTTCTTCAATACTCATAATATTATTGTAATATTTTAAGATATTTATTTACAGTCTCTGAAACTCCAAATTCTAAGCTTTCAACTACCAAAGCATGGCCAATAGATACTTCTTCAATTTTTCCATAATCTAACAGACACGACAGGTTGGTTAAACTCAAATCATGACCAGCATTTAAGCTAAGATCTATGTCGTTTGCGAAAAGAATAGCTTCCTGATATTTTTTAAGCTCTTTATTATCTGCGCTTTTAAAAGCTTCAGCAAAAGGGCCTGTGTAAAGCTCTACTCGATCTATACTCATTGATTTTGCAATTTCTAATTGTTGTATGTCCGGATCCAAAAAAATACTGGTTCTGATATTTTTTTCTCTGAAAATTTCAAAATTTTCCATGACCACGGATTTAAGTTTAGTTAGGTCCCAGCCATGATCTGAGGTGAGTTGTTCAGAATGATCAGGAACTAAAGTAACTTGATCTGGATTGTTTAGCAAAACAAGATTATTAAATCCTGGATAATTATTGTTTTTGTTTTCTAAAGGATTACCCTCGATATTTAATTCGGTTTGAAACTGGGCAGTCAATTTAGCTAATCCTGGAAGATCGTCTGGTCTAATATGTCTTAAGTCAGATCTTGGATGGACTGTGATCCCTTGTGCCCCGCCTTCCAAACATTTTCTTGCAAATTCAATTGGCGACGGATTATTACCCAACCTAGAGTTTCTCAAAAGCGCTATTTTATTTACGTTTACACTTAAGTTTGTCATTTCATACAGTTCCTAAAGTTAAACCATCATAAATTAATTTTGTACCGGTTAAAATTAAACAAAAATGAGTAATAGAATAAAAAATTTCTTGACCGACCCTTTCCGTAAGATAAGCGCCTAAATATACTCCAAGCGGAGCAAGTGGCAACAAAAGTAATGAAGTGATTAGATTGTCAAAATTTATCTGACCTAGATAAGCATATGGAACCATTTTAAAAAGATTTAAAGATAGAAAAACAATTGCTAATGTTGCAACAAATCTTCTTCGATCCAACTTCATCGGTAACAAGTAAAAACTTAAAGGTAATCCACCCGCATGAATCGTAAAGCTAGTAAATCCCGCTAAAGTCGACCAAATTGACCCAGATACTTTTGTAGAAGCACTGTTTTCTTTTCCACTGTTAATAAAATATTCTGCCCCAAAAGAGCAAGCGATAACGCCTAAAATAATTCTTATAGAATTATCAGATAAAAAACTATAAGTAATAGTTCCAATAATTACCCCAACTAAAGTTAAAGGAATAATTGATTTAACTAAATTTATGTCCCATAAACGCCAGAATCTTCTTATGGTCACCAGATCCATAAAAATCAAAGGAATGACTAGAATTGCTAATGCTTGCAATGGCGGAATAAACAAACTCATTAAAGGAATAGCAAGAATAGGCAAACCTAGCCCAAAACCAGCTTTCCCCATCCCATGAAAAAAAACTGATAAAACCGCAACAACGTAAAAATACGGGTCTGAAATCATTTTTAGAATTAAAGGCTTTTATAAAGACTTTTAGTTAGATTATTGGCTGTTTTGTAAAGTTTACCAATTCCATGTTGCCTGTTATTTACAAAGGCAAATCCGATTTTATTAACTTTGTCTCCAAATCCTGCTGCTCCACCGATTCCTGTGTGGCCAAACATGGTATTTTCCAATCCGATTGGTGACAGCGGTGCATCCAACATATATCCCAAACCAAACTTATAGGGTCCTTGGAACAATACCTTATCAGGTCCAGTAGAAAACTCCGTAGTTGCAAGATCAATCGTCTCTTGTTTAAGTAAACTTTTTCCATCACGAGAGCCTCCATTCGACAAGATGCTGAAAAATTTTGCCACCCCTCTTGCTGTACCGTGTCCATTGGCTGCAGGGATTTCCGCTTTTCGCCATTGGGGTGTATTTGGGAACGCGGTAACGTTTTGCACTTTTTGATCTTCGGTGCGAAGAATCTCGATAAAAGCTTTTCTATATTCCGTGCTAGATAAAGTATCGCCTATCATTCTTATTCGACTTGGCAACAGCCATCTTGGTATTCTCCTGAAGAAATTTATTACGTTTATCGGAGCTTCTTGCATAATTAAATCAGCACAGCGCTCAAAGTCACTTTCTTGCAATCCGATCTTAAAATCAACATCGAAAATATCTGCTATTTCTTCTTTGAAAAAAGTACCGACAGATCTACCGTCCACCCTTCTAATGATTTCACCCAGCAAAAATCCAAAAGTCATTGCGTGATAACCTTGCGCGGTTCCAGGTTTATGAAAAGGTTCTTGTTTGGCTAATTGGTTTACAATCAAATCCCAATCTTCCCAACATTCATAAGGCAAAGGTTCCTGAAACCCAAACATGCCGGCACGATGAGAAAAAAAATCTTTAATAGTCGTATCGCCTTTTGACTTGCAGTCGTATTCTGGCCAATATCTTGTAACTCTATCTCCTAAATTGATCTTTTTGTCCTCCAACAATTTCAATGCGCAAGTAGCAGTCATGGCTTTCGTTACAGAAAAAACATTCGCAATAGTGTTTTCATCCCATGATTTAGTATGTTCTTGATCTTTAAAACCGCCCCACATGTCAACCACCACTTCATTTTCTATTTCAAGGCATAGAGACCCACCATCATCAAACCCGGATTTTATTGAAGCGGAAAAAATATCTGCCAATTTTGAAAATTTTGGATCGCAATGTCCTTCTACTTTAGGTGCTATCATTTGTTAATACAGTTTTTGTTAATTCGATAAATTCTTGAGGCATGTCTAAAAATAAATGATGCATAGCGCCGTTTAAGCGATGCACTTTATTTTCTTCAAGATTTCCAACATATTTCATGTACTCTAATACATCCGGCGTAAAAAGTTGACTGGAACCTCCATAAATAAGTTCCAAATCTACTGAAACATTCATAAACATTTCATGCAAATCATTGTATTGATAAGTTTTTGGAATTAAAGGATCTGATTTTAAAACCCATCCCTCAGTAGTTTCTTTATAAGAATTTTTAGCTACGTATCTGAGAACATAATCTTTGGCACAAGGTTGAGGCGGCATTAATCTAAATCTAGAAATTGCTGATTCTAAATCTTCAGAATGAACGGCGAATCTTGAAGAAGGTCTTCTTGAACTCATCAAGGCCGCTTTTTCAGGAGGCATTACAATGATGGAATCTAATAAAATAAGTTTCTTAAATAGATTAGGAAACAAAGAAGTGGAGTAAATTGAAACAGCTCCTCCCATGCTATGTGCAAGACATTTTGCTGAATCCCAGCCCATTTCGTTGATAACGCCTTTTACTTCTTTACTATAAATTTCTTGAGAGTAAAAGTCTCTTTTTTCACTATCTCCCATGCCGCTAAAATCAAGAGCTACAACGCAGTAATCTTCTATAAAAGCTGGCGCAATATGAGCCCACCAAAGACTGTGCGCGTTGAATCCGTGAAGCAAAACTAAGCCTGGAAGAGAAGTATCTCCCCAAACATTAAAGTTAATTTTTGCACCTTCTACTTCAACAGATTTGTTCTGTGGTTCTATTTCGATGTATTCTTTGAACCATTCTGGAGCTTCGTTCAATGGATTTTTACCGATTAACATTTTTATTATTCATAAAATAATTCATAGATATTTCCCTTAATTTTAACGTCGGGATTTTCAGAAATATTGCCTTTAAATATTTTCGAAAGCCTAGAGAATATATTTTTTGAATTAGCAGAAAGATTATAATTCAATTCATTATCTATATAAAAAAAACCTGAAAGGAAATTTTTATCAGGGTAGCTTTCAAATTCACCATAAAGTTTAGCGTCTCTGCATTCTAGCTCCGCTACCAAGCTACTGTCGGATTGAATGTTTAGTGGGCTTTTTCTTAGAATGGTTGCGCTTGTTTTGCCTGAAGCTTCATAACAACCGTTCAAGTCAAATGTTAGATTAATTTTTTCGCCATTTATTTTAGACAAAGTTGGTAAATTTTTTATAAATCTTCTTGAGCCGATCTCAAAATCTAAGTCATACATTTCAAATTTTTTAGTAAAAAGATAGTCAACTAATTTTAGTTTCCCAGAAATTTTAACTTGGGAATCAATTAAATTGAATTCAAGGCTTCTAAGATCCATTTCCGTAATCAAATCTCCGAGTTTCTCATTAGCAAAAGTTAAGTTTGATATTTTTCCAGACCAAATTGTCCCACTTACATCTGAATAAGTAATTTGCGGGAAATAATTTGTCAAAAGAGGTTGAATTGTTCTTAGAGGCAAATTAATTAAGATTATGCTTAAAGTGACAACAATCACTACAAAAAATAAATAAAAAAAAGTTTTCACTTTAATCTGAAACTAAAATTATTTGAGCTGAAATAAAATCTTTTGAGCTTTTTCTTAGGTTTAGCTGGTCAATGTCTATGCCGTTTTTACTGATAGAAATTATCCAATTATATAAATCCAAAAATCTTACTTGATTGATTAATACAGAGATATTTCCATCTGGCAGGGGTTGTGTTCTATCAATAATCACATCAAAACTTTTTGAAGATTCATTTAGAAATGAACTTAAGTTGCCGGAAAAAATTTTTCTATTTTCTCCATTATCCATTGGAATAGAATTTAGAAATTCAATTCTGGATATGACATTAGATTTTTCGTTTGCATAAAAACTAGCTTGTCTATCTAGAAACCAATTAAATTCTAATATGACGTAAAAAAAGACAGCAATCGTAAACCCTGCAAAAAAGAATTGGTAAATATTTGGTATTTTTGAAAGGTTAAAATTGCTGAACATTTATTTCACCTAAAATTTTATTATTTAACCTTCTCGATGCTCCCGCTCGACTTTCTACTCCCATAGAACTTATTAAGTTAATAAGATTTTCTATTTCTGCATACGAAGAAGTTTCAACTTCAAGATTAAAATTATCTCTATCAAATTTAATCGATACCAAATTGATGTCCTCTGACAGCGTAATGCTCTCAGAAATAATTCCAATTTTTCTCAGTTGGTCGGCAGATGTTGATTCAATATTTATCAAACTATTCACTTGTCTAATTAAATCCGATTTAATTTCTTGATTCGGAAATTTCTGTTTAAACGAGGCTAGAAGCTCTTCCTCTAGATAGCTATTTGAAATAATCAAAGAGAAAACTTGAATTAAGTTAGAAAAAATAAAAATAGAAATTACTGCAGTAGCAGAATAAAAATAAAAACTAAATTTATTAAATATCTTTGACCACAAGATCTTCGGTTCGTATTCGTTTACAAGAAAGTTATTTGTAGCCGTTGTCCAATTAATATTCAAATCAGAAAATATGTCAGATTCTTTTTTAAATATCTTTGGATTCAAAATCTCAAATTTTGAAACATCAAATTTTGAATTTTCATCTAAATAGCAATCTATCGTGTCGAAGTTTTCTTTATTTTGTATGTCTATTAAAAAATTTTCTAACTGATGAATCTTGGTGTTGAAGTTATAGTTTTCTGAAATTGTGAGAATAACGCTCTCTCCAAATATGAAAACTGATGGATTGGTGATCTCAATGTTCTCAAACGATTTTAAAGAAGATAAATTTAAATGCTCAAATTTCGTTATAAAACTTTCTAAGTTATGCTTTGAAATACAGACAATATTTTTGCCATTTTTATTTAGATTCCAAACGAAAGAATTAACATTATCTAAAAGCTTTTCTTCCAATAAAACAGGCGCGGCTTTCGATATATTTCTTTTTGAAGTATCGGGTAGATTAATTTTAAACGAATTAAATTTATCAGAAATTAGATATAGACTTTTTTTAAAATCTTCATATTTTTTAGAGTCAAAATCTTCGAGGAGATTTAACTTGCCATCAAAAATATAATAGAGAAAACGGTCTTGCTCCTCTAAATAGAAAATTACTATTTCAGGACTCACAACTCTTCACCCTTTTTTCTAGATACAACACTAAAATTTATTCCGTCATCAATTATTTCACTACGCATTATAAAGCTGAACTCATCGTAAGTAATTTTTGTTTTTAATAAAAAAACATCTGATTCAGTGGATAAAATTTTCCTCGAATAACTAGAGTTTATCTTCTGGTTAACAATCTCTTGGTTTAAAAATTGGTCTATTTTTTGGTACCCGCCTAGAGGAATCTCCTTTATGATCATTTCGGCTTCAAACGTTGAAAGTTCATTGTTGCTTAAAGCTATTAGTAAATTGGGCTTACCAACGTTCATGCTGTTTATATTAATGGTGTTAATTGTCTTAGGCAGAGCACAAATATAAGGTTTGATTAAATTAAAAATTTCTTCAGTAACACCTCTTATTTTCCTCAGTTCAGCAACATTAGTTAAATCTGAACTTGGGGTAAGAATATTTTTTTCTAAACGTTGATAGTAATCATCTTCAGCACCATCAAATTTATCGGGGAAATTGTCTAGATCGACCCAATCTATTAGCGACGATGAAATTTCTGAAATCGTTATTTCTGCAATGTTAAAACTTTTCAATAGATTTTCAAAAATATTTAGCGCGTCTTGATCAATGGTTTTTGATTGGGATAAATAATCATTTGTTACCAATAAATTCAAATTAAAGCAGAAGCTCATGTCTTTTATTCTGGCATCAAGCGCGCCTCTATCTAAAGGAAAGTTAATCGGGCTAGAATTATCTGAGCTTGTCACCAATAACTTTTTTCTATTTGCCTCATCGTTCAAATAATTAAGCGCAAATGATTCAAGACTTAAAATAGTGATTAAACTTGATTGCTCAGAAACGTATCTTTTTTGATCTTCGGAAGTATTAATTATTAAAGAAAACAATCCATAACCTACTATAGAAATAATACTGGTAATGAATAACACCATTAACAGAGCAACTCCATTTTGAGAGGAAAAAAATATTCTTTTAATCATCAACTAAGAAAGTCTTTTGAAAAACATCGTCTTTAAATTGCAAGGTTATCTCAAGGAATTTTGGTAAGTTTAAACTTTCATCAATTGGCCAAAAATTATAATTTCTTTCTTTGAATGCAATGACATTTACCGAATCTACCTCAACTAGAAGTGTAATGGGGCTGGTATTGTATTCTGACAATAAACTATCCGTAGAATATCTTTCAATTCTCCCATCTTCTAGAACGTATTTAATTCTTTGATACACTCCAGTTTCCTGAACTCCTTCGCTTTCAGAATGTCTTGTAAACTCTAAGAAAGGCTCTCCTTCAAGCCAATCATTCTGCGCAAAAAATGACGAACTATAATTAGTATTAGTATTTTTTAATGGCTTATTAATAGAATGAATCAAATCATCTTTGATAATTTCAGAAGTATTTATTAACCTTCTTAACTTATTAGTTTCTTCCGAAACTAACAAAGAGCTGTTAACCGATATATTTGTAAAAGATAAAATTAAGAGGCTCATCAAACTAAAAATTGACAAGACCACAAGTATCTCGATTAAGCTATACCCTTTGTTTAAATTCATTTGACAGCTTTGTATATTTCTAAACTTACTATTTTTTTAGTTGCTGGATTCTCAGCAGTTAAATTGATGTTAAGTGAATTAAGATTTTTATTTAAACTGATAGCCCTCTTCCAAATTATTCGCTTACCCATCATATTGACTTCTCCAGAAGTTTGATTGTTGGTCAGAAAACTTTGATCTAAATAAGATTTCAACAGTAAATTTTCAGCAACTGTTCGAAGATAAAAATCGCTTTGCAGTTCAATAGAGTTTTTTGTAGAAAAATTGAGACTGCTTATACCCGCCGTGGTAACTAGAGCTAAAATGAGCAAAGCTATAAGTAACTCTACTAGCGTAAAGCCTTTCATTACTTTTAGTCCCAGTTTGTAATGTCAGAATCCAAACCTTCTCCTCCAATAGAGCCATCGGCTCCAAAGGAAAAAAGATCAAATGATCCATTTTTACCCGGTCGTTTGTACTGATAAGGATTTCCCCAAGGATCTGCTTCGAGTCTCTTTATATATCCACCTTGGCGATATCTATCTTTGAAGCGGTGATTTTCAGGGGTCGATATCAAGGCCTCTAAACCCTCTCTTTGAGTTGGATAGGAATACATATCCAAACGATATAATTCTAATGCTTGCTCCATGATTCTTATGTCTGCGGTCGCTTTATCGACTCTAGCCCTATCTTGGCTTGGCAAAACATTTATTGCGACTACTGCGGTTAAAAGACCGATGATCATGAGTACTACCAAGATTTCAATAAGGCTAAATCCTTTTTCGATTAAAACTTTAAGATTCTTAATTTTTTTCATAACGACGAAGAAAGCGTATTCAATTGAACTAAAGGTAACAAAATAGCTAATACAATTAAAGCAACAAATAGACCCAAAAAAATTACCACTATTGGCTCCAGCATATTCATTGCAATTTTTGTTGACGATTCGAAACGTGATTCGAGATACTCAGACACTTTTTCAAGCATTTCTTCTAACTTGCCACTCTTTTCTCCGTTATCAATCATGTGAATAACCATTGGAGGAATTTCTGGTATTGAAGTCAAAGAGCTTGTAATGGATTCTCCTTCCTTAACTTTATCTGAAATCTTTTTTAGTTGATCTTTCAAATACAAATTTGAAATGGTTTCAGCAGAAATTTCTAAAGCATTTATTATTGAGACTCCACCACTTCTCAACATACTAAGCGAACTGGTATACCTAGAAAGATCGGCATCTAATAAAAAGTTTTTAATAATAGGTATTTTTAAAAAAAATTTGTCTGAGCTTCTTTTGATTTTTTTTAGCCCATAAATTCTAGATAAAATTACTAAACCAAAGCCAATTAAAACGAGGAATGAGTAAAAAATATAGCTCGAAAGCGCATTTGATATTGCAATGAAAATTTTAGTTATCAAAGGTAATTCTTGATTTAGTCCTGAAAATTGGGAGACAACTCCTGGCACAACAAAAACCATCAAAAGACCAATCACACCAATTGAAACTAAAAATAAAATTATTGGATATGTTAAAGCTCCAAGAATTTCTTGAGACATTTTTGCTCTGCCCTCTAAAAAATCTGAAGTCTTATTCAATATGTACCCTAACTCTCCTGAAGTTTCTCCAGCCTTTACCAGAGAACAAAAAAGATTGTCAAATACTTTGGGATGTTCACCTAAGGATTCAGACAATTTAAATCCAGATTTCACCTTACTAGAAACTTGTTTTATAACATTTGAAAAGTTAGCAGACCCTGTTTGTAAGGCCACCGAATCCAAAGATTGATCAATCGGCATGCCACTATTAATTAAGGTAGACAGCTGTCTAGAAAAAAGAGAAAGCTGCGAAAGACTTATCGAATTAAAAAAGGGAAAATGAAAAAATTTTTTAGTTTCTTTTACTTTTAAAGGTATTAATTTTCTATTTTTAAGCTCATTTTTTGCTTCTTCGACGGAATCGGCAATTAAGTATCCCGATTCAGATTCGCCCGAATTGTCTAAAGCATCATAAGAAAAATTTGCCATTGTCTATTCGCTTTCCTTTAGCACCCTTTTTAGCTCAACTTCACTCGTTATTCCTTTTTCAACTTTTTTCAATCCATCTTGATAAATGGAATCAAATTTTTTATTGGATATTTTTTTTATTTCATTTTCACTTTTATTCTCATGAATCAAATTCTTAATTTCGTCATCAACTACCAAAGATTCATAAATACCTGTTCTTCCTGAAAATTCATTTTTTTCGTCTAACTTTCTAACCAACCTTTGTGCAATTACCAGCTTTAAAGTGCTTGCAAGTAAATATGGTTCGACTCCCATGTCATACAATCGTGTAATTGCACCTACTGCATCATTGGTATGAACAGTAGATAAAACCAAGTGTCCAGTTAGACTTGCTTGAATGGCAGTTTCTGCAGTTTCTTTATCTCTAATCTCTCCGACCATAACCACGTCAGGGTCTTGTCTTAAAATTGCTCTTAATCCTTTAGAAAAAGACATGCCTACTTTTTGATTTACTTGTGTTTGCCCAATGCCATTCAGAGCATATTCTATGGGGTCTTCAACTGTAAGGATATTTCTTGTGTTGTCATTTAAATAACTCAAACCTGAATACAATGTTGTTGTTTTGCCCGAGCCGGTTGGCCCAGTTACCAAAATAATTCCACTAGTATTTTTTAATTGATCCAAATAATTTTGCATGATTTGATCATTCATCCCTAATTCTTTTAAATCTAAGCTTGCTTCTGCTTTATCTAGCAATCTCAAAACAATTCTTTCGCCATAACTTGAGGGCAAAGTTGATACCCTTATATCAACCCACTTCTCTCCAAGTTTTAGAGACATTCTTCCGTCTTGAGGCACCCTTCTTTCCGCGATATCAAGATTGGACATAATTTTAATTCGAGCATTTAAAAGGGAGGAAACTCTAGAACTAGGTTTTAATTTTTCTTTCAATATCCCATCAACTCTAAATCTAATCGATAAGTATTCTTCGTATGGCTCTATGTGAATATCCGAAGCTCCATCTTTGATAGCCTCAGCAAGAACTGCATTAATAAGTTTAATGACAGGCGCTTCGTTACTGTCGTCTAATAAATCCTCTGTTTTAGGCAAATCTGAGGCAAGTGTGTCTAAATCAATACTCTCATCAACGCCCTGAACTAAATCTGATGAATTAGATGAATTTTCAGTAAAAATATCCGAAAGTTTTTTATTGAAATCGCTAAACTCAAGCTTGCTCAATACGAATGAATCATCATATTTTTTTTGTATATAGGCGATTAAACTTAGTTCGGCGTCCTCGGTATAAAAAAGAACCGAAGACTCTTTATTCTTACTGAGAATAATTTGATGATCTTTAGAATAGTTATAATCTAAAAAAGTTTCGTCATTCTTCATCTTTCTCAATTGGATAAATTAAGTCTTCAAGAATATCTAAATTTGGTGTTGGTCTTCCTTTATTTTCTCTTAACATTTGTTCAGCTTTTAAAAAATTATATTTACTGTTGGTGATTTCAGACATATCGCCAATGTCTCGAATTATTGAAGGCTTTAAAAAGATAGCCAAGTTTTTTTTGGTTCTTGAAGTTGTAGTTGATTTAAAGAGTCTTCCCAAAAGCGGAATATCTCCTAAAAGAGGTATTTTTCTTTCTGCTTCTTGCACATCATCATCGATTAATCCTCCCAAGACGATTGTTTGGTTGTCTTCAACCATTACGACCGTTTCTAAAGATCTTAAGTTGGTAACAATTTCAGAAGCACCAACCGCTACTGGCCCCAATATACTTGAGACCTCTTGTTGAATGTCTAACTTAATTGAATCGCCTTCGTTGATTTGAGGTTTCACTCTCAACTTCACGCCAACTTCTTGCCTATCGATGGTTCTAAAAGGATTAGTGTTGTTAGCACCTAAAGATTCACCAGTTGTAATCGGTATTTCTTGTCCAACGATGATGGAGGATTCTTCATTATCCATAGTTAAAATCGAAGGTGTGGACAAGACATTTGAGTCGGTATCCTTTCTTAAAACGCTAAGAATTAGTGCAAAGCTTTCTTGACCTTTAGTATATTTTCCGACTCCAGCAGCGAAGCCATCCAGTGTTAACAAAGATCCTGCCGCAGTTGGAATTGAAGTTGAACCAGAAGTTGTATCGTATACTTCCCCGCCTACGATGGCTGTTAAATCAGGTGAAGGGCTCCCAAATCTTTGAGAAGCAATGGGTGTATCTGTACCGTCTCCAGAATATAAGAATTGCACACCCAATTCTTTAGACAAAGTATCCGAAATTTCTACTATGATAGCCTCCACCAATACTTGAGCTCTTTTTATATCCAATTGCGAGATCAAGTCTTCAATAGCTATCATGACATCAGGTTCCGCCGAAATGATTAACGAATTTGTCTCCTGATGAGCCGTAATACTAGTTTTTATCTGATTGGATTGGTTGGAGCTTAATATATTTGCTGACATTGAAGATAAAACCTCTTGAAGCGCAATGGCCTCAGCATATTTAAGATAGAAAACTCTCAAGGTGCTAGAGCCTTTTTGTTCCACGTCTAAACTTTTTATCAAATCGAGCATACGAGCGACAATAAAATCTTCCCCAACAAGAAGAAGTGAATTGTTCCTTTCAATAGCGTAAGCATTGAACTGATTGGCGTTTAGTCCAGCATTGTTTTCATTAAATATTTGTTTTGCCAATAAAGAAATTTCAGAGGCCGAAGTATGTTTTAAGTTAACCAATTCATATCTGTCGCCAGGAATTTTATCCAGCTCTGCGATAAGCTTCTCAATTCTTCTTACGTTGGAAGCTCGATCTGCAATGATTAATGTATTTGAAGGTTCATAAATCGCTAGATGACCTTGAGAATTAATCAAAGGTCTTAGTATTGTTACCAATGCAACTGATGATGTCTGCTGAGGTCTTACAGTGGTTGTTACAAGTTTATCGTCTGGCGTAGTGGTCGAAAGTAATTCGGTGTAATTTTGTCTACCATTAATTTCAGGAATGATTTTTACTGCGGAATCTTGCTCGACTGCAGAAAATCCATGAACACTCAAAACCGAGAGGAAGACTTCATAAGCTTCGTCGATACTTAAATCCTCATTTGAAACTACCGTAACGTTAGCATTCACCCTAGGATCGATAATAAATGTTTTACCTGTGATAGAAGATATGTCGGTTATAAAAGCCTTGAGATTTGCATCTCTCATATTTATTGTCACTGAAAGTGAATGAGCGGAAAACAAAGTTACAAAACATACAACGAGAAATTTTCTTGCCAAGGAATTCATATTTTACCTACATCAAAATTTAAATTTATTTGATCTTCTCCTCTTTTGATCAAAAAATTTAAAGCATTCGTTGATTCTAAAAATGACTCAATTGAATCGTTGTCTTCAATATTTAGCTCGGAAATGTTCATTCCATTTATTGAAATCAATATATCCCCAGGAATTAGCTCCAATTCATCATACAATCTTGAATCCTCTCCAGGCGAAACTTCTAAACCTATTAAAAGTCCGTTCTCAATAATGGGAGTGAATGATAAAAGATCGTCAACGGATTGACCGGAAAGCCAATTTTCAAAATTTTTCTTTTCTTTCTTTGTTTCTGCTAATTCAATTCCAGTAATTACAGAACTTTTATCAAAGGATAGACTCTCCGAAATTCCTGACCTTGATATAGTTACAAAATCTTTTTGAATCGATTCTAAATAAACGTTGTCTTGAATTAAATCGCCTGGAACGTAAGCTTTTTGATCTTTGTTATTAACCCCTATAGTGGCAAAATTTTTATCGTCTGACGAAGTTACTCCAAAAAGTTTCAAAGAAAGATTAGTCTCGGGAGCTTTTATAAAATCCAAAATTTGGTTGGCATTGCTATCAAGAGAAGAAGAAAAAGGATCTTTAAATAATTCAATGGTTGAAGCTCCGGATCCTTGAGCGATCTGGTAATTTACCTTCTCAGAAAAAAAAATATTTAAAATTAGATTCGATAGCTCGAGGACAAGAACTAAAGATAAAATCGAAACAAAGACGAGTCTTCTCTTTTGATCCATATAAAAGATTAAGTCTTTTGTTTTTTGTAAGTAAATCGTGTTTATTTTCATTAAAGTTTGAAAATTTTACTTTAATTTGCTCAATTTAACTAAAAACATTCAATAAGATTTGTTACGAATCTGTAACTTTTATGAATTTATTTTTTAATTACTCAAAAAAATATTCTATAGTTTTTAAGTGTTTATGGATATTTTACTAGTCATGCTTTTGGGCTTAATTTTTGGGAGCTCCTTAAATAGCATAGGTTTCAGATTGCCCTTAATTCTCAATTATGAAAGAAAATCTCCTCATTTACCGTCGTTAAACCTTTTTTGGCCTAGATCCTTTTGTTCAAGTTGCGGAAGGCAAATCTCATGGATAAATTTAATACCTGTTTATGGATTTTTAAGGCAAAGAGGATCATGTAATTTTTGTAAAAAAAAAATAACACTAGAGTATCCCTTCACAGAAATTATATGTTCTTTACTATTTATCGCCCTTTATTTTAAATTTGGCTTATTAAGCATAAATTTTTATTTACACTTAATACTTTTTTTGAACCTCATACTTATTTCAAAAATTGATCTAAATTTTTTTAAAATACCCTTTTTTCTTAATTTATTGATCTTATTTAATGTTTGTTTAATTAATTCAGATACTATTTTCCAAACACTATTATTTATTTTAATTACCTTTTTAGCATTATTATTTGTCAGTATTGTTTTTAAGATTCTTCGTTCCAGGGAGGGTCTTGGAATGGGCGATGTACTGTTAATTTCTTTTTTATCTGGTTTATTTGAACTAGAAAAAATTCCTTTACTGATTTTATTTTCATCAGTGTCAGGAATTTTTTTTTATGTTGTTATGACGTATATCAAAAACAAAAGAAACTTTGAAATTGCTTTTGGTCCGCACATAGCTTTGTCTGGGATTTGGATGTTATTTATTCTTTGAATAAAAGACTTTACACACTAAAAATTATTCTTAATAAAATATAGAATAAAATTGTAAAAGCTGCTCCAGCTGGAATAGTTACTAACCATGAAGCAATTATTCTCTTTATGGAAGCATAATCTAAGTGTTCTGCGCCTTTAGCTAGACCAACACCTATAACTCCACCAACTAGTGTATGTGTAGTTGAAATAGGAAACCCAAGATAAGTTGCAGCAACAACAGTAGACGCTGTGGCCATTTCAGCGGAGAAGCCAAGACTAGGAGTTAGAGCTGTAATTTTTTTTCCGACTGTTGAGATGACCCTGGAACCTAGAGTTGCTAAACCAAAAACTATCCCAATACCTCCAACAAGTAACACCCATGGGCTGATTAAAGATTTAGATCCTATTTCGCCAGTATCCACAACACTTACAACTGCTGCTAAAGGTCCAATTGCATTTGCAACATCATTTGAACCATGGGCAAAAGCCATGGCGCTAGCAGAAACTATCATCAGCAATCCAAATGCAAATTCAATGCCGCCTTCTCTCATTATTTGATCTTTATTCCTTCTTAAAAAAAATGCTGTTCCAGTTGCAACAATAATGCTAAAAATTAAAGTAAATAAATAAATTTCATTTTCTGAAAATTCTATTCCTACATGTTTAAGACCTTTCCTTGCTGTGACGAGTGAAATAACGACTGCTACTAGAAAACTATAAAATGGAATAAAAGTGATAGCTGCTTTTCCAGGATTGGCTCTGTCTAAGATTAATTTTTTTGCAGAAATATAAAGTCCAAAGGCTAAAGTTCCAGAAAATAAAGGGGAAGTTACCCAACTCATTGCTATATTACCAACCTTACCCCAAGATACGGCATCTACTCCCTTAGAAATTAGTACGAAACCAATAATAGCTCCCACTATTGAGTGAGTAGTAGAAACAGGCCAGCCTCTTAAACTCGCGATAAACAACCAAGTACCTCCTGCTAAAAGAGCTGATATCATGCCCATTACAAATATATTTACATCATTGGCATAGAGATTTGGATCTACGATGCCTTTTCTAATTGTAGAAGTTACTTCTCCACCTGCTAAAAAAGCTCCTAAAAATTCAAAAATAGCCGCAATTATTACTGCTTGTTTAAGGGTTATAGCTTTGCTTCCTACAGAAGTCCCCATGGAGTTTGCAACATCGTTAGCCCCAATGCCGAAAGCCATAAAAAAACCAATAAATCCTGCAATCAAAAGTATGTTAAAAGGATCCAAAAACAAAGTTTCCATATTGAGAGTCTCTAAATTAAAAATAATTTTACTACAAGATTGTTAAGAAACTGTTGCCTTAATGAAACTTAATTTTAGATATAAAAGTAAAATTTAGATGAAATAGTGAATGATTCAAATCCTTGCAATTTATGGATAAATAAAAAGACTTAGGTTTTTTTTTCAGAGATATTTATGAAAAATAAAGAACTGCCACTAAAACTATCCATAAAGAAATAAAACCAAATATAACCATCTCTTGCACTTGAGACTTTGCAGGTATTAATCTTTGATCTTTAAGAACGGTTTTAGTATTCATATTATTTGTAACATTATTGACACTTTTATGTCACATAATTGACACAATAGATGAATTTTATAAAAAAAACTAGCATTTTTTTCAAAACTTTAAATTTAAATATTTAAAAATTTAATTCGATTCCTATTTCAGTTTAGTCCTTAGGCTGACAAGAAATAGATTTATCCAGAACAATAAAAGGCAAAGGTAAGAATTAATGCATATGAGTGATTGAATTATTTGATATAAACCCTAGATATTATCTAGGAACAGTTAAAGCATCAAGTACATCTTTGAAAGAGACAATTTTAAAGTTTTGCCTTTTAGTTTTATACCCATCTTTATTAAGACCATCTTGTGCAATCATAATACCTTCTGGATACTCATCACTCAGTTTAAAGTTGATTGTTTCTATACCGTCAGTATCAGTAACATTGTCTATACTTTTTGAAGAACCTATTCTAAAACTGGTTATATAA
This sequence comes from SAR86 cluster bacterium, assembly GCA_023703675.1. NCBI lineage: Bacteria > Pseudomonadati > Pseudomonadota > Gammaproteobacteria > SAR86 cluster bacterium. Next base: position 427,826 of record CP097974.1, on the reverse strand, counting down.
TCATATGGATAATTCCTATCATACAAATTAAATTTACTATCGCCTTGAGAGGACAAAATTAAATAACCAGAATTGTTTGATGTTTTATATAAAGATACTCCCTCTGGGTCGCCACCAATTTGACCTTCTCTAGAATCGACAATATAAGGCTCAGAGAAATCAAAACTGTCATCGAGTCTATAAGCTTTTAAAACCCCTCTTACTTCTTCTTCTGATATAAAAAGAGTTCTATTGAAATCATCATAAACACACCCTTCCGATTCTCCACCATTATTAAAAGTTGTTATAAGATCGAGGCCATTATCAGTCAGGTTCCATACTTCAACTCGCGGACCAGTGTCTTCTGTTAAAAAAGCAACTAATCCATACTTTGGATCGATTCCAGCGCATATACCATATACGATAATATTTGATTTACCTCTAAATGATGGTTTTGATGGGACTTCCCATGAATTATTTTTAAGTTTTTGTCTTGTTTTATTATCTTCAAATACCCATAAATCTACCGATCCTAATGTTCTATTAGACCCAAAAAGAAAAGTAAAATCAGAGACATTCTCATCGTCTCCAAGATTCATACTTCTTGTATCAACATTATTAATCCTGCCAAGATTTGTATAACTCAACTCTTGTCCTTGAAGATTGTAACTATAAATTCCGCTTTTTTTATCAGTTCCAAAGATAATTGAATTTGAAGGATTATTTTTATTTACCCATATTGCAGGATCATCAGCTGCATCTCCCTCAGTTATAACTGGCGGTGTCTCGTAAATTGCCTCAACCTCAACATAATCTGCAAAAGCAAAAGTAGACAAGAAAAAGGCAAGTATGAAACTTGCCTTTTTTGGGGGAAAATAATTTTTAGTACTTATAAGTGAAACCAATTGTCGCACTTCTACCATATTCATCATATTGAGAAAGTCTTGAAGGATTGCCCCAATAATAGAATTCTGGTTCGTCATTTATATTAATTAAGTCTAATTTAAGAGTTAAATTATCATCCAAATAATATTTGGCTGTAAAGTCTATTTGCGAATGATCGTCAGTAAATCTGATATTGTCATAATTTAGATTATCTACAGTAGTTTCTATATCATCATCAGCAAGATAATCTAAGTAATCGCTTCTTTGAGCTAACGAGAGTCTCATGTCAACTTTTCCTTTGTCGTACCCAATTGATAAATTTCTTGTGCTATCAGCGAGTTTTCTAAATGGAACGGTAAACACACCGGCAGCGCTAGGAACATCACTTTCAGCGTCAACTTCAGTTAAATTTAATGAGATGAATAAACCATCAAATGGTTCAGGAAGATTCACAAATTCACTGAAAAAATTGAATTCAATTCCATCAACTGTTGACTTTTCACTGTTAATGTATGTTTCTAATTCGCTAAAGTTAATCCCTCCAACAACACCTGCTGTAACTTGAGGATAAATAGCATTTTTAACATCTTTCCTAAAATAACCTATTGATACTGCGCCATTTTCATAATATCTTTCAAAACTAAGATCTAGATTTGTAGATTCATATGGTTCTAAGTCAGGATTACCCATTTCTCCCTTATAAATTGTACTTCCATCCGCTGCAGTTCCATCCGATTTAAAGTCTGCTACGGGAGCAGTTTCACCAAATCCAGGTCTAGATAAAGATCGAAAAATTGCACCACGAACTATTGTGTCGTCATTGACGAAGTATTTTACGTTTACACTTGGTGATACGAATGTGTAATTTTTAGATGCTCTAATAGTAGAGTCATCTTCTTTATTGTATCCAAGTGTATCAAATGAAGTGTCCTCTGCCCTTAGACCAGCAATCACAACTGCATTTTCAAATTCCATTGTGCCCATTAAATAAAGTGCTGTGATATCTTCTTCAGAAACAAAATCTTTGTCAAAGTTAGGTTTTGCATAGTTATTTGTTAATGAACCAAATGTGCCCTGAAGAGCGAAGATTGTTGCAGGATCTGCCATGGGACCAAATACATTTGGCCAAGGCCAGTTAACTGGTGTAGTGATTGGATTGTAATTTGATTGAGAAGTACCAGGATCCGAAGCGAAACCTGAAACAGTTTTTTCTTTTTCTCGAGTGCTATATTTGAAGCCAAATTTTAAAGTCGTTGGAATATCAGAAACCGTAAAACCTTCTTTTGTAAAATCAGCCTGAAATGATGATATTGTGTCATCAATTACAGAATCTTCCTCTTCAATCTCATCTACTCCCATGCTTGCTGGATCATAAATATTTCCAGCCCCAGTAGTAATTGCAGTAGCTAGAGTCATACGTGGTATTTGAGGATTTGAATAATCAAAAGATCCACAAGGTCCTCCACAAGCAGCTGCCTTAAAGGTACTGCTTCTAAACTTTGCATCAACATTGTCTGTATCATCTTCTTCAGCAAAAGAATTCGAAAATGCAAACTCTGCATCCCAACCGTTGACTATTGTGTTACCACCTAGAATGAATGTTCTGATTGTTCTAACTTCCTCCCTAACTCTTACTTCTGCATCTCTTCTTATTTCTGTAATAGTGCTTCCTACAGCAGTAACATTACTGTTTTTTAACTTCCCGTACTCATCTTTATATCTGAGCTCATCATCCACGTATTCATTCCATAAAATATTTGCATACATAGATGATTCATCATTGATCCTATAGTCAATGTCGTAAGTAATACCTAATCTTTCTCTGGTTAAATCATAATATCTGCTTTCAAAATCATCATCTATTGCATAGTTTCCACCAGTGGCAGCCCAAGCAGGAAAACCGGTTTCATTGTTGTAAGTAATTACTTGTTTTTTAGAATAAGTAAGACCAATTATATGTCCCACATTTTCACTAATCAGATCTCCGTAGGTGAGGGAGATTTTAGGATTATCATTATTATATGTTTGATCGTTGTATTGGGTATTTGCTTTTAGTTTGAAATACGTGCCATCCAAGTCTAGAGCGCTTTTCGTATTAAACTCAACTCTTCCACCAATAGAATCAAGATCTTGATCAGGAGTTAAAGATTTGTATACTTCAATAGAATCTAGAAGTTCTGTTGGTAGACCGTCGAGCATCACTTTTCTTCCACCTTCTGGTGCTGGAATAGTTGCGCCATTGACAGAAATATTGTTTAAGTCTCCAGAAAGACCTCTAACAGTAACATAACGGCCCTCACCTTGGTCGTTTTCAACTGAAATACCTGAGATTCTTCTTAAAGCCTCTGCAGCGGTAGTATCTGGAAATTCACCTAATGCATCTGAATCTATAACAGATATAATCTGATCGGATTCCCTTTGCTTTTCTATAGCAGAGATAATGCTAGCTTTTGTTCCAACTACAAATAGTTCCTCAATATTTTCTGAGTCTTCTTGAGAAAATACAAAAGGGTTTGCAAAAATTAAAAGAAATAAATATATTTTTTTCATAGGAGTCCCTCAATAAACTTAGAGTTAATGTATACAAAAAATGTTACAGAAATGTTACAAATAAAAAACTTAATGAGAACATTCTAGCTGGAAAGCAGTTTAAAAAAAGATTCCATATTTTATTTCTCTAAATTGAAAAATAATACACGATAAAATTGTTGTGAAACTATTGTCCCAGAATGACTAAATTTAAATGTCATGATTGATATTTAGAATGAAATCAAGAATTTCATCCCTTACCCTTCTGTAAATATTTAATATTTTTTCATCGTCATTTATATTTTCTGAGAGCATAGGAGGATCTTCAAAACCTTTGTGTATGGTCTTCCCTTTGAATAAGACTGGACAGTTTTCTTCAGCATCTGAACATAAAGTAAAAACATAATCAAAATCTTTGTCTTCCAATTCGTCTATGGTTTTAGAGAATTGATCAGATATATCAATTTTGACTTCTGACATTACTTTGATTGCATATGAATTTAAATTAGATTTTCTAGTGCCAGCTGAATAAGCCTGAAAAGTAGTAAATTTTTTTGCAAAACCTTCAGCCATTTGCGATCTACAAGAATTTCCAGTGCAGAGAAATAATATTTTCTTCGATTCTCTCATCTTAAAAATTTATAAATATACAAAGCAATGAACAGACCAATTAATTGGCCTGAAAAGAAATAAATAATCGACTCTGGTGAAATTCCAGTAAAAGTATCCGTAAATGTCCTAGCTAGAGTTACTGCTGGATTTGCGAATGAGGTAGACGATGTAAACCAGTAACCCGCTGTAATAAATAAAGCCACTGAAATAGCTACATTAGACTTATTATTTTTTCTAACCATTAAGATAGTTAAAATTAATCCCAATGATGCAATTATTTCACTTAAAAGCATACTGATTCCCATCCTGGGTTTGGATGAAATTTGAAGCAAACTAAGTTCAAATATGAAATGGATAAATATTACTGCGAAAAATCCTGCAATGAATTGAATAATTAAATAGAAGAGTAAATCTTTTAAGTTGATCTCTTTTAAAAAATAAAAGACTATTGAGACAATTGGATTAAAGTGAGCTCCTGATAAATCTTCAAAAGATTTAATGATGACATAAAGAATTGCTCCGGTTGCAATCGTATTACCTAATAAAGCCACTGCCACATTACCAGAAGATAAATTATCACCCATGATCCCGGAACCAATGACTGTAGCCACTAAAAAAAAGGTTCCTAAAAATTCAGCAATGTATTTTTTTATTTTCATTAATTCTTAAATCAAACTTTTTTCTTTAAATTAATATAAAAGCTCATACAATTTCCCTGTTTTTAATTTATATTTTTACATCAATATTAAGAAAACTACTTCTTGTGTTTTATTTAAATTCATTTCGTTAAGTAGCTCTCTTTATCTTTAACAGTAATTAAATTAATTTAATACTCATATTAGAAAAGGCCATATTTAAATATGGCCTTTTTGAAGTGTTTTTATTATAAACAGAGAAAAAACAAAAACTTAACTTCGATTCATAGAAATAAACCTCTTATTTAAAGGAGACTTTAAATCCTAATGAAGCTGATTGACCAAGATCATATTGATCATATATTGCAATATTTCTCATAGAAGCATAGTACTCCTCGTCAAGTAAATTTCTTAATTCAAGCGACAATTTCAAATCGTAATTGGAGTAAGATAAAACTCTTGAATATGTAAAATCAACCAATAACGGAGGTTCTTCAATAATATCTGGTAAAACATCAATACCTCTAGCTCTTACTCTATCACTAACGTAGTTAAAGATTAGGGTGGCTTCAGATTGATCTTGTAAATTATCTAAACCAATTTGAAAGTTTGCAATTGTATCTGATTGACCCTGTAATCTGGTATCTCTTCCATTCGCTAGAAGATTTTGAGCATTTACTGAAGTACCAAGATTATTTATATAAGTATCTCCAGGATTCACAATTACTTCAGAGTCAGTATCCGTATAATTGAACTTAACGATTAAGTCGTTACTAGAATCCCTAATCGCCTCAAATATTTGCTCATATTCAATTTCAAAACCAGTGATTTCAGCCGAAGGAACGTTTTGGTAAGAAGTAATAATTAAATCACCTGACTCATTAACAGTTTCTTCGATAGGATTAAGAATATCCTTATAAAAAATTCCAGCTGTTAAAAATTGATTTAAACCAAAATAGTATTCAGCTCTTAAATCAATATTGTCAATCTCACTATTTTGCAAATAAAGTGAACCAGCTATTACTCTGTCAGTATCAACATCTATAAATAGTGTCGGAGAAAGCTCTCTGAAGGTTGGCCTAGCAATTGTCTGAGAAAGACCCAATCTAAATTGAAGGTTTTCATCAAATTCAGGAAGATAAGTTAGTGTCGCTGAAGGTAGCGTATAATCTTCTTCTATTGATTTATCAATAGTAGAGTCAATGCCTGTAAATAAATCAAATGTATTAACTTGCTGAAGGCCATCTTCTTGCCTAATTCCGGCAGTAATTTCAAAATTATCTCCAATTTCAGATTCAACGCTAATATATGCTGAATCAACTTCCAATAATCCTAAGTACCCAGCTGGCGATGAACTTGCCGTATTCTCAATTACCATCAATCTATTAGGATCAAAATTTTGATCAGCAAAAATATAATCTATTCTATTATCTAGACCATCTCGAGGTATGGAACCGCCAGCATCCAGAAATCTATAACTTCTAACTTCAGCCGATCTGTCATTTTCAAGACTTTCAACTCCAGCTCTTAAAAATGTTGAAGAACCAAAGGGTATCTCTAAATCTATAATAACATTTGTAGTTTGGTCTTCGACCATACTAAACTGGGTTTGGTTCCTACCTGTATTAACATCGTATAAGTAAACTCCGTCATTATTTCCATCTTCATAGAAAGCAACTCTTTCATATGGAGAATCTCTCTCTGCATCTCCATCACTCAAACCTACATTTAAGTTCCAGCCATTTACAAAAGTCTTATTAAAATTTAACTGATGATTTGTTAATTCTCTTTCATAAAATTCTAGAAAATCTTCTCGAACATTAGCCGAATCACTTGAATCATACCCTTGCAAGATACGAGCTTCTTTTGATCCTTTATGAATATATAATCCGGTGTATTTTAATTCAGATAAATCCGTTTCAACCCCAAGAACAGCCATTGCATATGCTGTAATGTCATTCGTTGTGCTTCTAAAAGTTTTGTCATTTTGAACTATTACATTGACAGTTCCACTCTGATTTTGTAAATCACCGGTTTGTCTAAGTCCTTCTTGTGTATTCCAAGAATTTTTGTAACCTCCTGTAACCATAAATCCCATTGTTGCACTTGGAATATTAATGATTTGATCAATTCTTAAACCGTCAAGACTATCTCCATAAGTTAAACTATAAGATTCATCTAGAGGAACTTCTCCTGATTGTATGACCCATAGCTTTGAATTTTCAAACTCTCGACCAAAGTTAGCCAATTGTGTTGTATTAAAGTTAGATCTATCAAGTTTAAGGTTGCTATTGATAGCGGCCTGAACACTACTTGGAATTGATCTGATCCCATCATCGTACCCAAAACTATCCTCTCCGCCTTCGTACATCAACCCATCATCTTTTAACGAAGTAGCGGAGTTTAAGCTTGTTGAAGCTGAAAATTCAAAGATTCTATCTAAAGGCACAGTCTTTGTTTTTATCTCAACCATGCCTCCGCCAAACTCACCAGGCATGTCAGCTGAATAGGTTTTTTGTACTACAGACGATTCAATGATGCTTGTTGGAAAAAGATCAAGTGGTACAACTCTTTTGAGAGGTTCTGGGCTTGGAAGAGTAAGACCGTTTAGTGAAGCTGATGAATATCTATCACCTAAACCTCTTACATATACGTATTTACCTCGCACTAGACTAAGACCCGCAAGTCTTGTAAGGGCGATAGCAATATTGTCATCACCAGTTCTTTCGATATCTGACGAATCTAATATTGCAGAAATCTCAGATGTATTCCTTTTTGCATCTGGTATAAAAGATCCACTTACAACTAATTCTTCAGTATCCTGAGCTTGTTCAGTTTCCTGAGCATTCATAAATAATGGAAGAACTATTATGAAGGGTAAAGCAAACTTTAAAAAACCCATGCTTTTGTTTATTTTTTTTGTAGATTTCATTTTGACTCCAAAATAGGTTTTAAAAAGGTGTTAGTTAAGTTTTATTGATCCAGGTAATGTCCATACTTTGTACCAATCATCAGTAGAATCTTTAACTGCACCTATATATGTAGGAGTGTCAAAAAATCCATCGGCATTGTCTGGTAAAGTTGATGTCGGAGTAGCTGCAGCCTCTGCAGAACCATTAACAACTCCACTAAGTGTATTTACATATGAACCTCCACCAGAACTAGCTGCATAGAGATTGTTTGTTCCTGCCTTAACGATCGCTTCTACATCTGCTACTGTTACACTTCCTGAAGTCTCCGAATCTACTGTGACCATAGTGCTGCTTCCAGCACTACCTGAAGTAGGACAATCAAATGCAACGGAATTCATTGAGAACTTAGGAGTGCTAGCTCCATCTTGAATAGTTTCCGCGTATGTTGTTTCAATACAACCCTTTGTTAAGCCAGAAGCTGCGTTAAGGACTGCAGCAACTCCATTGTAATATTGACCTGATACACCCTCTTTTAACTTGAATATCTCGTCATGGCCTCTACTTATGAAAGTAAAGTTAGAAACAATGGGGTTTGATCTAGGCTCTGTTAGGTAGCCTACTGCAGTGGTACTAACGTTGTCTGATTCTACAATATGATCGCCTTTATCGTTGGCCTGTTGAACTATTACGTATTGAAGTCTTCCTTGATAACCCCAATCAATGTCCAAGTTATCATCACCTGCTCCAGTACATATCAAATGTTTCACATCGACTGTTCCACCAAAGAACTCAACGCAATCGTCAACATTGTTATGCACTTGGACATATTGAACCGAAGTACCGTTTCCAACACCACCAAAAGTAATTCCATTTAGCTCATTACCTGAAAATACCTCATATCCTGCATACTGAACTCTTAAATATTTGAGTGCTCCACTGCTGTCACCAGGAACTTCACCACCCATTACATTTCCAACTGTTCCCTCAACGGCTTTTTCACAAGGGACAGCTTTTACTGTTCCTGTGTATGTACACTTATTGATAGGTGCTTGACCAAGAATGACTAATCCACCCCAAAGTCCTCGTGTTCGGTCAACATCTACTTGACCAAGAATCTCTTGTTTTCCAGTCATCACAATTGGAGCTGATCTTGTTCCAACAGCATTAATATCAGATCCTCTGTTGATAACTAAATAGTCATTACCTGATAAACCAAAAATTGTAACGCCAGGATTAATAGTTAGTATAGCTGTATCAGCATTTGCAGCAGGGTTTAAGGGATCAGCTCCTGCATCAACACCGACTTCAACTTTACCATCAAGCTTATAATAGTTTCCTGCAACTAGAGTTAGATCATCTTTTATAACTCCTTTTAAGTCGCAGACTTTTCTACCTAAGAGAATTTCTGATTCAAGAGTTCCAGCTGGACATGCAGGATCGGTAAATAAACCGATTGTCCAACCTGCAGCCCAGTTATTTTCTGCATCAGACCCAGGTGAAAATGCACCAATATAATCTGTAGCATTGAAGAATCCATTGACTGTATAAGTATAGTCAGCAGTTTCTCCTGCATCAGCAGTGTTTTTACCTACACTACACAATCCTGATTTTGGTTGAGCACCGTTTGCTTTATCATGAGTTCCAATTTCACACATAGCGTTCTTTGATCCTACAGAAAAAGCGCTAGGAACAGCAGACTCTGCAGTACCCAAGAAATATGTGTCCACCAAAGTATTGGTTCCAACGGTTAAATTAGTTTTTCTTGAATTAAGTGATGTTGCAAAATCTGCAACAGTTACTGTGTCATCATAATTTAATAGTGTGCTATCTAAGTTAGTATTAACCGCTGCAGTTTGTCCTGTTAGAGCTGAATCAAAAAATACGGAATGAAAAGCAATTTTATCTGTTAGTGCCCCATCTTGCACAGTTTCTGAATTGGCACCATCTATGAGCTTTTGTGCTTGTTGGTTTGCAACAATACCATTGATATAAATTCCAGATACACCTTCTCTAATTTTAAATGGTTCGTCAGTCCCACCAATAAAGGTAAAATTAGCAACCATTGGTTGTGTTCTAGGCTCTGTAAGGTAGCCTACTGACGCATCAGCGTTTGTGTTATCTGATTCGACAATGTGATCACCTGCGCCAACTTTTTGTTTAATAACAACAAATTGAATTTTTCCTTGATAACCCCAATCAAAATCAAGATTATCATCACCTGCATTAGTGCAAACTAAATGTTTGACATTTACAGTTCCACCAAAAAACTCTACACAGTCATCTTTGTTGTTATGGACTTGAATGTAGTCTACTAAGGTACCAGAACCAACACCACCAAAAGTAATACCATTTAATTCGTTGTCTTTAAATATTTCTTTACCTGCATATTCAACTCTTACAAAGTTTAAAACACCAGAGTTATCAGCTGGAGTATTTCCACCCATGATAGCAGTAGTCGAACCCTCAACCACTCTTTCACAAGCAGCAGAGCCTATATCAGCGGCAGCACACTTGTTAATTGGTGCTTTTCCTAAAATTACTACTCCTCCCCAAAGACTATTTGCAGTTTCCGGATTAGTTAAAGATCCATCAATAGCAGAAGCTGCAGTAAATCTGATAGGTGCAGATCTTGTTCCATTAGCAATAATTTTCGAACCTCTTTGAACAACAAGGTAATCATCAGTTGTTTTTTGAGCAAGCGTTACACCGGCTGGAATTGTTAATGTTGCTGAAACTCCTCCAGCTTTTGTACCATCTCCGCCCATATCATTTCCGACATCAACTTTACCAGACAACGTATACATTACATCAGTTGTCAAAGTAAGATCTGAAGTAATTGGTCCCGTGATTGCACATAATGTGTTTCCACCAAGAGTTGCAGCATCAGCAATAAACGGGGAAGTAGGACACGTTCCTGTTAATAAGGTGCTAGTTGTAGCTGCAAAATTATCATTACCACTTGGGGCAGTTAGTTGTCCTAGTTCACCTGGCGAAGCAATATTGGTATCACCGGAACCACCACAAGAGACTAAAACGAAGATTGAAAGAACTGACAATAAGTATTTAATTGATTTTGGGTTCATAAGATTTCCTCTTTAACTAATAAAAAATAGATCTTACAAAGGGATAGTTACAGAAATATTACGAAACCGTTACGTCTTTTTGAAGATAATGAAAATTATTACGAAAAAAAGTCTAAAAAAAATTATTTAAAAAAAATTTTTGTTTTGAAATATGAGACATTTAGTTACGGTTAAAAACTTTTACTAAAAAGATCTAATTTGACGTAAATGTTACATAAATGTTACATTTATGTTACATTTAAAAGAGGGAGAATTGTTATGAAATACTTTAAAAGTATTATTTTTTTATCAATTATTTTAGCTAGTACAACTGTCATGGCTAATAAAGTAATTTTCGAAAGTGCTCAAAACCATTTAAATTTAGACTCAAAATATATAGAGATTGAATATGATTTAAATCTAGTTAAAGACTTTTGTCCAAAACAATCAGTAGGCTGCTATATATCTGCTGACATGGGTAGAATATTTGTAGAAAATGATTTATCGAAAACGTATCATGATGTTGTGATTTTTGGTCTATATAGCGATTATCTTCAACATTCAAATATTGGATTAATAGACAGTTCTTTGACTTGTGATTTGCAAGTTAACTATCTAATAGAGGAAAAGCAAAATGATCTCGCAGATCTTTTTTCTAATCATTGTAACGAAATTAAACGAAATAAATTCTTGGCATTTAATTAATAGATATGAGTAAGTTATAAAAGGGCAAAGTTTTAGCCCTTTTATATATATAAGATCTTTTCAAACTTAGTCCGTTACAACACCGTTGGAATTTTTAACTTCATCTCATACAGAACCATCGGTAGAATTTAATTCTTATTGAACTTAGTAAATTTCAGTCAATCCGTTAAAACCCAAAATTCCTTTTACTCCTTATCTAGGTGCATTGATAAAATAATCACCATTGCCATTACGGTCATTAGCAGCCATATTTATTTGGCCATAAACATTAAGAATAGCTTATTAATTTGTGAGAAGAGAAAATAAAATTGTTTACAGTAAATAATTTAATCTTCCATAAAAACTTAGCTAGAATAGATTTTCGCCAAAAAAATATGATTGAATTTGATATACCAAACTACAGAAGAATTGATTCTAAGCTTTATGAAAAAGAGAAGAGAAAGCTTTTAATTGAGCTTGTCAAACTCCAGGATTGGATCATACAAGAGAAAAAGAAGATAGCAGTTGTCTTTGAAGGAAGAGACACAGCTGGAAAGACTGGGAGTATTTCCGTTTTGTCTAAGTATCTAATACCCAAACATTGCCGGCTTGTTAAACTAGGCATTCCTACTGAAAATGAATCTAAAAATTGGTTTCAAAGATATGAAAAACAAATGCCAGAGACTGGTGAGTTAGTTTTTTTTGACAGATCTTGGTATACCAGGGCTTTAGTAGAAGCAACTATGGGCTATTGCACAGAACGACAGTACAAATCTTTTATGAAAAAAGTTATCCCTTGGGAAGAAAGATTTATGGAAAATGACACAAAAATACTTAAGTTTTATTTATCCATAGAAAAAGGAACTCAGAAGATGAGAATAGAGAAACGTAAGAATAGTCCATTGGTGTATTGGAAAATAAGTGAAAACGACTTAAAAGGTTTAGACAGATGGGATATTTTTACTCTTTACAAAGAGCAAATGTTTAAGAAAACCTCCCATCCTGAAGCGCCTTGGATAGTTTTAAATGCTAATGATAAAAAGATAGCAGTGCTTCATGCTTTACGTTACATTTTGGGAACCTTTGATTATCCTAATAAAGACCTGCCAAAACCAAAAATTTGGACGGAGAATATTAACGATTACTCTTTAACTATAAATAAAGTCCCTTTTAATAACTTGAGTTATCAGCAATACAAGATTTTAAAAGTTTTGGCAGATGAAGAATAAAAATCAGCGCCTAGCTTGTATTGATATTGGTTCAAACGCGATTAAATATCGTCAATACCGTATAGCAACAAAAAAAAGAAAAGTTTTTGCTGAATTGGATACTTTTAAAAGAATCTCAGTTAGGCTAGGCACCGATGCCTTCAAATTCAAGAAAATTTCTTCCGAAACTGAGCAGAAGTTATTAGAAAGCATAATTAAACTCAAAGACAAAGCTGATAAAAAAGATATAAAAATAATATCTGGAGTAGCTACCTCCGCTATGAGAACGGTTTCTAATGGACATAAAATTTGTAAAAAAATAACAAAAAAAACTGATATAGAAATTAAAATATTATCCGGAAACGAAGAGGCGCAGCTGTTAAATTTTTTTAATTACAAAAGTTTTAAAAAAGAAGAAACGGTAGTTGTAGATATCGGCGGTGGCAGTACTGAGATTTTTTATCAAGGCAGTGGAAAAAATCTTGCCAAATCTTTTCCTCTTGGGGCGGTTAGAATTTTAGAAAAAAAAGACTCGCCCAAGCATTGGGATAATTTAAAAGAGTGGCTCACTAAAATTCCGTCTAAAAATATAAAAAATATAATTGGTGTAGGAGGTAATGCCAGACTTATCAATGAGATTATCAATAAACAAGATAGGAAATCTTCCCTAGATGAATTGAGAGCTTTAAAAAAAGAACTGGAAAACAAGAATTTTGAAGAAAAAGTGTCATTTTATTCTCTACCCGAGGATAGAGCTGACATTCTTGAATACGCTATTGCTATTTTTGCAGAGATCATGGAATTTTTTCCTAACTCTTACCTATTTGATAGTTCTTGGAATATTGTTGATGGAGTAATGGAAAAAGAATTGCAGGGAAATAAAAATATTCAAGCAGCTTGAAAGGATTTTGCTTCATCGAGTTTTATATCAATAAAGAAAGTTGCTCCTTTAGGCGCATTCGACTCGACTCCAACCGAGTAGCCCATCATCAAAGCTAAATTTTTGCTGATGGAGAGGCCTAAACCTGTACCGCCTAGTTTTGTCGATCGACCTTTGTCTATTCTGTAAAATCTTTCAAAAACTCTTTCTTTATATTTTTTTGGCACGCCTTTTCCTTGATCTGATACGGATATTTTTATAAAACCTTTAGAAGAGGAAGATTCTTCCAGATTTATTAAAGCTTTTTTAGGTGAGTGCTTGATGGCATTGCTTAGGAAATTTGTCAGAATAATTTTCAAAGCTGCTCCGTCAGCCATTACCCTAGTTTGTTTATTCAAATTATTTTGAATAACCAATTTTTTCTCTTCTAAACCGGGTTTGAATTCTTTAATTAAACTTTTGGCAATTGAAAATGGATCTATAGACTCAATTGAGATCGGATATTCCCCTGCTTCCATACTTGAAATTTTAAGCAAATCATTAACTATGGCTGTCATACGTTCTGATTGAGAAGATATTGCTTCTGTAAATGATTTAGCATTTTCATCATCTTTAATTAATTTATTTGTAATCAAAGTTTCAGCATTAGCTTTGATAACACTTATTGGTGTTCTCAATTCATGAGAGACATTGCCAATAAAATCTTCTCTCATTTTTTCAAGATTTTTAGATTTAGATATGTCGCTAAAAACAATCAACATTTCATCCCTAAAGTCGTCTTTTTTAGCACTCACCAGATAAACAGTCTTAACTGATATAGGGCCGGAAATCTCTCTAACTAAGTCTTTTTTATTCCAGGCTTTTTCGATAAATTTTTTAAATTGAGGATAACTGATTTTTTCAAAAAGCTTATCGCCGATATTTAAGTCAGGAAAGAATTCTGAATTGATAGTTTTATTCGCAAACAAAACTCGATAGTTTTTATCAACCAAAATAACTCCCTGTCCCATTTTTGATAACACGGAACTAAATTGTTCAGTTTGTTTAGTAAAATAGGCTAGATCGTTTTTAACCTGACTGGATTCCTTAATAAGCTCATCAAAAATTTCTTCAGAAGCAACCGAAGGATCATCTACAATTTTTTTTGCAATCAGCTGAGCAGCTGAATTTACTAGTCTTTTAAAGTATTGATAAATGAAATAAGTTGTAACAATTGAAGTGAGAAATAATAAACTAAATCCTAATAATAGGTTTTCACTTAGAAAAGTATTTCCTCTATAAATTATAGATCCGACCAAAGTAACTAGACATACAACCAATAATACGATTAAAAATAGTCTTATTTTTACGGTTAATTTCATTTAGTCTGATTTATTGAAGAGATACCCTTCTCCTCTAATTGTTTCTATTCTATCTCCATATTTTCCAATTTTTGATCTCAATCTTTTGATATGCGTATCGACTGTTCTTGTCGTGACGTCGTTGTTATAACCCCAAACCTTTTCAAGAAGATTATCTCTTGTCTGAACTTTGTCAGCTTTTAATAAAAGATGTTTGAGAAGTTTAAATTCTTTTGAAGTTAAAGATATTTTTTTATCGGCTATGGAAACTTTGTGCTTACTGGTATCTATTTTTAAATTTTCATAAATCTGAACTTCATCATTGCTTTCGTCTTTTTTCTTCGAAGATCTTTTAAGCAAACCGCCGACTCGAAGCATTAACTCTCTAACACTGTAAGGTTTTACGACATAATCGTCAGCACCTATTTCAAAACCCACCACTCTGTCTACTTCCTCGCCCTTAGCAGTCACCATAATGACTAGGATGTCTTTTAAGTTATCTGAAGATCTAATATGTCTGCAAATATCTAAACCACTAATATCTGGTAGCATTAAATCAAGAACAACTAAACCAATGGAATTATTTTCCTCGAGTAATTTCAGCGCCTTTTCACCGTTACTTGCTTTTGAAACTTTATAACCCTCATTCTCAAAATTAAATGAAAGGGTTTGAAGTAAATCAGGTTCGTCTTCGACTAATAGTATTTGATCTTTAATCATTATTAGAATTTTACTAGAAATACTTTCCGATTGTTTAAAACAGTTTATTCTAAAATTTTTCTATAAGTTTTAGAACCTAAATTACCTCTTTCGGGCTTTTAATAAAATTTAACTCCCCAGATAAAACGTCAGGATCAATTAAGTCTATTTGACAGATTGAACAGGTCTTTAAATAAATACTCTTTAATTTAAGCATCTCTTCTGCAACGTAAGAAATTGTTGGATTGTGTCCAAAAATAACAATATGTTTCAAATGATTATTTTCTAAAATTATACTTTCGTAATCTTGTAAATTTGCGTGATACAAATTATCGACTATGTTTAATTCAATCGGAGAAAATTCTTTTTCAAAATATTTTGCGGTTGCTAAAGCTCTATTGGCTGGGCTCGTAAAAAGAACGGGAGTCTCATGAATATTCTCAAAAAACCACTGAGCCATTTTTGGTGCATCCCTATTGCCTCTTTCGTTCAAGGGTCTATCGAAGTCATTTAATGAAGGATCTGACCAAGAAGATTTTGCATGCCTGACTAAGGTTAGGAGCATTAAAAAAAATAGTCTATTAAGTAGCTTATAACAGCTAAAAAAACTGTCACCGAAATCAATAAAATCATTAATCCCTTCAGGTTAAATTTCTTATCCTCATTTCTATCTGTCATAATGAACTACATTAACATTAAATATTTATATGGCTAAAGAAGATTTGATTGAAATGGAAGGCGAGGTTATCGACACCATGCCCAACACTACTTTTAAAGTTAAATTAGAAAACGACCATGTAATTACTGCCCATATTTCTGGAAAAATGAGAAAAAATTACATTCGAATTCTAACTGGAGATAAAGTCAAAGTAGAAATGACTCCTTACGACCTTACTAAAGGAAGGATTACGTTTAGATCCAAATAACCTACTTTTTCGGTTTGACTGGTACTTTTCGATTCTCGTGTTCAGAGAAAGAAACTTTAATATCATTATCCTTAAGTTTCACCGTAACAACCCCACCAGATTTTGAAAGATCGCCAAAGAGAATTGATTCGGCAAGATTTTTTTTAATTTTATCTTGAATCAATCGTTGCATAGGTCTAGCTCCGAGTTTGGAGTCGTAACCATTTTCAGCGAGCCATTCTCGAGCGTCTTTATCAACTTCTAGAGTTACTTTCTTCTCGTCGAGCTGCGCTTGAAGTTCTGTCAAGAATTTATCTAAAACGGTGTGAATAACCTCTTTACTCAAAGCATCAAATTGAACAATTGCGTCGAGACGATTTCTAAATTCGGGGCTAAAAGTTTTTTTAATAGCTTCCGTTCCATCCGAAGTGTTGTCTTGTTTTTGAAAACCCATTGACTCTCTGGCCATTTCTTGTGCACCCGAGTTAGTGGTCATAATGATGACGCAATTTCTAAAACCGGCTTTTCTTCCGTTGTTATCGGTCAAGGTTCCATGGTCCATGACCTGCAAAAGAATGTTGAAAACTTCAGGATGCGCTTTTTCGATTTCATCCAACAAAATCACCGAGTGAGGATTTTTCGTGATGGCTTCAGTCAACAGCCCTCCCTCATCGTAGCCAACGTAACCTGGGGGCGCTCCAATCAACCTAGAGACGGTGTGTCTTTCCATGTACTCGGACATGTCAAAACGAATAAGCTCAACTCCTAATAAAGAAGCCAGTTGCCTTGACACTTCGGTTTTTCCAACCCCAGTAGGTCCAGAAAACAAAAATGATCCCATGGGCTTCTCATCGTTTCCTAAGCCGGCTCTTGAAAGCACGATGGCGCTAGCGAGTTTTTCAATCGCTGTATCCTGACCAAAAATTACTCTTTTAAGATCCTCTTCGAGTTTGCCTAAAGAAACTCGATCTTTAACGGAAATACTCTTTTCAGGTATTTTTGCCATTTGCGAGATAATTTTTTGTATGTCTTGTTCAGAGACAGTTTTTCTTTTGCTCGAAGACAGACGAATTCTTGCTCCGGCCTCGTCTATTACATCGATAGCCTTGTCGGGAAGAAACTTATCGCGGATGTGCTTAGCAGAAAGTTCTGCAGCAGCTTTTATCGAACCGCCTGAATATTTTAATTGGTGATGCTCTTCAAATTTAGGTTTCAAACCCTCCAAAATTTTAATGGTTTCGGCAACAGAAGGTTCGTCTAAGTCGACTTTTTGAAATCTTCTTGACAACGCTCGATCTTTTTCAAAGACTGTTCGGTACTCTTTAAAGGTTGTAGAACCAATAAATTTGACTGAATTTTTCCCGAGCACTGGTTTAAGTAGATTTGAAGCATCCATGACTCCGCCAGAGGTTGCACCCGCACCGATTATTGTGTGAATTTCATCGATGAACAAAATCGAGTTTTCTATCTTGGAGAGTTCATGCAAAATTGTTTTCAATCTTTTCTCGAAATCACCTCTGTACTTAGTGCCGGCCAAAAGCGAGCCCATATCGAGCGAAAAGATTTGGCAATCTTTTAGAGTTTCTGGAACTTTGTTTTCGACAATATTTTTTGCGAGGCCCTCGATTAGAGCAGTTTTTCCAACTCCAGATTCTCCAACTAAAATTGGATTATTTTTACTTCTTCTGGCTAAAATTTGGGTAATACGAACTAATTCGTTCTCTCTTCCTATAATTGGATCGATTCTTCCATTTTTCGCTTCTTCGTTTAAATTTAGTGCGAATTTTAAAATATTGGATTCAGTTTTTTCTTCGTTAACCTGTTCTTCGCTAGTATTAGCTGCATCTTCGCTGAGCTTTCCAGTTTCACCATGACTTAAATAAGAAACTGCATCAAGCCTAGTCATGCCCTGTTTTTTTAGAAGAAAAACGCTGTGACTTTCCTTTTCGCTAAATAAAGCAACAAGTACATTGGCGCCAGAAACTTCATTCGTTCCGGTCGACTGAACATGAAAAACTGCTCTTTGAATTACTCTTTGATAACTTAACGTTGGCTGAATTTCTTTATCGTCAGTCTTTCCTTTTGGCGCATGATTTTCTATAAAATCAATTAATTCTTTTCTTAGCGATTCAACGTCAACGTCACAAGAGGCTAAAAGATTCAGAGCATCTTCATTGTCTAGTAGTGACAATAGTAAATGTTCTGTGGTGACAAATTCGTGACCATCGGCATGAGCTTTTTTGAAAGAGTTGTTCAAACAAGTTTCTAAGTTTTTTTCTAACATTAATCGTCCTCCTCCACAGGTTCTATTTCACTCATCAATGGATGCTCGTTTTGCTGAGAAAAATTGTTTACTTGCATTGATTTTGTTTCTGCAACCTCTCTGGTAAAAATACCACAAACTCCTTTGCCCTTGGTGTGCACAGCAAGCATGATTTGCGTTGCCTTTTCTTTGTCTAATCCAAAAAAATTTTGCAAAACATGAACCACAAATTCCATTGGGGTGTAATTGTCGTTTAAAAGTATCACTCGATACAAAGATGGTTTTTTTACTATTGGATCGGCGGTCTTAGTCGCTAATGATGAACCTTCCTCAAAATCATTATCTTCTGAGTTTGACGCATTAAAAATCATATTAAGATTCCATATATTTAAAATATTCAGTAGTCATACCATGATTTATTTCATCGGCATACTCAGAACATTTTAATAAAGTCGCATCTTTCATCAATCTTTCTAAATCATAAGTTACTAACTTATTCTTTATTGCCCAAGTCACTCCTTTAAGAATATTATCTGCGGCTTCTGTCCAGCCCAGATATCTCATCATCATTTCCGCAGACAAAATCAAAGAGGAAGGATTTACTTTATCTTGCCCAGCGTATTTTGGCGCCGTTCCATGGGTTGCTTCAAAAAGAGCAACTTTGTCTCCTATATTAGCTCCCGGAGCCAGTCCTAGCCCGCCAACTTTTGCAGCCAGGGCATCGGAAATAAAATCTCCATTTAAATTCATCGTGGCGATGACGTCGTAGTCCAAGGGTCTTATCAAAATCTGTTGTAAAAAATTATCGGTAATAATATCTTTAAGGATTATTTGTTTTTTTGTATTTGGATTAACGAATGACATCCACTCTCCGCCATCAAGTGAGGTAGCGCCATATTCTCTTTCGGCTAAATCGTAAGCCCACTTTTTAAATGCGCCTTCAGTAAATTTCATGATATTGCCTTTATGAACAATGCTGACAGATGCCCTGTCGTGGTCGATGGCATAGTCAATGGCTTTTCTAACGAGCCTTTCGGTTCCTTCTTTAGAAATATTTTTAACACCGATGCCGCAATTGTCTTCAAATCTTAAATTCTCAACACCCATTTCATTTGTCAGAAAGTCTATAATTTTCTTAGCTTCTTCCGAATCGGCTGCAAACTCTATACCGGTGTAAATGTCTTCAGAGTTTTCTCTAAAAACAATCATGTCAGTATTTTGAGGATACCTCACTGGAGAAGGAACCCCTTCAAAATATTTAATGGGTCTCTGACAAAGATATAAGTCCAGTTTTTGTCTCAACGCTACATTCAAAGAACGTATCCCCCCACCTATTGGTGTAGTGAGAGGCCCCTTTATTGCTACTGAAAATTCTTTGATAGCGGCAATTGTCTCATCTGGCATCCAAACATCATCTCCGTAAGTTTTGACCGACTTTTCACCGCAATATATCTCCATCCATTCAATTTTTCTCTTATCGCCATAAGCTGTTTTTACCGCATGATCGACGACTTTAATTGTAGCCGGCGAAATATCGGTGCCAATGCCATCACCCTCTATGAAAGGAATAATTGGGTTGTCAGGAACATTAATTTTTCCATTTTTATCAAAGGAAATTTTTTCTCCAGCTTTAGGGGTAATTATATTTTTATATTTCATTACATATTTTTGAAAATTCGAGAAAATCCTATTGTATCATTTTAACGAGATTAACTTAAGAGTAAGTACAAATGGGCAAATCTAAAAGAGTTTTGGTCGGTGTTTCTGGGGGCGTAGATTCCTCTGTTGCTGCTGCTTTATTAAAAGATCAAGGCTATGAGGTCACTGGAGCTTTTATGAAAAACTGGGAAGACGATGATGGGACTCCCTATTGCAGCGTAAAAGAAGATTTCCTTGATGCTGCTTCTGTATGTCAAAAATTGGATATTGATTTGATTGATTTAAACTTCTCGAAAGAGTACCGAGAAAATGTGTTTTCACATTTTATTGATGGTTTAGAAAATGGTCGAACTCCAAATCCAGACATCTTTTGTAATACTTTCATAAAATTTAAAGAGTTTTATCAATACGCTTTAGAAAATAAATTCGATTACATTGCTACTGGACATTATTGCGATTTAAAAACTACAGACTCTGAAGAATTAGCTTTGTGTAAAGCGACTGATCTAAATAAAGATCAAACATATTTTTTATGCGATATAAAAAAAGAGGTTCTGAATCATTGTTTGTTTCCTCTTGGCAAACTATTGAAAGAAGATGTAAGAAAAATAGCTCAGGAAAAAGATCTAATTACCTTCAACAAAAAAGACAGTACTGGTATTTGTTTTATTGGTGAAAGACCCTTTCCTGATTTTCTTTCAAGATATGTGCCTGAAGAAGAAGGAATAATTTTGGATGAGAATCAAAAAAAAATCGGTGTCCATAAAGGAACTCATTTTTTTACAATCGGACAGCGACAAGGTTTGGGTATTGGAGGCGTCAAAGATGCTAAAGAAAAGCCATGGTATGTAGCTAAAAAAGATCACAAAAAAAACACGCTTACCGTTGTACAAGATAATAATCATCCGCTTTTATTTAAATCTGAATTGTTGGTCAAAAAAATTAATTGGCTCACAAAAGAAATACCTAACTTAGAAAATATTTCTGCGAAGATTAGGTATAGACAAAAAGATCAGGTTTGCTCTGTTAAGAAACAAAACAATGCTTGGTTAGTGCAATTCGATGAACCGCAAAGAGCTGTTACTCCTGGACAGACAATTGCTTTTTATAAAGATGATTTTTGTCTTGGCGGAGGCGAAATAGAATTATAAATTAATGTATAATTCTTAAGCTTAATGCTTAAAGACAACCTCAGATCTATATCTCCTTTAGATGGCAGATATTCTAAGAAGCTTCAAATTCTAGAAGACAGATTTAGTGAATTCGCTTTAATAAAATATAGACTTCAAGTTGAAGTTGAATGGCTTATTTTTTTGAGTTCCAAAAAAGAATTAAATTTTATTAAACCACTCAGTAAAAAAAGTATCGTTAATCTAAAATTACTTTATGAAAAATTCTCACTCAAAGACGCTAAAGATGTAAAAAAAATAGAATCGGTTACTAACCACGACGTTAAAGCTGTTGAGTTATTTTTAATCAAGAAGTTAAACTCGCTAAAACTTAATAATTACAAGGAGTTTGTTCACTTGTTTTGCACGTCAGAAGACGTTAATAACCTAGCCTATAACTTGATGGTAAAAGATTACCTATCAATCGAATTTAAACAAATCACGACAGATTTAAAGAAAGATTTAAAGTCCTTGGCCAAGAAATGGGCCAAGTTATCTATGCTTTCTCATACGCATGGTCAGTCTGCCTCTCCCACTACACTAGGAAAGGAATTCGCAAATTTCTACGCTAGACTTGAGTACCATTTAGATTTATTAAATTCTATAAAGCCTTCTGGAAAAATTAATGGAGCTGTAGGAAATTACAACGCACACCAATTCGTTAGCGAAAAACTTAACTGGCCCGACCTTTCAAAAAAATTTGTAAAATCGTTAGGCTTAGAATGGACAAAATATTCTACTCAGATCGAACCTAAAGATGTTTTTTCTAGCATTATTTCACACCTTGAAAACCTAAATAATGTGTTGATTGATTTATCGCAAGACAACTGGATATACATTTCAAAAGGTTATTTAAAACAACGAACGAAAAAAAATGAAGTCGGATCTTCTACTATGCCACATAAGGTAAATCCTATTGACTTTGAAAATGCTGAAGGAAATTTTAAATTAGCCAACTCTTTTTTAGTTTCCATCAAAGAAAAAATTCAAATTTCAAGATTGCAAAGAGATTTATCTGATTCAACAACACTGCGTAATTTAGGGTCTGCGTTTTCTTATTCATATTTGGCTATCAATTCTCTCAGATCAGGTCTTTCGAAAGTTGAACCAAACAAAGAAATAATTTCAAATGATTTGAATAATAGTTGGGAGGTCCTTACAGAAGCTGTTCAGACAATTTTAAGAAAGAATAAGGTGGAAAACAGTTACGAGAAAATAAAAAAATTAACTAGAGGAAAATCAATTGATAAAAATTCCTATTTAGCTATGATAGCCGCTTTAGATATTAAAGAAGAGGACAAGGTCAAGCTCACTAAATTAACGCCTTTTGACTACGTCGGCTTGGCAGAAAAACTTGCGAAAGAAATTTAAAATTTTTGACCACTTTAGGAGAAGAAATGCTCAAATATGAAGAAATGATCTCTCATTACAAAGAACTGAGAGAAAAAGAACCAAATCTTTTAAAACACATTAATGCTGAAAGCGCAGCAAGAATGCGTTTACAGAACAGATTTCACAGTGGTTTAGATATTGCTAGATATACAGCAGACATCATGCACAAGGACATGAAAGATTACGATAATGATCCTGCAGTCTACACTCAATCATTGGGTTGTTGGCACGGATTTACAGCTCAACAAATGATGATGGAAATCAAGAAATCTCAAAAAACTACCTCCAAATCTTATGTTTACTTAAGTGGCTGGATGGTAGCGGCTCTAAGGTCACAGTTTGGACCACTTCCCGATCAAAGCATGCACGAAAAAACTGCTGTACCAGATCTCATCAAAGAGATTTATACATTTCTTAAGAGAGCCGACTCAGTTCAGCTTCAACATCACTTCAACGAATTAGATGAAGCTTACAAAAATAACTCTGATACGAAAGAAATCATCAATCAAATAGATAACTTCGAAACTCACGTGGTACCTATTATCGCCGATATCGACGCAGGTTTTGGAAATGAAGAAGCAACTTATTTATTAGCTAAAAAAATGATTCAAGCCGGTGCGTGTTGCATTCAAATTGAAAATCAGGTTTCTGATGAAAAGCAATGTGGACATCAAGATGGAAAAGTAACCGTTCCTCACGAAGACTTTCTATCAAAGATTAACGCGGTGAGATATGCATTCTTAGAACTTGGCGTTGAAAATGGCCTAATTGTCGCCAGAACTGATTCCTTAGGAGCTGGACTTACCCAAAAAGTTCCAGTCTCAAAAGAGCCAGGTGATTTAGCGGATAAATACAATTCTTTTTTAGAAACTGAAGAAATACATAATCTTGAAGAACTTGCAGAAAATGATATTGCAATCCACCAAAAAGGAGTTCAAGTCAAACCGGTAAGACTGCCAAACGGATTGTATAAATTTAAAGACGGAACTGGAGTGGACCGAGTAGTACTAGACTGTATCACTAGTCTGCAAAATGGTGCCGACTTATTATGGATTGAAACAGAAAAACCCAACGTCGAACAAATTGCTTCTATGGTGAAACAAATTAGAGAAGTTGAGCCCAGTGCAAAATTAGTCTACAACAATTCTCCATCCTTTAATTGGACTCTTGCTTTTAGAGAACAGGTCTATAACGAGTGGACTGAGGCTGGAAAAGATCTAACCGATTATCCTAATCCAACTGAAAATCCTAGAGGTTTAATGGATGAAAAATTCGATGACAGTGAATTAGCTGCGGAAGCAGATTTACTTATTCAAAATTTTCAAAAAGATGCATCTAGAGAGGCAGGAATCTTTCATCACCTAATTACTTTGCCGACTTATCATGAAACGGCTCTTGGAACCGCTGTGCTAACTGAAGGCTATTTTGGTGAAAAAGGAATGCTTGCTTATGTGAAAGAAATCCAAAGACAAGAAATTAGAAGAGATATGTCTTCTGTTAAACATCAGGATCTTGCTGGATCAACTGTCGGGGATACTCATAAGGAATATTTTTCTGGAGACAACGCTTTGAAAGCTGGTGGTGCAGATAATACTATGAATCAGTTTTAAGACTTATTCCTTAATCTTACCGCAAACGTCGCAAGTATCACCCTTGTTTAAGTAAATACCACCACAACTTGGTTGAAGTGGTTTGTTTTTAAGGATAAGGCCAATAGCCATTCCGCCTATCGAAAGGCTAATTACTATAAGTGAAAATACAACTGTTGCCATGGTGTTAGTTTATCAGTTCCAACCATTTTTCAGAACTAATAGATTTAATCTCGTTAGTATCTTTGTATATAAAAAAAGCTGCTATTTTTTCATTATTAGCTTTTTTCAACCAGTCATTTTCAGATGCGTAAAGTGCAGTTGCCCAAGCATCTGCTTTAGCGGTAGATAAAATATCAATTACAGAAACTGACAATAAATCAGATTCTACTGCGACTTTATTGATTGGATTTATTATGTGACCGGGATTTCTGTAGTTACCTGAGGTTGCGACAGAAAGACTTTCTGGAACAAAAAATTCACCATAAAGTTTTTTTTCTAAAGTAGGGTTTATTACCGCAAACTTCCAGCTAGAATCCAATTTTTTTCCTTCAAACCTAATTTCACCGCCAATCTCGACCATGAAATTTTGAAGATTATTTAATCTTAGTATCTCGCTGACCTTATCAACTGCATAACCTTTAGCTATCGAATTAAAATCCCATTTGCCATCAAAGTAGACTTCGAATGTTCCGTTAGACTTTTCTTTTATTCTCTTCGATATGTCCGATAACTTTTCATAATCTTCTTGTCCTGGATAAAAAGTCCAACTGGGCCAAGCCCCGCTATTAACTTTACTAATAGTGGAATTTTCATCGTACAAAGAAAAAATAGAGTCGATTCTTTTAAGTTCTTGTTGAATTGTTTTCAAAAGATAATCCTTATTAACCTTAGTTTCAGTCTCATAGAACTTTACTTGCCAAGTCG
Source organism: SAR86 cluster bacterium (assembly GCA_023703675.1). Classification (NCBI taxonomy): domain Bacteria; kingdom Pseudomonadati; phylum Pseudomonadota; class Gammaproteobacteria; species SAR86 cluster bacterium. The sequence continues at coordinate 402,497 of CP097974.1, read as the reverse complement.
TTCCGTAAGCTTCGCCTTGAAATATTGAGAGCTCGTCATTTGCCGAACAGGAAAATAAGACTAATGGAAGAAGTAATTTTAGAAAATGTTTAACCGCCAAAGTCATCAAACATAATGTTTTCAGGCTCGACTCCCAAACTGTCAAGCATTTTGAAGCAAGCATCCATCATCATTGGCGGACCACAGAGGTAATACTCACAATCTTCAGGGGCCGGATGATCTTTCAAATAATTTTCTAAAAGAACTTGGTGAATAAATCCTGTATCGCCCTGCCAATTATCGTCTTCCAGAGGATCTGAAAGTGCAGCATGCCAAGAGAAGTTTTCGTACTTGTCTTGTAATTTGTTGAAATCGTCAACGTAGAACATTTCTTTAAGACTTCTAGCCCCATACCAAAAGCTGATCTTTCTTGAGGAGTCTAATCTGAGCAATTGATCAAAAATATGAGAACGCATTGGTGCCATGCCGGCTCCTCCACCAATGAACACCATTTCATTGAGAGTATCTCTAGCCATGAACTCTCCAAAAGGACCGAATATTGTTAGCTTATCTCCGGGTTTTAAGTTGAATAAATAAGATGAAGCTTCACCTGGTGGAAAACTAGTTCCTGGAGGTGGTGATGCAATCCTAATATTAAATTTCATAATCCCTTTCTCTTCAGGGTAATTAGCCATTGAATAAGCCCTAATGACAGGGACTCCTACGGTTGAAACGTTTTCAAAAACCTTGAATTTTTCCCAGTCGCCTTTGTAAATGTCTTGAATGTTAAAGGACTTATAATTTGCCTCATAAGGAGGAATTTCCATTTGTACATAACCTCCTGCATCGAAGCCTACGTCTTCCCCATCGGGTAGTTTCAATACTAATTCTTTGATGAAAGTAGCGACGTTGTCGTTAGAAACAACCGTGGTTTCCCAACGTTTGACCCCAAAAACTTCATCAGGAATTTTTATTTTCATGTCGCTTTTCACAGGAACCTGACAAGACAGTCGCCAATTATTCTTTTTTTCACGATTGTTAAAATGTGCTTCCTCGGTAGATAAAATTGAACCACCTCCCTCAAAAACTTGGCACCTACATTGAGCACAAGTTCCTCCTCCGCCGCAAGCAGAAGAGAGAAAAAGGTTTTGATCGGCAAGAGTTTGTAATAGTTTACCGCCGGCAGGAACACTTATCGTTCTCTCAGGATCGCCGTTGATTTCTACTAAAACATCTCCAGTTGAAACAAGTCTAGATCTTGCTAATAGAATTATAAAAATCATTAAATTCACAATGATAGTGAAAGAGACTATTCCTAAAATAATTTCAATGGTATCTATCACAGACTTATACCTCCAAAAGACATAAAACCGAAAGACATTAAACCAACAGTGACAAAAGTAATTCCTAAGCCTTGAAGCCCTTCTGGAATGTCACTGTATTTCAATTTTTCTCTGATTCCAGCTAGCATTGCAATTGCCAGCGCCCAACCAACTCCTGCGCCTAGACCGTAAACTACACTCTCGCCAAAGGCCAAGCTCTTTTCTACCATAAACAATGAGGCGCCTAAAATCGCGCAATTCACAGTTATTAAGGGCAAAAACACACCAAGAGCGTTGTATAAAACAGGCACGTATCGATCCAAAAACATTTCAAGAATTTGAACCACGGCAGCGATAACGCCAATGTAACTAATTAACCCGACGAATTCTAATGATACTTCGGGGTAGCCAAGCCATGCTAGCGCGCCCTCTTTGAGCACATAAGTATAAATTAAATTATTGAGTGGCACGGTAATTCCGATAACAACTATCACGGCAATTCCCAACCCAATGGCAGCTTCAATTTTTTTTGATATTGCAATGAAAGTACACATACCAAGGAATACTGATAAGGCAATGTTCTCGATAAAAATTGAATTAACTAAAATACTTAAGTATTGCTCAAGCATGTTCCACCTTTATTTCTTTTGGTGCATTTTGTTTCATAGAAAATTCAGCTTCTTCTACTTGCTCAGTCTTCCATGCTCTTAGAGCCCAAATGAATAATCCAATTATTAAAAAGGATGCCGGGGGAAGTAAAAAGAAATTGTTTGGGACGTACCAACCGCCATCGGTTGTCATATGAAGAATTTGATAACCTAACAATTGTCCACTGCCTATAAGCTCTCGAATTGAACCAACAATAATTAAGATTAGACTGTAACCGAGCCCATTACCAAAACCATCTAAGGCGCTCATCCCAGGACCATTTTGCATCGCGTAAGCTTCTGCTCTACCCATGACAATACAGTTTGTGATGATTAATCCTACGAATACAGAAAGAGTCTTACTGGTTTCGTAGTCATAAGCTTTGAGTAGTTGATCCACTATAATCACAAGAGAAGAAATGATCGTCATTTGAACGATAATTCTTATGTTGTTTGGAATAAAATTCCTAATTAGAGAAATAAAGAAGCTAGAGAGAGTTATTGTAGCCGTTAAAGCTACACACATTATTAAAGTTGGATATAGTTTGCTCGTTACAGCCAATGCAGAGCAAATTCCCAAAACTTGCAAGGCAATGGGATTGTCTTTAAACAAAGGAGAAAATAAAACTTCGGAAGTTTTAGACATTTTGGGCTTCCTCTTTAAGGCTTGAAAGGAATTTAGAATAACCCAATTCTCCCAACCAAAAAGCCAGTAAATTAGTTACTCCGTTGCTGGTAAGAGTAGCACCAGATAGGCCATCAACTTTGTAAGTTGATTCCATGTCGTTGGCAGCTACTTTCCCTTTAATAACCTCTATAAGCAAATTTCCTTCCTCATCAAATAGTTTTTTGCCATTCCATAAAGCTTTCCAAGCTGGGTTGTCTATTTCAGCTCCCAAGCCAGGCGTTTCTTTATGCTCATAAAACTCTAACCCTACTATTGTATTTAAATCATTGGATATAGCTAAATAACCATAAAGAATACCCCAAAGACCATACCCTCTAACCGGCAAAATTACTGTATTCAACTCGCCGTCTCTGTATTCAAGAAAAACTTTGGAAAAATTCTCTCTTACTTTGATAGTTGCAATGTCTTCCGAAGAAGTAAGATTTATAAATTTAGAATTATCTTGTAGCTCTTTAGAAAGATCATAATTTTTTGGGTCAATTTCTGTTAATTTCCCCGTATCAAGATCCACAACTATTTCTTCTATTGAATCGTAAGCTTTAGTCACACTTCCATAAAAACTTTCTAAATCTGCTGCGGCAACAATTTTCTTTTGCTGGTCTAAAATTACGTTCTGTTTTTGAGTTTGTTTAAGGCCCACGGCAATAAAAGAAATAATTGCGGCGCAAACGAAACACAAACCGAGTCCAATGATAACGGTATTTTGAATACTGTCTTTATTTTGCATTTAAGACTCGACTTCTAAGATTAATATTTCTTGAAACGACAAAATGATCTATTAATGGAGAAAGTAAATTTCCAAATAATATCGCCAACATCATGCCTTCAGGGTAAGCAGGATTTAAAACTCTTATCATTACTACCATAAAACCAATAACTAATCCGTAGATCCAACGACCAGTATTTGTATGCGAACCCGAAACAGGCTCTGTTGCCATAAAAACCAAACCAAAGGCATATCCACCCATAACCATATGCCACCAAAAAGGCATTGCAAACATTGGATTGGTATCGCTACCGACAATATTGAATAAGTAAGAAGTAACGATTGTTCCAATGATTATTCCGCCGACAATTCTGTATGACGCAATTCTTGTAAAGAGCAAAATAGCTAAACCGATCAAAATAGCTACAGTAGACGTTTCCCCAATTGATCCAGGAACAAATCCAAAAAAAGCGTTGCTCCAAGAAAAACTCTCGGGCATGCTGGCGTACCCATCTTGTGCTGAAATTCCCAACATTGTCGCGGCAGTATAACCATCCACTGCAACCCAAGACATATCGCCAGACCATGAGGCGGGATAAGCAAAATATAAAAAAGCCCTTCCAGTTAATGCCGGGTTTAGAAAGTTTTTCCCAGTGCCGCCAAAAATTTCTTTCCCAATCACTAAACCAACGCTAATACCCAGTGCGACTTGCCATAAAGGAGCATCTGGAGGACAAGACAAAGCAAATAGCACCGTAGTGACAAAAGCTCCTTCACTGATCTCATGCTGTCGCACCACAGCAAAAATCATTTCCCAAGCAATACCAACAAAAAAAGTTACTAAATATATGGGAATGAAATAGATCGCGCCATAGGTAACGCAATCTAAAATATTATTTGGATTTAGCCCTGAAAATAATTGAATTAATGGCCAATGCCAATCTTTAGCATGCTCAGCACCAGAGAGATTTATTGCTTCTAAAGCTGATAAAGCCTGAAACCCAATATTGTACATTCCAAAAAACATGGTTGGAAAAGTTGCCATCCAAACAATTGCCATAACTCTTTGAATATCACTTCCATCACGCACATGGGTTAAACCTGAAGTTTTCCTATCCGATGAATAAAATAAATTTTCAAAGACGTCAAACAGTGGAAAAAAGCGAGCAAATCTTCCCTTGCCTTCAAAGGATGGCTTGGATTTGTCAAATAGCTCTCTTAACGGGTCACTCATTTAGCCTTCTTCTTCAATCTTAGTAAGCATTTCTCTCAACAAAGAGCCGTAATCGTATTTGCTTGGACAAGAATAAGTGCAAAGTGCTAAATCTTCTTCTTCTAGTTCGAGTACACCAAGCTTTTGAGCAGCCTCTGTATCGCCGATAACTATACTACGCAACAATTGGGTAATCATTATCTTATAAGGAAAAATATCCTCATATATTCCTAATGGAACTATGGCTCGATCAGAGCCATTCATTGCAGTTGAATAGTTTAAATTTAATTTTTTTTCATTAAGTTTTGTAAAGAAAATTCTTAAAAAAGAGTGTTTCAAGAGACCAGGCCTTAAAAAATTTAAAAACTCTCTATCGTTTTTTGTCACTTCTCTTAAGACTGTTATTTGATTGTGGTACCTTCCTAAGAAATTAACTGGGTTAACAGATTCTGATCCAGTTAAGACGGAACCTGAGATTATTCTATTATTCTCTCCAATAACCTTATCTGTCAGAATGTCGTCCAAATTTGCTCCATTTTCTGAATCAATAATAGACGGATCTTTTACCATTGGTCCTGTCAAAGCTATTTTCTTTGAATTATCGAGAATGCCTGTGTTGAACAATTTTCCAATCATGACAACGTCTTGATAACCAATTGTCCAAATTTGATTACTCAGTGATGCTGGAGAAATATTATGAATTTGTGTGCCGACTAAGCCAACTGGGTGAGGCCCAGAAAATTCATAATAAGTTACATTATCTTTATCTAGTTTCTTAATTGAGCATTCAGGTTTAGTTGAAATATTTAAAGAGTTTCTTGGCAAGCGCGACAATACTGCTAATCCTTCATTAAACATATCAATTTCGGACTCAATTATTTGCTCGGGATCAACACTCAAAGGGTTTGAATCTATTAGGGAAATAAAAATCTCATCTGGACGATCTTCAATTTTAGGAACTTTAGAAAATGGCCTAGTCTTGAATGCTGTCCAAGTGCCTGATTTGACCAAAAGGTTAACTATATTATCGTCATTTAGATCTGATAAATGCTGCGACGTAGAAAATTCAATTTGATTGTTATCATTAAAATTTTTTTCTATTACCAGAGACAAAAATGCTCTTCTATCTCCTCTGTTAATTGAAGAAACTTTTCCAGACACAGGAGCAGTAAAAATAACACCAGGATTTTTTTTATCTTCAAATAATGGCTGACCTTTTACTACGGAATCATCTTCTTTTACCAACATAGTCGGTTTCATTCCATGAAAATCATTTCCTAAAATACCAACGGTACTTGTATTTACAGAATACACCTTAGTGGGATCAGGTTTCCCTTGGATAGGAATTTCTAGACCTTTCTTTATTTTAAAAATCATTTTATGCAGAGCAGAATTTTTTTATAAGAAATTTGGAAGTTTTTTGTATTTGATTCCAGCCATCTTTTTAACAACTTTTATCAACTGAGCGCAGTAACCAATTTCATTGTCGTACCATAAGTACACAATAGCATTTCTATTACTGCACCTTGTCGCTTGGCCGTCAATTACGCCAGCATATCTTCCTCCGACTATATCTGAAGAAACAACTTCGGCAGATTTAGTAAAATCTATTTGATCCTTCAATAAACTATGGAAAGCAGCATTTCTTAAGAACTCAATAAAGTTTTCTTGATCAGAAGACTTTTTCAAAAAAAGACTTAAAATTGCTAAAGACACATTAGGAGTTGGAACTCTAATAGCATTGGCACTCAATTTGCCCTCTAAATTTGGCAGTATTTGTGAAACAGCTTTTGCAGCTCCAGTTTCAGTAATGACCATGTTAAGTGCAGCAGCTCTTCCCCTTCTGGATTTACTATGATAATTATCGATTAAATTCTGATCATTAGTATAAGAGTGGATCGTCTCAACGTGACCGTTATCAATTTCAAACTCATCATCGATCGCCTTTAAAACCGGAACAATTGCGTTGGTAGTACAAGAAGCCGCACCAATTATCTGATCCTTATCGTCGATGTCATCATGATTTACACCGTAGACAATATTTTTCAATTCCTTAGCAACAGGAGCGGTAAATAAAACCTTCTTTATTTCTTTATTCTTTAAATGTTTTTCTAGACCTTCCTTGGATGATGACATTCCAGTATTGTCTATCAATATCGCATCAGATATTCCGCAACTTGCGTAATCAACATCGTCTGGGCTTTTAGCTGAAATAAATTTAACTATGTTACCGTTCATAATGAGAGCATTTTGTTCCTCATCGACTCTAATGGTCCCCTTAAATCTTCCATGAACAGAATCTTTTCTCATCAATTCGGCTCTTTTCAAGAGATCTTCACTTGAGCTTGCTCTGGTTACTACTGCTTTTAAACACAAAGTTTCACCTGCTCCAGTATCCTCTAATAATAATCTTGTGAATAATCTCCCAATTCTTCCAAAGCCATACAAAACTAAGTCTTGAGATTTATTTAAGATTGGATTGTGTAAACCAATAACTTCTTTAACCTGTTCTTTGATAAATTCCTCTAAAGACAAGTCTTTAGAATCGAACATGTAGCCAGCAGCCAGTATTCCTATGTCCAACTGACAAGGGCCAAGATCAATTTTATCCAAGCATTCTAAAACTTTTGAAGTTTCAAATTCACTTAACTCATTTTCCTCTGCTTCCCTCACTTTTCTATGCAGTTGCATAATTTCTATGACCGAAAGTGTCATGAGTGGAGAGCCGTACAACAATATTCTTATATTTTTCCTATGCATTTTCCCAATGATAGGAATGGCAGCCTCGATCAGAGACTGGCGCTCAATCCAGTTGTCTAAATAATTGTCTGGCTTAGATCTTATTCTTTTGTCTGGATTAGAATCAGACTTAATCTCTGTCATTTTTTAAAGAGAGGAATATCTTTTCAAATGGTAATCAGAATTCCCAAAAATAGTTCTAATAGTTGTCAATCTCTTAAAATAATGGCCGATGCTCATCTCTTCGGTCACACCCATGCCGCCGTGTAACTGGATTGATTCTTCGCCAATTAATTTAGCTGCACTTCCGATTTGATATTTCAAAGCGGATATAGATTTAGACGTATCTGCAGCCTTATCGTTCATTTTTGCAGCGACCATAAGCAATAAAGACTTAGTTTGCTCGTGAACCATGAAGGTATCTACCATTCTATGCTGCAAAGCCTGAAACTTACTTAAAGCCTGGCCGAATTGTTCTCTTGTTTTGGTGTAATCCAAAGTTAACTCATTCATTTTTTGCATAATGCCAACTGCTTCAGCAGAAATTGCTAATGTTGCCAAATCAATTACCTCAGAGACGGTATTCAAAGCTTTTCCCTCTTCACCTAAAAGATTTTCTTTGGGTACAGAAACGTTTTCAAGAGTAATTTCAGATGCTTTGGATCCATCGACATTTGAATAGTCTCTGGAACTTAAACCGGCAGAATCTTTATCAATAATTAATAAAGAAATTCCATCCTCATCGAGTTGACTACCAGACGTTCTGCAAGTGACGATAATTTTTTCTGAAGATGGTCCATTCATAACTACTGCTTTGTAGCCATCTACTATGTAATTATCTCCTTCTAATTTTGCCGAAGTGGTAACGTCGTTTAAATCAAATCTACTTTGAGGTTCTGTAAATGCAAAACTCATTTGAAGTTCGCCCGAGAAAAGTTTTGGGAGTATTTCGTCTTTTTGTTGTTTATTTCCTAATTTACTAATTAGATTTCCTGATAAAACCACGTTTGGGATATAAGGTTCAACTACTAGACCCGTTCCAAAAGCTTCAAGAATTACCATAAGATCGACTGGTCCGCCGTTAAAACCTCCATCGTCTTCAGGAAATGGCATAGCTAGTAACCCAAACTCTCCAAAGGTTTTCCAGAATTCTTTACTAAAACCATCTTCAGACTTAACAAGTTTTTCTCTTACGTCAAAAGGATAATCTTTCGCAATGAACTGATTGATCAAATCCTGAACTTGTTTTTGTTCTTCGGATAAAGAGAAATCCATGGCTAGAAAACTATAAGCCTAATACTGCTTTAGCAATGACGTTTCTCTGAACTTCATTACTTCCACCATAAATCGAAACTTTTCTGTAGTTAAGATAATGTGGCATTACGTTAGCAGCAAAATCAGGACCGATTCTCTTTTCATTGGAAGCCAAGTCTGACTCGCTCATAAAAGGGTGTGCATAGTAACCCAATGCTTCAACATATAGTTCAGATAAAGCTTGTTGTAAATCAGTACCACCTATTTTTAGAATGGAAGACTCAGGTCCAGGATGACCTCCAGCTGACATTGCAGCTAAAGTTCTCAACTCAGTAAATTCAGCTGATAAAAGATCTATTTCAAGTTTATTTAACTTGTCCATGAACATATCATCGTCCTTAAGGAAGCCGTCGTTAAGAGGTAACTCCCCGGCGATGTCTCTTAGTCTTTTGATCTCTCTTTTCAAGTGCGGAATTCCACCAATTCCAGTTCTTTCATGCGCTAAAAGAAATTTAGCGATACTCCAACCAGCCCCTTCCTCTCCGATAAGATTTTCTGCTGGAACTTCAACGTTGTCTAGATAAACCATATTCACTTCATGAGATCCATCTATAGTAATGATTGGTTTTACCTCAACGCCTGGACTTTTCATGTCAATCAACAAAAAGCTGATTCCTTCTTGTTTAATTCCTGAAGAATCAGTTCTAACAAGACAGAAAATCCAATCTGCGTGTTGAGCCATTGTGGTCCATGTCTTGGTTCCATTGACGATATATTTGTCACCTTTTTTCTCTGCTTTAGTTTTAAGCGAGGCTAAGTCTGAACCCGAACCAGGCTCCGAATAGCCTTGACACCACCAGACGTCGTTATCTCTTATGGCGGGAAGAAATCTCTCTTTCTGCTCTTCGTTACCAAAGGTATAGATTACTGGTCCACACATACTCACTCCGAAAGGAACTATAGTTGGCGTATTAAATGCTGCTAATTCGTTTTGGAAGATGTGTTTTTGAGTGATAGACCATCCAGTCCCACCATGCTCTTCCGGCCAATTGATAGCAAACCAACCCTTTTTACTTAAGATTTTTTGCCATTCTTGGATGTCTTCCTTCTGCAACGGAATTCCGTTGTCCATTTTCCTTTTAGTATCTGCTGGATAGTTTTCTTTTAAGAAGGATCTCACTTCCTCTTGAAATTTTAGATCTTCTGGTGAAAAAGATAGATTCATTTTTTATACCTCTTACTTATCAATTTGAAATATTTATGAAAGAGGTATTATACACTCAGTTCAATCGATCAAAAGTAGAATCTTTTTCATATGCATAGAATTTTAGATAAGAAAAAAAGCCTAATAATCTGTGAAAATAACTATAAATTAGTTGAAATATCGGATTTCTTAGAAAGAAACTCTAAAGAGAGTTTTTGTATTTTTAAAGAGTTTGAAACACTTCCATATGATCATTTCTCTCCACATATGGACAATCTTTCCAACCGTATTGAAACTTTATCAAAATCCTCAAACGCAGAAGTAACTATAGTTACAACAACAAATGCTCTTATTCAGCCGCTTTTTAATAAGACTTCAATTAATAATTTCTCTTACTCATTTGAATTATCAGACCAAATTGATAGAAATGATTTAATTCAAAAGTTAACTATTTCTGGATACGAATCAGTTGAACTTGTCTCAACTAGAGGTGAATTCACAATTAGAGGTTCTGTTATAGATATTTTTCCAATTAATTCATCTAGGCCCATCAGGATTAATCTAGACGGAGATATAGTTGAATCAATTAGAACTTTTAATGAAGAAACTCAGCTAAGTGAACATAAAGTAAATAAGTATGAATGCAAAGCATCCAGAGGTTTTGTGCTTGACGAAAAATCTATTTCTATTTTTAAAAAAAATTGGCGATCAGTTTTTCCTAACGACGGAAAAATTTTTGACGCTGTTTCAAAAGGGAAATTTACAGAGGGAATTGAATCCTATTTCCCTTTATTTTATGAATCAAAACCAAACTTTGATATTTTTTTTAACGATTTTGATATTTTTTCATATGGAAATATAAAGGATTCATCTAATTCATATTGGAAATTAATCGAAGAAAGGTACGAAGAATTTATTAGCAACTTAGACAGACCGCCCTTACCTCCTTCGAAACTTTTTAATGAGCCAAAAGAATTCCTAGAAAAAGAAATTCATATCATCGTTGAAGACAAAGAAGCATCGTCAAATATAGAACTACAAAAAAAACAAAACCTTTCTAAGAATATTTTTGAAAAATCTTCTCAAAAAGTCTTTTCTCAAGAAGATCAATATGAATTTAAGATAGACAATAAAGTTGTACATTCAAATTTTGGAATAGGCATCTTCAAAGGTCTTAAAAACCTAAGTAATACAGAATGTTTTGCAATTGAGTATGCCGAGGGCGAAACCCTCTATGTCCCAATTAGCTCAATGAATTTACTTACGCCATATTTAGGTAATAGCGAAATTAAATTAGATTCTCTGAGCAAAAACAATTGGAAGTTAAAAAAGGAGAAAACAAGAAAAAAAGCTTTTGATATTGCTGCTGAGCTTTTGGAAGCAGAAGCAACAAGAAAGATAGACAAATCAATTCCATTAATTGTAAATGCAAACGATTTTGAAGAATTTTCCAATGGATTTGGTTTTCAAGAAACTAATGATCAAGCCAGTGTGATCAATGAAGTTATAAGCGATTTGGCTTCGGAAAAACCTCAAGACAGATTAATTTGTGGCGAAGTGGGGTTTGGCAAAACTGAAATAGCATTGAGAGCTGCTTTTATTTGTGCAAAAAATGAACAACAGGTTGCTGTACTCGCTCCAACGACTATTTTGGCAAGGCAGCACTATGAGCTATTTAAAGACAGATTTTTGCAAACCGATCACGAGGTAGAGTTTCTTTCAAGAGAAAAAACTCAAAAGGAAAAAGCTTCAATTTTTGAAAACTTAAAGAAAGGAAAAATTTCCATAATTATAGGAACTCACTCTCTTTTAGGTGCTGAAATCGAATTTAAAAATTTAGGTCTTTTAGTCATCGATGAAGAACATAAATTTGGCGTAAGACAGAAAGAAAAACTTAGAAAATATTCAAAAGGTATAAACTCAATTTCTTTGTCGGCTACTCCTATTCCGAGATCGTTGAACCTTGCTCTATCCAGAGTAAGAGATATTTCTATAATTAGCTCTCCTCCGCCCGGTAGGAAAGCAGTAGAAACCCTCGTTGCAACTTATTCAAAAACCTTAGCAAAAGAAGCGATGGAAAGAGAGTTCATCAGATCCGGACAAGTTTTTTATTTAGTAAACAATGTTGCTCAATTGGAAGAAAAAAAGAAAGAATTAAGTCAAATTATTCCGGCCGCAAAAATTGAAATTGCTCATGGTCAAATGTCACCAAAGTCATTGAAGGAAATTATGGTGAATTTTTCTAACAAAAAAATTGATATCCTTCTTTGCACAACGATTATTGAAAACGGACTTGATATCGCTAACGCCAATACATTAATAATTGAAGGCGTTGAAAATTTTGGTTTGTCTCAGTTGCATCAAATTAGAGGACGAGTTGGCAGATCGAGTCGCCAAGCGTATGCATATTTTTTTATTTCCCCTGATAAGAGTTTAAATAAAAATGCCCTTGCACGCCTTGAGGCACTAAAATTTAGTGACTCTCTTAACTCGGGTTTTAATTTAGCAATGAGAGATTTAGAAATAAGAGGTGCCGGTGAGATCCTCGGAGAAAAGCAAAGCGGCTTGATTGATCATGTCGGGCTAAGTTTATTCTCATCCATGATAAATAGATCAATAAAATTACTCGAAGGCTTTGATGAGACTCATGAAGAATTTGAAATAAAAATTGGTGAAAATGGTTTCATTCCCGAAGCTTTTATTCCTCAGGCTGAAGTAAGGCTTGAGATATACAAAAGATTTTCTGCAATCAAAGATCTAAAAAATCTAAAAACGTATATAAAAGAACTAGAAGACAGGTTTGGCTCTCTTCCAGAAGATCTCCAAATCCTTATCAATCAGACTTCTATAAGAATTGAAGCCAATAACCTTCTTATAAACAAAATTAAAGGCGACGGGATTAAATGTACTTTGGCACTGAATGAAAATTCAAATTTAGTTTCCAAAAATTCAAAAATCAAAGAAATTTCCTTTAATTATCCTCAAGAAATAAATTCAAAATCAGAATTTGTTTTAAATAAGTTAAAATCATTTAGTGTTTAAAAAAAAGACTAGTTACTGGTTTGCTTTTAGCTTGTTACTTTTCAGTAACTTTTCTTTGTCAACCGACGAAGAAATCTACAGAATCGATATTATTCTTTTTAAATTTTTACCTGATTTAGATTCCAATGAAATTTTTGAAGAACCCGTTTTAGACTTGGGAAACGATTTAGCATTTTTATCCTCTTTGCAATATCCAGAATTTCTTGAGCCGCCAGCTTTGGATTTGCAATACCCCTTTCAAGATTTTTTTATAAACGTGAACTCACCGCAAGTTGAAGTAGAAGAAGAAATTGAATCAGAGCTTATTAGGAAACCTAAAAACAGAGATTTCTTTCAAATTGACGCGGGAGAGAAGTTCTCTCTCAGCGAAGAAGTAGATTTATTTAAGAGAAGTAGAGATTACCGAGTCATTGGGCATTATTCATGGTTTCAACCAGTTTCAATTGAAGAATCAGCTAAGCCTCTTTTGATAGATTCCGAAGTCTACAAAGACAACAAAATATTCGGAAGTCTCAAAATATACAAAAAAAGATTTTTACACACTGATTTTAATTTTTTCTTAGCGGAAACAACAATGGATTCAGATTTTCAAATTCTAAAGATCCCTCTTGAGGCAGAAACTAATGAAGGTTATGAGGTACTAAGTGAAAAAGATTCAATGAAAGTAACTTTTCAGATTAATCAATCAAGAAAATTAAAATCAGGAGAATTGCATTACATTGACCATCCAAAATTTGGCATCATTTATCGAATAGTCAAGACTGAGAAAATTGAACCGTCTTAGATTTGTAGTGCTCTAATAACTTTTTATAAATTTCTTTTTTCTCATCGTCTTCAGATTCTTTTAGAGCAATTTCCACGTTGTGTATGGCTTGGTCTAGAGTCTCTCCAGGATTATTCCAGGGACCCTTTGAATAGAGCCTAGACCTAACAAGATTATTAAAATTTTCTAACATTTCTTCATTTGCGAATTCAGGCTTTTGATAGCAAATGATTCTTTCAGCAAGTTCTCTATATCTCTCGTCTTCAAAACCATTTACTAATTTAACTTTCTCGTCCCAAGTACTTATTTCAAATCTTTCCATCCATAATTTGTCTGCATCAGAACTAAAACCATCGTATATTTTTTGCTCAACAATTGTTTTTTCCGGCCAGGTTTTATCATCATCTTCCAAAATTTGAGATAAATTGTTTTTAAAATCTTCATTGCCCTTAATTTGCTCAGCTCTTTTAGTTAATTCTTCAATTGATAAATCTAAAAAAGAGTCTGCATTTGAAATTGCGCTTGCGTTTATTAATGGCTGAGTTTTATTAATAGCAATTTTTCTAAAGGCTCCAGATTTTCCAAATTGTCCTTTCAATTCTGAGTATGACATCTCAAATAATTCGTTTGGATCAAAATAAAGATCAACTAAAAGTAATTCGTTTGGTTTTTTTTGATTTTGTGCACAAGGATAAACTGGATAATTAAAACATTTCCCCTTAACAATCTCTGCAAACATCGAAAACGGGCCTTCATTTAACATTGAAATCAAACCTTTTTTTGAAGACGCCTGTATAGCAGACTGCCAAACTTCTGGAGCTACCTTATTGATTAATCTCACTAGATTAATCATCAAATAACAATCTACTACCGCGTCGTGAGCATTTAAAGATGAAATCCCATTTGCCTCGGCCACCATTCCTAATTTGTATCTAATGTTTCCGTCTTCATCTTTAGGCATATTGATTTTTTCTTGATAAAAATTGGCAATAATGAAAAGTATCACCATGAGATCAATTCTAGAGGACCCGTTTCTATTGGTTGTTAAATAAGGATCAATGAGATTCCAATAAAATTGTCGTCTGAATAATTCTTCATCAAAACTCATGCCATTGTAAGTAACGTGCACTAGTTCTTTTGATTTTCCCCAATTTAACCATTTGTCTTTTAGAAAATGCATCATTTCGTAATGAGACATTCCATCCGATAAATTTTCAACTTGTTTATGAGTTTCATAAGCGCCTTTAGTGGGAACAACCCAAGGTAAAACTTTTGAACTGATATTTAGTTCTTCATCGACATTAAATTCGCTATCGGTCAGAACTGAGCCTATTTGGATTATTTGAGAAAACCAGGTATTTAAGCCTGTGGTCTCAGTGTCGTTAAATACGAAAGCTTTATCTTTCATTCAGTAAATTATACTCGAATCAAAGATAGTTGATTGTCGTAGGGTTTTATTTGTAATAAGCGTTTTCTGTTTGACTGTGATCAGTAGAATCTATAATTTCAGTCAATTCTGGAATATTGTTCCTAAGAGTTTTCTCAACACCATCCTTAAGAGTTAAATCTACCATTCCACAACCCTGACATCCTCCGCCAAACCTTAGCACTGCCTTAGTTTGCTCAAGAACTTCAACTAAGTGTACTTCGCCACCGTGAGATGCTAAAGAAGGATTAATCTCGCTGTATAAGAAATAATTTATTTTATCTTCAATTGAACTGTCTTCATCTAAGTTCGGCATTTTGGCATTTGGCGCTCGTATCGTGAGCTGTCCACCAAATTTATCCGGATGATAATCAACTACGGTTTCCTCAAGGAAAGGTAAACTAGCTTTCTCTAAAAAAACATTAATTTTTTCCAATTCTAAGAACAAGTCGTCTGACTCTTGTTCTCCTTCTTTGCAATAAACAATACAAGTTTCAGCTTTAGGAGTGCCGGGTTCGGAGACAAAGATCTTGATATTTGTAGGATCTTCTTGTTTTGAAAGAAGTTCTGATAAATATTCCTGAGCAGAATCAGTGATATCTATTTTATCCATGACTTATTTAGATTTTACTTTCTAGCTCTGGAACAACGTCAAATAAGTCTCCAACTAAACCGTAATCGGCGACTTGAAAAATAGGTGCATCTTCGTCTTTATTGATGGCAACTATAACTTTGCTATCTTTCATGCCTGCAAGATGTTGAATTGCACCTGAAATTCCTACTGCAATGTATAAATTTGGAGCTACTATTTTTCCTGTTTGACCAACTTGATAATCATTCGGGACGAAACCAGAATCTACAGCTGCTCTTGAGGCGCCTATTGCAGCACCTAACTTGTCTGCTATACCTTCTAAGAGAGAAAAATTATCCCCGTTTTGCATCCCTCTTCCGCCAGAAATAATAACATCAGCAGCAGTAAGTTCAGGTCTGTCTGATTGGGCGAGCTCTTCTTTTATAAATTCGGAAATTCCTGAATTGTGAACCTCTTCTAAAGAAACTATATCAGCTGAACCACCTTCGGATGGAGCAGCGTCAAATGCAGTTGTTCTTACCGTAATTACTTTCTTTTTGTCAGTAGTCTTAACAGTAGCAATACAATTTCCAGCATATATTGGTCTTTGAAAAGTGTCGGTACTTTCAACTGCAGAAATATCTGAAATTTGACTTACATCCAATAAAGCTGCAACTCTTGGCATGAAATTTTTTCCACTTGTAGTAGTTGGAGCCAATATAAAATCATAATCATCGGCAATTTTTGAAATCAAAGTAGAGATATTTTCAGCCAAAAAATGCTCATATTCTGCTGAATCTACCAAAAGAACCTTTGTAACTCCATCAATTTTACTGGATGTTTCAGCTACTCCCGCACATTCCTTTCCAGCCACTAAAACGTGAATGTCGCTGTCGAGTTCTTTTGCTGCCGAAATAGTATTTAAAGTTACTGATTTTAGCTCTTCGTTGTTGTGTTCAGAAATTACTAACGCTGTCATGTGATCACCTTTGCTTCGTTTTTTAATTTGTCGACTAATTCGTCAACGGTTTCAACTATTACTCCAGCTTCTCTTTCCGGAGGTAAAGAAACCTTTAAAGTTGAAATTCTAGGAGTAATATCAATTCCGAAATCAGCGACAGGCATAACATCAAGAGGTTTAGATTTTGCCTTCATAATGTTCGGCAAAGACGCGTATCTCGGTTCATTAAGTCTTAAATCTGTGGTGACGATTGCTGGAAGATTAACTGACACGGTTTGCAAACCTCCATCAACTTCTCTTGTAACTGTGGCTTTACCGTCAGAAATAGAAAGTTCCGAAGCAAAAGTTGCCTGAGGATAGCCTAATAGTGCGGCTAATTTTTGGCCAGTTTGGTTGTTATCGCCATCGATGGCTTGTTTGCCAAGGATAACTAGATCTGGACTTTCTTTTTCAACTACTGCTTTTAGCAATTTTGCTATTCCTAAGGGTTCTAGTTCTGTTTCAGATTCAACCAAAATTGCTCTGTCTGCTCCTAAAGCCAATGAGGTTCTAAGTTGTTCTTGAGCGGCTGAAGACCCTATAGTTACAGCAACAATTTCCTCAGCTACACCTGATTCTTTAAGTCTTACTGCTTCTTCAACAGCAATCTCACAAAATGGGTTAATTGCCATTTTAACGTTATTTAAATCAACACCTGACTCATCGGAAGTGGGCCTGACTTTAACGTTGTAATCGACAACTCTCTTAATTGGAATAAGAATCTTCATATTTATAAGTATATTATATTTGAATTAATTCAAAAAAACCGCATTCTAAAAGATATACTGCGTAACATCAAAACATTAGAATATATAATTATATAGCCTGAGGGTAAAAAATGAGTGAGGATGTAGCTGTAGATTCAATGGAATATGACGTTGTAGTCGTTGGAGGAGGCCCTTCTGGATTATCTACTGCAATAAAATTAAAGCAATTAGCGGCTGAGAACAATTCAGAATTAAGCGTATGTTTGATTGAAAAAGGGTCTGAGATTGGCGCTCATATTTTATCAGGTAATTGTTTTGAGCCGACAGCGCTCGACGAACTGATACCAGATTGGAAAGAGAAAGGAGCCCCTTTAAATACTCCGGCCAAAAAGGATATTGTTAAATTTTTTCTAACCGAAAAACTTTCTTTTGGTATCCCTTTTGCCTCTTTCTTTGCCCCCAATTTCAATAACCATGGAAACTATGTCATGAGCTTGGCCAACTTTTGTCGTTGGCTTGCGACTCAGGCAGAAAATCTAGGAGTAGAAATCTTTCCTGGCTTCACAGCATCAGAAGTTATTTACGAAAACGATACCGTAAAAGGAATTTTAACTGGAGAAATGGGTGTAACCAAAGAAGGTGAAAGAAAGCCTTCTTACCAACCGCCAATGGAGCTAAGAGCAAAATATACTATCTTTGCAGAGGGATGCAGAGGTCATTTAGGAAAAAAATTGATTTCTAAATATGCGTTAGATGCTAATAGCGACCCTCAACACTATGGCATTGGTTTTAAAGAGGTTTGGGATGTACCAAAAGAAGTTCATTCAGAAGGCACCGTTATGCATTCTTTCGGTTGGCCGAGTAAATCGAACTCTGGATCTTATTGCTATCATGGAGAAAATAATCAGGTTTATTTAGGTATTGTAGTGCCATTGGACTACTCTAATCCGCACCTAAGTCCTTTCGATGAATTTCAACAGTGGAAACATCACAAAGACATTAAGAAACTTTTAGAAAACGGTACAAGGGTTGCTTACGGAGCAAGAGCCTTAACTAAAGGCGGTTACCATTCAAGACCAAAAATGACTTTCCCTGGCGGAATTTTAGTTGGTTGTGATGCAGGATTGATGGTATTCACTAAAATCAAAGGTTCTCATACAGCTATGAAATCGGGAATGCTCGCAGCTGAGAGTGCATTCGAGGCGATTAGTCAGAATAAGATTGGTGAAGATCTAATAGATTTCGAGGAAAAACTTAAATCTTCTTGGATTGAAACTGACCTTTACAAATCAAGAAATATGACTGCCTTACTTCACAAATATGGGGCCTTAGTCGGTGGAATAATTATGGCTTTAGAGCAGTTCTTTTTTAGAGGTAAATTTCCTTACACTTGGAGACACAAAACTCCAGATTACGCTTGCATGAAGAAAGCTTCTGAGTGCGAGAAAATAGAATATCCTAAGCCTGATGGCAAAATTAGTTTCGACAAGTTATCTTCTGTTTTTCTCTCAAATACTAATCACGAAGAAGATCAGCCTTGTCATTTAACGCTTAAAGACTCTTCTATACCTATTTCGGTGAACCTGCCTGAATATGACGAACCTGCTCAACGATACTGCCCCGCAGGAGTTTATGAAGTCGTAGAAAAAGATGGTGAAAACAAATTTCAAATTAATGCTCAGAATTGCGTTCACTGCAAAACTTGTGACATTAAAGATCCAAGCCAAAACATTGTTTGGGTAACACCAGAAGGCATGGGTGGTCCCAACTACCCTAATATGTAAATAAATTTAGTTTCTTTATTCGAAACTTCCAAGACTAAATCTCTCTTTTGAACTTGTAATGAAAAGTTCTCTATTTATTTCGTCTGAATTTGCTTCCTCTACTAACTGATAAAAAACGTTTCTAGTCAATAGTGCTTCTAAGTTCTTTCTGACCAATAAATAAGGAGAGGGCTCATCGGATTCAGAAATTTCTATTCTTAAAGGGTGGCTTGAATTCAACGGAACTAAATAAATTTAGTTTCTTTATTCGAAACTTCCAAGACTAAATCTCTCTTTTGAACTTGTAATGAAAAGTTCTCTATTTATTTCGTCTGAATTTGCTTCCTCTACTAACTGATAAAAAACGTTTCTAGTCAATAGTGCTTCTAAGTTCTTTCTGACCAATAAATAAGGAGAGGGCTCATCGGATTCAGAAATTTCTATTCTTAAAGGGTGGCTTGAATTCAACGGAACTATGTCACCAACATTCGTTTTGAAAAGAAAAGTCTCTTGACCGTCTACAATTTCTTTATTGTAAGTTGTTACTACAAAGGGTTTATCTTCTACAACTAATTTAATCTTTTCATGAGGTGTTACTAAATAATAAAACCCATCATCATCAAATCTTATGACCGTACTGAATAGATTAACCATTTTCTCTCTAGAAATTATCGAGTTCATGAAATACCATTTGCCGTCACGAGATATCCGCATGTTTACATTTTCACAAAGTGGAGGGTTCCACTTTTCTACTGGCGGAAGCCCTCCGTTTTTCTCTTGGGCTTCTAAAATACTTTGAAAAAGACTAACTGTTGACACCATAATTAATGAATAAAGGTTGGTTCAATTTCAAGTTCTAAGTCAAATCTACTTTTGATCATAGATTTTATTTTATTAGATAAATTGACAATACTTTCTGATTTATTAGAAAAATTTACTAGCACCAAGGAATGCTTTTTAGATACCCCACAACTTTTATTTTGTTTTCCTTTCATACCTATATTTTCAATTAACCAAGCAGCTGAAATCTTATAAAGATCTTGCTCGACATCGTAAAATTTAATTTCTGGAAAACTATTCTTTAATTTTTTTAGTTTAGACTCAGAAACTACTGGATTTTTGAAAAAACTACCCACATTTGGATCTTGATTAGGATTAACTAGTCGTTCGTTTCGAATACTTAGAATTACATCTCTTAACTCCTCAGCAGAACTTATCTCTAAGTTTTTAGGAATTGATTCATAAGATAAATTTGGTTGAAAATTTTTACTAAGCGAAAATCTAATGTTTGTAATTAAATGATTAGGCAAATCTTTAAAAATACTGTTTCTATAAGAAAATTTACAATCATTCACATCAAATACTTCAAAGTTTCCCGTCATCAAGTTGAACGCTTCCACATACTCTATAAAACTTGAAATCTCTACCCCGTAGGCTCCAATATTTTGAATGGGCCCAGCTCCAACGCTACCAGGAATGCCAGAAAGATTTTCAAATCCATACAACTTTTGATCTAAACATCTCTTTACTAAATTATCCCAATTTTCTCCAGAGGCACAATTAACAAAATTATCTTGGTAAGAAATTCCCAATAGATTATTTTTTATCACTAAACCTTCTAAGTTTTTTAAAATAATCACATTTGTTCCCTCGCCTAGTATCCAAAATCTGGTGCTTGAGTTTCTAATCTCTCTTGATAATTCAAATAAATCTTGATGGTTGTTTAACTCAAAATAATTCTCACATGAATATTCAAGTTTCAAAGAATTTAGATCTTTTAAATTTTTATTCGAAATCATTTACTATTAGTTTGTTTGCTTGTTCTAAATCTTTAGCAGTATCTATACCTAGATGGATTTTAGCTTCTGATTTAACCATGTGTATCTGTATATTGTTGTCTAAAGCCCTCAACTGTTCTAATTTTAAATTCACTTCATTTTCGGTCTTGGGCAAAGCTACAAACTTTTTCAACGCTTCATATCTAAATCCATAGACTCCAAGATGAAGATAAGGATTAACCGATCTATCATCAAAAGCTCTATAAAATAGTTTTGCCCTATAGCCATTTAATTCAACCTTCACTTTACTCAAATCGTCAAGATCAGATTCTTTTTTAAAATCTGTAAATAACGAAACTATTTCACACTCACTGTTCTCCAATGCGGAAAATATCTTATTTAAGTCGATTGGATCAGTGAAAGGTTCGTCACCTTGCAGGTTCACCACGAAATCTTCATCTTTCAAACCAAGGATTTCGGAAGCCTCAAAAATTCTTTCAGTTCCGTTGCTATGGTCTGACTTTGTCATCAAAGCTGTGCCACCAAAATTTTTTACTTCTTCGTATATTTTCTCAGCATCTGTCGCAACGACAACATTGTCAGCTTTGGACTTTTTAGCAGCTTCATAAACCAGTCTAATCATGGTTTTGTCTCCAATCAATTTAAGAGGTTTCTCAGGTAGTCTCTCAGATTGAAGTCTAGAGGGAATTAAAATAACCTTCTTCAAGATTTTATTTGCTCAATAATTTTTTGTTCCATACCCTCAGAAATTTGAGCTTCGATTTTTAAATACCAAAAGTTGTCATCCAAGAACTCACATTTTACTGCGTCTTTTTCTGTCATTATGACCGGCAAGTCTAAAAGATTTTCAAAATCATTTTTTGAAAAATTGTAATGATCAGGAAAAATATGTTCGACTACCTCAAACCCTAAGCTTCTTAACGATGAAAAAAAATTGCCTGGGTTCGATATACCAGCCACCGCATGAACTATCTTTTGATAAGGCCATTCATGAATCTCAATTTGTTTTTTTGAATTAATGTTTATCCACGAAATAGGTTTATAAGTCATTAAAAATTCATTATTTTTTCTTTCATCTTCTTTTTTTAAAAAAGAATTCGTGTTTACAACAAAATCAACTTCTTCAAGTCTATTGATTGGCTCTCTCAATGGTCCTGAGGGAAGAGTCAATTTATTCCCAAACTTTTTTATTCCATCGACCATAGCAATCTCTACATCCCTTCCTAAAGAATAGTGCTGAAGGCCGTCGTCAGTTATTAATACGTCACATTCATGTTTATTTAATAAATATTTTGAAGATTTGACTCTATTAGGTCCTATTACGACAGGACATTTAGTTGAATTAAAAATAATTTTTGGCTCATCTCCCGAGCTATAAACATCTGTTTCAGAATCTATTTCTAAAGGGAAGTTTTTTGAGGCACTTTTATACCCTCTTGAAACAATTCCTGGTTTATAACCATTCTTTTTTAACAAGTTTGCTAGCCAGATTACAAAAGGTGTTTTACCATTACCGCCAACCGTAATGTTGCCGACAACAATAGTCTTAATTTTTGGTTTCCAAGAGGATTTTGATAACTGCTTTCTTCTATAACCACTTATTAAATTAAAAATGACTGACAAAGGATAAAATAATTTAATCCACAATTTATTTTTATACCAAGCTGTTTCAATAAAATTGGCATGTGAAGATTCATCTATCTTTAACTTAGGAATGAATAAAGGTTTTTGAATTTCCTTTAAGGGCTCTTTATCAACAAATTGATTTTTATATAGTTCAAAGTATTCGCCTTTTTTTTCAATTAAGTATTCGTGTGAACCTCTCTCAAGTATTTTCCCTTGTCCAAGCACCAAAATTTCATCTGCACTTTCCACAGTGGACAATCTATGAGCAATAACAATTGTCGTTTTTCCTTGTTTTAAGTTATCTACTGCCGCCTGAACTAATTTCTCTGATTCAGAATCAAGAGCTGAAGTAGCTTCATCTAGAATTAAAATAGAACAATTTTTTAGCAAAGCTCTGGCTATAGCTATTCTTTGTTTTTGCCCACCCGATAATAAGGTTCCATCATCTCCTATTTTTGTATCGTAACCTTGTGGTAAACGCTCAATAAATTCATTTGCATGTGCTTTTTTAGCGGCCTCTATAACTTTATCTCTATTGGCTTCAGGATCAGCAAAACTTATATTGTTATAAATGGAATCATTAAATAAAACTGTATTTTGACTGACAAAAGAAATTTCAGAACGCAAAGATTTAAGACTAAAATCTTTTACATTCTTTCCATCAATTCGGACTTCTCCGTTGGTCACTTCGTAAAATCTTGGTATCAAGTTAACAAGTGTTGATTTGCCCGCTCCGGATGATCCTACAATTGCTAAAGTAGATCCTTTTGAAACAGAAAAATTTATTTCTTCAAGAGAACTTTTGTCCGCTTGATCGTATTGAAAATTTACATTTTTAAATTCAATTTCTCCATCTATGTCTTTTAATTCATTCTTACCCTCGTCCAATTCGTCTTTTTCATCTATTTGACTGAATATTGCTTCGGCAGCTGCTAAACCTCTTTGAATCATGGAGTTAGTTGTAGACAATTGTCTTATGGGTTTTGCTAGCATTGCAGCAGCTCCAAAAAATGCAATAAACGTTCCGGAAGACATATTGGTTATAACAGAAGCGTCAATGGCGAACCAAGTAATAGTTGCTAAAGCAATTGATAAAATAACTTGAATCAAAGGAGAAGAAATCGCATTCGTCGATTCAAGTTTCAAAGTCTGAATCCTATTATGTTCGCTGGCCGAGACTAATTTTTTAAATTCTGATTCTTGTCGCCCAAATAACTTTACTTCTTTATTGGCGCTAATAGACTCTGAACTTAAATGAGTAACATCGCCCATTGCGTTTTGAATTCTAGTGCTCACTCTCCTTAGTCTTCTTCCAGCCAAATATACTATTCCTGCGATAAATGGACTCGTAAAAATTAAAACCAAAGTTAGTTGCCAATTTAAATAAATTAAATAACTGAGTAAGCCGATTACAATTAATCCTTCACGTAAAATAATTTTTATAGCTTCTGTGCCTGCCTCACTAACTTGAGAGACATTAAATGTGATTCTAGATAAAAGATGACCGCTAGTATTTGAGTCAAAAAATTTTGATGGCAAATTGACTAAAGTTACAAATAAGTCTGATCTTAAATCATGAACAAGTTTTGTGGCTACAAATGCCATAAAATAAGAGCCTAAATAAAATCCAATTCCTCTAATAAGTGCCAGCGCCACCAAGGCAATAGGCAAAAATAAATATTGATCCGATTTTGGGTTTGAAACGAAATCAACTATTTGTCTAAACCATTCGGCAATTGCTACTTGGGAGCCAGCAAAAATAAAAAATCCAATAAAACTGATTAGAAAAAAACCATAACTAGGTAAAACATAACCAATTAATCTGGAATAATTAGATTTTTTTTTAGCCATTAATACTATCTGAGTTCTGTTGCGTTTATTTCAACTGTTTCAAAGTTGTTTCTGTTAAGAACATCCATAATAGTAACCAAATATTTATATTTTGTATTTGAATCTGCAGAAATCACAGCCGAGCTAAATTGAGAAAAATTTTCTTTAATATAATTATTCAGAGAATTGAAAGTTATTTCTGAAAGTTTTTGTCCGTTGAGGATGATTTCCTCAATTGCAGTGATTTCAATTACAAGATTTTTACCATTTATTTCATCAAGTTGCTCACTGTTTACCTTAGGAAGATTTAATTCCAAGGATGTTAACTTTTCAAATTGACTATTTAAAATAAAAAAAATAAGTAACAAAAATACTATATCTATCAATGGAGTAACTTCTAAAGAAATCTCTGAATTTTTCTTTCTTAAAAATTTCATTCTTTAATCAGGTAATCAATAAATTTATTAGCCTCTTCTTCCAACTCAAGTGAATAATTTTCAATAATTCGAGTGAAATGTCTATAAAAGATCAAGGAGGGAATAGCAACAATCAAACCTGCTGCGGTAGTTACAAGTGCCTCAGCAATACCTCCAGCCAATGGACTAGTAGATCCCATATTTGATTCCAAAAGATTACTAAAAATATTTATCATGCCAACAACTGTTCCCAATAAACCCAAAATAGGTGAGACAGTAGCAATAGTTCCAAGAAGAGATAAATATTGCTCTAGTCGGTTTATCTCGAACCTCCCAGCTTCCTCAGCTCTCATTCTCAAATTTGATTTATCTCTAACCTTTTCATTCAGTAAGCTTGCAAAAATATTTCCAAGGACCGAGTCGTTTGACATTTTTTTTATTTTTATTTCTGAAATAGCATTCTCAGAAATTTGAAATATTAAATTTTCTCTGAGATTCTTTGGCAAAATAATGTCTCTAGCTAAATTCCAAGTTTTTTCAAAAACAATGGCTAAAGAAATTATTGACAATAAAATAATAGGCCAAATTATTACGCCACCTGATAAAATTATATAGCTCATTTATTCTATTATGCCCGAATCCATCATTAATTTTCGGTCGGCTATTTTTTGAAAATTGTCATCATGAGTTGCAATTAATAGAGAAGATTTTTTATCACTAACAAATTTTTTAAGGGAGTTTATGACTTCTAGTGATGTTTGCGTGTCTAAATCTCCGGTAGGTTCATCTAAAATTACTAAACTTGGCGAATGAACTAGTGATCTTGCTATTGCAACTCTTTGTTTTTCTCCGCCCGATAATTCACTAGGTTTATGATCTATTCGATGCCCCAAACCAAGTGAATCCAAAATCTCAATAGAGGCCGCGTTTGCTTTGTCTTGATTTACGTTATTTAATTTTAAAGGCAAAGAAACATTTTCTTGAGCTGAAAGTTCGTTTAATAAATAATGAAATTGATAAACAAACCCCATTTCAGTTCTCCTCAAACCAGTTAATTCAGAAGGTTTTAGTTTGTCATAATCATTTTCTTTAAAGAATATAGAACCAGAAGTTTTTTTTTCCAAACCAGCCAAAAGATGAAGCAATGTTGATTTACCTGAGCCAGATCTGCCGGTTAAAACGATTATTTCGTTTTCACAAATTTCAAGACTTACGTCTTTTACTGCATGTATTGGAGATGTATCTGGATCAAAGGTTTTAC
This sequence comes from SAR86 cluster bacterium, assembly GCA_023703675.1. Taxonomy (NCBI): domain Bacteria; kingdom Pseudomonadati; phylum Pseudomonadota; class Gammaproteobacteria; species SAR86 cluster bacterium. Next base: position 376,541 of record CP097974.1, on the reverse strand, counting down.
TTAATTGCTCCACAGCAAATACTTTATTCATTTCTCAATACCTGAGATGGATAAATTTTTGATGCAAGTCTAGCTGGATACAAACAAACAGAAATTGTGGTTATCAAAGATGCTAACAAAATCATAAATACCCAGAACCACCTTACATCTGTAGGAAAATAATCTATAAAATAAGAATCTCTCATGAGAAAGCTCATTAAAGCTTCCATATAATCAGTTGAAAGAAAATAGGTAAGCAATAGCCCTAAAATCAACCCAATGAATGTACCAATAAAAGAAATTATAGAACCTAAATAAACAAATATTTTTTGAATTTCATAATTCGACATTCCAATTGTTTTAAGAATAGCGAGTTGTGATCTTTTATCATTTATCATCATTACCAACATAGAAATGATGTTGAAGGCAGCAACAACTATTATTAAAAAAAGAAGAAGTCCCACTAGAACTCTTTCCTGCATAATTGCTTCAAAAAGTGATCCATAAGTATTAGTCCAATCTTTAGAAATTAATAATTCGTTCGTTTGCGTTTCGGCCTCTCCTAATGCGATCCAAGATAGTGAAGTTGCTTTAAATAAATCATTAAACTTTAATCTTATTCCATGGACCTTCTGGTCCAATGACATTAATTTTGCTGCATCACTTAGATTTATAAATGAATTAGTTTGATCCAACTCTGGAGAACCAACTCTGAAAATTCCTGAAACGGTAAAAGTTTTAATCTTAGGGAAATACCCCGCAAATGTTGCGTTAGCGTCTGGAATCATTAAAGCTATTTCGTCGCCAATGCCTACATTTAGTTTTCTACTTTGAGAAAGACCTAAAACAATATTAAAAGAATTTTCTTTTAATGAATCAAAAGAACCCTGCAACATGAAATCTTCGACCACTGAAACCGACGTTTCGTATTCTGGAAGAATCCCAAAGATTTTTGTTCCAAAAACTTCTCCTTTATTCGATAGCAAAGATTGGCTTTCAATATAGGGAGCCAAGCCAATAATATCTTCATTTTTTTTTAATTCTGAATATATAGATTGCCAGTCTTTTATTGGCTGAATACCCTCAATTGAAGCATGTGGAATAGTTTTTAAGATTCTTTCTCTTAATTCTGTTTCAAATCCATTCATTACAGAGGTCACAATAATCAAGACTGCAACTCCAAGTGCAACACATGAAAATGCTAATGCTGTAACAAAAGAAAGAAATCCTTGCTTTCGAGATCTTAGAAATCTAATGGCTATGAAAAAAGATAAATCTTTCGACATCATTAGATTTTTTTAAATCTACTATTTCAGAGTTTGTTCTTTAGTGGATTCAAACTGCTTACCAGAGTAAGGCGGCATCATTGGAGCCAAGAGGTCTGCTGAAAACTGTCGATAAATTGCTTTGGCGTGACTAAAAGTTTTAAAACCATCAAATCCATGATAGTTACCTATTCCACTTGGTCCTACGCCTCCAAAGGGCAAGTCCTCTTGACCGATGTGCCAAATTACATCATTAATAGTAACTCCTCCAGAGATAGTATTGTTTAGTACCTTTTCTTCTCTTTCTTTATTCTTTCCAAAGTAGTAAAGCCCTAACGGTCTGTCTTTGGAATTGACGTAATTAATTGTTTCCTGAAAATTTTCGTACTCTTTTACAGGCAACACTGGCCCGAAAATTTCTTCTTTCATGATTTGCATATCGTCTGTTGGGTTCATGATGAGAGTGGGAGGAATTTTGTGAACTTCTTGTTGAGAAAAATCCTCATCGGCGGGATTAATTACTTTTACGTCCGCACCCTTCGCTTTTGCATCCTCAATTAAATCATTTAGCCTTTCATAATGTTTTTCGTTGATGACAGAAGTATAGTCAGGATTATATTTTAAAGTCTCAAAAGATTTTTCTATTGCTTCTTTCGATTTTTCGTAAAATTCTTCTGATTTACCTTTGGGCACCATTACGTAATCTGGAGCTAAACAAATCTGACCAGCATTCATTGTCTTTCCTCTCATTATTCTAGTAGTTGCTGATTTCATATCTGCATCATCGTCAACTATCACAGGTGATTTTCCACCCAATTCTAGAGTTACGGGAACTAAATTTTCGGCAGCAGATTTCATAACCAGTTTCCCTGTATTAGTACTTCCAGTAAACAAAAGGTGGTCAAAAGGAAGAGAACTAAATGCCGCCCCGACGTCTGTTCCACCTGTAAAAACTGCAGCTTCAGCAGGATCAAAATACTCCTGAAACATTTTTTTTGTTAGTTCAGAAGTTTCTGGGGTAAATTCAGAAGGCTTGATCATTACTCTATTACCCGCCGCAAAAATTGTACCAAGAGGTGCTAGTACTAAATTTATAGGGAAGTTCCAAGGGCTGATAACACCGACAGTACCTAATGGTTGATACTTAATTTTTGATTTAGCTCCTAGCAATCCCATTAAAGTTCTCACAACAAACGGTTGGGAGGGATTACTTTTTCTTTTTTCGTCTTTCATCCAATTTTTTACATTTTCTCTAGCATAGTTTAATGAACCGATCGTGCTCATAATTTCTGACATGAAGCCCGCTCTGGGATCTCTGCTACCAAAATCTGCTGTAATTGCTGAGAGTATTTCCTCATGGTATTTTTTAAGCATGTCTATAGACCTAGCTAATCTATCTTTTCTTAGTTCTGCGCTTGGAATTCCTTCTTCAACATAAAGTTTTTTTTGAAGTTTGAGAATATTTTCCATTTCCTGAATTGTTTCATTTGACATGATTTTTCTCCTATTTTTTCTAAGACCTCATTTTTTTGTCTTTTTCATTAGTTTTTTTAATGGTTTCTCTTATATTTGTCCAGTCCTCATCGCCAAGTTTCCCTAAACTAGAGAAAGTCCCTCCTGCGGAAAGGTAAGCTCCTCCATCGATAGCAATGGTTTGACCGGTCAAATAGTCACATCCATCTGCCATTAAAAAAGTAGCTAAATTTCCTAATTCATTCATTTCCCCAACTCTACCCATTGGGTTGGATGACATTGAGCTTTGATCCATAGCACCTTCTGTACTTTTTGTTTCAGGACTTAGTCTTGACCAGGCGCCTTCTGTCGGAAAAGGTCCAGGCGCTATGCAATTCAACCTAATATTATGCGGACCCCACTCTACTGCAAGTGATTTGGTCATTGCATTTATTCCAGACTTGGACATTGCTGAAGGCACAACAAAAGGTGAGCCTGTCCAAACCCAAGTTGTAGTAATTGATAGAATAGTTCCAGGTCTTTTCAATTCGATCCATTTTTTTCCAACGGTGTTAGTCATATTGAATGTTCCATGAAATACAATTGAAGCGATGGCATTAAATCCATTTGGTGAAAGATCTTGAGTTCTGCTAATAAAGTTTCCAGCGGCGTTATTAACCAATCCATCAATTGGGGCTTCATCAAAAATATTACTAACTGTGTCTTCTATCGCCATAGAATCTCTTATGTCTAAACTGTGAGAGGAAATTTTTCCTTTAGTTTCACCTGTTAATTCTTTGACAGTATTTTGTAGGACCTCATCCCTTCTTCCACAGATAATGACCTCTGCACCATGATTAAGAAAATGCTTTGACATTTCCTTTCCTAAACCGCTTCCGCCACCTGTTACCAGGATTCTTTTTCCACTAAATAAATTTTTATCAAACATTAATTTTCTCCACGCTGTAATATTTTTTTTGATTAGAAAGTATAAATATAATTAAAAGGATTGCCAGAGAAGAAAGTAAAAGATAAGGAAATTCAGGAGAAATTATATATAAAGGCATGATTACAATTGGAACCAAAATATGCCCAATAGGAAAAACCATATTTAACAGTCCATTTGCTGTTCCTTGTTCATCTTTTGAAACAGACAAGGAAAGCATCGTTACATTTCCGGCTCTAGCTAACCCCATGCCAAGGCCCTTGAGCATTAATCCTAAGTATAATCCGGGAATGGAAGAAGCTTGAGAAAGAGTCAAAAATCCTAAAAAAACTATAAAAAGCCCCCACTTAATTAGACTTAATGGAGATATTCGATAATTTTGCACAATCACTAACTGCGAAAACATAGAAGATAGAGCTACGATTGAAAATCCAATGGCTACAGTAGAATAAATTTCTAATTGATTAGTTAAAATTACATCTTTAACAAATATTGAACTGGTCAATACCAATCCTGCGTTTGATAATCCCATGAAAGACGCAACTACAAGAGAAGGCCAGACTCTTGGATCAAACATATTTATTTTTTTTTGTGACTCGATTTTCTCTTCATTCAAAACTTCTTCAGCTTCACTCATTTGAGCGAAATTGTAAAAACCTATAAAAATTCCAAGCAAAGCTACAAAAAGAAACGGAATAAAAAGGTTGTTATTAAAAATTGATAAGAGAATGCCAATAAGAATGGGTCCGGTGACAACGCCAAGCTGCCAGCCAGCGTCAAATCTTGCGAATCCTGCCGCTCTAGTTTCAGGAGAAGTTATGTCTGCTATTCTTCCTCCAGCAGCCGGCCTCACTGCACTGCCGAATAATCCATTTATTAATCTAGTAGCAATCAAAAGTGGTAAAATTAGCACAAAGGGTATCAAGTTATTATTCGCGGATGAAATAATCGCAGCAAAAGAAATCATAGATAAAGAAAAACCAAAAATTCCGATTAAAAAAATCCACTTTCTGCCAAACTTGTCACTCAAACTCCCCCAAAAAGGACTAAAAATCATCCAAGCGATTGCAGAGATCGAAAAAATTATACCCACTTGAAATTCGTTAAAGCCCATTGCTCTTACCTCTGCTGGAATCAAAATAAAGATTGTTGATTGCCCAGCTCCAATACACGCAACTGCAGCTGCTAAATACCAAATAGATTTATCTGGTTTTTGTAAGAAATTAGTCATAGGCTAAAACTAAAACAAATAACTCATCAGAAGAAGGATTAAATATCAAAAATTCATAGTATTCGTTTAATGCATGAGACCATTCATGATCAAATTCATTTTTGTCTTTAGATTTTCTAATTTTGTTCTGTTTTAAAAAAAAGGTGATTGAATTTTCTTGTAAAATTATTGATAAAAAAGATTCTAATTTTTCATATATGTCTTTTGAAATATTTGGGGTTTGTTGTCTCTCAGAAGTTACGATTTCTGTCACAAAAGACAAAAAATCGTTTGATTGAATTTTAATATAGGATTTACTACTTAATTTCTTCGTTGAAAAAGGACCATGGAATCCTTTAGCCCTAGCAAACATAAAATCCGTCAACTGAAAGTTTACGAATTCCTCTTTCAAAAGACTGTCTATTAAAAAATCATAGTTATGTTTCTTAAACGAATCAGAAAATTTTGTTCTTATAATTAAAGATTGGCCGTGATTGTGGAGTCTCAAAAACTCCATACCAAGCAAGGTGTACTTATTTTTGATTGGGTATTTTAAGAGCTCTTTTTTTTTATCCATTTAAAGCTTTTATTCCTATTTTTTCTCTTATTTCTGTTATTTTTATTTCAGCTTTTTTTCTAGCTTTATTTTCACCCTCAATTAATATCTCTTCGACAAGTTCTGGTTTGCTGACGAGCTCATCAAACTTTTCTCTAAGAGGTTTAATTTCTTCGTTAATGATGTTGAAAAGCATTTTCTTCAAGTCTCCCCATCCAGCACCTTCCTTAAATGATTTTTCTATGTCATAAATTTTATGTTTACTGAGAAAAGCGTTGAAGTATTCAAATAGAATTGAGTCTTTTGTCTCCTTTGGCTCACCAGGCAGTAATGAATCTGTAATAATTTGGTTTAAAGATTTTTGTAATTTTTTTTCAGAAGAAAAGAGTTCAATAAAATTATTATAAGATTTACTCATCTTTCTTCCATCCAACCCTGGAAGAAGAGAAATATCTTCAGAAATAATTGGCTCTGGCAGATCAAAAGTTTTTCCATAAGTATTATTAAACCTTCCAGCAATATCTCGAGTCATTTCGATATGTTGTTTTTGATCGCTTCCTACAGGAACGTATTTTGCATCAAATAATAATATATCCGCAGCCATTAATATCGGATAATTGAACAAACCCGCGTTAATGCCTTTATCTGGATCGTTACTTTCGTTGGTATCAACAGCTGCTTTGTAAGCATGTGCTCTATTTAAAATGCCTTTAGGTGTCACGGAAGACAAGATCCAATTCAACTCGAGAATCTGAGGAATACTTGATTGTCGGTAGAAATTTACTTTATCAAGATCTATACCACATGCAATCCAAGCGGAGGCAATTTGTAAAGAAGATTGAAAAGTCAGTTTTGGATCTTGATTTTTAATCAATGAATGATAGTCAGCAAGAAAAAGAAAGGTATCTTTAAATTTTTTAGATTCTTTGATAGATGGCTTTATTGCCCCAACATAATTTCCCAAATGCGGAGTCCCGCTGGTAGTAATACCTGTAAGTAGTATAGACATATGGTAAGTATAAAAAAAAACACCACTGAGTGGTGTTTCTTTTTTAGCGAAGTTGAAGGGGCCTAGCGGGCTTCCTAGTGTTGGACTTTACCCCGTGTCCATCATGTGGTGAAATTTCTTTCAGCTTTTCACCCTTCTCCTTCTTTCTACTATTCTCTTTTTTATCGTCTCGAGTTGCTAAAACGTCCTCTAGTAGATGAATTTATATTAACCTAAATATGAAATCGATCAATAGCAAAATTGCGCTTTTTTAGACTAAGTTTTTATAAAAAAAAATTTTTTGATTTATAAAAAGAATTAAAAAGTTTTTTTTTGGCGGAGGGGGTGGGATTCGAACCCACGAAGCCATTTCTGACTTGCCGGTTTTCAAGACCGGTGCATTCAACCAAGCTCTGCCACCCCTCCAAAAATACTATTTTAAAAGGATTTGTTCAAAAAAAAAGTTTATTTGGGCCTAGCTTCGTTGACTTTAAGCTGTCTTCCCTCGACTTCTGATTCATTGAGAGCTTCAATAGCTTCTTCGCCACCTGACTCTAGCTCAACAAAACCAAAACCCCTGGATCTATCTGTATTTCTATCCTTAATTACTTTTGCTGAAACGACAGAATAGTCAGAGAACAGATCTTCTAATTCCTGATCGCCTATGCTCCAAGGAAGGTTGCCTACATATAATTTCATAAATTTTTCCTAATTATTTTCAAAGAGTGTATTGAATACTAATTTAAGAAAAAAGAAATACTTTTTTAATCTTTTTACAATTTATTTTAATGTTAATACTTTTTCGAGATAATCTTGCATAACATCTTTGAATTCTTTTGTTTGATAAAGTTTTTTTAAATGATTAAACGAAAGAGGATACTCTTTTTCGAAATTTTTTGAAATTAACTCAAATCCTTGTTTTCTTAAATGATTTTTGTGGTCTCTTTCTCTAAGAAATTGAGCTAAATCACATACGAAAGAAATATCAGCAATTGTTATCTCATCACCAACTATATAAGCGCTCGAGAGAAGAGCTTTTTCAACACCGTCTAAATAAAACTGATAAGCAGAAGTCATTCTTTTATATAAATAATCATTAAGCTCATCAAGCTCTAGGACATAAACTTGAAATTCTCTTGCAAACCCAAGATTAGCATCTAAAAAACTATCAATTCTTGATTGTTGCATTCTATTACTGCCGCCGTAAAGATTATGATCATCTGATAAACGAGCAACCGCGCGCATAATGCTGTTCGATTCAAAAATGCCAACAGAACCATCAAAGTTAAACCCTGCGGGAACAGTTCCAAAAGGATGCTTTACCAAAAAGTCGTCGGTTTTATAAAGGTCTACTTTGAAGCCTCTTTTGCTTTGACGTTTAAATTTAGTTAAATCTTTGGAATCGATATCATTTAATTTTCTTGCATCAAAATCCCAAAGCCATTCTGGTAAATTTCTGGGTTTATCACCAATTACATTAACGTTTACGCTAATCAATTTTGCGGTGATCAAAGACTTCCACACTCTAGGATTGGGGAGATAAGAAAAAATTCTAATGTCTTCTTTCATAAATAAATTTCGTATGACTAAGAGAAAACTTTAATAGCACAAATTTTATTTCCAGAAGGATCTTTTAAATAAGCAAGATACATTTTCATATTTTCATATTCTCTAATTCCCGGCGGATCTTCAGTAGAAACACCACCATGATCTAATCCAGTTTGATGCCATTTATTTCCAGTTTCCTCGTCCGGAACATTAAAAGCGACTGTATTGCCGTTCCCTGGAACAGCGGAATTACCATCGATTGGTTCAGTTATGCAAAAAGTATTCTTATTTAAAAAGTAAAAATATCTAGTTTGCCCAGTTAAGTTAGGAACGAATACCCCTTCTTTAGCGCCTAAAACACCTAATAAATTATCATAAAATATTTTTGATTTTTCTATGTCATTTGCACCGATCATAATATGACTAAACATTATGTTTCCCCGAAACTCTATTTGTATATTTTCCAGAAAGGAAGCACGCCAAAGCTAAAATTAGTTCAACTATGAAAGTTTCCAAGACAAAGGAAGCTTCATGAAAAATATAAGCCAACAAATTAAATAGCAAAGCTATTAAAAAAATTATCGCTGAAGCAAAATACCATTCAGGTCTCTTTGTAATAAACCCAAGAAAACAAAAAATACTAGTTCCTAGAAAAAAGGCTGTAAAGTCTCTGATTAAAGTGTTTTTCTCAACAGGATCACTAATTATCAATCCTAAAGAAGATGCAGCGGCCTCTGGGTTAAAGATCCAATTGAGAGCAATTAGGGCTAAAAAGATGGCCGGAAGTAAAGGCGCGTAAGATAAAAGTTTCATAAATTTAAGTTAATTATTTGTATTTTCTTCTATCAAAAAAGTCCTCAACCGATCCTAAAGAATCAAATAAAAGTGCTTTAAAAAATTTACTAAATTTATCTTGAAGATTTTTCTTCGGTTCGAATTTTATACTATAGACGTCGTGTTTTTTTATAAATTCTAAAATATATTCATCGCTTGTTTTTATTTCATCTACTAAGCCTACTTCGAGAGCTTCAATACCTTCCCAGACTTCACCAGTGGCAATTTTACTTATATCTAGATTTGGCCTGAATTTACTCACATGATCCTTGAACAGTCTATGGATATCTTCTAAGTCTTTTTTAAATTTTTTTCTTCCTTCCTCAGTAGTTTCTCCAAAAGTTGTAATAGTTCTCTTAAATTCGCCCGCGGTATGAAGCTCATAATCAATATCATTTTTTTTCAAGATTTTATGAAAATTAGGAATTGCGGCGACCACTCCAATAGAACCAATTACAGCAAAAGGTGCAGAAATAATTTTATCGGCGACGCATGCCATCATATAACCGCCAGAAGCAGCAACTTTGTCTACACAGGCTGTTACTTTAATTTTAGCTTCTCTTAGTCTTTGCAGTTGTGCAGCACATAATCCATAGCCAATGACCGTACCGCCCCTACTTTCAAGTCTCAAGATAATTTCTTCACATTTGGTTTCACTATTTAAAATTGCATTTATTTCTTCTTTTAAACTCTCCACATTCGAAGCTTCAATATCACCGTAAAAATCAATTACATAAACTGGCTTTTTTTTAGTCTTAGATGCTTGCTTTGAGGAAATTTTTGATTCTTTTTTAGAGGCCTTAACAAATTTTTTAGTTTCTTCTTTATTCAAGCTTAAGACTTTTAAGGAATCGGCCATGGACATGTATTTTTTAGAGAGATTTTTTATTCTCAAGGTATCGGTTGCTTCGGATTTACCTTTAAGTGACGAAGCTATAAGAAAAATTGGAATAAAAATTAGTAAAGTTATTGTTAGTGCTTTTAGCAAAAAGAAAGCAAATTCTATTATCATTTCCATAGGCTTGTATTATTTGTGAAAGTGGATTCTATCAGCAATGAGACTAAAGCTCATAGAATTTCTTTATTTCCCATGTATGGTCTTAGGATATTAGGAATCGAAATTGTTCCGTCTTTATTTTGGAAGTTTTCGAAAATTGCTGCGATTGTTCTTCCAATAGCCAGGCCCGAGCCATTAAGAGTATGACAAAGAGTTGTTTTTTCATTTTCTTTTGTTCTTATTTTTAACCTTCGTGATTGGAAATCACGATAATTACTGCAGGATGAAATCTCTCTATAAGAACTCTGACTCGGCATCCATACCTCTAAATCGTAGGTTAACGCTGCACCAAATCCAATATCACCAGCGCATAATTTTATCCTTCGAAAAGGAAGTTCAAGTAAATCTAAAATTTTTTCCGCATCAGAGGTTAATTTTTCAAGCTCTTCGTCAGAATCGTCAGGATGTGAAATCTTAACTAATTCAACTTTTTCAAACTGATGTTGTCTTATAATGCCTTTGGTATCTAGCCCATAACTTCCAGCTTCAGACCTGAAACAAGGAGTATGTGAAACGTAAGACAAAGTTAAGTCAGAAACATCTAAAATTTCATCTCTATGATAATTGGTTACTGGAACTTCTGCGGTCGGTATTAAATACATTTCATTTTCTTCATCTTTAATTTGGAATTGCTCATCTTTAAACTTTGGTAGCTGTCCAGTCCCTATCAAAGATTCCTTATTTACTATAAATGGAACATAGATTTCTGAATATCCGTGTTCATTTGTATGAGTATCGATCATAAATTGAATCAAAGACCTGTTGAGTTCAGCTACGGAATTTTTAAAAACAATAAATCTCGATTTAGCTATTTTTGCAGCGGCTTCGAAATCCATTCCTCCATTTAAAATACCCAACTCTTGATGATCTTTAGGAGAAAAATCAAAAGACGGAATTTTTCCCCTTTCAAAAATTATTTCATTGTCATTTTCGTCAATTCCTGATGGAACTGAATCAGATAAAATATTTGGTAATGAAAGCAAGAAATTATCATACTCAACTTTATTTTCTTGAAACTTTTCCTTAACCTTCTTTAATTCTTTGGATATTTCAGTGGCTTTTGATTTTAGCTCATTGCTTTCCTTGCCATCTTGTTGAAGTTGAGCAATTTCTTTAGCAATCTTGTTTTGATCCGCCTGCAAAGATTCCATCTTTACCTGATAGTGCTTTCTATTTTCTTCCAAAGAGGTCCATAAAACTTCGTCCAGCTTAAAACCCCTTTTCATCAAGTTAGAGCTTACCTCTTTTAAATTATTTCTTAGATTATCTAAATCGATCATTTTTTATCTATTATTAGCAAATCATTAACTTCTTGATTATAGCTAAATGCAGACTCATTGATATCATTCATCAAGGTCATGTTTCCAAACAAAATTTTAGTTTCATCATACTTAGGACCGCTAAAATTTAATTGTTCAATTTTTAAATCTTTAAAAAATATTTCAATTTTATTGTCATTATTTTTTTGACGAATTACACATTCTTTATTGTCACAAATATCCATTATAAACCCCTCGCAGAACTCTTCTTTTGAAAGTAATAAAAATCCTGCTGGAATAAAATCAATCATTGCATCCTTCTCGTATCTTATAGTTTGATCAAGGTCAAAATCTGTTTGAAAAATATAATCTTGATTTATTATCAATTCTGAATTTAAAGGTGGTTTTAAAAAAATTTTTAGATGATTTGGCCTTTTAATTAAAATCTCACCAGAAACGTTTGGTTTTTCCTTTTCTTCAAAAACTTGAATAAATTCGGACTGAAAAGAAGAGTTTGATTCAAAAAAATTACTTAACAAATTTGAATTTAAATTGCATTCTCCAAAAAATAAATTGGAAAAAAATACAACAAGAATTAGAAATCTATTCTGCATTGCTTGGAGCAAGCACTTCTCGATTTCCGTTAGAATTCATCTCGCTCACTAAACCTGCCGATTCCATAGCCTCAATTAAACGAGCTGCTCTATTGTATCCAATCCTAAATTTTCTTTGAACAGCTGAAATAGAGGCTCTTCTTGATTCAACGACAAACGCCACTGCCTGATCATAAAATTCATCTTTTTCTGAATCTTCAGAGCCTTCTGAATCTTCACCAGTTTCTGGAGCTTTAGTAACAGCATCAAGATAGCTAACAGTTTCTTTATCTTTCCAATCTTTAACTACTCTTATTATTTCTTCTTCGCCAACAAAAGCTCCATGAACTCTCAAAGGAACAGAAGTACCAGAACCAACGTACAACATATCACCTCTTCCTAATAACTGCTCAGCCCCAACTTGATCCAACACAACTCTTGAGTCCATCGATGATGCTACGTTAAATGCCATCCTTGCTGAGATGTTAGCCTTTATTAGTCCTGTAATGACGTCAACCGAAGGCCTTTGTGTAGCCAAAAGCATGTGAATACCTGCCGCTCTAGCTTTTTGAGCTAATCTTGCTATCAATTGCTCAACTTTTTTTCCCACCACCATCATGAGGTCAGCTAATTCATCAACAGCGATAACAATTTGAGGAAGCTCCTGGAGGTTAGGTATGTCTGCTTCACTAATGCCTTTTTCTTCATCTATTTTAAAAGTTGGATCTTTAATAGGATTTCCAGATTCGTTGGCTTTTTTAACTTTTGCATTAAAACCGTTCAAATTCCTCACAGACATAGCCGCCATTAGTTTATATCTCCTCTCCATTTCATTAACACACCATCTCAAACCAAAAGCAGCTTGAGCCATATCTGTAATAACGGGACACAATAAATGTGGTAAATCTTCATAAACTGAAAGTTCCAACATTTTTGGGTCAATTAAAACCAATCTGACTTGTTGAGGTGTTGCTTTGTATAAAATACTCATCAACATAGCGTTCAATGCAACAGATTTTCCTGAGCCAGTTGTTCCAGCAATTAGTAGGTGTGGTAAAGAAGCAAGATCTTCTAAAACGGGCTTTCCTTCTATGTCTTTACCATAAGCTAAAGTAAGTGGACTTTTTGATTCCTCAAATAATTTAGAAGCTATCACTTCTCCTAAAAATACATCCTCCCGGTCAGCATTAGGTACCTCTATTCCTATAGTTTCTCTTCCTTCAATGACTTCTACAATTCTTATACTTCCAACACCTAAGGACCTAGCAAGGTCTTTGTTTAAGTTAGATACTTGAGAGACTTTGATTCCTTTTGGCAATTCAACTTCGAAACGCGTTACTACTGGTCCACGCATCGTCTCTCTTACAATCGCGTATTCTCCCTCTGGACCAGTAATCTTGAATTCGGCAAGTTTTGTAATTAATGCTTCTTTTAGTATGTCTAGCTCATAAAGTTGCTGTGAATTCATAACTTGAGGATCATTTTTTTTCTCATCAAGAAGTGAAATTTTTGGCATTTCTCCTGGAATTTTTTCCTCAAATAGTTCAACTTGTTTTTCTTGGTGAACTTTTTTCCCCTCAACTATCGGTTTATCAACCTTCTTTATTTCCGGTTTAGGCATTGACCTAATTTTTTCTTTATGGGAATCTAAAAATGCCTGTCTATTTTTCTGATCTTGTTTCTTTTGTCTTAATTTTTTTAAATATTCAAATCCATTTTTAGAGTATTTATCGAAAACATAAACAAGATTTTTAAAATTATCTTGCAATCCAATAAAAGTGTTTTTCCAACTTAAATTGACCATCAGACTAAAACTGACCATCAAAAAGAAAATTCCGAAAAGAGTTGAACCTACTAAGCTTAAGTAAGGATACAAATTTACTGAAATAATAGTGCCCAAAATCCCTGAACTAGTTTCAGGAAAATAAGATTCAAATGCATTAATGTGAAGATCGATTAATAAACATAAAGAAGAACAAAAAATAAAAAATCCAAAGATAGAAAAAAAATAATTATTTTGGGCAGGTTTTTCTTCCGTGTTCCTTAAATAAGACATAAAGGCAGGATAAAAAAATAGAATAATCATTGCCCATGCAGTAATTCCCAAAGACTCGTAAAGAAAACTACTCAACCAAGCACCGACAATCCCAATGCTGTTTGTTAAATTAGTCTCTGATGAAGAAATCTCTTTCCAGTTGGGATCAGAAATTTCAAACGTCCAAAGAGAGATTAAAAGAATAATCCCTAAAATCACTAAAAAAAGATTAAATAAGTCTAAAGTGAGAGTTTTGGTAGCAGTGCTCAGCGAGAAAGCTGGATTGAAAATTTTTGAAAATAGATTTGATTTATTTTTAGTCAATTTTTTCAAATAAAATACTATTATATCTTCCCTTCTGAGTTAATGACAGTTGGCTTTTAAAGCAACTGTCTCTTTCACTTTATTTACTTTAAAATGTGAAAAAATCAAAACTACTTTGAGCGAATTAAGAAAATTAATTATTTTAGGTTCAGGACCTGCTGGATACAGTGCTGGAATTTATGCCGCTCGCGCGGGATTAAATCCTATTCTTATCACTGGTCTGGAAATCGGTGGTCAACTCACTACCACAACAGATGTTGAAAATTGGCCAGGCGATCATGATGATTTACAAGGACCTGATTTGATGGAAAGAATGAAAAATCACGCCCAAAAGTTTGATGTCAAAATCATAAATGATCATATTGAGCAGGTGAATGTAAAAGATAAACCAATCGAGTTAAAAGGAAATGATACTTATCTAACTGAGTCTTTAATTATTGCAACTGGAGCATCCGCCCAGTACTTAGGGATTGAATCTGAAGAAAAATTTTTAGGTAGAGGTGTAAGCGCTTGCGCAACTTGTGATGGCTTTTTTTACAAAGATAAAGAAGTGGCAGTAATTGGCGGGGGAAACACAGCGGCAGAAGAAGCGCTTTATTTGAGTAATATTTGTTCAAAAGTTCATCTGATTCATAGGAGAGACAGTCTCAGAGCCGAAAAAATCTTACAAGATAGAATTTTTAATAAAGCAAAAGAAAAGAAAATTGAAATTCATTGGAACTCACAACTTCAAGAAGTGGTCGGTGACGAGTTGGTAAACAAAATAATTTTAGATTCCGGAAAAGAACTAAATTTGGAAGGAGTTTTCATTGCGATTGGCCATAAACCAAATACAGACATGTTCATTGATCAGCTAGATATGAAAAATGGTTATATCTCGATCAATAGTGGGTTGAGTGGAAATGTAACTCAAACTAGTGTGGACGGAGTTTTCGCGGCAGGCGATGTCGCAGATTCGATTTATAGGCAGGCTATAACTTCCGCTGGATTTGGTTGCATGGCGGCACTAGATGCGCAAAAGTTTCTAGAAGAGTCCTGAGAAGATTTAGTTAACCAACTTTAGATAATCTAGTTTTAGCAGCGTTGTATTCTTGCTCTAAATCATCCACTACATCACTAACCGATTTAACTTGATTGATGTTTCCAATTCCCTGGCCAGAACCCCAAATATCTTTCCAAGCTTTCGTTGCAGAAGATCCAAAATTCATTGAATCTTTGCTTCCCGTCATATGATCTTCAGGATTTAAGCCAGCAGCTTCAACACTAGGTCGAAGATAATTTCCGTGAACCCCTGTAAAAGTTGCACTGTACATAATGTCATCAGCTTTACTATCTACAATCATCTGTTTATAACCAGGCGATGCATTGGCTTCAGAAGTCGCAATAAATTTTGTTCCCACGTATGCGAAGTCAGCACCTAAGGCTAAAGCAGATAAAATCGAAGAACCTTCAGAAATACTTCCAGAAAGAGCAATTGGGCCGTCAAAAAATTCTCTAACTTCTCTAACCAAAGCAAAAGGACTCAAGGTACCGGCATGCCCTCCGGCTCCTGCACAAACTAAAATTAATCCATCAGCGCCCTCCTCAATCGCTTTCTTCGCATGCCTAATGTTAATTACGTCATGCATTACTATCCCGCCATAACTATGAACAGCTTCGGTAACAAACTTTGGAGCTCTAAGGCTCGTAATGATAAGTGGAACTTCATGCTTCACGCAAATATCTACATCGTGTTGAAGCCGATCATTAGAATGATGACAAATTTGGTTAACAGCGAAAGGAGCTACTTTCTTATCAGGATTCTCATCTTGATATTTTTTAAGTTCTTCAGAAATTTTATTAATCCAGACTTCGAGTTCTTCTTGAGGCCTGGCATTTAAGGCTGGAAAAGATCCAACTACTCCAGCTTTGCATTGAGCAGTGACTAGTTCTGGATAAGAAACAGTAAAAAGAGGCGCTCCTATTACTGGTAGTCTAAGTTGTTTTTTTAAATCAGAAGCTTTAGTCATAATTAATTACTGAGTTGAGACCCAGAAAACAATTATAGCAGTGACAATAATTATTGCAGCGACAGCAACTACTGCATCTGCTTTACTATCCGAATTAGCTATTTTTTCATTAAACTTATTTTCTTTTTGTTCCATAGTTAGATTTTTACTCTGACCCTACCAATTTGTTTTCCTTTAAGTATGGTATCAATTTCTGAAGGTAATTCCGATAAGCTTATTTCTTTTATTTCGTCTTCTAAATTTTTAAGTTTCCATGTATCTGCAAAATTGTTCCAAATTTCTTCTTTAACTTCAATTTCTGTCTCTGCTGAATCTACTCCAAACAAAGTTACTCCTCTCAAAATGAAGGGGAAAATACTAGTATTAAGTTCTGCTCCATTGACCATGCCACAACAAGCTATAGCAGCTCTTTGCCCAGTGAAGGTAAGAAGATTTGAAAGTACTTTTCCTCCAACTGCGTCAACACCTCCGATAAAAATTGACTTTTGCAAAGGGGATTTTAAAGGCTCATCAAATTGATCTCTCATCATTATTTCTTTGGCTCCATAATTTTTCAGCATTTGTTCGGATTCTTTTTTTCCGGTAATTGCAGAAACTTCATAACCTAATTTTGATAGAAGCATTAGAGAAATAATGCCAACCCCTCCTGTTGCACCTGTTACAAATAATTTTCCCATCTCTGGAGTAATGCCATGATTAATGAGTCTTCTTACACATAATCCAGCTGTAAGTCCTGCTGTTCCTAAAGCCATAGATTCTGACAATGTTAGGCTCTCTGGTTTTTTTATTACCCAATCTTTTGGGACTCTTACAAATTCTGAAAACCCACCCGAGGTGTTCATTCCCAAATCATATCCAGTAACTATAACTTCCTCTCCCTCTGAAAATTCTGCAACAGAAGATGATTTTACAATTCCAGCAACATCAATTCCTGGGGTATGGGGATAGTTTCTCGATACGCCCTTATTACCTGTAGCTGAAAGCGCGTCCTTATAATTTAGCGAAGAAAAATTTACTCTAATGAGTATTTCCCCTTCTGGAAGTTCTTCTAGATCTCTTTCTTTTATTTCAAGAGAAAACTCTTTATCAAACTCAGAAGAAACTAATGCATTAAATTTCATGGAGCTAATTAAAACTTTAAACCTAAAAAAATACAATTTTTTTATTTTTTAGTGCACTTTTTTGCACCAAAATGAACCCTAAAACGAAAAAAAACCTACATTTTGTGCTTGAAAAGAGCAAAAAATACATATATAGGGTTTTTTAAATATTGCTTAGAACCGCTTGTAAAAGTATATAATTGCCACAGTTTATAAATTTATAAATGGAGATGATATGAATAAACTTAAAACACTAGTCATTAGTTTAGTGCTCATCGTTTCTTCTGGAATTGCTAGTGCGGTTTCAGTGTCTGGAAACATGGGTCTTACTTCAGATTATATCTGGCGTGGAATGACTCAAAACAATGGTGAAGTATCTGTATCCGGTGGTCTTGATTTAGAGACTGACTCTGGTTTCTATCTTGGAACTTGGGCTGGATCAGCTAACTTCGGTGATACTGGAGCTCTAGAACTTGACTACTACGGTGGTTATGCTGGATCTATCGGTGACATTGGTTACGACGTTGGTTTTATTGAAGTTACTTATCCTGGTTCTTCAGGCGACTTCTCAGAAACTTACCTAGGACTTGATGTTATGGGTGTTGGTCTCTTTTACTCAGCTGGAGACGAATTCGGTGATTACGCTGAAATCTCTTACGGCATAGATGCAGGACCTGGATCAATTGGCCTCTCTTACGGAGACTATGAAGATTCTGGAACTAACTACGTAATTGGATACGCAATACCAGTCGGGGACTTTGAATTATCACTTGCATACACAGATTATGAAGGCGACACAGCCGGAACTGATCAAGATGCATTTGTAGTTTCCATTGGAATGTAAAAAACCTTCCAAAAAAAAAGCCTCTCTCTTGAGAGGCTTTTTTTTATTTAATACTCTTTAAATAGTCAGTTGTGCTATAAGGAAATTGAATAAAACACAGCAACATTTCCTCGTTCAAACTGAAATCGTTTAATTTATTTTGCTTACAAAAATTCTTTAAATCTTTTTTTCTTTCCTCATAATCATCATGAATAAAATCTGCGGGTCTTTGGCTATTTGAATCTTGTTCAGTTTCAGCCTTTTTTAAAATCTCTTTGTTAACATTACCTGGAACTCTGCCATAGTGCCCTGTCAATAAATTTATGGTTTCTTTAGATAAAGTTTCATAAGGTTTATTTTCAGATACATTCATTAAGGCTTGCGCGCCAACAATTTGAGAAACTGGTGTCACCAGAGGAGGAAAGCCAAAATCTTCTCTGACTTTTGGAATCTCCTTAATTACTTCTTCTAAGAGATCTGATTTATTTAAATCCTTTAATTGAGACTCTAGGTTAGAAAGCATGCCCCCCGGAACCTGACTAATAAGCATTTGAGTATCTGCACCTTTCAAGCTGCCCTCGTATTGAGAATACTTCTTTCTAATTTGTTTAAAATAGTTTGAAATCTTTTTAAATTTCTTTAGATCTAAGTTCGTTGTTCGTGGAAGATCTTCCAAGCTTGCGACGATACTTTCAGTGGGAGAATGTCCATAAGTCATACTCATGGAAGAAATAGATGTATCAATGTTGTCTATGCCAGCTTCTACTGCTTTCAAATTTGTTGCCGTAGATAGACCCGCAGTAGCATGTGTTTGCATATGCAGGGGTATGGAAAGAATTCCTTTTAATTTAGAAACCAATTCAAAAGCGACATAAGGCTTCAAAATGCCAGCCATGTCCTTAATAGCTATAGAATCAACTCCTAAATCTTCCATGCGTTTTGCCAAATCGATCCAATAATCAGTATCATGGATTGGACTTACCGTATAAGCCATTGCAGCTTGGGCGTGTTTAGAATTTTCCTTCACTTGTTTGATAGAAAATTTTAAATTTTCAATATCGTTAAGAGCATCAAATATTCTGAATACATCAATGCCATTTTCAGATGACTTATTAATAAATTTTGAAACCACAGAATCAGGATAATGCTTGTAACCTAAAAGATTTTGACCTCTCAACAACATTTGTTGCTTTGTTTTTGGCATTGCGGTTTTAAAAAGGCGAAGCCTTTCCCATGGATTTTCATTGAGATACCTCAAACAGCTGTCAAAAGTAGCTCCGCCCCATGATTCAATCGACCAATAACCTATTTCATCTAGGGCGCTTGCTATTGGAAGTAAATCTTCAGTTTTTATCCGCGTTGCAAGAAGGGATTGGTTTCCATCCCTAAGGACGACTTCTGTGATACCTAATTTACTGGAAACTGGATTGATCATTTATAATTAAAATATTACCTTATTTCCAAACTAAAAATTGGTGAAATAACACACACGATGGGGGAGTTTCTAGCAAGCAATTTTCAAGCCTTTGTTCACAGGGGAAATGCAAAGTTTTTCAGAGAGAACACAATTGAGGCTTTTCAATCTGCAAAAGAAATTGGTTTCAATTATTTAGAAACAGATTTAAGGATAACAAAAGACGATAAAATAATAACCTTTCATGATCCTAGTCTTTTAAGAACATCTGGAAAGAATATTCAATTAACCGACATAAACTATAAGGACTTAAATAGATTGAGTTTTTACCAACCTGGACATACTCCTACTTTTAACGAATTACTTGAAGAATTTCCAATGAATTTTTTTAATATCGATCTTAAGGTTTCAAAAATTGGTTTAAAAGTCTTAAAAATTATAAAAGATATGAAAGCAGAGGATAGAATTTGCATTGGTTCTTTTCATTCAAATCGTCTAGATGAAATTCAACGAGCTAATTCAAGAGTTTTAACTTCAATGGGAATCAGAGATATTATAAAAATAAAATTTTTAAACATCCCAAATAAAAGGTCGAAAATTTTACAAATACCAGAAAATTGGAACGGCATAAAAGTTTTTACAAAGAAACTTTTGCAAAGAAGTCACTCTTTAGGTTTCAAAGTTCATGTCTGGACGGTAAATAATAGAGAGGAAATACAAAAATTTATCGATCTAGGAGTGGATGGATTAATGACAGACGAACCCGAACTTCTTAAAGAAGTGCTTTTAGAAAACTCTATTGCTCTCTGATTTGTACCATTCTTAGCATGAGTAATCCTGGTATAAATAAAATCAACAAACTTATGATTCCCGCTCTAGGATCATTGAATAAATAATTTACGATTCCTACCATTGCGGGACCAAAAATGACAGCGGATTTTCCAACTAAATTATAAAATCCAAAAAACTCAGAATCTTTCCCTTCTGGAATCATTGTTGAAAAAACAGCTCTGCTGACTGACTGAACTCCTCCTTGAACCAGGCCTATTATTGCTGCCATTATATAAAATCCATAAATAGTGGATATAACTAGACCTCCGAAACATATGCATATGTACATCCCTATACCAACATATAGCAATAACTTAAGCCCATATTTATCTGCCAAAAACCCAAATCCGATAGTTGCTGGAAATCCAACAAACTGAGTAATTATCAAGGCAACTATCAATTCGGAAGTAGCTAAGCCAATGTCAGCACCAAATGCCAGGGCCATTCTAACGACAGTGTCAATCCCATCCATATAAAGCCAGTAAGCTATTAAAAAGTAAAAAAGATTTCTATATTCTTTTATTTCTTTAAAAGTTTGGAGGACTCTAAAAAAGGACTTTTTTATTAAATTTATTAAAGAAGTTTTTTCAAATAAGCCTGGTTTCTCTTTCACATATCTTATCAATGGCAAAGTAAAAAAAGACCACCAAACAGCTACACTTAAAAAAGAAAATAAAATCGCATCTTCTTGAGAAGTTAATCCAAAGACTGTTGGTTGCAAATACATAAAGACATTTAAAACGAATAATAATCCTCCACCAAGGTAACCCATTGCGTATCCAAAAGCTGATACTTTATTTCTTGATCGCTCACTAGAAACATTGATGATCAAAGAATCGTAAAAAATATTTCCTCCTGAAAAACCTATGCAAGCAAAAATATATGCACTCATTGCTAGGATCCAGCTTCCTTGTTGAACTAAAAAAAATGAAGCCGTTGATCCGGTTCCAATGATCATAAAAAAAACTAACAGGTATTTTTTTTTAAAAGTGATATCGGCAAGTGCTCCTAAGAAAGGAGCAATTAAAACAATTAGGAATCCTGACAAAGAATTTGCTATCCCAAGCATGCCTGTACTTTCCGCGTCAGTTAAATTACTTGCCCAAAAACTTTTAAAAAATAAAGGAAAAAACCCAGCCATAACAGTTGTGGCAAATGTTGAATTTGCCCAGTCATAAAACGCCCAGGAGATAACTTCTTTACTTAGTATTTTTTTTTCTCTTTTCATTTCTATCAACAAAATTAGTATAATGCATACATGTCGAACGATCTTAATGATTCTCAAATAACAAAAAATCTATTCATTTTTTTTGTTGTCATCGCATTGATTACTGCATTACTGGCTGGGCTGGGAATGTATATTCAAGGGTCTGACTTTAGAGCTAACCTCGAAGAAGAAACACGCGAATCCTTAAAAGAATAATTATCCGATTTGAGTTCTCATCTCTTTTATAGCTGCTTCCCATGGTTCTGCGACTTCAAGTTGTCTAGCTAGACCGAACAACAACGATTCATTTCCAAACGAAGCCGTGAGCATTGTTCCTACTGGAAGATTCTTAGGCGTACGGTATAAAGGAATAGAAATTGATGGATGTCCAGATTGGTTAAAAATACCCGTAAATGGAGTATAAGTAGAAAGTTTTTCTGCGTAGTCAGCAAAATCAGTGGTATTTAAATCTATATTACCAATTTCAACCGGAGGCTTAGCCAAAACCGGGCTGAGCAAGATGTCATAATCTAAGAACATCTTTTCAACTTCATAACCTATTTTGTGATTGGTCTTGACAGCTTGTATGTAATCTTTAGCCAATACCTCTTTACCGTTTTTTTGCATTTGGAGCGTAACGTTTTCTAGCATCGTATTGTCTAAGTTTTCTCCAATTTGTTTTTCCATCTCGTCAATCTTATTTGCCAGACTTGAAGAAATAACTGCCGCTATAGTTGTCATTATTTCATCGGTTGGCAGATCAATTGATTTACTCTCAACAGAATGGCCAAGACTTTCTAATAAGGAAATGGTTTTGGTCATTACGTCTTGGACTTCAGCATCAATTGAAATACTTTCAGGAACAATATATGCAATCTTTAAATTTATTGGTTCCTTTTCTAGAGATGAAAGAAAAGAATCTCTTTGATAAGGCGCATAGTATGGACTGCCAATTTCAGGACCTGAGGTTGCATCCAATAGGAGTGCACTATCTCTGACTGATATTGATACGCAATGAGCGATAGATTGACCGGCCCATCCTTCAAAAACTTTTGGTCCTTTTGGAGTTCTTGCTCTAGTCGGTTTCAAACCAACTAAACCGCAGCAAGAAGCTGGTATTCTAATCGAACCTCCCCCATCAGTTGCTTGAGCCATTGGTATAATGCCCGCTGCAACTGCAGCAGCTGCACCGCCACTTGAGCCGCCAGCCGAATGATTTAAATTCCAAGGATTTCTTGTTGGGCCAAACAGTACCGGTTCGGTTGTGACTGTTAAACCAAATTCAGGAGAATTGGTTTTTCCGAAAATTACCAAACCAGAGTCAAGACATCTTTGAGTTAGAGTATCAGTGAAATCAGCCACATTCTTTGCACTTGACCTTGAGCCGTCAGAAGTAATTGTGCCCTCTAAAGAAGAATGTAAATCTTTTAATAAAAAAGGAACACCAAAGAAAGGCCCTTTAAGATTTGTTTCTGCTTGAACCATGGCAAGCTCAAAGTGTTTCTGGGGTACTGCGTTTATTAGAGGGTCTAATGTCTCGGTTAAAAAAATTGCCTCTTCTAATAATTCTTTAGCAGAGACTTCTTTTTTCTGAAGCAACTCAGAGAGGCCTAATGCATCATACTCTTTGTATTCTTTAAACATCTTATCTATCGAAAGTTATTTTTTCTACTGAAGTTGAACCTGCAACAAGTTGATTGTCCAGAACAATAATTTTTCCATTGACTATGGTCCCTGTTACAGAAGAACTAAAAGTTTTTCCATCAAATGGAGTCCACCCACACTTTGTCAATTCAGTCTCGTTAGATACTGATACCTCTTTTTCTAAATCAAACATCATCAAGTCTGCCTTATAACCTTCTCTTACATATCCTCTATCTATGATTGAAAATCGATCTGCTACTCTATGACTCATGTAAGAAATTACTTCATCTAAAGTATAATGACCTTGTTTATGCAGCTCTATCATTATTTGAAATGAATGTTCTATGAGAGGAATTCCTGCAGGTGCCTGCAAATATGGAAGCTTTTTATCTTCATAAACATGTGGAGCATGATCTGTAGCAACATAGTCTATATAACCATCTTTTAATGCCTGTCGAAGTGCATTCCTATCGGATTCTTTTTTTATAGCAGGATTACAAACAATAAGATTTCCTAAAGAATCATAGTCCCTCTCATCGAACCACAGATGATGTACACAAACTTCGCAAGTTATTTTCTTTTTTTTAAGATCAATATTTTCAAATAATGCTATTTCTTTTTCAGTTGTGAGGTGCAATACATGAAGGTCAGAAGAATATTTTTTAGCTAGCTCAATTACTTTCGATGAGGAACGATAACAACAAATATCATCCTTAATTATAGGATGAAAACGTGCATCGATTTTTTCATTTTCAAGTTTTACTCTCTCTAAATTATTTTTCATTGTTTCATTGTCTTCACAATGAGTCACAATAGTTACAGGGCAATGCTTAAAAATTTGCTCAAGCGCAAAATCATCCTCAACTAATAATGTTCCTGTTGAAGTCCCCATAAAAACTTTTAAACCACAAGTCTCTTTGGGATCTAATTTTTTAATCTCTTCAAGATTTGTTTCAGTGGCACCAAAATAGTAAGAATAATTAGTCCAAGATTTTTCTGCGCCTAGTTGATTTCTTTCGTTCATCAACTCTAGTGTTGTCATATTTGGATCAACATTAGGCATATCGAATGTTGAAGTAACACCTGCATGCACCGCTGCAAGAGATTCAGAACGTATGTCCCCTTTTTCTGTTAATCCAGGATCTCTGAAATGTACTTGGTCATCTATTATTCCAGGAGCAACATATTTTCCCAAACAATCTACTTCTTGTGATGCTTCACAATCTATTGAAGAAGCAATTTTTTCAATTCGATCGTCTTTGATAGCAATATCAACAATTTTTACTTCCCCTTCGTTAATAAGATTACAATTTTTTAAAACTAGACTAGCTTTCATTTATTAATGGGTTGGACAGCAATAAGATTTTCTTCTTGATTAGTTTATTGTCTATTTCAAATTCTACTCTAGAGGACATGGATTCGAAAGTATCATAGATTTCGAAGATTGATTTTGAATATATTTTAGAAAGTCCAGATTCATTTCTTATATAAGTTGCTGTGAGAAGAAAAGTAACTAAAAACCATAATTTTTTATATTGAAATGAGAAGATTTCCTTTGTTAAAGCTTTTAAGGAAACTAAATCTATAATTAGAGAAAAAGATTCTCCCTCTTTAAAATCTTCAAGAAAGTCTCCTTTCTCGCTCAAAACTATTACCTCTTTCAATATCATTAAATTTTCCTAACTATGATTAAACCATAATTATTTCCCATGCCTTCTTCATATTCACAATCTATCCTATCCAAAACTACTTTTGCTAGTGAAATCATTTTATGACTATTTCCACAAATTATTTTTAAGGGCACATCTTCTTGATTAAGGTAAACAAAATTTTCAACTAGTAAATCAACTTCATGATGTCTTATTCCATGTAGATCAAGAGAATTTAATTTCATTTTCTAAAATAAGAGACTTCAATACCGTCGGGATGTGAGCTCGAATACTCTCTTAGGGTAGGAATAAATTTGCTTTCGAAATTTGGATTTGTTCGAACAAACTCTAAGTAATCTTCAAGGTGAAAAAGAACAATGTTGTCAGCAAAAATTATAGCGCCATCATTCAAACAATTATTTTCAATTAATAGTTTCAAATCGGATAGATATGCTTCTTTCCAGTGGTCGATAAAAACAAAATCAAATTTTTCATTTAGTCTAGGTATTACTTCTGATGCTTTACCGTTATAAAAAGTCACTTTGTCATGCAGTCCAGAAAATTCTAGATGTTCTTTTGCTATTTTTAGAAAATCTTTGTTCGCATCTATGGAATAAAGATGAGAATTTTTAGACAAGTTTCGAGCTATTCGAATTGTCGAGTAACCTAAATAAACCCCCAACTCTAAAATCTTTTGTGCTTTGCTCTCTAAAACGTAATCGTCCAGAATTTTTCCTTTATGGTCTCCAATATTCATCAAAAAAAATTTATTGTAACCGCAGTCATCAATAATTTTTAGAACGCTTTCTGGATCATTTTTAATCGCTTTTTCCTTGACATAATTCAATACTTTTTTTTCTTTAGAACTTTCCTTATCTATAGACTTATAAATACTATTTTTCAATTCGCTAAAAATTATCTCTAGAACTCCATAAATGCTTTTTCGATTTATCAGAAATGGAGATTTCGACTTTTTCTTGATTTTTTCTTTAGTTCTAGTCATGAAGATATAATAGTTTAAACTTCTTTCTGTTTTATATTTATTTTTTTATGTTGAGAGCATTTTATGGAACTAGAGAATGGGCGTACTGGGCTTATGGAGGTCTTGCGCTCCTCATAACTTCTTTGTGGATGCAGGTTCAAATGACTGTAGCCATAAATACTTGGTATGGTGGTTTCTATGATCATTTACAAATAGCAGCAGATTTTTCTGATAATCCTCAAGAAGGAATTGACATTTTTTATGATTTTTTAATCTCGACGGATTATCTCTTTAATGGATTTCAAGGCTCTCCTAGTTTTTTAGTTATTGCGATGCCTTATGTTGTGCTTGCAACGTTTACAGCATGGTTTACCAGAATCTATGGGTTAAGATGGAGACAAGCTATTACCTTTAATTACATTCCTAGATGGCAAAGTGTTGAAGAAGAAATTGAAGGGGCAAGCCAAAGAATTCAAGAGGACTGCAATAGGTTTGCAAGAATAGTAGAGAGTCTTGGACTTCAAGTTGTAAGGGCTATTATGACGTTAGTTGCGTTTGTCCCAGTGCTTTGGGGTTTGAGTGAATCGGTTACAATTCCATTTTTTAGTAATATAGAAGGTTCGCTAGTTTGGACTGCTCTTACAGTTTCTATTGGCGGCTTAGTAATTTCTTGGTTTGTTGGATACAAGTTGCCTGGGTTGGAATACAATAACCAGAAAGTTGAGGCAGCTTTCAGAAAGGATCTTGTTTTAGGAGAAGACGACAAAGTAAATTATGCGCAAAGCGATACCCTTTGGTATCTTTTCACTGGCATAAGATTTAATTATCAAAGACTTTATCTACATTACGGATATTTCGATATATGGATTGAAAGTTATGGTCAATTTATGGTGATTGTTCCATTTCTAATTATTGGACCTAGCCTTTTTACTGGGGCAGCGCTTTTAGGTGTGGTTATACAAATTTCTAACGCCTTTGATAGAGTTCATAGTGGTTTCGCATTATTTTTATTCAATTGGACCACAATAACCGAACTTAGAAGTATTTGGAAAAGACTTCATGAGTTTGAGGCGAATCTGGAAAGATTTTCGAATCCAAGCAGTATTGAGTCTAGATCTGTTTGAGAAAATTTAATAAAAATTCATTTACTTGTTTTGGAGCTTCTTGTTGAGTCCAATGGCCTACATCATCAATTAATTCAACTGAAACTAAATTTTCATAGACAGGATCAAAATTTGCTTTTAAATCAGCTGTATCTTTGTAACCTTCGCCAACAAAAAAATTGACTGGATCTAAAGATCCAACCATTAAAGCTGCAGGCTGTTTTAATTTTTTATCTTTGTAAGCTTTTAAATCATCAAAATCTTTTCTCTGCGCTCTATACCTATTTAGAGGGCCTCTCATACCACTGTTTTCGAACTCGTTAATTAGATAATTCATTTCATCATGGTTAATCCATTTTGGATAATCGTCAAATTGAATAACATTATCTAGATACTTAGCCTCTGGCCCTTTATCACTGACATTAAAGGGGCTTTCAAATTGTTTCTTCATACCTCTTCCATCTGCTGAAAAGTAAGTTGATTCCAAATATTTTCTTAAATTTGGTTCAAATTCAGATTCAGCTACTCCCTCTTCTTGAAAATAGATCATATAAAAAAATTTATCTTCAAAAATTGCTTCGAAAGCATCCATGGGAGAAACATCGCCTTGAGGAAAATAAGGCACTGAAAGCCCTGCAACTGCCGAAACTCTTTTCTCATTCAAAAGACTTGTGTACCAGACTATTGGCGCACCCCAATCATGACCAAATAATATGGCTTTATCTTCGCCAAAAAAATCTATAACGCCGACAACATCATCGCTTAACTTCTTAAGAGTGTATTCTTCAATTGCGTGGGGTTTATCAGAACCGCCATAACCTCTAACGTCAATTGCAACAACTTTGTATCCTGCCTCAGCGATTACCGGAATTTGATGTCTCCAACTAAACCAGCTCTCTGGACATCCATGCACCATAATCACCAAAGGCCCTTCACCTTCTACTGCGGCACGAAGAGTAATTCCATTAGTTTCAATAAACTTAAATTCCATTATTTATAGTAAAATACACTAGTGAGTAATCTTAAGGCAAAAATAATACCAGTTACACCCTTGATGCAGAATTCTTGCGTGATTTGGAACGAAGAGACAAAAAATGCTGCAGTAACTGATCCCGGGGGAGATTTAGATAAGATTGAAAGTTATCTTGAAACAAATGGCTTAAAGCTAAAAAAAATTTTTATAACACATGGACACTTGGATCACGCAGGCGGAGCATTTAATCTTTCTCAAAAATATAAAATTTCTATTGAAGGTCCACATAAAGAGGATGAATTTCTAATTTCTGCTCTTGAAGAACACGGAAAAATGTATGGACTCTCGGATTCTAAAAACTTTTTGCCAGATAGATGGCTCGAAGACGGAGATCAACTTGAATTGGATGGGATAAATTTTGATGTATATCATTGTCCTGGTCACACCCCTGGACATGTAATTTTTCATAACAAAGAAGCCAAATTTGCTATTGTCGGAGATGTATTGTTTCAAGGCTCCATCGGTAGAACAGATTTCCCCAGAGGTAACCATGAGGATCTAATTAATGCAATAAGAACTAAGCTATGGCCTTTGGGAGATGACGTAACTTTTGTTCCCGGTCATGGACCTGTTTCAACTTTTGGGCAAGAAAGGCAAACAAATCCTTACGTTGCGGATCAGTTATTCAAAACTTCTAACTCTGAGTAAGCAGCTTTTTCTAAGGCTTCTAAAACGTTGATACATTTTTTGTCATAATGCGGAGACAATTGCATCATTAAAGTCCCACCTAAGCCTGAAGCAGGATCGATCCAAAAATAAGTATTACAAATTCCCGACCATGCTAGAGAGCCAGATTTTCTTCTTCCTGGCATATCTTCTAGATTAGTCAAAAAACCATAAGTAAATTTCTTCTTAATTTCGGGATACCATTCATGGGGGTGAATTAAACTTGGGTTGAAAGTAGGTTGATGAAGATAATTTAAGTCACCAATTTGGTTTTTCATCATAAGATTTAAAGTATTGGTAGTGATGAATGGATTTCCGTTAATTTTTCCTTCATTAAGGAAAAGTCTCATAAACTTGCAATAATCGTCAGGTGTAGAATAAATTCCACCGCCGCCATAATAAAACCCATCGGTTGAATCGTCAACAAAATCATCTACGTTAATAAAATTTTCTGCTTCCATTGCGTGAAGAACCGCAATATTTTTTTTATCAAAAGTTGAAGCATCAAAAGTTGAATCATTCATTCCTAAAGGTAAAAAAACTTCTTCAGTGATGAAATCGTTAAGATTCTGACCTGATATCTTTTCAATTATTTTTCCAATCCATCCAAGACTTATACCATATTCCCATCTCGTACCAGGTTGATAAACTAAAGGAGCTTTGAGCTGAGATCCATCTTTACTCGTCAAAGGCGCAAGCTCTTGATTTACAACTAAATGACTTAAAGCGGGATCATGAAAATCATATCCAAATCCTGACGTATGCGACAAAAGTTGATGGATCGTAATGTCTGATTCAATTTCATCATAAGTAATATTATTTTCATGCAATTTAGCTACCTTTACCTCACCGAGTTCCGGAAAATATTCTTTAGCATTGGTATTTAACTTAAGTTTTCCTTCATCTAATAATTTTAAAGCAGCTAAAGTAGTCACCGCTTTAGACATGGAGGCTATGCGATAACGTGTTTCGTTAGTAGGAGGTAATTCTTTAGTTAAATCTTGCGTGCCGAAGTGCTCATAAAGAGTTGTTTCATTTTTATCAGTTAGTGCGTAAGAGGCAAAAGGAATGTTTTCTTTTCGAAGAGCTTCTTCAACTACTGTAATTATATTTTTCATAGATATTTAAATTATTTTTATGGAGCGGGCAGCGGGAATCGAACCCGCATCGTCAGCTTGGAAGGCTGAAGTAATAGCCATTATACCATGCCCGCAAATCATAATTTGAAGAAGAAGTATATCCTAAAAAGTTGATATTTCTCTTTTTCTCTTTTCGTGGGCATGTCTCAAAACGAATAGAAACAAAAGCGAAATCACGAAACAACCAATACTAAATCCAGAAACAGGAATACCGGTAAAGAAACCAATAAATTGAGATAAGCAAAAGAATAAACAAACAACATAAACTGGCCAAATAGTAGATGTTGGATTTAGACCGGCAAAATATCTATATATAAAATAAGAAACAGTTAAAAAAACCGAAGGATTTATAACTTTTAATCTCCAAAGAGACATTTGCTCTTGATTAAATCCAGAAAGAGGGAAAACAGAATTTAGATCGGTCCAAAACAAATTTATTAAACTGAATGGCACTGTGAACAATAACAAAAATACCATTACAACCTTTACTAATGTATCCATAACTAAAATCAGACTAATTCTAGTTAAAGCTAAATAAATTTCAAAATTTTTTTAACTAATTAATATTAAAGTTTTAATATATCTGAGTTAATTTAATTTAAAATAATTGTATAAATTTACTGCTTGGAGGAAATATGAATCTAGAATTTGGAAGCGAATATGATGAATTCACCAATGAAGTTGAAGCTTTTTGCAAAGAATACAGTGGAGCGACAATCACAACAAATGATAAAAAATTTGAAATGCATGACGCCTTGTCTGGAAATGTCTCAAGCTCAAAAGGAAAATCTGTTGGCAGATCTGAATGGCAAAAAATTTTAATAGAAAAAGGTTATTTTGCAAGATCAATACCAAAAGAATATGGCGGATATGGTGGCGAACCTGACATTATAAAAAGTAGAATCATTGCAGGCGCTTTCGCAAAGTATAAAGTTCCAAATGCAATGGGTGGCCAAGGTATTGACATGCTAGTTCCAACCTTACTTGAATGGGGAACAGAAGATCAAAAACAACAACACATAGAATCTACATTACTAGGTGAAACAATTTGGTGTCAGGGTTATTCTGAGCCAAATGCGGGAAGTGATTTAGCAAGCTTACAAACCAAAGGAGAGTTGATTGATGGAAATTGGGTTATTAATGGTCAAAAGATATGGACCAGTACTGCTCAATATTCACAAATGATGTTTTGTTTGGTGAGGACTGAACCTCAGGCTTCAAAGCATGCTGGGATAAGTTTTATTTTAATCCCCATGGATACACCTGGAATAGAAATTAGGCCGCTTGTTGACATGACTTTAAAAGCCGGCTTCAACGAAGTCTTTTTTGATAACGTAACGGTTCCAGAAGAAAATATAGTTGGGAAAAGAGGCGAAGGTTGGTCAGTAGCTAATTCGGTTCTAGGTCATGAAAGAGGCTCTCTAGCGAACCCAAACGCAACCTTGAATAGACTCAACACCTTAATAAATCTGATGAAAGAAGAAACTATTGACGGAAGAAGATTAATCGATGTTGCCTCTTATCGTGATAGATTGCTCCAAATCCAGGGAAAAGTTTTAGCTGTGCAAGCAAACTCGTTAAGATTGCTTTCTGCAAAAATTAATCCGGGCCAAAATGTAAAACTTGGTGGTATGATCCAAAAATTGGTTGGAACTGAACTGCGACATGAATTGGAAGGTCTTGCTATAGACATCATGGGAGAGCTTGGAACATTATATGAAGATGACCCTAATGTAAGAGGCGGAGGATCATGGCAATTTACTTACATGTATTTTCTTGGATTAATTATTGGGGGTGGAACTAACCAAATTCAAAAAAATATTATTTCCGAGAGGGGTCTTGGAATGCCTCGCGAACCAAAAGTGCAAGTAGAGGTATAAAAATGTATTTTGGATTATCAGAAGAGCAAGAATCGATTCAAGATTTTGTAAAGAAATTTCTTGATGACAACGCCACGGTGGACGAAATTAGAAAAATTGCCAATGGTGAAGGGGAAGAAATTGAAAATAATATTTTTGAGGGCATTTTAAACCTTGGAATAAATACACTTTTAGTTCCTGAAGAACACAGTGGCCTTGGAGCTGGATTGTTGCATGCCGTAGCAGTTGCACAGTCTCTTGGTTCAGGAATTGGTCCCATTCCATTTGTTGGATCTTATGTAATGGCACCAATAGCGATTAATTTAGGAGGGAGTGAAGATCAGAAAAAAAATTACCTACCTAAAATTGCTGAGAATGAAATTAGATTTGGAGTTGGGATGAGTGAATTTGTGGGGGCAAGAGAAGATGCAGGAATAGAATTCTCTAAAAATAAACTTAATGGACGTTCGCTATTCGTACTAGATGCAGAAAAATCTGATTTCTTGATACTCTCTGACAAATCGGGAGGACTATTTGTAATTGACTCAAATGCAAAGGGGGTCGTTATGAATAAATTAACTACAGTCGATAAAACTCGCACATTTCATGAAATTTTATTAAAAAATGTTGAGGCTGAAATTTTAGAAAAAACTTTAGACAATAATGAAATTGCTAAAAAAGTTATTGATGCTGGAAGAATAATTTTATCTGCAGATACCTTGGGAGCGTCAGAAGCCATGGTAGAAAAAGCCGTAACTTATTCAAAAGAGAGAAAGCAATTCAATCGAACTATCGGCTCATTTCAAGCAGTAAAACATATGTGTGCTGAAATGGCTGCGGATTTAGAGCCTTGTTACTCCCTTGTGTGGCAAGCTGCTCATTCATATGACACAGAAGAGATTTCATCATCAAGACTTTTAGCTTGTCAGTCTAAATCGCACATTTCTGAAGTAGCGAAGATGATTTCAAAAAAAGCAACAGAGGTTCATGGTGGGATGGGTTTTACCGATCTTCTAGGCCTTCATTATTGGTTCAAAAGGATAGGATTGAATCGTCAAATCTTAGGCGCGCCTGAAATCGTAAGAGAAGAAGCAGCAGAACTCCAAGGTTTTAACCAATAATCAAAGCTTGTAAAAAGACTTTGCAGTATTAAAAAACATCAAATCCTTGTCTGAATTTGTATGGCCTGAAGACATTTTTTTAAATGCGTTCCAAATGATGTTGTATGAAACTGATTGTTTGTCTACAGGAAAATTACTTTCGAACATACATCTCTCTGGCCCAAAACAAGATATTAAATAATCGTAATAACGTCTTTGAGAATTTACAATTTGGTCGGAGGTTGGGGGCAATTTTTGTTTATGAAACTCATATCCGTTTATTGGCATCGCTAAGCCACCTAATTTAGCGTATACATTTGTATGCTTTGCCAATTGGGTAATATCTTTTTTCCATATCTCGAAAATTTCATCTTTTTTGTTTGCGTAGGGACCGATGCCAATAGGGCCGCTAAAATGATTTAAAACAATTTTTAAATCAGGCAAAGTTTCAGCCATTTTTGCAACCTGATTTATTTGGTGATGATATTGCCAAGCTTCGAAAGATAAGTTCAAGTTAATTAGTTCATTAAGGCTTTCTATAAATATTTCGTTTGAATACATATTTTTAGGAGGACTGTGATGAGAATTAGATAATTCAGAATGGTGATCCCATCCTCCCGCATGCCTTATGCCTTTAAATAAATTTCCGCCCTCTTTCAAATGACTTATTAGAACCTCATGAGTTTTCTCTGGTCCTATCAGTAAATTTACGTGTCCAACTATTCCTTCAATTTGAGTTTTATGCTTTTCTTTTTTAGCTTCGTCGCTGATTTTTTTTACGAAGATTGTCTCGCCAACTGGAGCAAAATCTTTATCTCCAGTTTTTAAAAACTCCTGAGAACATTCAATAAAAACTGTTTTTTTAATATTGTGACCGCTATGAGTATCTAACCATAGATCTTCAAGCAGGTAATGTTGTTCACCGGGCCAAAAATGATGATGGGGATCAACTATAGGTCTTTCCGGCTCTAGGGTTGCTTCTTGGTAAAGATTAAGCCAATTTAGGTGATCTTCTAATAAGCTCACTAAGCTTTAAAATCTAATCGTTTTGAATGCAAAATTGGCTCAGTATAACCACTTGGCTGATTTCTGCCCTCAAGTACAAGTGCACAGGCGGCTTTGAAAGCATGACCGTTGTAACTTGGAGCCATTGGAATATAATTGGGGTCTCCTGAATTTTGTTCGTCCACTACAACCGCCATTTTTTTCATCGTATCAATAACCTGAGTTTCATCACATAATCCATGGTGTAACCAATTTGCAATATGTTGACTGGAGATTCGACATGTAGCTCGGTCTTCCATAAGACCAACATTATTTATGTCAGGTACTTTTGAACAACCAACTCCTTGATCTACCCATCTGACTACATAACCTAAAATACCTTGAGCATTATTATCTAATTCACTTTGAATTTCCTCAGTGGAAAGTGAACTAGGATTTTTAAGAAGTGGAATCTCTAGTATGTCATCTAAATCTGCTTTTTCTTGAGTCAGCAAATTTTCTTGTACTTTTGAAACGTTTATTTGATGATAATGCAGAGCATGGATTGTAGCAGCAGTCGGTGAAGGAACCCAAGCGCAATTTGCTCCAGCCTCTGGATGATTGGTTTTTCCTTCATACATTCCCAACATTTCATCTGGCATAGCCCACATTCCTTTGCCTATCTGAGCTTTACCCTTGAATCCGGTTCCAAGGCCAGTATCAACGTTCCAATTTTCATATGCGTTAATCCAAGTTTGTTGTTTCATCTCAGATTTTTTTATCATTGGACCTGCTTCGATACTAGTATGAATTTCATCACCAGTTCTATCCAAAAAACCTGTATTGATAAAAATAACTCTATCTTTTGCAATTCTTATACATTCTTTAAGATTAACCGTAGTTCTCCTTTCTTCATCCATGATTCCAATTTTTGCTGTAAGAGGTTCTAAACCTAACGCTGATTCAACTGCTGCAAAAAGATCACAGGTAAATTTTACTTCTTCAGGACCATGCATTTTTGGTTTAACAATATAAATACTTTTAGTTTTACTATTAACTTTTGATCCAGTATTCAAAATATCATGCTTTGCAATTGCAATGGTAAACATCGCGTCCATAATTCCTTCAAATACTTCATTATCGTCTTTATCTAAAATTGCTGGATTGGTCATGAGATGGCCCACATTCCTGACAAGAAGAGTACTTCTTCCGGGTAAAGAGAAAGATTCTCCTTTAGGCTTAATATAATCTCTGTCTTCATTAAGCACTCTTGTCATCTGTTGATCATTTTTTAGAAAAGTCTCAGCCAAGTCGCCTTTCATCAATCCTAACCAATTTTCATAAACTTGAGCTTTATCATCTCCGTCAACTGCAGCGACTGAATCTTCGCAATCTTGAATTGTAGTTATTGCGCTTTCTACTAAAACATCCTTTATTCCAGCAGGGTCTTGTGAGCCGATTGAATCAGAACGGTCTATTTGGATTTCCATATGCAAATTATTATTTTTTAACAAAATTCCTTTAGGATTATCTTCTGACCCAGAGTACCCCTCAAATTTTGATTCATCAGATAAAGAAACTTGACTTTGATCGGCAAGAGTAATTTGTAACTTTCCTGCTTTTATTTGAAAAGCGGTTACATCTGTAAAACTTCCTGAAACTAAAGGAAAGGTTTCATCTAGAAATTTTTTTGAAAATTCAATTACTTTATCTCCCCTTACTGGATTGTAAGATCCGCCTTTTTCAGCTCCATTTTCTTCTGAGATAACATCTGTTCCATAAAGGGCATCATAAAGACTTCCCCATCTTGCATTTGCAGCATTTAAAGCGAACCTTGCATTCATCACTGGCACTACTAATTGAGGTCCAGCAATCTCTGATATTTCAGGATCTACATTCTCAGTTTCTATTGAAAAGTCGTCACCTTCTTCTAATAAATACCCAATTTCTTTTAAAAAACCTTTATAAGCTTCTTTATCAAAATCTGTTCCTTTTTTAGAAATGTGCCATTCATCGATTTGCTTTTGAAGACTCTCCCTTTTCTCAAGCAAGGCTTTATTCCTAGGGGTAAATTCATTTAATATTTCTTCAAACTTATCCCAAAAAATTTGCGGAGTGACTTTAATAGAGTCGCAAACCTTTTCATTTATTAATACGTCTAAACTCTTTGAAACTTTTAAATTACCTTTATCAATGTATGTACTCATAAAAATCCTTATTTTTTAAATGCAGAAATTTATTCTACCAGTGAAAAAAAATTTTTATAATAAATAGTTAAAATGTTTTAGACTTAACGAAAATGAACCTAGAAAACCTTGTTACTGATTTAATTAAAATCGAATCTATATCTCCAAAAGATAAAGGTTGTTTTGATCTTATTGAACCAATCCTTAATGAACTTGGATTTGTATCCGAGAGGATAAACTACAAAAACGTTGAAAATCTTTATTCAGTTTATGGAAATAGCGGACCAACTTTTTGCTTTCTAGGCCACACAGACGTTGTGCCGACAGGTCCTGAAAATTTATGGACACATCCTCCTTTTTCAGCAAAAAAAGTAGACGATAAAATTTATGGAAGAGGAGCTGCAGACATGAAAGGAAACATCTGTGCTTTTTTGAAAGCTCTTTCTGAATTTGTTAATTGTGAAAAAAATCTAAACTTCAAAATAGCTGTCCTTTTGACTAGTAATGAAGAAGGAGAATCAGATGATGGATTTATAGATATTTTATTAGATAAATTATTAGAGAGAGGAGAAAAAATTGACTATTGTTTGGTAGGCGAGCCATCATCTTCAGAAATTATTGGGGATACTATTAGAATTGGAAGAAGAGGATCACTTAACGGAAAACTTAAGATTTTAGGCAAGCAGGGTCACATCGCCTATCCAGAAAAAATTATCAATCCAATATTTCTTGCTTCAAACATTATTACTGAATTGAAAGAAAAAAAATGGGACGTTGGCAATGATCATTTTCAACCAACCTCTTTTCAAGTTTCTAATATTAATTCTGGTACTGGTGCTGGAAACATTGTTCCAGGAGAATTGGAAATGGATTTCAATTTTAGATTTTGCTCAGAATCTACGAGTGAAGGTTTAATTGAAGAATTTGAAAAAATTTTAAATTCTCATAATGTTGATTACAAAGTTGAATGGAATCTTAGCGGGCTTCCTTTCTTAACAACAAAAACCTATTTTGTTGATTTAGTTATTGATTCGATAAAAAATGTATTAGGTAGAGAGCCGGTAATTAATAATGGAGGCGGTACTTCTGATGGCAGATTTATGCCCGTTATGGATGCTGAAATAGTAGAACTTGGCCCTTTAAATGAAACAATCCATAAAATTGATGAAAATGTGTCTTTAAAAGATTTGAATGATCTAAGTAAAATTTATTTAGAGATATTAAAAAAGATCGCTACTTCAAATTCCTAAAATTTGGTTTTCTTTTTTCTAAAAATGCTACTACTCCTTCTTTAAAAGCTGGTCCGTCGCAAAGAACTCTTTGAGTTTTTGTCTCGTAATCTAATTGTTCGTCTAAAGAAACATTGACGGCATGATCATGTGCATGCACACAAGCCTTAAGTCCTTCTATTGCGCTGTCTGAAATTTGTAGAGCAATTTTCATCGCTTCGTCTAAAAGTGATTCATCATCAAAAGTCTTCCAGATCAGCCCCCAATCTTCTGCTTGATCGGCCGAGAGGTCTTCTCCTAATAAGGCAAGAGCATTAGCTCTAGCTCTAGAGATTAATTTAGGAACAAACCAAGATGCGCCTACATCTGAAATAATTCCAAGTTGTTTTCCAAAAACTAATTTAAATTTAGCTGACTTGGCAGCTATTAAAATATCACCGCTTAATGCTAGGCCAACTCCGCCTCCAGCTGCAATTCCATTTATTGCGTTAATGACGGGTTTAGGACAAGCAACTATTTTCTTTATCATCGGATTTAAAAAAAATTCCATATTATTTGCTGAAATTTCGCCACTAGTCCATTCGGGTTTGGTTGGCCACCCTCCTCCACTTAGGTCAGCACCGGAACAAAAACCTCTTCCTTCACCAGTCAAGATTACAGACCTTACTTTTTTATTTGAAGCGGCCTCATCAAAGGCTTCAATAACTCCAGTAACCAACCCGTAATTGAGGCTATTTAGACTCTTGGGTCTATTAAGTATTATCGTCATAACGCCAGAATCATCTATTTCTTTTTTAACTTCATCATTCATATTTATATCTCCTCTGTTAATATTATCTGAAGGAACGATTTTTTTTATATATCTTTTTAACAGGACAAATATTTTATATATAGCTTAAAGATATATGAACCTACATAAATGATTGAAATCATTTAATTCAATTCTTATTTCTATAATATCGATACATGTTAAATCAAGATCTACCTCCAAATATGCAAAATGAAGTAGCAGGTCACAAACTTCCTAACACACTGAGTGATTCCGTTGCTCTAAGTATTACAAAATTTCTCAGAAATTCAGCTGATTTTCTTTTTAAGAAAAGATACGGTCACAGAGCTGTCGTTTTAGAAACTGTTGCTGCTGTTCCTGGTATGGTTGCAGGAGTAGTGCATCATTTACGCTCTTTAAGAAGAATGAAAGATGACAACGGTTTAATCCGTGAAATGTTAGAAGAAGCAGAAAATGAGAGAATGCATTTGATGACTTTCATAGAAATTGCACAACCTTCTACTTTTGAAAGATTCTTAATTTTCTTAGCTCAGATAGGTTTTGGAACTTTTTATACTTTTCTATACATTTTTTTCAATAGAACTGCTCATAGAATGATAGGATATTTCGAAGAAGAAGCCGTTACCTCGTATACAGAATATCTTGAGGAAATAGATAAAGGCGAAATCGCTAATTCTCCTGCTCCTAAAATAGCAATTAATTATTGGAACTTAAACATAGACGCAAGATTAAGAGATGTTGTAATAGCAGTTAGAAACGATGAAGCTGGTCACAGAGACAAAAACCATTACATTGCGGATGAGATTGACGGACAAAATTCGTAAATCCCTATCTTTCAATCAATTTTTTAATCTTTTCATAAACTTAAAAATCTATTTTGAAAAATGGAGCGATTGACGGGGTTCGAACCCGTGGCCTCGACCTTGGCAAGGTCGCGCTCTACCAACTGAGCTACAATCGCAGAATATCTAATTTACATACTATAAAAATTTGAATCAACCTTTACATCTAAAAAAAAATATGAAATTGAAATAAATAAAAAGTTTTGACCTATAAGGTTTTTTTTTATATCTTATATTGCTTCTTGTGTAAGGGGGAGATTCACAAGAAGCTCCAAAAAAAAACTCCAGCTAAAAAAGCTGGAGTTTTTTTTTATGAAATTAGTAAGAACTCTCTGAAGAACTTTCCGAGTCTGCTTTAGCAGCAGCCCAGATAGCTAAACCAAACAAGGTCTTATTAATTAAATCTGCTAAGTTGTAGATGATATTCAATGAATTCGCATCTACACCACCGCCGAAATATCCAATTGCATATCCCAGTGGGTAAATAGCCCAACCAACAGTCACAATCCATTTAATGGTTGTAAAAGCTTGTTGACTTGCAGCATTACCACTTCCCGCATTTGCAGCAGCAGTTTCGCCGAAGAATATTTCATAAATAATGTAAAGCCAAGCAATCATTCCTAAAATCCAACCGATCGTGACGTCCATAAGACCAGTTTCTCCTAGGTAACCGAAAACTAACATTAATATAGAAGCAGTTAAAAGCTTCCAGAAAATAATTGCACTAATTGTCGTTACCGCAGCAACAATCAAATAGAATTCAATTATTTGTAAAGGCACTGTAATTAACCAATCAATGTATCTGTAGACAGTAGGAGTGTCACCTACCATTACCCAAATATCTCTCATGTATAAGTAGTGCCAGAAAGCTATACCAGTAACTAGACCTGCAACAGTTAAAGAAGTTTTCCACTTACCTTTAACGTCTGCTCTTTCAACAAAGAAAAATACAGTTGATGCAAGCATAATAGCTGTGGCTAGCCAAAAAGATATACCAACATAATCGTTAGTAGCTAGAACATATTCCATAATATCTCTCCCAGATAATTATTAATAATTACATAGATAATACATTAAAAAAGCAAAAAATATAAATAATTAGCTATATATTAATTTTTATCCATTTACCAGAATTAAACCTGTAGGCAAATAAAATTGCTTTAACAAGATAATCAATCATTAAACTAGCAAAGATATATTCAACGGGTAAATTAAACAACAAAAATAACAAAGCGATAGATAACCTAAAGAATACTAATCCTATTAAAGTTATGACTAATGGTGATTTTGTATCCCCAGCTCCTCTCAAAGCTCCACCTATTGCAAACTCGATTGCCATCAAAGGTTGCATAGAGCCTAAAAACCATACAAATATTACTGTCAATCTTACAACTTCATCGTCATCGACAAGAAATCTTGATATTTCATTAGAAAATATAGCAATTAAAAGTCCTACAAAGCCCATAGAAATGATCGATAATCCTGCAGATCTCCAACCACTTCGCTTTGCTTCTCTTGGATTATTAGCTCCTAAAAATTGTCCAGTTAATGTCGCGCCAGCTACTGAAAATCCCTGGCCTATCATAAAGGAAAGCATCAGGATGTTTATCCCAATATTGTAAGCAGCACTGGGCTCAGTTCCATATAAGGAAATTATCCAAAAATAAAATAAAAGTCCTGACTGAAAAACTCCTGACTCAAGAGTTGCGGGCAAAGAAATTTTAAAAATTTTCCTTAATCTATCGTAAATAATATTTTTTAAAGATGGCAAGGGAATTAAGGTCATTTTTGAAAGCCACATAATTACATATACTCCGGTACCTACAGTAAAAGATATCCCCCAAGCGTAGGAAGCGCCTACAACGCCCATTTCGGGA
Organism: SAR86 cluster bacterium; assembly: GCA_023703675.1. NCBI lineage: Bacteria > Pseudomonadati > Pseudomonadota > Gammaproteobacteria > SAR86 cluster bacterium. The sequence goes on along the minus strand of CP097974.1, from coordinate 336,028 downwards.
AATCCGAATTGTCCGTTAACGAGACCTATCAAAAGATAAATATTCAAAAGATTTTGAAAAATCATTATTGCTAAAGGTGTTTTTGCATCTCCAGCCGCTCTTAGCGCCGAACTAAATATAAAGGAACTTGAAAAAGCTGCAGAAAATAACATCGTGTACTTGATATATATAACGGCTAATTTTTTAGATTCAGGGTCTAATCCAAAGAAAGAGATTATTGATTCCCCATATAGCCACATAGAGGCAGCAGCTAAAATACTCAAAATTACTCCAATCCATAGAGAATCTAGAAGTACTTGTGCTGCTTCTTTGTAGTTAGCAGAACCAAAAGCTCTAGCTACTAAAGCAGCTGTTCCAGTAGAGACAGCCATAATAATTGATTGAATTACAAAGAGGATTCTTTGCCCAGTTCCTACAGCCGCCACTGCTTCTGTGCCTAAGATGCCGACTGCTTTTATAGAAACTACTCCTGCAGCGGCAAATAAAATATTAGCCAGTATCGAAGGCCAAGCCAGTCCCCAGATAGACAAAGTCTCAGGACTAGATACTGTTTCAATATTTTCCGATAACTCTTCGGAGTCTGTTTGATAATTCACGGGTGTTTTTAATTGTATTTATAATTTATGGCAAAGCGCCACTTTAAAGGAATTCCTGGAAAAAATCTTTCTCCTGAAAAAGACGAGTAGTCCGCGCGCTCAGCATAAGCTTTATCAAAAAGATTAATAACACTAAAATTAAGGCTTAGATTTTTATTTACTTCGTAAGAAGATCTTACGTTTGTCAAATTATGCCCCTTATAAATATAGAGATTTGAAGGTTCCATATAATATTCGTCCATAAATTCTTGCTCAATTTGAAAATTAATTTGCTCATTTAATTCGTAATTAAAAAAAACGCTTCCAAAAAAATTTGGAGACGTATCTATATCGTTTCCTGAATAAATTCCTATGCTGGAATTAGTAAAATCGTAAAGATGCTCTGTCAAGTTAAAAGCATATTTCAAAGAAAATTTAGAGTTCAAAAATTTTGATCCCTTTAATTCCAATCCCCTATGTCGAGAACGACCCCCTAAAATCATATTGGAAGATGCATCCTTAAAAATGTAATTATTCTTTTTTGAATAGTAAAAAACTATTTGATTTCTAGAAGTCTCACCTTCATTAATAAAAGCAATTTCTAATGAATCCATTTCTTCAGAGTCTAAATCAGCCAAGGTTTGGCCTTTTTGCAATCTGAATAATTCATTGATTTGTGGAGGTCTATGTCCAGTGCTAAATTGAAAAAAAAGACTTCCATTGATTAATTTTCGCTCAACTCCAAACCTATAAGAATTGTCAAGAAAATTTAAATCTGTATCCGAAGGTCTGGAGTAGAAACAACCGCCAAATCCACAAGAAGTGCCATCGTCTCTCAGACGGCCATCATTCATTAAGTTATCGTAATTGTAATTTAGTAATTCAATTCTCAAGTCAGAAAAAAAAGATATTTCGTCATTTAATTTGTAGTTATGATTCAAGAAGACAGCAACCAAACTAGTTAGTACTTCAAAATTGTAATGAAATCCTTTTGGACGAACAGCGTTATTGAAAGCAGAGCTAGTGGTAAGTTTATTGGGCTGGAATTCATCAAGGTTTATATCAGCAACTTCAAATTGTGCTCCAAAATTGAAGGTATTTTTTTTGATTTCATATCCTAAAGTTTTAAAAAATAAGCCTAAACTTTGTTGACCATTTTTTTCGATTGGTTTTCCAGGAAGATAATGTTGAATAAATTCCATAGAACTTTTTCTAACATAAGGATTAAGTGTGAGCGTTACTTCGTCAAATTGTTTTGAAAATTTTGTATTCAATCTTATAGAATTTGCATCTCTGTAAGCTTCAAGATTTTGATTTTCAAGTCTCCTAGGGTGCTCGTAAGAATCAATATAACCTGCAGTTTCTTGATTTAAGTTTGTGATACTTATTAGACTTTCCATCGACCAATCGTTGTAACGATTTTCCGTTTTAAGCACAAACTTTTGTTGGTCATAACCAGAACCTTTTCTAAATCCTTTATCGCTATCTAACTCCAAGCCAAAGGCCAAAATATTATTTTTTCTATTGATAAATTTTGATCTTAAGGAATTATTTTTATCTATTTCAAAACCAATTGAATTTTGACCTTCAAATGTAATAGATTTTAAATTAATTAATCCATGTAATGCGTTGCCTCCAAATACTGCACTAGATGCTCCCTTGATGACCTGTATTTCGGAAGAAAGATTTCCTGAAACCTCAAACAGATTATTTACATTGCAAAAACCTAAAGGTCGAATAGGTATTTCGTCTTCAATTATCAAAAAAGATCCACAGGCACCTGAACCAGTTAAGACTGGCGATCTAATTGAGATTAAACTTTCCTGACCAGACCCTCTGCTGATCCAAGTTCCAGAAGATAAATTTAGTAATTCTTTAAAATGGTGAGAATTTATTTCACTGATATCTTCTTCTGAAAGATTGTCTACGGAAGGAGTAAATACCCAACCCCTCTCAGCAATGACAATAATTTCTTCTTCTTGAGAAAATATAGATAAAGAAAGAATTATTAAAAATCCTAAAACACATCTCATGGAAGGATTATATCCTTGGTTTTAAGGGTATAAGTAAATGAAAAAAGCAGGCAAGGGAGGCTTGCCTGCTTTTTATTAGGGAGAAATTAATCCGAGAATTCTGGGTAAGCTGATACCCCAACTTCTGTTGAATCAAGACCTGCGTCTTGCTCTTCGTCAGTTGCTCTGATTGGCATAATTACATTAATAATAAATGTAACTATTAAACTTGCTATGTAAGTAAAACCACCAATAGCTAATACTCCATAAAGCTGCCACAAGAAAGAAGCATCTGAAGTGAATGGAACAACCATTACACCTAAGATTCCCACAGTTCCGTGAGCAGAAATCGCTCCTACTGGATCGTCAACTTTCAAAGTTTTATCAAAGAAAAGTATTGAGAAGTACACCAATACTCCACCGGCGGCACCGATAAATACAGCCTCTCCTCCACTTGGCGCACTTGGACCAGCGGTAATTGCTACTAAACCAGCAATTGCTCCGTTGATCGCCATGGTAACGTCCATTTTTCCAGTTGCGAATAAACTAGTTAACAATGCTGCAATTACCCCACCAGCTGCAGCCATGTTAGTGTTCAAAAACACCTGACTAACTGCAATTGCACTAGCTTCATCACTTACAATAAGTTCTGATCCACCATTAAAACCAAACCAACCTAACCATAAAATCCAAGCTCCTAATGCAGCAAGAGGAATGTTAGATCCTGGCATTGGGTTAACTGAACCGTCAACATTATATTTACCTTTTCTAGGACCAAGGATTGTAACTACAGCTAATGCTGCAGCAGCACCACATAAATGAACTGTTCCAGATCCAGCATAATCAGAATAACCTCCAGAACTTAAGAATCCTCCACCCCAGTTCCAATAACCTTGAATTGGGTAGATGAATGCAGTCAATATGATTGCAAAAAGGTAGAAAGGTAAAAGTTTCATTCTACCTGCTACAGCTCCTGAAACGATGGACATAGCAGTAGCAACAAAGACAACTTGGAAAAAGAAGTCAGCCTGTTGAGAATAATCCATGCCGTAAGGTATGCCTATTTCTTCGTTAGGTAATGCTGTTGAAAGCCCCCATGATGTTCCGATTGCAGGAAGTACCCCATCTACCAAAGCAGATCCAGGATACATAAGTATGAATCCGCACGCTAAATACATGACACAAGCGATGGAATAAAGTCCCAAATTCTTTGTGACAATCTCTGAAACATCTTTTTTCTGAACTAAACCGGCTTCAAGCATTGTGAAACCAGCAGCCATCCACATAACTAGTGCACCTGACATCAAGGCATAGAATGTGTCTAATGAAAATTTAATTTCTTCCATTAATATTCTCCGTTAATTGCACCTTCACCAGTTTCACCAGTTCTAATGCGTATTACATCTAAAAGTTCTGTGATGAAAATCTTTCCATCACCAATAGTGTTGGTATTAGCAACACTTCGAACCGCTTCAACAATGTCATTAACACTCTCGTCCTTACAAGCGACCTGCAACATAGCCTTGGGATTAGTATCCACTTGGTATTGAGCTCCTCTATAAGAGTCCGTGTGCCCTTTAGTTGAACCAAAACCTCTTGCATCCAAGATAGTTGCACCGCTAACACCAACAGATGATATAGCACTTTTAACTGCTTCGACTTTAGAAGGTTTTACAACAATTGACATAAGTTTCATAAATTTTAGATAAACCAACTAGGTTTATTTAATTTACAGCATTATTTTAAAGGTTCGTTAAAGGGGAACGAATTTACTCAAAAATATGAAAAGAAGCCTAAAAAGGTAATAAATTGACCAGTTTCCGATAAAAGAATTCCGAATTGCACTCTAAAAGAGCGACTTTGTGGCGTCCCCTAGGGGGATCGAACCCCTGTTGCCGAGATGAAAACCCGGTGTCCTAACCGCTAGACGAAGGGGACTCAACGAAAAAACGATTGTATCAGAAACAGTCATTTTTCAAAGTCCATAATCTTAGAAAGAAATCCTCTAAGAATGCCCATTTCTAATTTATCTAATCTAGATTTTTTGATCAATCTTTCTATTCTAACTTTAACTTGCTTTGAACTCTTTGGATCATAAAAATCAATTTTTTTTAATACTTCCATCAGGTGTAAAATCAATTGTTCATTCTCTTCAGAAGTTACAAATTCTTTTTCGTCTGGCATAAATTTACTTTCAGAAGTAACTATCTTCATTAATTCAAAAGAAACTATTTGAAGTGCATGTGATAAATTTAATGAAGAGTATTCATCGTTTGCAGGGATTATCAAATGATAGTGACATTTTTGAAGTTCTTTATTAGACAATCCATTGTCTTCACGCCCAAAAACCACTGCTGTTTTAGACTTAAGAGAACGAATTTCGTTTTTTACTTCGTCGTCAATTTTATGAACAGAAAATGTTGGCCAAGAGATTGTTCTTTCTCTTGCACTAGTTGCAAAGATGAGATTTTTTTCTTTTAGGGCTTCCTCAAAAGAATCATAAATCGTAGCATTTTCTAAAATATCTTTAGCTCCTTTAGCTCTATGAAAAGCTTCTTCGCTTATCTCTTTTCTTGGGTTTACCAAGGCAAGTTTTTTGAAACTCATATTTTTAATAGCTCTTGCACAAGCGCCTATATTTCCTGGATGAGAAGGCTCAACTAAAATAAATTCGATATCGATATTATTTTTTTTATTCATTCTTATTAATATTAGGCAATAGTTTACAATTGTAGAGTGCAATCAAAAGAACCCAAAGTTAACATAGCCATAAAAGCTGCAAGATTAGCGGCTAAAGAAATCCATAAATTTGCTCGTCGAATGGACAAAGTAAAGATTTATGAAAAAGGTCCAACTGATTTTGTCACTCAAGTAGACGAAATAGCAGAAAAAATAATAATCTCAACCATTAACGATTCTTTTCCAGAGAGTTCTTTTATTTGTGAGGAATCTGGAAGATCAGGTCCTGAAAATGCTGAATTGGTTTGGGTAATCGATCCTATTGATGGTACCACTAATTTCATTCATGGCTTTCCATACTATTCTATTTCTATAGCTTGTTATGAAAAAGAAATCCTATCGCATGGGATCATATACGATATCACTCGAGATGATGAATACTATGCTTCAAAGGGAAAAGGAGCTTACCTAAATCAAGAGCGCCTTAGAGTTTCCAAGATTAAATCTTTAAAAAACTCTCTTTTATGCAATTCCTTTCATTCAGGAAAGATCGAGCCCGAACTTAACACCCTAGATGTTATTAGAAAGCTTTATAGTCATAATTTGACACTTAGAAGAACCGGGTCAACGGCAATAGATCTTGCCTATGTTGCCGCGGGAAGATTAGATGCTTTTGTTGGCTATGGAATGAAGCATTGGGATTTTGCTGCTGGGAACCTACTTGTGCAGGAAGCAGGAGGATATGTATCTAATTTTTTTGGTGAAGCGACAGTAGACAACTCACACCATCTGATCGCCGGAAATAAAAATTGCGTAGAATTAATCCTTCAGGACATCAAGGAATCCTTCAAATAACTTAGGGCATACCATCGTCATAACTTTCAGCCTTCCTCACCGCTAAGTCATCTGCAATGATATTCATCGAAATTAAAACATTGCACACGATATAAATAGAAGAATAAGTTCCAGCTAGCACTCCAATTATTAAAGCCAAAGAAAAATTTTGAATTGCATCTCCGCCAAAAATAAATAATGCAAAAAGTACCAAAAGTGTTGTAAGTGATGTGATGAGAGTTCTGCCAAGCATCTGATTTAAAGACCTATCGATTAATTGTGTAGCTTCTGCTCTTCTTTTTTTTCTAAAGTTTTCTCTAATCCTATCGGATACAACAATCGTATCATTAAGAGAATAACCAATCACCGCAAGCAATGCTGCTAATACTGTCAAATCAAAATCTATAGATAAAAGAGAGAAAAACCCCAGCACAATTAAAACATCGTGAGCTAAAGCTAAAATAGCTCCAACAGCAAATTTGTATTGAAATCTAAACATTATATAAATAGTCATTATTAGCAAAGCAATCAAAAGCCCTAACCCGCCTTGATCTCTCAACTCTTCTCCTACTTGTGGACCAATAAATTCTTCTTTCCTTAAATTGTAAGAAAAATTGTCTTTTAGAATTTTTTTTAGTGACTCATTATTAGAACTATCCTCTCCACCAGGAATTTTTATGCTCAAGTCATTTTGAGATCCAGAAAAATTTAAAACGAAGTTTTCAATACCTTCTTCTGCCAATAGATTTCTTACTTCTTCAAGGTTTTCTATATCTTGATCTAATTTAATTTCTAATAAAATTCCACCAGTAAAATCTAAACCTAGTTCTAAATTTTTTATAGCCAAAGAACCAATTGAAATAATTAATAAGATAATAGAAAGAGTTGAAGCTATCTTTCTAAATCTCATAAATTCTATATTCATAAGACTAAATCCATATTTTCTCTAAGTTTTTCCTTTTTCCGTAAATGAAAAAAACCAACATTCTAGTAAATAGTATTGCAGTAAACATTGAGGTTAAAATTCCCACAGATAAAGTAATTGCAAAACCTTGCACTGGACCTGTACCGACGATGTATAAAATTAACGCAACTATCAATGTTGTTAAATTAGCATCAACAATTGTAATGAACGCTCTATCATACCCTGACGAAATTGCCTCTAAAGGTTTTACGTTACGTTTTAATTCTTCTCTAATCCTAGAAAATATCAATACATTTGCGTCTACTGCCATACCGATAGTTAATACTATTCCAGCTATTCCAGGTAAAGTTAAAGTAGCTGATAAAATTGACATTATTGAAGCAATCAAAATCAAATTTAATACCACTGCTAGATTGGCGAGAAATCCAAATACTTTGTAATAAAAAATCATAAAAATAAGTACGAGTGAGAGACCCAAAATCAAAGAATTAATTCCAAGCTCAATGTTATCGGCCCCTAACGAAGGCCCTATGGTTCCCTCTTCAACAAAATTCATCGGAGCGGCAAGAGCACCTGCTCTTAAAAGAAGAGCTAATTCTGATGCTTCTGCTGGAGAATCTAAACCTGTAATTCTAAATTGATTAGCCAAAGCTGATTGAATAGTCGCTAAACTAATTACTCTTTTTTCATAATAATTTTCGACAGAAACTACGCCACCCTCTTGGCCTGCTGAAGATTTTTTTTCCACAAACAACACAGCCATTCTAGTTCCCACATTATTTCGCGTCGCGCGATGCATTTGGGCCCCACCATCTGAATCAAGAGAAATATTTACTTGAGGAAATCCATTTTCGTCGAAGCCAACACTTGCGTCTGAAACTCTGTCTCCTGAGATAATAATCTTCTTATCTAGCCTCGTTTGTATGCCACGGTATAAAAAATTATCAGTTCTTGACGCCAATGCATTATCTTTTGCTTCAAGACGAAATTCTAGATTGGCGGTTTTACCTATTATTTTTTTTGCTTCTGCAGTATCTTGAATACCTGGAAGCTGAACGGAAATTCTTTTTTCTCCTTCTCTTTGCACTACCGGCTCTGAAACCCCTAATTCATTTACCCTATTTCTTAAGGTGGTTAAATTTTGTAAAACAGCATAATCAATAGTTTCTTCAATTTCTTCACTAGAAAAACTTAGTGAATAAGTTAATGGCTCCTTAAGTTCAATATCTAGCGAGCCTATTTCACTTATTATCTCTTCTAAATCCTCTGCGCTATTTTCATTTCTTAGAACAACTTGAATCTCTTTAGAGCTTAACTTGAAAAGATCGGTCTTTATTCTCTCTTCTCTCAAATTGTTTCTTAAAACTGCAGCAGCTGACTCCAGCTTAGTTTCAATCAATAAGTTTGTATCTACTTCCATTAGAAAATTCACCCCGCCTCTTAAATCAAGACCTAGTTTCATAGGCTTTGCATTTAAAGATTTAAGCCAATTTGGAGTATTTGCTGCCAAATTAAGAGCAACAATAAAATTTTCATTTAATTCATCCTGCAAATAGTCCTTTAACTCTAGTTGATCCTGATAACTATTTGTTCTTATCAAGATGGATTTTTCATTTTTCTCGAAAGACTTTGAATTAAGTCCTGACCTATTTATATTTTCTTCTAGGTTGTTTAAGAATTCGTCAGAGAATCCATCGTTTACACTTGAGGTGGTAATTTGAACAGAAGGATCAGGCGGAAAAATGTTAGGCAGGAAGAAAACGATTCCAAATGAAACTATAAAAAAGACTAGTAAAGTTTTCCAGACTTGAAATCGCACTTTTTATAAAGATTTAATAGTCCCTTTAGGTAGTACGCTGCTTACAGAAGATCTTTGAATAATCAACTCGGAATTGTTAGCTCGAATAGTTAAAAAATTATCTGATATCTTCAATATAGACCCAACCAGTCCGCCAGAAGCAACGATTTCATCTCCAACCGAAAGGTTTTCTATCATTTCTCTTTGTGCTTTCATTCTTTTATTTTGCGGTCTGATTATCAAAAAATAAATGAAAAGGAAAAACCCTCCAATTAAAATTAATTGAGGCCCTAAAAAAGAGGACGACTGCGCTGTTATGATTTGTATCTCATTCATATTCTTCTCTGGTACCGAAGGAGAGACTCGAACTCTCACGCCTTTTGGGCACTCGATTTTGAATCGAGCGCGTCTACCAATTCCGCCACTTCGGCTTAATTAATTGTAAAATCTAATACTACATTGATTTCAATGTTAAATAGATAAATTATTTTGTGGATAATACCACCTAAGAAGGAAATTCAAAGAAAATGCTTAACTTTCTAATCAGCCCAGATATTGAATTTGAAACAGAAGAAGTCAAAAATATTATTGAAACAAATAATGTAATTTATGCTATTTCCACTGGATCTAATTTTGATCTAAATACCCTAAAAAAAGCTGCAAAGACTAATAATTTTCCAATTCCCAAAAAAAATAAAAAGAATTTTTTCCAACTCAAGGGGGCAAGAAGACTTTTTCCTTGGCAGACCCCAAGAAGAAGAAATCCGAGAGAACTTCATGAGCTAATTAAGGATCCTGACGCAGCAAAAAAAATTATTATTCCTGTTGATATTTTTTGGGGAAAATCGCCAGATAGACAAGATCATTGGGTAAAACTTATTTTCCGCGATTCATGGGAAGGTGGTTCATTTCTTAGAAACCTTTTAAAGGTAATATTTAATGGTAGACAAGCTAATGTTTTTTTCCACAAACCCTTAGAATCAGAAGAGATTTTTACTCAAAAAAAATCTTCTTCCCATCTTGTTTTAAAGACCGATAGGCTCTTGAGAGCTAGATTTAGAAGAAATAGACAAGCAAAACTTGGTCCGGACATATCTAATAGAAGAACCCTAATTCACTCTATCTTGAATTCATCCTCGGTTAAAAAAGAGATAAGTAACTTTTCAAAAGGATCAAAAAAAGTTGAAGCTGCCCAAAATAAGAGAGCTTACAAATACGCTTTAGAAATTTGCTCCGATATCTCTTATCCAGTTATTTATTTGTATGATAAAGCCCTTAATTGGTTTTGGAACAACAGATACGATGGCTTAGAGATTATTGGCATCGAAAAAATCAGTGATCTTGCGGTTGGCAATTCTTTAATTTACACCCCTTCTCATAGGAGCCACATTGATTATCTTGCTCTTTCTTTTAAGCTCTACACTAATAATCTTATGCTTCCACAAATTGTTGCCGGTAAAAATCTTAATTTGCCAGTTTTGGGAAGAATTTTAAGAAACGGGGGAGCATTTTTCATGAGAAGATCTTTTGGAGCTAATAAGCTTTACTCAAAAGTATTTTTTGAACACCTTAGAAAGCTTTTTCAAAGAGGATACTCAATCGAGTTTTTCCCAGAAGGAGGCAGAACGAGAACTGGCAGGCTCCTAAGTCCGAGACCAGGAATTATTTCGATGATTATTAAATCATTTCAAGATATGGACGAAAGAGATGTTAAATTTTTACCAATTTCCATAACTTATGAAAAAGTTTTAGAAGGCAAATCATATCTAAGAGAATCGAAGAGACGTATCAAGGAAAAAGAAAGTATTTTTTCAATCTTTTCTACGATTAGTGATTTTAGAGGATATCTAGGAAATGCTTATCTTCAATTTGGAGAGCCTATTGATCTAAGGTCCTTCTTGGATGAGCACGCTCCTAATTGGCGAAAAGAAACAATAGATTTGAGTGATGAAATGGATAAAAGCTCTTGGCTTTTTGAAGTAACCCCTCTATTGGGGGACAAAATAATGTCGAATATTAATAAAGCCACTGTTGTTAGTTCAACGAGTTTATTCGCTTCTTCAATTTCTGGGCTCGATAAAAATAAAATTAGCTTAGATAAAGTATTCAATCGAATCGAGTTTCTAAAAAAGGTAGTAGAAGTCTCGGAATATTCCAAATTGGTAAAACTTCCTGAGTTAAATTCTAGAGAGATAGTTGAAAAGATGGAAAAACTTAAATTCATATCTTCAAATTCGAAAAATCGCATACTTATGAAAGCTAATGATAAAAAATCTCTTGAATTTTATAAAAACAACGTTTTACATTTATTGATTCTTCAATCTTTTATTTTTTATAAAAGCAGAAAAGCAATTACAAAAGAATCTCTTTTAGAAAAGATAGAAGAATTATTGCCTCAATTAAGAAAGGATTTCTTCCTAGATATGCCTTTTCAAGATAACAATGAGAAAATCTTGTTAGTTTTAGAAGGACTCATAAATTTAGATTTACTTAAGATTGATAAGATGAATATGATTTCGTGGAATCAAAATGAAGAAGAACATGATGTTGCAAAAATGTTCTCAACGATTTGGTTAGAAAATCTTCCTTCTTAAAAAATTTGATAAGATAATTCAATTATGAAAATTACCTACCCTCCCGTCATTCTCCTATGTGGGCTTATTGCGCAAGTTGTCTTGTATTTTACTTTCCCTGTTTTAGTAAACTTAAGCATCCTTCTTGGAATTTTGATTTTAGTAATAGGCATTTCGTTGGTTTATATTTCTTTAAGAAAACTTTCAAAAATGAAGACCACTTTTATCCCTGACGGAAAACCAGAAAAGCTTGTAATGGACGGTCCTTTTAGATTTTCTAGAAACCCTACTTACTTAGGTATGCTTTTTATTTTAATTGGAGTTTCAATATCGTTACAATCCTTTTCATCACTAATAATTTCTATTATTTTTGGTCTAATCATAAATTTCACTTGGATAAAACACGAAGAAAGAAAACTTGAGGATATATTCGATTCGGAGTGGGAAGAATATTCAAAGAGGACAAGAAGGTGGCTCTAATTTCTTCTATCAAAGATGTTTAGACTCACTACTTTTCCAGTTAATTTAAAAGATGGTTTTTTTTCAGTTTTAAGATCATCTAATTTATGTTTTTTTAAAACAACAAGCTCTGCTTTAGAATTCAATGCATTCTCCAAAAGATTCTCCGAATCGTCTTGTAATGATTTTCTTAAAAAATGCATTTCCTTTTTAGCAAAAGATTTATTATCTACGCCAAACATTGGGTCTAAATAAATAATAGATTGAGCTTGAATCGTTTTAAGAATGTCTAAAGAGTTTTTATTAATTAAATTTATATTTTTGACTCTATCTTTTTTTAAGTTTTCACTTGTAAATTCAAAAAGCCAGGACTCCTTTTCATAAGCCTGCACATCAAATCCGAGAGAACTTATTATGAAAGCATCAAAACAAAAACCCGCAGATAAGTCATAAACGCGATATTTTTTGTCAAATTTTAAAAAACACTTCTCGATTAAATTCTTGTTATTTAATCTTTCTCTGAAGCTAATAAAATTTAAATCAAATGGTTTTGAATTTTTTAATGATAAATCTTGTAAAAATATACCTTTATCTGTGACCAAGATTATTAAATTAGAACTGAAAGACTTTCTTATTTCTCTTGGTGTGCAAAATCTTAGATTGTGTCGTTTAGAAAAATTTTTTGCAGCTTCTCTCAATTCTGCATCAAGATAAGAGACTAGTGGTTTTTGGATTATTTTCATATCCTTCAAATTAATATATTCTTTCAAAAGATAATATGGTCAAACTTTTCGAAACTGATATCAAGACAAAAGAAGTAATTAAATGGAAAGGACTTCATGTTTTACATTTTCAAGGCTCAAGTTGCTCTCAAAAACTAAGAATTTTTCTAAAAGAAAAAAATATATCTTGGGAAAGTCATCACATTAACTTAGTCAAAGGAGATAATTTTTCAGATTGGTTTTTAGGTATTAATCCCAGAGGAGTGGTACCGGTGCTTATTGACGAGGGAGAAGTTCATATTGAAAGTAATGACATCATAAAATATCTAGATGAGAAGTTTCCTACAAATTCTCTTTGGCCTAAAGAGCAAAAAGAAAAAATAGAAAAGTTTCTTACAGAAGAAAATGAAATACATCTTGATCTAAGAAACTTAACCATGAAATTTGTTGCGCCTACTTTCCTAATGAAGAAAAAAGAGAAAGACATAGAGAATTTTAAGAAAGCCTCAAGCCTCATTGAAAATAAAAGAGATCTTGGAAAGGATGTCCAAGTTAATTATCACGAAAAATTTATAAAAAATAATGGGGTTCTTTCTGAATCTGTCACCTCTTCTATTGAAGTGTTTAAGAACAAATTGAAAGCAATTGAAAATGAACTCGTCAAAAACAAATACATAATCTGCGACGAATTAACCATCGTAGATATAGCTTGGTTCATTTATCTTAGGAGACTAGAAACCATGGGTTTTCGATTTGAGATGGAGTATCCAAATCTAAATAAATGGTTCATGAAATTAAAAAAAAATAAAAATTTTTATAATGAAACACTACTTCCTCTTCCGCTTACAATAATTTCTTCAATTTATAAATTCTATTTAAGTTTTACTGGAGAAAGCTTGAAAAAATATCTAGATAAAAAATAATAATAAACCTAGCAAAATCCTATAAAACACAAAAGGTAAGAAGCCAATTTTATCAACCAATTTTAGAAAGAAATGAATCGTAAAAAAAGCTGTTAAAAAAGATGTTAAGGAAGTCAATATTAAATTGGTCAAACCTATTTCATATTGAAAATTTATCGCAAGATTTTCGCCAATGAAGATAAAGCATAAAGTAGGAATTGCTAATAAAAAGCTAATTTTTAAGGCGGTCGTATTTTTAAACCCTAAATAAAATGCCCCCATTATTGTTACTGCCGATCTTGAGGCACCGGGAAGTAAAGCAAATATCTGAAAACACCCAATAATTAAGGAATCCTTCCAATTTAATTCATTTAATTCTCGATCTTTTTTTAAAAAATCAAACAGAAGCAACAAAACGCCAAAAAAGATCGTAGAAAAAATAATTACATTTTGATTTCTTAAATAAATTTCAACAAAATCTCTAAGAAAAAAACCGATTATTAAAATTGGTAAAGTGGCGATGATTAGACAATTTCCAAGACCGTTGAGTTCTTTGACCTGATAGGTCCTGAAAATGACCTCTAAATCTTTACGAAAATAAATTAGAACTGCTATAAGAGTTCCAAAATGAGCAAAGACATCTACTGTAATGCTTTGCTTTGAGCTTCCAAAATACTCTGTAAATAAAATTAAATGTGCTGAACTTGATATTGGTAGAAACTCAGTAATTCCTTGTATAAGTGAAAGGAAAAAAAGTTCAGAAAAACTCATTTAATCTACCTTCTTCCAATGATCTTCGCCGGATAGATAATTTGGACTAATTTTTTCTGCAGAAGAATACAATTTATCTTTTATTGCTTTATCAATGAGGTTAAACATTGAAGAAGCATCCGAATGAATAACTTCTGAAATTTGAAAATCTTTTACTATTTTTTTTAAAAATGAAACTCCGTTTCCAACGTAACAAATTTCATAATTATTTTTTTCTATACTATCAGAAAGATCATCTACTTTTATGATAGCTTCTTTTTTCAATACATCTATTACATCTTTTTTACAAAAATAGTCTGCAACGTATAACTCTTTCATATGAGCATTCACGATCACAAAAATTCTATTTTTTTTCAATTTAATACTGGCTTGATTGGCTAAAACTGCCAAACTAGAAATTGGTAATAGTGGAATGTCATTAGCAAAAGCTAATGCCTGAGCAACAGAATTAGCGACCCTTAGCCCTGTAAAAGATCCTGGACCATTACTAATTGCTATTAAATCTAAATCATTTTTTTTTAATCCTGATTTTTTTAAAAGTTTTTCTATAAAATTTAGAATGACGAGACCATGCTCATTTTCATTTTCTGAACAAGCTGATTCAATCCTTTTTTCAGACCTTAAAGCTATGGAGCAAATGGGTCCAGAGGTTTCAATGGCTAAAATATTGTTAAAAGTTTTCAATATTCTTTAGGATTTCTTTGCTTACAGCGTCGGGAGAATCTGATCCATCTATTTTTAAGTAACGTAAATTAGTCGAGTCTTCTAAATTCTGGTAATAATCTATTAAAGGATCAGTTTGATTTTTATAAACTTCAATCCTCGCTAAGACAGTTTCGGGCTTATCGTCATCCCTTTGAATAAGGTCTTCGCCTGTTAGATCGTCTTTTCCGTCTACTTTTGGGGGATTAAACTCTACATGATAACTTCTACCAGAAGCTAAATGAATTCTTCTGCCTGACATTCTTGATATTATGATTTTATCCAGCAAAGCTATCTCTATCACTAAATCTACATCAATTCCCATATTAATCAGGCCATCTGCCTGGCCTATAGTTCTAGGAAATCCATCAAATAAATACCCATCTGAACAGTCCGCCTGAGAGATTCTTTCTTGGATAACTCCTAATATAATCTCATCTGATACTAACTCACCCGCATCCATAATTTTTTTTGCTCTCTCTCCTAGATAAGTTTTATTCTTAATGGATTCTCGCAAAATATCTCCTGTAGAAATGTGTGGAATTTCTAACTTTTTAGATATCACTTCTGCTTGAGTTCCTTTCCCAGCTCCTGGAGGACCAAGTAAAATAATCTTCATTTAATTGAATATACCTGTAGCTACAGCAGCAGCATTACTTTTAGTATCAGTTAAACTGAGGCTAATTTGCTCCAAACCAATTTCTTTTGCGTGTTTGGCAGCTTTCCCTTTTAGCTCAACTTTTGGGCCTCCATACCTTCTATGAATAACTATGTCTTTTGGTCTAATTCCTTTGGAAAAACCTGTTCCTAGGACTTTTGATACAGCTTCTTTTGCAGCAAAATTTTTAGCTAAAAAAGGTGCTTGTGCAAGTGGGCTCTTTTTTAAAAAAAGACTTATTTCAGATGGGTCATAGACCCTATTAAGAAATCGATCGCCAAAGGTATCAAGAGACTTTTGCAGCCTACTGATTTCAATTAAGTCTATTCCGTTTTTAACTTGCATCTTTTTTTAATTTAAAAAATTTAGAAGAATTTAAAGGTTTATTCGATATGCTATCTAACGAGGATTTCATTATATATTTTAAATATTGTTTTGCCTGATCATTTTCAATAATTCCGTTATTAAAATTAATTATGGTAATTCCTGAACACGTATTATTTCCCTTTTTGTATGTTTCTTGAAACCCTCTATTTGGGACAAATTCATAAAATTTAGATCCTTCAATTTTTCTTCCTATGTTGTCATCCATTAAACTAAATTCGTAACCAAGCTCTACGATTAAACCGTATTCAAATCTTCTGAGTTTTAACTCTTTCTCCAAAGGATCTTTAACGGTTTCTAATTCTTTGAATAAATTAATTAAATCGTCAAAAATCAGTTTCATAGGCGCTTCGAGTTCTAAAGTTTTTAATATCAGCTCATTCAAATATAAATAAATTTTGAAGTTCGATTCTTTAATTATTAGTGAACCGATAGTTTCGCATGTGTAGAGATTTTTTAATTCGCTTCTTCCTCCAAACTCTATCTTAAAAGTTGCACCTGGGACTTTTATGTTAGAAAACTTGCTATTTTTTAATTTTGCGCCCTTAGCAACCAATTTTATAAGGCCAAAATCTTGAGAAAAAAAGGTAACAATTAAACTAGATTCTCTAAAATTAGTTGAGTGCAAAAGTACTGCTTTAGAAGAAAGACGAGGATTTTTCAATTTTTGTTAGTTAATTTATCAAAAAAAAAGGGAGGCTGTTAAGCCTCCCTAATTCTAACTTAAAAAAAGTTATGCAGCTGTTTCTACACCGCGGTAAATACCAGGTGTTTTAGCTGACTTCTTGTTTTGTCCGTCGTGTTTGACTCCTCTGTAAATTCCTGCTTTCGAAGCTTTACTTGAAGAAGAATTATCAGAGTTGACTTTGACGCCTCTATAGTAAGTAGTCATATCATGCCTCCAGTTTTCGTTTCGATTTCGTACATACGTCTCCCGACGTACACCCTTCTCAACGCGTTCCTTCGTTAGATATTCGGTCTCGTTCCCACATTGGGTACTTGCTAACCTTTCCTCCCTTGGGAAGAAAGAGGTTTTCCTATCTTCCTACTTCCGTCTTTTGCATTAAGTTAGTGCAAAAGATGAACGATTATTGTGCAATATTAGTACAAAGCCCTAAAAAAAGCAAGTTTTAGTTGTATCCATATTTTGAAAGGAGATTAACATCATTGGTCCAATTTCTTTTTACTTTTACTCTTAACTGTAAATTTACTTTAGAGGTAAATTCTTTTTCCAATTCTTTTCTAGCAGACGTCCCTATCGCTTTAATCATAGACCCCTTTCTCCCCAACAAAATAGCTTTTTGACTTGTGGATTCTACAAAGATATTTGCAAAAATATGTCGAATATTTTTACCTTCTTCTACTTTTTCAATCTGAACATTTATCCGATAGGGTAATTCATCGCCTAACCGATTAATTGCCTTTTCTCTAATGATTTCTGAAATGAAAAAAGCTTCACTGAATTCTTTTTCACTTGAAATTGAATAATGGAATTCTCCTAAAGGTAATTTTTCAAAAACCCTCATTAACAGTTCTGTAATATTATCTTTTCTCAAAGCAGATACTGGAATGATTCCTTCGAAATCATGTTTTGAATTCAAATCAGTCATGATAGGTAATAGATTATTTTTACTTTTGAGCCTATCAATTTTATTAATTACTAAAAAGATAGGTTTATTTAACTCCTTAAGATTTTTTAAAATATTCTCTTCTTCTTTTTGCCACTTTCCTCGATCAACAACGAAAATTACTAAATCAACTTCTTCGTAACAATTTCTTGCTACTCTATTCATATATTTGTTCAAAGCCCTTTTAAATCCCGAATGAACACCTGGCGTATCGAGGAAAACAATTTGGTTATTATTTTCAGAAAAAATTCCTATTATTCTATTTCTTGTGGTTTGAGGTTTTCTTGATGTAATGGCAATTTTCTTACCAAAGAGGGAATTTAATAATGTTGACTTTCCTACATTAGTTCTTCCGGTCAAAGATACAAAACCAAATTTTTTATTCATCTAAAATACCGATTTGGTTTATGAGCTTTAAAGCAGCATCTTGTTCAGCTAATTTAAGTTTTTTTCCATAACCTATAGAATATAAGTCTTCATTCATCTTACAAACAACTGAGAAAGAATCTTTTTTTTCAATTTTCAAGATCTGATTATAAGAGGGCAATCCTAATCCATTTTTTTGGCAATATTCTTGTAGGATATTTTTAGTATTTTTTAAATCCTCAGGAATTATTAATTCAATTTTTTTGGTAAATAAATTTGCAACAATTTTTTTTGATGTCTCGAAACCTTTTTCTTGATAAATTGCTCCAAAAATAGCTTCTAGAGCATTTCCAAGAATATTTTCTGGAAGGGCTTGATTTTTGAAGGATTCCCCGCAGATTATAAATTCATTTAACTTAATTTCTTTACCAATCTTATTCAAAGTGTCTCTGCTTACTAACTTTGATCGCATTAAACTTAAAATTCCCTCATCAACATTTGGAAAATTTTTTATTATCAAATCAGAAATACTTAAATTAATAACAGCGTCGCCTAAAAACTCTAAAGTTTCATTATTTTCATTTGATTTACTTATATGAGTCAGTGCCTTTTTTAATAAATCTTTCTTATCAAATGCATAACCTAATTTTTTTTCAAGATTTTCTAATGAATTTATCATTTGATGATCTTGTTTCTGCCAAAACTTGGAAAACTTCCATAAGAACTCCAACTTAGCCAAATAAGCTGTGCTTTACCTGTAATGTTGTTTTCCGGGACTAATCCCCAGCTTCTGCTGTCTAAGCTATTGTCTCTATTGTCCCCCATGACAAAATAGAAGCCTTCAGGGACCTTCCAACTTTGATAAAAAGATAATTCTCTAAGTTTTGACTGTCTTATCAAGTAGTTTTCTTTTCCAAAACTTTCTTCATAAAACGTTTCTCTCGAATTTGAATTTAAAATACTCTTTACTACTTTTATTCCATTAATTAGAAAATCTTTTCCTTTGATTTCTAAAACGTCGCCAGGAATTCCAATTACTCTTTTGACATACTTTAGTCCAAGACTTGAGCAACTTTTCTTTAATTCTCCCCAAGATTTTTCAATGTCTCTAGAAATAGTTTGTAAACTATCTTTTGGATAAGATTTAATTATTTTGGAATTACATTTTGTATGAGGAGGAGTAAAAACAATAACATCACCTCTGTCAGGTGATTTGTTTGAAATTAAAGTTTGATTCCCAATTGGATTTTTTAAACCGTATTCATACTTATTTACCAAAACAAAATCTCCTATCTCTAAACCTGGAATCATCGATTCGGAAGGAATTTGGAAAGGCTCAAAGATAAATGATCTAAAAATAGTAATTAAACTAAGAATTATGAAAAAAGATCTCGATTCTTTGGCAAGTTTCTTAAGCGAAATACTTCTCCCCAAAATCCATAAAAACAAAGATGCGATAATTAGACTTACAAGAACGTAACTAAAATCTATATTGAGTCTAAATACCGAATATAAACCCAAAAGGGCTAAAGGGAATGAAAGATAATTAATTAATTTATTGTATTTTCCTTTCAAGTTCTTTTCTGAATAAATCCATATACCTAAAAGTAAAACCGAAAGAAAAATAACAAAGTATAGAATTGAAAAATAGTTCATTTAGATACTTTAAGAATCGACAAAAAAGCCTCTTGTGGAACTTCAACCTTTCCAATCTGCCTCATTTTTTTCTTTCCTTTTTTTTGTTTTTCTAGAAGCTTCATCTTTCTTGTAACATCTCCGCCATACAATTTTGCGGTTACGTCTTTCCTGAAGGCTTTAACGGTTTCTCGGGCTAAAATTTTTCCTCCGATCGCTGCTTGAATGGCAATGTCATACATTTGTCTTGGAATAACTTCTCTTAGAGATTTTGCGAGTTCTCTTCCTTTTTGATCTGCTTTGGAGCGATGCACCATAAAATTGAGTGCATCTACTTTTTCTCCATTCAATAGTATGTCGACTTTTACCATGTCACTTAGATCAAATCTGACAAAATCGTAATCTAGAGAAGCGTAGCCTTTACTACAAGATTTTAAACGGTCAAAAAAATCAAGAACTATCTCGTTCATTGGCATCTCATAAATAAGCTCTATTTGACCTCCAACATACCTCAAAGATTTTTGAGCACCCCTTTTTTCTTCACACAATGAAATTACATTTCCTATGAAATTTTCTGGAACTAAAATTGTGGCTTTAGCTATTGGTTCTTTTACTTCGTTAATATGGTTTGGCTCTGGATACTTACTTGGATTCTCAATCTCTAATAAATTATTTGACGAATCTAAGATTTGATAAGCCACTGTAGGAGCTGTAGCCAATAGTTCAATTCCATGTTCGCCTTGCAGACGTTCGATGACAATTTCCATATGAAGCGTTCCCAAAAACCCGCATCTAAAGCCTGATCCAAGTGCAGACGACTGTTCTGGCTGATAACTTAATGCTGCGTCATTCAGCGAAAGCCTTTCAAGTGACTCTCTAAACAATTCAAATTCAGAAGAATCAAGAGGATACAAAGCAGCAAAAACTTGAGGCTTAACTGGTTTAAATCCTGGTAAAGAAGCGGTATGGTTTTGATGCGTAAGCGTATCGCCTACCGGTGCGCCCCTAATATCTCTTACTCCAGCACATATGAAACCAACATCCCCAGCGCTTAACTCAACTATTTCTTGTCTTTTGGGAGTAAAAAATCCAAGTCTTTCTGCTAAATGAGTATTTCCAGTAGAATTAAGTTTTATTTTCTCGCCTTGCATTAATTTTCCGTTCATAACTTTCACAAGCGAGACAACACCTAGATATTGATCAAACCAAGAATCTATTATCAAAGCTTCTAAAGGAGAATCGATGTTTCCTTGAGGCGAAGGTATTTCTTCAACAATGATATTTAATAATTCTTCAATGCCCTCTCCATTTTTTGCACTAATGCAAGGAGCATTTGAAGCATCTATGCCAATTATTTCTTCAATTTCCTTTTTTACTCTCTCTGGGTCCGCTTGAGGTAGATCTATTTTGTTCAAAACTGGCAAAATAGTTAATCCTTGCTCAATGGCGTTGTAACAAGTTGATAGAGTTTGTGCTTCGACTCCTTGAGAAGCATCAATTAATAATATCGCTCCATCGCACGCAGCTAGTGATCGAGAAACTTCATAGGCGAAATCTACATGACCTGGTGTATCTATCAAATTCAGATTAAATTCTGCTTCGTCTTTCCTAAATTTTAATGAAACAGATTGGGCTTTAACGGTAATGCCTCTTTCCCTCTCAATCTCAAGAGAATCTAAAACTTGATTTTGCATTTCTCTATTACTCAGACCGCCACAAAACTCTATGATTCGATCAGCAAGGGTAGATTTACCATGGTCTATGTGGGCAATGATAGAAAAATTTCTTGTATTTGCTAGGGAAGCATCCTTCATGAAAGGATTATCGCTTATTTTTTTAGTTTTATCGTTATAAAAGAACCATTTCCGTTTCTAACGATTCTAACCGCAAGGCTAGCCCCAGGATTCAAGTTTTCGACAATAGACCTATAATCAGCTAAGTTAAATACCTCTTGAAAAGCCATTGTGGTGATAACATCTCCCTTTCGGATTCCCGCTTCTTTTGCAGGTCCGTCAAGAACTTCTTCAACGAAGATTCCGTTTTCAACTTGAAGTTGTTCCTTTTTTTCCTTCGAGAAATTTTCCAAAGACGAAAGCTTTAATCCCAGCATATCGTCATTTTTATTTATTGAAGCTGGAATTACTTTATTTTTAGTAGCCTCTTCTAAGACACCTACTTTAACTCTTATTTTTTTTTCTATGCCAGACCTGAAAATTACCGCATTCACTGAGGTTTCGGGTTTTATTCTTCCTACAATCAATGGGAGATCGCCTGAGTAAACTATGTTTTGACCATTGAAGCTTAAAATAACATCGCCGTTTTTTAATCCCGATTTTTCAGCTGGGCTTCCTTTCAAAACGCTCCCAATTAAAGCTCCTCGTGGGGTTCCTAATTTAAATGAATCAGCAAGGTCTTTTGTGACTTCTTGCACACTTACTCCAAGCCACCCTCTTGATACAATTCCTTCCGTTTTTAACTGGTCTACTATTTCCGATGCGTAATTAATAGGAATTGTAAAAGAAATTCCCATATAACCTCCTCCGCTTGAATAAATCATGGCATTTATACCTATCACTTCCCCTTTCAAGTTAAATAAAGGCCCTCCTGAGTTACCGGGATTAATCGCAACGTCGGATTGAATAAAAGGTATATAAGAGGTTCCTTGATCTGCAATGCTTCTAGATTTTGCACTTACTATGCCAGCCGTTACTGAAAAATTTAGCCTGTAGGGGGAGCCTATAGCTACCACCCAATCACCTACTCTTATTTGATCCGAGTCCCCTAAAATTAAAAAAGGGAGGTCTTCATCAGTATCAACCTTTAACAAAGCAACATCAGATTTTTCGTCACTACCAATCAGCTGAGCTTTAAATTCCCTTCTGTCAGTTAAGCTCACAACAATTTCAGTTGCTTCTGCAACTACGTGATGATTGGTGAGGATATAACCATCATTAGAAATTATAAAACCTGAACCTCCGGAGCTTACCTTTCTCTCTCTTTGTTCTCTAGGCTCTTCAAAGGGAGAGTTAAAAAAATCATCAAAGGGAAAACCTCTAGGTGCGCCAGGGAACGGACTATGCCTTCCTTGAGATTTAATAGTTTTAGTAACACTTACATTTACCACTGCCGCAGAGGTTTCGTCTACTAACTCGGCAATATTGGGAAGATACTGATTATCTAAATTACCGAAAAGAAAGCTGCTTGAGAAAAGAAATAAAATAAAATAAAAAGTTTTTTTCATTTTATTTTTTATTGTGGAAGCTATTTGAGATTGTTATGAGTTTTTGGTTGGGAAGGTTGTCACTGGTAAGATTTAAGATTAAAGGTCTTGATCCTGATCTAGTGTGGACTGTTACTCCTTGATTAATTGTTCCGAGCCAGTCTTTTTCAGGAATATTGTCGAAAAAAACTTTTAATTTAACTAATTCGTCATTTCCTGGCATTAAATAATTTGCTTCCATGCTTGATGCAGACGTAATTCTGTAGTCTTTTAAGCTACCATTAAAATTTGAGCCTAGGTCGACTAAAAGAGATTCGTTTAAAGGTAAGAAATTTTTGGGAGTGGAAGAAATTTGATTTGAAGGAGAAGAAATGTTGAGCAGAGGAAGAGATAAAATAAAGAAAAAACCTATTAGATAACAACACACCTTCATATAGTTAAGTGAAAAGAGGTTTAAATTTGGCCATTTATTGATGTTGTTTGTTTCTGAGGAAGGGAGGTTATTAATTTGAGACATTATATTTTGTGAGAGATCTAGATTCGGATCAAGAAGTTCGCCATGCATGGCAGCCCTATGCTTGTTCATCCTAAGCCAAAGGCTTTTAAAATTTGCATTAGAATGCATCTCATCAACCAGCCTCTTGGTTTCAAAAGGTGTAATTTCACCATCCATTAACAAAGATAGTTTATGTTCAAAGATTTCGCTCATAGTAGATTTGTCTCCAAGTTAGACAGGTTATATTTAAAAAAAGTTTTATCAAGTATCTCTCGACCTTTGTGGATTCTAGATCGAACAGTTCCAATGGGGCAATTTTGCACATCAGCAATTTCCTCATAACTTAATCCATCAAATTCTCTAAGACTCAAAGTCGTTCTTATATCATCTGGAAGGTTTTGAATGGCATCCATCATAAGAGTACGTAACTGGTCAGCTTCTAAAATGTTCTCTGGATTATCAACTGTAATAGCAGACTCTGAAAGTTTTAAGTCCATTAAGTCATCGTCATAGATTTCAGAACTTCTAGCTTTAGAAGACAGAGAATTCTTAGCTGTGTTTATAGCGATTCTATAAATCCAAGTATAGAAAGAACTATCCCCGCGGAATTTATCTATATTTTTAAAAGCTTTTACGAAAGCTTCTTGTGCAATGTCTTGAGATAATTCGAAATCTTTTAAAAATTTAAATACAGAATATACCAACCTGTCTTGATACTGCAAAACAAGTACGTTGTAGGCCTTTTTGTCGCCCTTTTTGACCAAATTTATAAGGCTTTTTTCTGAGTTCATCTCTTCCTTTCATCATTTGACAAGTGCATTTTGCATAAGTTCAGCTAAATTTCATCAAAAAAATTAATTATTTTTAAAGTTATAGACTGAAGTTTCTCGCTTTCACACCTTTTTCCATACAATATTACATCTGCTAGATCATTGTCTTCCCAAGACATTAGCTCTAGATAAAGATCCAGCTCATCCTCAGACAAGTTATTCAGCGCCTGCTTAGAAAAAGGCTCAAGCACCAAATCTAGCTCATTAAGTCCTCGCCGACTTCTAAATTTAGCTTCTTCTATTGATCTCCTCATGGGTTTATTAACTTAACATTGTTAAAATATAAGAGTATGGAAATATCTTCAAGTCACAAACTAATAAGAATTCAAGGAAATGATGCTTTTACATTCCTGCAAGGTCAACTTTCTAACGACTTAGAATTATCTAATGACAGCACTTTTCAAAAGAACGCTCTTTGTAACGTCAAAGGAAGAGTTATTTCATTAATTTGGATCAGAAGACCAGAAGATTCTTGTTTTGAGTTATATGTTGATGAAAGTTTACTTAAAAAAACTTTGGAAACTCTTGAAAAATTCAAAGTTTTTTACAAGTCCGAGATGTCACTCCCAGAAAAGGTATCTGAAAAAATTAATTTAGTCGAATTAGGCGTTTGGAGAAAAAATTGTATTCTGTCCGGTCTTTGTGAAATTACTAATTACACATCTGAAACCTTTACTCCTCACGACCTGAATTATCAGAATCAAGACATAATAAATTTTGACAAAGGTTGTTATACGGGCCAAGAAGTTGTAGCAAGGATGCATTACAGAGCAAAATTAAAATCAGCCATGTTTTTGACCGAATCAATTGCATTAAAAAATATTGAAGAAGGAGATAATTTATATGACTTAGAAAAAAATATTATTGGTAAACTCGCTTCAAGAACAGATATTGAAAGTTTAATTTTTTTAAAGAATAAAAATCTTTCTTTGGACCAAATATATACTAAAGAAGGAGAAGCAATTTCTATTTCTCGTCAATTTTAAGCTACAAACTCCAGTCAATGATCCTTTTTCCTTTGGATTTTAAAAATTTATTACTTTTGCTAAAAGGTCGAGACCCTGTAAAGCCTCGATAAGCCGATAAGGGTGAAGGATGGGATGTTTTAAGAACAAGATTAGAATTTAAATCTATAAATTTTTCTTTTAACTGGGCAAAATTTCCCCAAAGCATAAATACAATATTTTTTTCTGAACTCAAAAGAGAAATTATAGAGTCAGTAATTTCTTGCCATCCTATATTTACATGTGAACCAGGTTTATGAGCCTCTACTGTTAACACGGAATTCAAAAATAAGACGCCTTGTTTTGCAATTTGAGTTAGATCTCCAGTTTGCAATGTCTCAGAGTTAAGATCTCTTTTGATTTCACTATAAATATTTTTCAGTGAGGGTGGAATCGTATTATTTTTATTAACTGAAAAGGCCAGCCCATTTGCTTGATTAATATCATGATAAGGATCTTGACCTACAACAACTACTTTGACATCTCCTGGGCTTACTAACTCCAAAGCTCGAAATATATTTTCAGTGCTTGGATAAATTTCCTTTCCTAATTTTTTTTCTTTCTCTAATAAGGATTTAATTGATAGCAGTGACTTTTCTACATCTCTTCCTTTCAAAAAGTATTCCCAATTTTTTGGCAGATTTAAAACCATTAAATTATGCTAACAAAAGCATTTTTTTTATCCACAGTTTCTGTGGATAACTCTTTGGATAAAATCATTTAATTCTTCTAAATGCTTAATATAAAAAGGGTTTTAATAAATTGGTTAAAAATTGATCAATATAAAAAAGTCAATAAAATCAGTACTTTACAATGTTTATAATATTATGTTCAATAAAAGTGCAATTCTCTTTTATTTATTTATTCGTTTGGAACAAAAGCATTTATTTGTGTGTAACTTTTAAAAAGAATTGGTTGATAATTTCTAAAGAGAAAATTTTTTATCAACATTTAATCTAAAAAAATAAAAAATTTGATTGATTTTTTTTTTAAAATATTATTTTTTTTCAATATGATTCTTTTAGACAACTTTAAACTTATTTCAAGTGGAATCCACCATCCAGAACCAAAGTTTCACCTGTGGTTGCAACTGCGTCTTCTATAAAAAACCAAACACCCTTGGCTACCTTCTCAGGATTACAAACCATGCTTAAAGGTGTGCTAGCCTCAATAGCATTTTTTGTAAAATCATAGGCTTCGTCTCCAAGACCTGATCTCAGCCACTCACCTTCAATGAATCCAGGGCAAATTGCATTAATTCTGATTGGACCAAGTGCCTTTGCAAGAGACTTCGTCATCATAACCAAAGCGCCTTTAGAAGCTACATATGCTACTGAACTTCCCACACCAATTACTCCAGCTATTGAAGCAATATTTACAACTGATGCGATAGAACTTTTCCTTAAATATTCTTCTGATTCTTTAATCATCATATAAGGACCAACAGTATTGGTTTTATAAATTTTTATAAAGTCTTCGGTGCTCAGCCCATCAAGTTTATCGTGGGGATTAAAGACTGTTGTGCCAGCATTATTAATTAAGGAATCCAATCTATCCCATTTTTCCAAAGTACTTTGCACTGTATCTTTACACTTTTCTTCGTTTGATACGTCGGCTGCGATAACTAAAGTCTCTGAACCTAATTCATTACATTTTTCTGCTACTTTTTTTGCCTCTTTCAGTGAACTTGAGCAAGTCAAAGTTAGGTTCCATCCTTTTTCTGCAAGTAAAATTGCAACTGCTTCGCCTACCCCTCTGCTGGCACCCGTAACTATGGCAACTGGTTTATCCATCACTGAGAATCCTCACTGTAATGACTCCGTCTAGTTTTGATAAACCTTCTATTACACTTTTTGAAGGCTCAGAATCTACATCTATGACATTGTAGGCGATCTCCCCTTTACTTTTATTCACCATATTTAAGATATTTAAGTTATTTTCAGCAAGAATCGTTGTCATCTGTCCAATCATTCCTGCAATATTATTGTTTGAAAGAGTAATTCGAAACTTGGACCTTCTTGGTTCAATTAACTCGGGAAAATTAACGGAATTTTTTATATTTCCGTTTTCTAAAAAATCAATAAGTTGTTCTGCTGCCATTAAAGAGCAATTTTCTTCCGCTTGACGAGTGCTAGCTCCGATATGTGGAAGAATTATCACGTCGCCATGAGATTTAGCCCTATCAATTAAATCCAAATCAGCAAAATCAGTAACATAGCCCCCCAATTTTCCTGCATCAAGAGACTTTATAACTGCAGTTGAGTCAACAATTTCATCTCTAGCAAAGTTGATTAATTTTAAACCTTTTTTAGCTTTAATTAGTAGATCTTCATTAACCAAGTTTTTGGTTTCTTCAATGGCAGGTATATGAAGAGTTAAGTAATCAGATTCCGAAAAAACCGTTTCAATATCTTCTCTTCTTGCGACTAAATTTGGTAGTTTCCATGCCGCTTCTACCGATATTGCAGGATCGTAGCCAATAACTTCCATTCCCAACATAACCCCCATGTCCGCAACCTTAGCTCCAATTGCACCCATACCAATTACACCCAGAGTAGCGTCTTTAAGCTCTCTTCCCTTAAAATTTTTCTTTCCTTGTTCTATATGGCCTTTTAAATTCGTTGCATCTACTCCGTCAATAGCATTTATATAATTTGCTCCGCTATAGATGCCTCTAGAAGATAGTAGCAAAGCAGCTAAGACAATCTCTTTTACTGCATTTGCATTCGCACCAGGTGTATTAAAGACAACAACACCATTTTTTGAACACTGCTGAACAGGAACATTATTTACTCCCGCCCCGGCTCTCGCAATAGCTTTGAGCGAACTTTCTATATCTTCTTCAGTCAATTTAAAACTTCTTAGTAATAATGCGTCCGGCGATTTAAGCTCTTCTGAGACGTCAAATTTAGATTCATTTAAAAGAGAAATGCCAGTTTCAGCTATTGCATTGTATGTTTTTACTTTAAAATTCATCTAATTAAATTCAGAAGAGAGACAATTCTATAACGCATCTACAATGTCACCAAAACATTTTTTAAATTTCCATAACTTTTCAAAGGAAGAGCTCACTTCAATTATTAATAGAGGTTTGGAATTAAAATCTTTGGACAAATTACCTAATTCTTTGGACAACAAGTCCCTTGGTTTAGTTTTTGAGAAACCCTCTACTCGCACTAGAGTCTCATTTGAAATTGGTATGCAAAAGCTTGGAGGAAATTCTATTTTTCTATCTAATTCAGAGTTGCAAATGTCCAGAGGCGAACCAGTTTCAGATACAGCTAAAGTCCTATCTTCGATGCTTGACGCAATTGTTATCAGAACAGCCAGCCATGAATTGCTTGAGATTTTTAGCCAAAACTCCTCTGTGCCAGTTATTAATGGTCTCAGCGACCTCTATCATCCTTGTCAAATTTTAGCTGACCTAATGACTTTTAAGGAATGTCTGGGAAACCTAGATGTTTCAAAAGTGGCATGGATAGGTGATAGCAACAACGTTTGCAATTCTTATATAGAAGCTGCGAGTTTATTTAACTTTTCGTTAAATATCTTTTGTCCAAAAGGCTTTGAACCAAATCCAGAAATTATAAAAAAACAAAAAAACAACTTAACCCTAACAAAAACTAAAGAGGAAGCTCTAAAAGGAGCAAAAATTGTTACCACAGATGTATGGACGTCTATGCACTCTGAGAAACAAACTCGTGAAAAACTAAAAATATTTGAAGGCTATTCTATCGACCCATCCTGCATGGAATTAGCTGATTCAAAAGCTATTTTTCTTCATTGTCTCCCTGCCCATCGAGGAGAAGAAGTGTCAATTGATATGTTAGACCATGATAAAAGTAAAGTATGGTCTCAAGCAGAGAACAGACTCCACGTACAGCAAGCATTACTCGAGTATTTACTTATTAATTGAGGCATTAAGAGCTTTCAGGTAAGAAGCGTATTTGGCATCGTAAGATTTCTCGGAATTGAAAATTTTATCCCTTTTCCAAATGTCGGGTAATTCATTAAATTTAACATGGCCTGATCCTATTCCCGCAAAAAATGCAGCTCCCAGTGCTGTGCTTTCTATGTTTTTTGGACGTTGCACGCTTAAGTCAAGAACATCGGACAGAATTTGAACAAAAAAATCATTATTAGCCATGCCGCCATCAATTTTTATCGAATTAATCTCTGCTCCGTCTTGTTTGATAGCTTCTATAAGATCCTTTGACTGAAAAGCTATCGCCTCTAAACTGGCTAAGATAATATCTTGCTGAGTCGTATCTAAAGAAATTCCGTGGATTGAGCCTTTAATGTCGGGATTCCAAAAAGGAGCTCCTAAACCAGTAAATGAAGGTACGATAATTAATTCAGAATTTTCGTTTGCAATTTTTGCTAAACCTTCGGATTCAGGCGCGGATATAAAAAACTTCATTTTATCTCTCAACCATTGAATTAATGCACCCGCAATAAAAATACTTCCTTCCAACGCATATACAACTTCTTGATCAATTTTATAGCCTATAGTAGTAAGAAGCTTATTTTGAGACCTCAATATTTGGTTACCAGTGTTAAGAATTAAGAAACATCCGGTCCCATAAGTGCTTTTTATATCTCCTGCCTCAAAACATGTCTGGCCAAATAAGGCTGCTTGTTGATCTCCTGCCATACCCGAAATCTTTATATCACCGCCAAATAATGTTGTTGATCCAAAGTCATCTGCGTTTTTTTTAATTTCAGGTAAGTTAATCTTTTCTAATTCAAATAGTTTGATCAGGTCTTGGTCCCAGTCTAGGGTTGATATATTGAACAAAGAAGTTCTCGCCGCATTTGAGACATCAGTAGCATAAACATCTCCCTTCGTTAATTTCCATAAGAGGAAAGTATCAATGGTTCCAAATAAAATATTTTTATTAACAATTTCTTCTTTAAAGTTGTCGTTTAGCCATCTTAATTTTGAAGCAGAAAAATATGGGTCAAGTAACAATCCGGTTTTTTCAATTACTTCCTTCTCAACGCCTTGATTTTGAAGAGTCTTACAATAATCTGTTGTCCTTTTATCTTGCCAAACTATTGCTCTCCCGATCGGTTTGCCCGTTTTTTGGTCCCAACCGACAATCGTTTCTCTTTGGTTGGTAATACCAATTGATATTATCTGTGATGCATCCAGTCCATTCTTCTCTAACAGTGAGGAGACTGTGGAAAATGTTTTATCCCATATTTCTTGGGCATCATGTTCGACATACCCTGGTCTTGGATAGTATTGTCTTATCTCAATTTGGTTTTGGTCTAGTGCGGTAAAATTTGAACCGTAAAGCACCGTTCTTGTGCTTGTTGTGCCTTGGTCGATAGCTAAAAAGTAATTTCCCATCTACATCATTTTATATACAGTTATCCACACTTAATCCACCTAAATTTCATAAAATATTCTATTGCTTTTTCTTTTAAAACACCGTATCTTGTGTAGTTAAGAATTTAATCCACAATATCTAGGGTTATTAACTAATTATTTAGTTGAAAGAGTATGGACGTTTCTGAAAGAAAAGAACAAGAAAAAAACATAGATTTAAGCAAAGATAAGCTTACCAGTGCTGTTGAGCCTGGAACGCTAAGAGTTATTAAGAGAAATGGTTCAGTTGTCGACTTTGATAAATCAAAAATAGAAGTAGCCATAACCAAGGCATTTCTTGCGGTTCATACCAGTGCTGCAGCTGCTTCCTCGAGTGTTCAACAAAAGGTTGCTCAGCTCTCCCAAAATGTTTACGACACCTTTTCTTCGAGAATGCCATCAGGAGGAACGATCCATATAGAAGAAATACAAGACCAAGTTGAATTGGCTCTTATGAGGTCGGAAGAGCTAAAAGTAGCTAGAGCTTATGTATTGTATAGAGCGGAAAGAACAAAAGTTAGGCAAGAAGAGTCAAGTATTTCACAGGATGAGCCAAAATTGAGTCCCTCTGAAAGGACAGAAACTATTGCTAAAGAGGCTTGTGAGGGTCTAGCTGGAACAGATGCTGAAACAATTTTAAAAGAAGCAAATAAGAATTTATACGAAGGAGCCTCGGAAAATGAAATAAAGGAAGCTCTAATTCTGTCGTCAAGATCATTAGTCGAGATAGAGCCAAACTACACTTTCGCGACTTCAAGAATTCTATTGGATAATTTAAGAACAGAGGCTTTATCCTTTCTAGATATTTCCCAGAATGCAACGCAAAAGGAAATGGAAAAACTATACCCCAAATCTCTTGAAGCCTTTATAAAAAAAGCCGTCACGCTAGAACTAGTTAATCCTGAATTAGGAAAAATGGATCTTAAAAAACTAGGAAAAAATTTAAAGCCTGAAAGAGATCTCCAATTTTCTTATCTTGGACTTCAAACTCTTTATGACAGGTACTTCATTCACAAAAACGAAATAAGATTTGAATTGCCTCAAATATTCTTTATGAGAGTGGCTATGGGGCTGGCCATTGAAGAAAAAGATAGAGAAGAAAAAGCAATAGAATTTTACGATCTTCTTTCATCTTTTGATTACATGAGCTCTACTCCTACCCTCTTTAATTCAGGAACGATTCATTCTCAACTATCTTCGTGTTACTTAACTACTGTGCCAGACGATTTAAAAGGAATTTATGATGCCCTCGGTGACAATGCAATGCTTTCAAAGTGGGCAGGAGGCCTCGGCAATGATTGGACTCCAGTTCGAGGTATGGGAGCCCATATCAAGGGTACTAACGGCAAATCTCAAGGAGTTGTACCCTTTTTGAAGGTAGTCAACGATACTGCCGTTGCTGTTAATCAGGGTGGAAAAAGGAAGGGAGCTGTTTGTTCCTATTTAGAGACTTGGCATCTTGACATAGAGGAATTTGTGGAGCTTCGAAAGAATACAGGTGACGACAGAAGAAGAACTCATGACATGAATACGGCAAATTGGATACCAGACTTATTCATGCAAAGAGTAATGAATGGTGAAAAATGGACTTTGTTCACTCCGAACGAAACTCCCGACTTACATGATTTAACCGGAGCAGCTTTCAAAAAAAGATACGAAGAATACGAAAAGGAGGCAAAAGAAGGAAAAATTGACGTTTCAAAAGAAGTGGAAGCAGAAGAATTGTGGAGGAAAATCATTTCAATGTTATTCGAGACAGGTCATCCATGGATAACTTTCAAAGATGCTTGCAATTTGAGATCGCCACAGCAACATACTGGAGTGATTCATTCATCTAATCTTTGTACCGAAATTACCTTAAACACCTCTCCGGATGAAATTGCTGTCTGCAATCTAGGGTCTATAAATTTACCGAATCACTTAAATGAAGAAGGTAACTTAGATGAAAAGAAAATAGAAAAAACAATAAATACCGCTATTAGAATGCTCGATAACGTTATTGACATAAATTATTACGCAGTACCTCAAGCAAAAAATTCAAATCTAAAACATAGGCCTATTGGATTGGGAATTATGGGCTTCCAAGATGCTCTTTATATAAAAGAACTCCCATATTCATCAGAAGAAGCTATTTCTTTTGCTGACGAATCAATGGAAATGGTTAGCTACTATGCAATTAAAGCGTCATCTGATTTAGCAGTTGAAAGAAAATCTTACTCTTCTTACGAAGGATCTCTATGGAGCAAAGGAATTCTTCCTTTAGATTCGATAGAAATCTTAAAAAAAGACAGAGGGGAAGAATTTATTGAAGTAGATACTTCTTCAAGATTAGACTGGGACGGGTTAAGAAAAATTGTAAAAACTCAAGGAATGAGGAACTCAAATGTCATGGCAATAGCGCCTACCGCAACAATAGCTAATATAACGGGCTTAACTCAATCAATTGAGCCCACCTATTCAAATCTATTCGTTAAATCGAACTTATCAGGCGAATTTACAATTATTAATATGCACTTGGTTGACGCTCTTAAAAAAGTAGACATGTGGGATGAAGTAATGGTTTACGATTTAAAGAATCTCAACGGAAGCTTAGAAGAAATAAGCAGAGTTCCAGATCAATTAAAAAAGATTTTCGCTACATCTTTTGAAGTAGAACCAAAATGGTTAATCGAGGCTGCATCTAGAAGACAGAAATGGATTGACCAAAGTCAATCTCTAAATTTATATGTATCAGAGCCAAATGGAAAAAAATTAGATGTAATGTACAAAATGGCTTGGTTAAGAGGCCTAAAAACTACTTACTATTTACGTTCAAGGAGTGCAACAACTTCTGAAAAATCAACAATAACTAACTTAGAGCTTAATGCAGTTAATGCAAATCAAGGATCGGAGGCTCCAGAAGCCTGCTCTATCCTCGACCCTGACTGTGAGGCTTGTCAATAAAAATGAGGTGTAAAAATGTTATCTTGGGATGATTTCGATGATAAAGAAAAAATAAAAGAGCCGGTATTGGCTGAAAAAAATCTTGCTGAAAAAAAGACAGACCACGTCTTAGAGCCACCCAAAGTGGGAAAAGCATCACAAGAAAAATCGATGCTTTCTGACTTGGATTCCTTGGATTTAGAAGCAGGTAGAGCAGAATTGGAAGGAGCTTCTGCCAGAGTTGATGTTAGTGAAAAGAAAATGATAAATTCGAGAGCTGATGTTAATCAATTAGTTCCTTTCAAATACGATTGGGCTTGGCAGAAATACCTTGATGGCAGTGCAAATCACTGGATGCCTCAAGAAATAAATATGACTGCTGATGTAGCGCTTTGGAAGAACCAAAACGGCTTAACAGAAGACGAAAGAAGGATAGTCATGAGAAATCTAGGATTTTTCTCAACCGCAGATTCGCTCGTTGCTAACAATATCGTTCTTTCAGTTTATAAACACATAACAAATCCTGAATGTAGACAATATTTGCTTCGTCAAGCTTTAGAAGAAGCTATACATACTCATGCTTACCAATATGTGATTGAGTCTTTAGGTATGGATGAAGGCGAAATATTTAACATGTATAAAGAGATTCCCTCAGTAGCAAAGAAGGCTGCCTGGGCGCTTCCTTTTACAAAATCACTTTCGGATCAAAGTTTTGAAACTGGAACAGAGGAGAACGATAAAATTCTTCTAAGAAATCTTATTGCCTTTTATTGTGTATTAGAAGGTATTTTCTTTTACTGTGGTTTCACTCAAATTCTTTCTATGGGTAATAGAAATAAAATGACTGGAACAGCCGAACAATTTCAATACATTTTAAGAGATGAATCGATGCACGTTAATTTTGGCATAGACATGATTAATCAAATAAAACTTGAAAACCCCCACTTATGGGATGAAGAAATGCAAAAAGAAGCCCAAACAATGATTCTTCAGGGAACTCAGCTAGAAATAGAATATGCAGAAGATACTATGCCAAAAGGAATTCTAGGTATGAATTCGGAAATGATGGCTGAATATTTAAGATTTATCGCAAACAGAAGATTGACTCAAATTGGTTTAGAGGAAGCATTCCCTAACGCATCAAATCCTTTTCCATGGATGTCAGAAATAATGGACTTGAGAAAAGAGAAAAACTTCTTCGAAACCAGGGTAATCGAGTATCAAACAGGTGGAGCGCTCAACTGGGACTAAAAACCCTCTCATCATAGCCCACAGAGGGGCGTCTTCCGTAGGACCGGAGAACTCTCTTGCTTCTTATAAATTGGCTTGGATGCAAGAGGCAGATGCGATCGAAATAGATCTTAGAAAAACTAAAGATGGAATATTTATCTGCGCACATGACAATAATTTAAATAGAGTATCCGGTTCCAAAAGAAATATATCTGAAACTAAATTCAAAGACTTATCAGAAATAGATATAGGATCTTGGAAATCAAAAAAATTCAAGGAAGAAAGAGTACCAAGATTAGAACAAGTTCTATCTAATGTTCCCGAAGGGAAGCTGGTATTTATTGAAGTAAAAGGAGTCTTAAAAAAAATTCAGAACTTAATAACTTTAATAGAGGACATTAATCTTGAAAAAAACCAAATACATTTTTTGTGCTATCTTCCGTCGATGATAAAAAAATTAAAAACAAAGTTTCCTGACTACAAAGCCACTCTAAATTTGATCCCCTCTTTATTTAATTATGATCCAGTAAAAATAAAAAAAGAAATTTTTAGATCTCTATCTGATGGAATAAGTTTGCACATTGACTCAAAGCAATCTATCAAATTAGTAGAAAATCTAAAAAATGAAGACATTTTCGTCCTTACTTGGACAGTAAATGACAAAAGATTTATGAAAAAATTATTAAAAATAGGAGTTGATGGAATCATTACCGATTTTCCTAAAAAACTAGCAAAATTAGTGAGCCAACATGGACAGACGTTCTGAAAAGAAATCGATCAACAAAATGTGGCCCTAAGATCTAAAAATCTTAAGATTTGCCTATCAATTCAAAGATTTTCACAGTTTGACTATTACCTTCAGTGCAAGGCCTAGCATCTGCCATATCTGAAATTTTTTCCCAATTTTCAGCAATATTCTCGGCGTTCATTTCATCGCCAGTTCCTAAGTTTATACCCATTGTTTCAAAAGTCATTATTCTTGCAAAAACCCCAGCCCCAGCAGCCATAACAACTCCGGTTGGAGCATCTTCAGAAACCATAAAAGTTACTGCTGGACTTACACAATCGGGTTGAAGTTTCTCTAAAACTTCTGGTGGCATTAGATCTTCTGTCATTCTTGTTCCCGCAACTGGGGTAAGCCCATTACACTTGATATTATATTTTGCTCCTTCTAGTTTTAGTGTGTTTATCAAACCAAGAACTCCCATTTTAGCTGCACCATAATTTGTTTGGCCAAAATTTCCATACACGCCACTAGATGAGGACGTAACTAAAATTCTTCCATAACTTTGTTCTTTCATAATGTCCCAAACTGCTTTTGTACAATTGACAGTCCCCATTAAATGAACTTCCAAAACTAGTCTGAAGTCTTCATCGGTAACTTTAGAAAAGCTTTTATCGCGAAGTATTCCAGCATTATTTACCAAAATATCTATTCTTCCCCAAGTGTCCATAGTTTGCTTAACCATTTCTTCAACTTGGCTCATATCTGTAACACTTGCTCCATTTGAAATGGCTTCGCCCCCTGCAGCTTTAATTTCCTCAACGACTTTTTCAGCTGCTGACAAAGACCCTCCGGTTCCATCAACAGATCCACCTAAATCATTTACAACTACCTTCGCCCCTCTTGAGGCTAAATCTAAAGCGTGACACCTTCCTAAACCTCCGCCGGCTCCTGTTACGATCGCAACTTTCCCATCAAATCTTATAGACATAATTTTCTCCTAATTAGGTTTATTTTTTTCAATTGATTTTTTAAAAGAGTAATATTACTTCTATTTTTTAATTTAATAAATCAAAAATGAGTAGTTTAAAAGTATCAGATAATACACCAGTAATAGTTGGTGTAGCCGATATTATTGATAGAAATAAGGAAGACGGACCTGATCCATTATCTTTTCTAACCCATGCCAGTGAACTCGCTCTTAATGATACGGGCATTGAAAACATTAAAGATTATATTGACTCAATTGCTGTAATTAGATTTTCAGTAGATTTTTCAACAGCTACAAATCAATCGAGCTTCGAATACAACAATTTTCCTCGTTCTCTTGCAAAGAAGCTTGGAGTAAAAAAGAATATCGACGAACTTTACTCTGGAATGGGAGGTAATGCTCCTCAAGTGCTTATTCAAGAAATATCAAAAAAAATTTATGAAAATCAATGTAATTGCGCTCTCATTTCTGGAGGTGAAGTGCTTGATACGATGATTTCAAAGCTGAAAGCTGGAAGGTCATTGGATTGGAAAGATACACAGGGTGGAGAACCAGAATTAATAGGCATAAATAAAGAGGGATTTTCAAAGATGGAAAAAGATCATCACATGGACTTACCCTCAAATGTATATCCTCTTTTTGCCAACTCTTTGAGAGCAAGTAAATCTCAAACTAGCGAAGATCATCTAAGTGAATGCGCAAAATTGTTCAGTAAGTTCTCTAAGGTAGCATCTGAAAATCCTAGTTCTTGGTTTCCCAAATTCAGGTCGCCAATGGAAATTGAAACCGTAACCGAGTCAAACAGGCTTGTAGGATTTCCTTACACAAAGTATTTAAATTCAATGATCAGAGTAAATATGGGTTCTGCGATTGTGATAATGTCTGAAAAACTCTCAAATGAATTAAAAATTCCTAAAAATAAAAAAATTTATATTCATGGCTCTTGTATATTAAACGATGTCTGGAATGTATCTAAACGACCTAAGCTAGATGAGTCCCCTGCAATTAGAAAATGTGGAAGTGAAGTGTTATCTCAAGCGGATATTTCAATATCTGATATTTCTTATTTTGATATATATTCTTGTTTTCCATCAGCAGTACAAATTGCTTTGAAAGAACTAAATATTGATTTAAATGACAAGCGTCCTTTGACGGTAACCGGAGGACTTCCCTACTTTGGTGGTCCAGGTAATGCTTACACAATGTTTTCTACTATCGAAATGGTGAGGAAATTAAGAGAGAATCCAAATAAATATGGAATGATTACTGCAAATAGTTGGTTTTTAACAAAGCATGCAATCAACATTTTTTCAACAAAATCTCCGAAAGAAATAAATTGGAGTGAAAGCTTTGAAAATATTCAAAAAGAAATTAATTCGAGAGAAATTCAAAATTTAAACTTTTGTCCTGATGGAATTGGTAAAATTTTGTCTTACACAATTATTCAGGGGAGAAAAAACTTAGAATATGGTATTGTCGTCGGCGAATTGGAGGATAAATCCAGGTTTATTGCAAATACACCAAAAGATGAGAATCTTCTAAAAATGATGATTAAAAAAGAAATGCTAGGACAAAAGGGAGTGGTAACTAGTATTTCGGGCAAAAACGTTTTTAAACCAAATATATTATGAAAAAAGAAATTAATGTTTTAGTTACGGGTGCTGCTGGACAAATTGGCTATGCACTCCTTCCCAGGCTAGCTAGTGGTGAGACCTTTGGTGGCGACACTATTGTTAATTTGAGATTAGTTGAAATTCCTCAAGTGGTTGAGAAATTAAAAGGTACCATAATGGAGCTCGAGGATTGTGGTTTCGACACTCTTGGCCAAGTTGAAGCATATTCAGATATTTATGAAGCTGCAGAAAATGTGGACTGGGCTTTGCTAGTTGGAAGTATTCCTCGAGGCATAACTATAAATGGTAAAAAAATAGAAGAACGCGGTGATCTTTTAAAGATAAATGGTGGAATTTTTACAGAACAAGGAAAAGCTATAGGTGAAAATGGTAAACCTGATGCAAAAATTTTAGTCGTAGGAAATCCTGCCAATACAAATGCTCTAATTGGAATGACTCATGCAAAAAAAGAATCCCAAACGTGGATGGCGATGACTGCTCTCGATGCAAACCGAGCTAAGGCTCAAGTTTCATCTAAATTAAATATTTCGATATCAGAAATAAGTCAAATGATAATCTGGGGGAACCACAGTCCCACAATGTATCCTGATTTAGATAACGCTAAAGTAGGCGAAGAAAAAGTTTCATCGCTTATCAAAGATAAACAATGGATTGAAAAAGACTTTATCGAAACAGTCCAACAACGTGGAAAGGCTATAATCGACGCAAGAGGTGCTTCTTCAGCAGCTTCTGCAGCTAACGCTGCAATAGAAACTGTTATCGCCTCATCAACTCCGACAAAAGAAGGAGATTGTTTTAGCGCTGCAATTTTAAGTGATGGAAGTTATAAAGTCCCGGAAGGAATAATTTATGGATTTCCCTTAAAAACAAAAGAAGATGGTAAAATTGAAATTGTTAAAAACATAGAATTAAATTCTTATGCAATAGAAAAATTAGAAATTACTACTAAAGAGTTGTTAGAAGAAAAAGAAGCAGTTAAGGAACTATTATGAGAAATCTAAGAGAGAGTGAAAACGTTTTTTTAAAAGGCAACTGGTATCCTGTCGAGGAGTCTGCTTCTGAAAATCTGGATGTTATTGGCGAAATTCCAAAAGATTTAAATGGTTTGTTTCTCAGAAACGGACCTAATCCCAAAGAACCAATAGATCATAAAAATTATCACCCTTTCTTCGGTGACGGAATGATTCATGGACTGAAAATTCAGGACGGTAAAGCCTTATGGTACAAAAATAAATACGTTTTATCTCCATTTGGCTTTGGGCCAAATACTCATGTGCTGAAACATGCCGAAAAAATCTATGCCTTAGTTGAAGGAGGCTCATCTCCAGTAATACTCGATTCGGATTTAAATTTTACCGATGAAGTTCCTTTCCCTGGAACAGAAACAAAAAGATTCACTGCTCATCCAAAATTTGATGCCTCCAAAAATGAATTACATTCTATTAATTATGACTTTTCAGAATATATTGCTGGGGCAAATCAAGTTCATTATCGTGTTGTTAACAATCTAGGTGAGATATCAACCGATCTACCAATAGAATTGCAATCTAGCCCTATGATTCATGATTGTGCTATCACAAAAAATTATGTTCTCATTTTTGATTTGCCCGTAACTTTTAATACTGGAAGAAGAGAAGGACAAGAAAATGGGTCAGATTATCCAGTAATATGGGACGATAACTATCAACCAAGGGTTGGACTTTTAAATAGGAATTCTTTTGAAGTTAACTGGATA
The DNA here is from genome assembly GCA_023703675.1 of SAR86 cluster bacterium. Lineage (NCBI taxonomy): Bacteria > Pseudomonadati > Pseudomonadota > Gammaproteobacteria > SAR86 cluster bacterium. Next base: position 296,245 of record CP097974.1, on the reverse strand, counting down.
GATGTACCCAAGTGTTTTCTTTTCCACGTAGTCAATTCCTATGAAGACGATACTGGGAAAGTGATTTTAGATTTTTGTCGTTACGAAAAACTTTTTGATTTTAATAATCCTCTACCCTTTGGGAAAAAACCTTATCTTACCCGATGGGAAATTGATGTCAGCAAGGGAACCTGCAGTGAAAAAATTCTTGACGACAGGCCTATGGAATTTGCCAGGATTCATCCCAAATTAGAAGGTAAAAAACACCAATTCGGTTATGTTTTGAACGACGGTCAATTGAATAATCTATTCAAATACGATTTCTTGAATGACACTAACGAAGTACATGATTTAGGAGATTTGAGAAAAGGTGCTGAGCCGGTATTCATTCCAAAAATGAATGCTGCTTCAGAGGATGAAGGTTTTGTTGTTGCTTTTGTTTATGATCAAGAAAAGGATAAAAGTGAATTTATTATTTTAGACGCGGAAAATTTTTCAGAAGCCCCTTTAGCAAGGGTCATATTGCCTTCAAGAGTGCCTTTTGGATTTCATGGTAGCTGGATAGGCCTAGATTAGAATTACTTATTTCTTAGTTGAGGAAACAAGACAACATCTCTAATGCTTTCTTGTCCTGTAAAGAGCATTACTAACCTATCTATTCCAATTCCTACTCCAGCACATGGTGCCAAGCCATACTCCAAAGCCTCTATGTAGTCTTTATCAAAATGCATAGCTTCTTCATCTCCTGCATCCTTCTCTTTAACCTGTGACTCGAAACGTGCTGCTTGTTCTTCCGGGTCATTTAACTCTGAAAAAGAATTTCCTAATTCTTTCCCGTTCACAAAAAGCTCAAACCTTTCTGCAACTGAATTATCTTCATCCAGAGATCTTGATAAAGGAGATATCTCAATTGGATAATTATAAATAAATGTAGGTTCAATTAGTTTATCTTCTACAGTTGCTTCAAAAATTTCATTTTTTATATTTCCAATTTGATCGGACTTGTTTATTTTTATTTTCTTCTTTTCACAAAAACTAACTAAAGTTTCTTTATTAGCTAATTCCTCAATATCGATTGTATTATGATTAGCGATTGATTCATCCATAGAAAACCTGTGAAATTTATTTGAAAAAATTGAATTACTAGCGTTTAAATTTTTCTCTATGGTTCGGAGCATATTTTCGACAAAATCCATTTGAAATTTATAATCCACATAAGCGGTATAAAACTCTAGCATAGTAAACTCTGGATTATGTTTTGTTGAAAGGCCCTCATTTCTGAAATTTCTATTGATTTCAAAAACTTTTTCCATGCCTCCGATTACAAGTCTCTTTAGGTAAAGCTCAGGAGCTACCCTTAAAAATAGCTCCATATCAAGAGCATTGTGATGAGTGACGAAGGGTTTGGCTGTTGCGCCTCCTGGTATTGGATGCATCATCGGAGTTTCGACTTCTATAAAATTATCTTTTATCAAGAATTGTCTGATTTCATTTACCACTTTACTTCTAATTTCAAAGACTTCTTGAGACTCTGAATTTGTTAAAAGATCTAAATATCGTTTCCTATACTTTGTCTCTACATCAGACAATCCAAGATGTTTTTCCGGCAGCGGTCTTAAAGATTTAGTTAATAAATTAAATTCATTGACTTGAATGGAGAGTTCGCCAGTATTGGTTTTAAATAAAACTCCTTTTGCTCCGACAATATCTCCAAGGTCGCAGTCTATAAAAAGCTCATAATTATCGATAGCGTCTTGTCGTAAATAAAGTTGAATTCTGCCGGTCATGTCTTGGATGGTAGAAAAACTGGCTTTGCCCATAACTCGTCTCAACATAATTCTTCCTGCCACAGAAACAGATATGTTTTTTTCGGTCAATTCCTCTTTGCTAAACTCTGAGTAATCTTCAATCAAAGAGATAGATAGATTTGATCTTCTAAAAGAATTTGGATAATTTATGCCACTTTTTTTAAGTTCTTTTAGTTTCTTTTTTCTTTCTTCAATTAAATGATTTTCGTCTTGAATATCTGACATTTTAAACTCCAGCTTTTAAGCTTTCCTCTATAAAGATATCTATCTCTCCATCTAAAACTGCTGAACAGTTTCCTGTTTCCGTACCTGTTCTTAAATCTTTAATTCTTCCTGAATCTAAAACGTACGACCTTATTTGACTGCCCCAGGAAATGTCAGCTTTACTATCTTCTAAATTCTTCATTTCTTCATCCTGCTTATTTAATTCTAACTCATATAGTTTAGCTCTAAGCTGTTTCATGGCCTTATCTTTATTTTTATGCTGCGATCTATCTGATTGACATTGGACTACCACTCCAGTCGGTTCATGAGTCAGTCTAACTGCTGAATCTGTTTTATTAACATGCTGGCCTCCGGCTCCACTAGCTCTATAAGTATCGATTCTAATATCAGATGGATCAATATTTATCTCAATGCTATCTTCTATCTCAGGAGAAATAAAAATAGATGCAAAAGAAGTATGCCTTCTACTTCCTGAATCAAAAGGAGACTTTCTAACTAATCTATGAACTCCAGTTTCAGTTCTAAGCCAACCATAACTAAACTCTCCTTCAAATCTTATCGTAGCACTCTTTATACCTGCTACCTCTCCAGGAGAGACCTCTACTAATTCTGTTTTGAATTTTTTCTTTTCGCCCCACATTAAATACATCCTTAATAACATTTCAGCCCAATCTTGGGCCTCTGTGCCTCCTGAACCAGCCTGAATATCCAAGAAAGCGTTATTGGAATCATTTTTTCCTGAAAACATTCTCTGAAATTGAAGACTTGAAATTTTTCTTTCTAAATCTTTCAAATCCTCAGAAATAGAAGTTAATTCATCTATGTCGTTTTCTTTATCTAGAATTACATGAAGCTCACTTAAATCATTCAAAGCAGAATCAAGGTCATCAATAGCATCAATTAATTTTTCTAAACTAGCCTTTTCTTTTCCTAAAGTTTGGCTTTTTTCTTGATTCTTCCATAACTCAGGATTTTCAAACTCTTTTTTGAGTTCCTGAAGCCTAAGATTTTTTGCATCGTAGTCAAAGAAACCCCCTGAGATCGCTAAGTTCATCTCTTGCCGTGCTTAATCTTTCTTGTAAGGACTTATCGCTCATATCGTTTAAATTGAAAAATTTGATGAAATATAATCACTTACTTCTTGGTAGTCATTTTTAATATTAATTAATTTCTCTTCTTTTTGAAAAATCTCTTTTAAAGAATCAGGAATATTTTCACTAAAGCCATGAATGCCCTCAAAGGCCTCTGGAAATTTGGCTGGATGTGCTGTAGCAAAAGTAAGAATCTCTTTTTGATTTACTTTCAATGAACTTTTTCCATCTATGGCTGTAGCTGTATGAGGATCTAAAAAATAATGCGCTTCTGAAACTATTTTTTTTATACATTTCTTTATGTCATCGTCTGTTGTTGAACTGCTTAGGAAAAAATTTTTAACTTCTTTCCATTTTTGGAATTCGTTAAAATCTATGGAATTTTCTGGAAATTTCTTCATTAAGTCATAAACAACATCTCTGTCGTTATTTAAAACCTCAACCATCAGTCTTTCAAAATTACTTGCGACTGAAATATCCATGCTCGGAGCCAAAGATTTCATGGTTTCATTTTTTTGATATATACCAGAAGAAATTAATCTGTGCAGAATGTCATTTTTATTAGTAGCTATGTGAATGCCTTGCAAATCCAAACCCATTTTGGATGCTAGCCAACCGGCATAAGCATGTCCAAAATTACCTGATGGAATTGAGGCTATGTAATTATTATTTAAGAGATAGGTAGCGTAAAAAAAATAAACACTTTGAGAAATTATTCTTGTCCAATTAATTGAATTTATTGAAACGAACCTTAAGCCTGGGAAGTTTTCTTGATCCAAAAAAAGTTGTTTCACATATTTTTGACAATCGTCGAAATCTCCGTCCAATGCAATTGTATTAACATTTTTTGCTCCTGATGTTGTCATTTGTCTTTGCTGAACTTCTGAAATTTTCTTATTTGGGAAAAAAATAAATATGTCTAAATCTGAATATCTTTTACATGCTTCTATAGCAGCTGAGCCCGTATCACCTGAAGTAGCCCCAAGAATTACAACTTTTTTATCGATTTTTTCGGAAGCTTTATTTAGAAGTCCTGCCAGAAGTTGCATCGCAACGTCCTTGAAAGCAAAAGTTGGTCCATGAAATAACTCAAGAATATTTCCAAACTTATTTTGATTATTTATTCTCACTACGTTTTCAATGCGAAAAGTAGAATAAGCGTCCTCAATTATTTTTTCTAATTCATTTATTTCTAAGAAATCATCCATGTAAGGATGAAGAAGTTTTAAAGCAAGCTGATTGTAAGTAAGACTTTTGTAGCTTTTCAATTCATCTTTATTGAATAGAGGAATTTCTTCAGGCAAATATAATCCTCCATCTGGAGCAACTCCTGAGGTAAGAACTTCAAGAAAATTGACAGAAGGAGAGCTTCCTCTTGTGCTGGAATACAACATATTTATTCAATAAATCTAATGTGTTGAATAGAGCCTTTTACCTGATTCAAATTCTCTAATTCGTTAATAAGCGAACTTACAAGGCTTTCTTTACATTCTCCCAACATAATGACTATTGGAATTATATCTTCAGTCTTGTTTTTTTCTTTCTGAATTAAATTATCAATTGATAGATCTTTTTCAGCTATCAGTTTTGATATTTCAGCAACTACTCCAGGTTCATCTTTAACCATTAATCTCAAATATCTTTTCGTTATAAATTCATCGAAACTATTAACTTCGACATTTCTCATAAGGTTTGTATAATCAAAAACTTTTCCATTAGCTATATCTAAAATGTCATTCATCACAGAGCTTGAAGTAGGATACCCTCCTGCGCCGGGTCCTTGAAAAGCTGTAGAGTTAGTATTTTTTGAATTAACTTCTATTACGTTTGTTTCAAAATTTACATTCGCAATAATTTCATCCTGTTGAATAAACGCGGGGAAAGAGCCTAAAAGCAATTTTTCTTCTTCGTTAAATCCAATTGATATTGGTTTAATCACATATCCAAGTTCTTTCCCATATTCCATATCAATGGGCTCGATATGTTTTATTCCGTCAAAATAAATATCCTGAGGAGAAATTTTCCCGCTGAAAGATAGGAACGATAAAATAGCTGTTTTCTGGGCAGCATCTGTTCCATTTATATCAAATGATGGATCAGGTTCGGCGAAACCTAGTTTTTGAGCCGATTGTAAAGCATCCTCGTAGGTTTGTTTTTCTAAATACATTTTGGACAAAATATAATTTGAAGTTCCATTAAGTATTCCTTTGAACCAATTAATTTTGCTGGATATTAAACCGTCTCTAATGGTCCTCAGTATTGGTATACCCCCTCCCACAGAGGCTTCAAAACCTATATGTAGATTCCTATCTGAAGCTAATTTAAACAAATCTTGACCTTTCTCGGCAATCAAAGACTTATTTGCAGTAACAAAGTGCTTGTCGTTTTTCAAACTCAGCTTTGCGAGTTCATAAGAAATTTCTGTTCCACCGATCAACTCGACAATAATATCTACTTCATGTGACGTTGGAACTTTTAAAATGTCCGTTTCAATTTTTCCTTTGAAATCTGAATTATTTATTTTGCCTTTACGAGATCCTATTAAATTCAGATTGAGTTCAACATTGTAGTTAGATTTGATTTTTTCTTTACTTTGTAAAATTAAATCAATAAATGATGAGCCAACATTCCCTGTCCCACATAGAGCGATATTTATTTTTTCCATCTAACTAAAATATCTTCTTTAGATTTTTTAAAGCTTGTTTAGTTCTATGTTCGTTTTCAATTAGGGAAAATCTAACATAATCATCTCCGTAAACACCAAAACCTAGTCCTGGTGATACTGCTATTTTTGATTCTTTTAAAAGAAGTTCGGAAAACTCCATTGATTTCATATCAAATTTTTTCGGTATTTTTGCCCAAACGAACATTGTAGCTTTTGGTTTGTCAACCTCCCAGCCAAGCGCATTTAATCCGTCACAAAGAACGTTTCTTCTTACTTCATAAGTCTTGCATATCTCTTTAACATAATCGTCGCCATTATTGAGTGCTTCAATTCCAGCAACTTGTATAGGAGTAAAGTGCCCGTAATCGAAATAAGATTTTAATCTGGCTAGTGCCTTGATCAATTCTGAATTCCCACAGCAAAAGCCTATTCTCCATCCCGGCATATTGTAACTTTTAGAAAGAGTAAAAAACTCAACGGCAATCTCTTTAGCACCTTCAACTTCTAAAATAGAGGGAGCTTTATATCCGTCAAAACATAAATCAGCATAAGCTAAATCATGAACTACCCAAATACCATGTTCTTTAGCTATCTCAATAACTTTTTCAAAGAAATCTTTCTCAACACACAATGCAGTAGGATTGCTTGGAAAATTCAACAAAAGCATTTTTGGTTTAGGAAAAGAAGTTTTAATTGCTTCTTCTAAATTTTCAAAAAAATTTATATTAGGTCCTATAGGCACATGCCTTATATCTGCACCCGATATTACGAATCCAAATGGATGAATTGGATATGCAGGATTAGGAACTAAAATTATGTCTCCTTTATCAACAGTTGCCATTGCTAAGTGCCCTAGACCTTCTTTGGAGCCAATAGTTACTATAGCTTCGGTATCGTGATTTAAAGTAACTCCGAATTTTCTTTTATACCAATCGGTAATTGCTAATCTCAATTTGGGTATACCTATTGATTGAGAATATCTATGTGTATCAACTCTTTGAACAGTCTCAGTCATTTTATCAACGATAGATTTGGGAGTCTCTCCATCTGGATTGCCCATACTGAAATCAATGATATCCTCCCCCTTTCTTCTTGCCTCCATTTTCAAAGCATTAATTTGCTCAAAAATGTAAGGTGGAAGCCTGTCAATTGATGCAAAAGTTTTATCTAACTCATTCATAACTTATTTTAAGTATTCCATTAATTCATTTGCTTCCATAAGTCCGGGTATACTGATTCCAGTTTTAGTAATAATAGTTGGTGTTCCAGTAATACCTATTCTCCTTGCAAGATTATAATGCTCTTCTATAGGATTTGAATCGCAATTTTGAAAAGGCAGTTCTTTTCCATTTTTTAACTCTGTTATCGCAGCTTGTTTGTCGTCTGAGCACCAAGCAGTTACAAGTTTTTTAGCTGTTTCACTATTAAGTCCCTCTCTAGGAAAAGAGAGGTAATTAACTTCTATTCCTAAATCTAAGTAACTCTGAATTTGACTATGAAATTTTCTACAGTAACCACAATCAACATCCGTGAATATAAAAACTTCATACTTCTTGTCTTGAGAAGGAAATTTAATTGCGGAATTTTTATCAAGATCACTTAAAGCTGAAAATACTTTTTCTTTCTCACGAGCATAAGATAAATTTAATAAATTATCATTTTCGATACGGAATAAGTCACCAAGGAATAAATGTTCCCCATCGTTACTGTAATAAAAGAATGTTCCGTCGGATAATTCGACTTCATAGAAACTTTCTAAGTCAGATTTAATGAAGGAAGTTATAGATAATTCTTCTGGAATGACTTTTTCTAGATTAATGATCAAAGACTCTTGACCTTGAAGTGTCTTGCTGCAAGATGCAAGAATTAAAAATAAAATTAATAAATATCGCATTTATCCTCTTGGGTGATGTGATGAATGTAAATTCTGTAGCCTTTGTTTTGCAACTTCAGTATAAATTTGCGTCGTATTAAGGTCACTATGGCCAAGTAAAAGTTGAACTACTCTTAAATCAGCGCCATTATTTAAAAGATGGGTCGCGAATGCATGTCTCAAAACGTGCGGGGATATTTTTGATTGATTAAGACCAATTTTGTCAGCATAAATTTTTATTCTATGCCAAAACGCCTGTCTTGATATTTTGTTTCCATTTTTTGACAAAAAAAGATAATTGGAGGTTTCTCCAATTTTTTCTTCTTTCAATTTATTGCTATACATTTCAATCAAAGTAACTAATCTTTGTCCCATTGGAACTAATCTCTCTTTTTGACCCTTTCCAAGAACTCTTATTACGCCTTGTCTTAAATTTACATGAATTAATTCAAGATTTACTAGTTCAGAAATTCTCAAACCACAGGAGTAGAGAGTTTCTATCATTGTTTTATCTCTTAACCCTATAAATGAATCTATATCAGGTGCTTCGAGTAGGTTTTCAACTTGACTCTCAGACAAAGATTTAGGGAGTGATTTTACAAATTTTGGGCTTTCGATTTTTTCACAAGGATTGTTTTTAACTAGACCTTTTTGTAACAAATAAGTGTGAAAAGCTTTTAGAGAAGATAAATTTCTTGCAACTGTCTTGCCTTCTTTTTTTTGCCCAAAGAGAAATGCTAAATACTCTAGGATATTTGATCGCGTTAAATTTTTATAAGACAACGCATTCTTGCTTATCCAGTTTAGATATTTTTCAACGTCAGTTTTATATGAGTTAAGAGTATTAGTACTGAGACCTTTTTCTATCCAAATAGTATCTATAAAGGCATCAAGAATTTGCCTTTCATCTCTATTCATGACTCTTCAAATTTTTTCTTTAATACGAGCTGATCTTCCCGATCTTTCTCTTAGATAAAAGAGTTTCGATTGTCTTACTTTACCTTTTCTTTTTACCTTAATTGATTTAATCAATGGACTATGTGATTGAAAAGTCCTCTCCACCCCCACTCCATTAGAAATTTTTCTAACTATAAATGAAGAATTAAGGCCTCTGTTTTTGATTCCAATTACAACCCCTTCGAAAGGTTGAGATCTCTCTCTTGTCCCCTCTTTAACAAGGTAATCAACCAAGACAGTATCCCCTTGAGAAAATACTGGTAGATCAGCTTTTAGCTGACTTTTTTCTACGATATCAACCGATTTTCTTGAACTAGTCATCTTATTTCATTTAGTAAGTCGATGATTCTATCAGAATCATAGCCAAGTTCACTAAGAAATTCTTCTAGTATTTCAATATCCTCTGATTTCAATTTTGATCTTTCAAGTAAATCTCGTCTATTCAGAAAAGTTTTTCCTAAGGCTTGTTTCTTTCTCCAATTTGAAATTTTTTTATGATCTCCACTCAACAAAACTTCTGGAACTTTGCCATGTTCTGATTGCCGCGGTTTGGTAAATTGGGGATATTCTAGAAGATTATTCACAAAAGTTTCTTCTACAAGCGACTTCTGATCACCAAGAAATCCTTCATAATGCCTACAAATGGAATCATGAATAGCCAATGCTGCAAGTTCGCCGCCAGATAGAACAAAATTACCTAGGCTGATTTCTAGATCTACTCTGGAATCTAAAACTCTATTATCAATGCCCTCATACCTTCCACATAAAAAAATTAATTCTTTTTCATTCGCAAGTTCTTTAGAAAGAGATTGATCAAATAACTTACCTTGAGGGCTGACATAAATCACCTTTGTTTTTTTTTCAGCTTTGGCCTTACAAAAGTCTATTGCATCTACTAAGGGATTAGCCTTCATCAGCATCCCTGGTCCGCCGCCAAATGGAACGTCATCTAGCCTTTCTTTATCTTTTAAGAAAGATATAGGATTTATTGTTTCAAAATCTACAATCTTGTTGATTAAAGCTTTTTTTGTGATTCCAATTCTTAGTGCAGTTTCAAAGATTTCAGGAAATATAGAAATGAAGTAAGATTTTTTAGTCATCTTTTTCCCAATTAACGTAAATTGTATTTTCTTTCACTTCTTTTATGTAAGTGCCAAAGATGAAAGGGATTAAGATAGACTTCTTTTTTTTATCTTTGACAACTATTACATCAGTGGATCCAGCCTCAATAATTTCTATTACCTTTCCAAAAAATTCTCCACCTATGCTTTCTACTTCCATATCAATTAAATCTTTCCAATAAAATTGATTCTCCTTAAGTTCAGGAAGCTCACTAGATTTTATAAAAACATCAAAGTTTTTAAATTTTTCTACTTCTTCAATTGAATCGTAATTATTGAGTTTTGTTATCAAATTTTTTCCTGATTTCTTAATTTGACCAAAAGTTACAAATTCTTTCTTTTTTCCTAAAAAAAATTCTTTGTAATTTCTTATATTTTCTTCTGGTCTGGTAAAAGAGTTAATCTTAATCCAGCCCTTCAAACCAATTGGCTTTCCTATATTGGCAACCAAAATGTAATCATCATTTTGGGTCATCATAAAAGAGGCTTAAATTAATCAAGAATTTTTAATCTTTTTTCTTCTTTAAATTTGAAATAATTTTCTTGTTCTTCTGGAGTGAATTTAGATTGTTTAACCAAGAGAGCAACTTTATCACTCAAAGATGCTCCAACTCCAAGCCAATAATCAATCCTTTCATGATCTACCTTCAATCTTACTTCTTTGCCTTTAGCAATAGGATTGAAGTAGCCAATTCTTTCTATAAACCTTCCATCTCTAGGTTTTCTAGAATCAGTGACCGTGATGTGAAAAAAAGGCTTTTTCTTTGCACCAGATCTTGAAAGTCTTATTGTTACCATATATTTTTTATTAGATTGGCTATTCTATTTAAATTGATTTGGTATTCAAGTAAAACATTCTATAATTTATACTGTTAATTGATTTGAACAATATTTATCTGATTTGAACGAAATTCCCGTCTGGTTACTTCTTTCCAGCATTTCAATTTTACTTGTGTTGTCTGCATTTTTTTCTAGTGCTGAGACAGGCATGATGGCACTCAATAAATACAGGTTGAAGCACTTAATTAAACAAAATAATCGCTCAGCTAAAAGGGCTGATAAATTATTAAAACGTCCAGACAGGCTGCTAGGAGTTATTTTGATAGGAAATAATTTTGTAAATATATTGGCAGCAGCTTTAACAACTATTTTATGTCTTGAATTATTTGGAAATAGTGGAGTTTTTATAGGTTCTGTTATTTTAACTATAATAATTTTGATTTTTGCAGAAGTGACTCCTAAAACTTTTGCAGCTAAAAATGCTGAAAGCATAGCTCTGCCGGCATCAGGTATTCTTAAAGTTTTACAAAAAGTTTTATACCCTCTTATTTGGGTTGTAAATTTTTTTTCAAATTCACTTTTGAACCTTCTCAATGTTAAAGATGAAAATAAAAATGAAGACATTACAACAGAGGAACTTAAAAGTGTTCTTGAAAATTCAGGAGAAATGATTCCTAAGAGATATCAAGACATGTTAACTAGCATTTTGGATTTAGATGAGATTTTAATTGACGAAATAATGACACCAAGAAATGAAATTTTAGGAATTGATATAGAAGAAAATTTTGAGATCTTAATGGAAAAAATAGCAATCAACCAAAAGGAAATCATGCCAATCTATGAACAAAGTCTTGATAACCTAAAAGGAACAATTGATATGAATGGAATAAAAAAATTTTTGATAAGTAATAAACTCTCAATAAAGAATTTTATGGATTTTGCTGATGATGTTTACGTGGCTTTAGAAAATACTCCTTTAAGCAATCAACTATTTAATTTTCAAAAGGATAACAAGACTTCAGCGGTCGTTGTTGATGAATACGGAGATGTTAAGGGTCTCATAGACATTAATGATATTCTGGAAGAGATAGTTGGAGAGCTTTCTACAGATAAAGCTAGAGATAAAATTGACATTCAAGAACAAAAAGACGGGAGCTATTTAATAGATGGAAGCGCTGCCATAAGAGAAATCAATAAGAAGTTATCTTGGGACCTTCCACTAGAAGGACCTGTAACATTGAATGGATTAATTTTAGAGAAAATTCAAACTATTCCTGAATCTAACGTATCAATTAATCTAAACAACTATTTGATAGAAACAGTTTTAATCAAAGATAATATGATTAAGTTTGCTAAGATTCTAAAACTCTCTGTTTCAGAAGTTAAAGAAGATTAGCGCCTCAAAGATAAAATACTAGTCCCGAACTAATAAAAGTTAAAACTAAACTTGATGCGATTACACTTCTCACTGAGGTAATCATTGAATACATTTTTCCAAAAATAGCATTTAATTCAATGAGCAAAACTGCTACAAAAACTATCCAAAACCCTGTACTTAAATATCCATCAATTAATAGATATGATTTTGGGTAAGCTGCTGTTCCACCATGTGCTGAGGAGACCATGAAATAAAGCATTGGAAGAGAAAGTAATGTATTTGTTCTTGAAGCAAGCGCTGCTTTTGCTCCTGCTTTTACTGCATCGCCCTCTTTTAAACCTATAACAACCTTTTGGTTTCTCCATATTATGCCCCACACATTCAACATCATTATGGTGCCCATAAGAGTTCCCAGAGCTATAGCGGTAGTGATCATTCTTTCTTGAACATATAAAAGGTAAAGACCAGTTAAAAAAGTAAAAAAAGCTGCCCATCTGAACCACCAAAGCGCATTAGGAGCTAATTTCTGCATGACGTCTTTTTTAGCTTCAGGATCTGCTTTTTTTACATATTCGGTTTGAACAAAATTAAAATAATAAAGCAATCCAATCCATGCGATCCCTACTACAATGTGGCCCCATCTAAATAAAACGTTGTATAAATAAGCTTCCATAATTTATCCCTCTCAAAGCTATATTATATTGTATAAACAGCCAAAAAAAAGGGCTCAATAAAGCCCTTTTTTTTAAAAATGTAATTGTTACATCATACCATCCATTCCGCCCATTCCAGGAGGCATTCCACCTGGCATTCCGCCACCGGCTGGTGACTCTTCAGGAATTTCAGAAACCATGGCCTCTGTGGTAATCATTAATCCAGCTACCGAACCAGCAGCTTGCAATGCAGTTCTAGTAACTTTTGCAGGATCTAGAATACCCATAGAAATCATGTCGCCATATTCTGAAGTAGCAGCATTAAATCCATAATTACCTTTATCAGACTTAATTTTGTCTACTACTACTGATGACTCTTCACCGGCATTCATGACGATTTGTCTTATTGGAGCCTCCATTGCTTTAAGTGCAATAGAAATACCGATGTTCTGATCCTCATTATCACCAGTCAATCCATCAACTTCTTGCAAAGCTCTAATCAAAGCAACCCCACCGCCAGGAACAACGCCTTCTTCCACGGCAGCCCTTGTAGAATGAAGAGCATCTTCAACTCTAGCTTTTTTTTCTTTCATTTCAATTTCAGAACCAGCACCAACTTTTATAACCGCCACTCCACCGGCAAGCTTAGCGACACGTTCTTGAAGTTTTTCTCTATCATAGTCTGAAGTTGTTTCTTCAATTTGAGCTCTAATTTGATTAACTCTTCCGACGATATCGTCTTGTTTTCCAGCTCCATCTATAACGGTTGTATTTTCTTTAGATAAAACAATCTTTTTAGCAGTACCTAAAGACTCTAAAGTAGTTGTTTCTAAACTCAAACCAACTTCTTCTGATACCACTGTACCTCCTGTAAGGATTGCAATGTCTTCGAGCATAGCCTTTCTTCTATCTCCAAAGCCTGGAGCTTTACAGGCTGCTACTTTAACGACACCTCTCATATTATTCACAACCAGAGTTGCGAGGGCTTCCCCTTCTACATCCTCAGCAATAATTAATAAAGATTTTCCAGCTTTCGCTACACCTTCTAAAATAGGAAGTAAGTCTCTGATGTTGGCAATTTTTTTATCGTGGAGAAGAATCATTGGATCTTCTAATTCAGTGATCATCTTATCTTGATTGTTAATGAAATAAGGTGAAAGATAACCGCGATCAAACTGCATTCCCTCGACAACTTCTAGTTCATTTTCAATACCTGAAGCCTCTTCTACAGTAATTACTCCTTCTTTGCCTACTTTATCCATAGCGTCAGCAATTATGTCTCCAACCTCGCTGTCACTATTCGCAGAAATAGTTCCAACTTGCGCAATAGATTTGTTTTCTTCACAGGGAGTAGACATTTTTTGTATTGATTCAACTGCTTTAGTTACAGCTTTATCAATTCCCCTTTTCAGGTCCATTGGATTGAAGCCAGCGGCTACTGATTTTAAGCCTTCATTTACTATTGATTGAGCTAAAACTGTCGCGGTAGTAGTTCCGTCTCCTGCGGCATCAGAAGTTTGAGAAGATACTTCTTTAACCATCTGAGCGCCCATATTTTCGAATTTATCTTTTAGCTCTACTTCTTTTGCGACAGACACTCCATCTTTTGTAACTGTAGGAGCGCCAAAGGATTTATCTAAAACTACGTTTCTCCCTTTTGGGCCTAAAGTAACTTTAACTGCATCAGCTAAAATATTGACTCCATCAAGCATTTGACCTCTTGCTGAATCACCAAATTGCACATCTTTTGCCATTGTTTACCTCTTTGTAAGTTTAATTATTTTGAAACAGTTCCTAGTAAATCGCTCTCAGATAAAATTAAAAGCTCTTCACCATCTACTTTAATTGTGTTGCTTCCAGCGTATTGACCAAAAACAATTATATCGCCTACCTTCACTGGAATTTCGGAGACTTCTCCATTATCTAAAGTCCTTCCAGGTCCAACTGCGAGAACTTCTCCTTGAGAGGGTTTCTCAGCTGCAGAACCAGGCAGCACAATACCTCCGGCAGAGGTTTCTTCTTCTTCTCCTCTTCTTACTAGGAGCTTATCGCCAAGTGGATTAAATTTCATTTAATTCTCCTTTTAAAAAATTCTTAATAAATGTCTAAGATGCGCATTCTAGTTAAGACTAGCTAAATACACAACTAAAATGTATTTATGTTCTTAATTAGGTTTTTCAAGTTTTTTTAAAAAGAAAATTACAAATATTGCACTTAAAATGCCAAAAAAATTAAAAAATAAATCATTTAGCTGAAAATCTCTATACGGCAGATAAAATTGAATGATCTCAGAAATTAATCCGTAAATTAAGATTAGAAATATCCAGTTAATTGACCCCATGGATTTATAAATTGTGTAAGACAAAATTAAGAAAGCCATAAAATGGGAAACTTCGTCGGGAAGAAAAAAATCTGAATTTACATTTGGATGAGAAAATAAGCCATAGGAAATTAAACTAAAAAAAGATAAAAAAATTATCGTCCAAACCAACGAGAATTTATTTTTAGTCAAAGCCGAAAACTTCCCTCTTCTGCCAAACCATCAAAGTTAGAACGATAGCTGGTATGCCTAAAAGAGCACAAAGAATAAAAAAATTTTGAAAACCGTAAGCTTCCGCAACAAATCCTGATCCACTTGAAATTATATTTGGTGGAATTACTACCAGACCATAAAGCAAGGCATATTGAGTTGCTGTGTAGGTTGCAGAAACCATATTTGACAAAAAAGTTATCCCAACAACAGAAATAAATCCCTGTGAGAAATTGTCTACAGTAATTGTAAAAATTAAGAAATTTACATCATTGCCAATTAAATTTAAAAATATAAAAGGAATATTTGCTAATGGAACGAATATTGCACCTGCAATCATATTCTTAACTAATCCGAATCTATGAAGAGTTAATCCTGCAAAGAGTCCGCCTAATATTGTCATCCACATTCCATAGAAGTTGGTTATTTGAGCTACCTGAATTTTTGTAAAACCAATTTCTTGATAAAAAGGCATAGCCATAGGGCCAAGAAACATATCGCTTAATCTATAAGTAAATGTAATTGCTATTAATAAGAACAGATGAGTTTTGTATCTTGAAATCAAATCGGTAAATGGCAGAATAAATGAATCTTTAAACCACAAATTAGGGTTTTTTAACAAAGAAATATAATCTTTTTCATCTCTCGCTGGCTCTGGAACTATAAGTATCAGAATTAAAGAGGCAATGATAAAAATTCCTCCGATACTAAAATAAGCTGCACTCCAGCCATATGAGTCTGCAATGTAAAAAGTTATCACCTGCGAGAGAAGAATAACCCCGATTCTATATCCGATAATGTATAGCGCCGAGGCTTCACCGATAGCTTTCTTTTCGACCAATTCAATACGCATTGCATCAACACAAATATCCTGAGTTGCAGAAAAAAAACTTATACCCAAGACGAAAAGAATAAATAAATTTAATTCTTTGGAAGGATCAATTGATCCAACAACGAGAATGCATAAAAAGGTAAGAATTTGGGCCAGGAGCAACCAACTTTTTCTTTGCCCAAACGCAGATAAAAAAGGAATTCTCAATCTATCGACTAAAGGAGCCCAAAACATTTTTAATGAGTAGGAAAGCATTACTAAAGAAAGCAACCCAATAGTAGATTTTTCAATACCTATTTCCGATAACCAATATCTTAAAGGATCAACTAAAAGCCCCAGTGGTAAGCCCGAAAGAACTCCAAGTCCGGCAATTAAAAGTACTCTGGGTTGCAAGTAACCCTTAAAAGAATTGAGCCAAGACATATTAATCTCTGAAATTTACAAACTGTAGTGGGATTTCAAATTCTTCATTCTTTAAAGAATTTATAATTGCTTGAAGATCATCCCGCTTTTTTCCTGACACCCTTACGCTGTCTCCTTGAATAGATCCTTGAGCTTTTATTTTTGAATCTTTAATGATTTTGATAATTTTTTTAGAAATTTCCTGACTTACCCCTTGGATAATGTTGGCATCTAATAGAGCCTTATTGTTGTTAGAAGTTTTTTCTCCAAACTCTAAAGCTTTTAAGTCAATAGATCGCTTCGAAAGACTTTCCTTTAAAATAGGTATCATTTGGTCAATTTGAAAAACTTCATTTGCCGAAAGTGAAAGTTTATTTTCTTTTATTTCAAACAAAGCATTTGCATTTTTAAAATCGAAACGATTAGAAATGACTCTATTTGATTGGTCGATTGCGTTTGTTAGCTCATGGTTGTCTACTTTAGATTCTATGTCAAAGGAAGGCATAACTAAATTTTAGATTTTATATAATCCCAGTCAAATTTTATTCCTGGATCAGTTTTTCTTTTTGGAGCTATCTCCGAATGCCCAACTATTCTCTCCTTGGTAATGTTTGGATATTTTCGCATCAATGAAGTCACTAACTTTATCAAAGTATTGTATTGATCTTTTTCATACTTTGAATCATCAGTTCCTTCAAGCTCGATACCTATAGAGAAATCATTACAATTTTCTCTATTTTCAAATGAAGAAACTCCGGCATGCCAGGCCTTTTTATCAATTGAAACAAATTGTTTTAAATTTCCAGTTCTTTCAATTAAAAAATGAGAGGAAACTTTTAAATTAGATATTTTCTTAAAATATTGATGCTTAGAAATATCTAATTTATTTAGAAAAAAGTCATCAATATTTTTTGCCCCAAACTCACCCGGAGGAAGACTTATGCAATGGATAACTACAAGATCTATAGAAGTATTTAAAGGTCTGTCCTCGAAATTTGGGGAAATTACTTTTTTTGCTTCAGCAATCCAGCCTGATTTAATCTGCATCTATTATTTTTGAGGCCAATAAATCTCCAGTAGCGGCGCCTAGAGTCCATCCTAAATGGCCATGCCCAGTGTTATAAAAAATGCCTTTAGCTTTACTTTCAAACACAAGCGGCATCATGTCAGGAGTCATAGGTCTCAAACCTGCCCAAGGTGTATAGTTTTCTGTGCTAACATTTGGAAAATATTCACGGACCCAAGCCAACAAAGGTCTTATTCTATCCTGTTTTATGTCCTTATTTTTTCCTGCTAACTCTGCGGTTCCTGCAACTCTTAGCCTGTTCCCAAGACGGCTAGAAACAATCTTTTTTGGGTCATCTAAAAGAGATACGTGTGGGGCTGAATTTTGAGAAACGCTGTCATCTAAGTGGATGGTCACACTGTAGCCCTTTACTGGATATACACGCATTTTATCTCCAAGACTGTCAGCAAATTTTTGAGTATCTATGCCGGCACAAATCGCGACTTTATCGAAATGAAATCCTTTAGTTTCTGTCTCCGTCGCTGCGGATAAAATCACCTTATCTCTATCTTTATAAATACTTTCAATTTCTGTATTAAAAAGTGATTTGACATCGTATTTTTTTTCTAAAAGTTTATGCATGTTTTTACAAAACTTATGAATATCTCCGCTAGCATCGGATTTCGTGTAAATTCCGCCGACTAATTTTTTTTTATTAGCGGTAGACTTGAAAGCCGGTTCTAGATCTTCAACTTGATCTGCATCTAGGACCTCCCATTCCATTCCTTCTTGATCAAGCCAGGATGCTTTTGAGGCGGCTGAATCTAACTCTTTTTGAGTATCATAAAAATGCAGAATACCTTTTTTTAATAGATCAAATTCAATTCCCTCCTCATCTGAAATTTTGTAATAAATCTCTCTCGCCCTTTTTGCTAACTCAATTGTTTCCTGAGTTTTCGACTTATGCTTTCCGTCAAAAGTAGCTACGAGAAATCCTAAAATCCACTTATATTTCTCAAGACTAGGAGAAGGATTGAATAATAAAGGTGCATCCTTTTTAAACATCCACTTCATGCCATTTAGAAGATTTTTTGGAGTATTCCATACCTCTGAGTTACTAGCACTCAATTGCCCTCCATTAGCATAGCTGGTGGCCATTGCAGGATACCTTCTTGAATCAATCAAAGTTACATCCATCCCGTTTTTTGCAAGAGAATAAGCGGTTGTCGTACCTGCAATACCAGCGCCAATAATTGCTACTTTTTTTTTCATCGCAACTCAATGGGTAATTTAAAAAATACTTTCTCTTTCAAACCTTCCATCTCTTCGTTAATTTGATACCCAAGCAAATTGCATTTCTTGACCATTTCTTGAACCAATTCTTCTGGAGCTGATGCTCCTGCAGTAATTCCAATCGTTTCTATATTTTTCAAGTCTAATAGATTTATTTTCTCTGGTTCGTCTAAAAGCACAGACTTAACTCCACAATTTTCTGCTAACTCTTTTAGCCTGGTTGAATTCGAGCTATTCTGAGATCCAACCACAATTATTAAATCCGATTCTAAAGCTAGTTGCTTTACGGCATCTTGTCTATTTTGAGTGGCATAGCATATGTCTTCAGATTTTGGCTCTTGCATTAGAGGAAATCTAGTCTTCAATTCTTCTACAATTTCTTCCGTATCTGAAACAGACAAAGTTGTTTGTGTTACTAAACATAAATTATCTGGTTGATTAACCTTTATAGTTTTAGCCTGTTCTAAATTTTCTACCAAATACATTTTTCCTCGAGAATGCTCCGGAAATCTTCCAAGAGTTCCTTCAACCTCTGGATGATTTTTATGACCAATCATAATTATGTCTTTACCTGCGCTAGCAAACCTAATAACTTCTTTGTGTACTTTTGAAACCAAAGGGCAAGTTGCATCAAAGAATTTTAATTTTCTATCTTCAGCTTCATTTTCTACAGATGCTGAAATTCCGTGTGCTGAGAAAATGGTAATGCCATCGTCAGGAATTTCTGATAGTTCTTCTACAAACACAGCACCTCTTGATTTGAGATCGTCAACTACTTTTCTGTTATGGACAACCTCATGTCTGACATAAACTGGATCATCGTAAATCTCTAATGCTTTCGAAACTATGTCAATTGCTCTATCTACCCCAGCACAAAAACCCCTTGGATTCGCTAGCTTAATTCTTTTCATAAGGCTTACTTTTCAGAGAAAAAATAACATACATTATCAATCCTATAGTGACATAAGAATCTGCTAAATTGAACACGTAAGGATTGAATGTTATATCAATAAAATCGATTACATATCCATACATCAATCTATCCAGTAAATTCCCCAATCCGCCTGCTAAAATCAGACTAAAACTCATTAACTGATTTTTTAATAGGATCTCTTTATGTGCTTTTAAAAAAATAAAATAAGCTAAATAAACACAAATAAAAAAAATTAAAACACCTATTAGAGCATTTAAATTTAAGCTTTCATCGTTCAAAAAGCTAAAAGCAAAGCCGTAGTTTTTAACAAACGTGAAGTTTAGGAAATAAAAGACTTCTAAGGATTGAAAAACTTCAAAATTTTTATAAATCCAAGCTTTAGATAATTGATCAAGACTTATCAATGAAGCTAATAAAACAACTAAAAAAAATTTCATTCAATCAGAAAAATAATCTTATTTCTCCAGAACCGTCTATGTTTTCTTGGCATCTCAAACAAATATTTTCGTCTTGATATTTTATTAGTCTATCTACGTGATGCCAGCATCTGTCGCACTTTTTGTTTGAACTTTTTGAGACTTTTATTTTTACTTCTTCGGATAAATTTTTTGAATTTTGTTCATCTAATTTTAAATCTACGTCAGAAGAAATGAACAGAAATTTTAACTCATCTTTAAGGTCGTTTAGCCTCATGAAAAGCCCATCATCACAACTCAGATCTACCTTAGCTTCTAAGGAAGATCCAATTTCATTTAAGTTTCTTTTTTCTTCAATTTCTTTATTTACCTCGTCTCTCAAAGAGATAAGTTTGACCCACAAATCTTCATCAATCTTGGAATCAAAAGTTTCCCAATCATTGAACCACTCACCTAGAAAAATTGAGGAACCTTCGCCACTCATTTCAACAAATGCTTCTTCGGCCGTGAAAGAGAGTATTGGAGCAATTAAAGTTACTAATGAAGAGTAAATTTGAAACATCGCTGATTGTGCTGACTTTCTTGCAACCCCGTCTCTCTTAGAAGTGTAAAGTCGATCTTTAATAATATCTAAGTAAAAACCGCCAAGTTCGTTGGTGCAAAAATTTAAAATTTTTTGGAAAGCTAAGTGAATTTCGTAACTGTCATAGTCTTTGATTACTTCTTCTTGGAGCTCTATTCCCTTCATGATAATCCACTTATCAAGTTCTGAATAATTCTCAGGATTTATCTTATCTCTTTGGAAATTAAATTCATTCAGGTTGCCCATTAAAAATCTCAGCGTATTTCTAATTCTTCTATAAGCATCGCTTGTTCTTTCAAGAGATTCTTCTGAAAAATTCATTTCATTTCTGAAATCTGTTGATGCTGTCCATGCTCTTAAAATATCTGCCCCCTTTTTATTCCATATAGATTGAGGTGAAATTACATTGCCTAGAGATTTAGACATTTTTCTACCATCGGCATCAACAACAAATCCATGCGTTAATGCTGTCCGATAAGGCGATTCATTATTAATTGCTAGACCAGTAAGTAGTGAAGATTGAAACCAACCTCTGTGTTGATCAGAACCTTCTAAATACAAATCCGCAGGGACTATTGAATCTTTTGCTTGGTAATTTGAACAATAATGAGTCACGCCAGAATCGAACCAAACGTCCAAGGTATCAGTAATTTTTTCATATTCATCGGAATCATCTCCTAAAAATTTCGATGGATCAGAGGTAAACCAACTTTCAGCACCATTTTTTTCAATTTCATCTGCAACCATTTCGATTATCTTTATTGTATCTTTATGAATCTTTCCGGAAGATTTATTTACAAATAAAGGAATTGGAGCTCCCCAATGTCTCTGTCTGGAGATACACCAATCAGGTCGTTCCGACATCATAGAATTTATTCTTGATTTACCCCAATCAGGTAACCAATTTATTTCCTCAATTTTTGATAGACATTCTTCAAGAAGTTTATTTTTATCCATAGAAATAAACCATTGAGGAGTAGCACGAAAAAAAAGTGGGGTTTTATGTCTCCAACAATGCGGAAAACTATGTCTAAACTTATTTTTTGAAAACAAAAGCTTCATTTTGTTTAACTCGTCTATAACAATTTCGTTTGCTTCATCTAATTTTTTTCCGCCTACAAATGGAGTATCTTTTGCAAATTTTCCATCAGCTTGAACTAGGCTAGAAGAATCAAAGTTATAATTTTTACATGCTTCATAATCTTCTAAACCATGAGCTGGAGCGGTATGAACAAGTCCCGTTCCCATTTCATCAGTAACATGGGAGCCTAAAATAATTGGAGACTCTTGATCCAACAAAGGATGCTTACAAACAATGCCTTCTAGTTCTTTTCCTAAGCTTTTTCCTAAAGAATTATTGTTGGTAACTTCATATCGTTCTAAGGTTTTTTCTTTAAGACTTGATGCAACAACTAAAATTAATTTTCTTTTATTAACCTCTAATTCAATTAGCTCATATTCTAGATCTGGATTAACAGATATAGCTTTATTAGCAGGAATAGTCCAGGGCGTTGTTGTCCATGAAGCAACATAACAGTCGAAATTTATTTTCAAGTTAAATACTTTCTCCAATAACTTAGAATCAACAGGGAATAAAAAATCAATAGCATTTGATTCTTTTTCAATGTATTCAACCTCCGCTTCTGCAAGAGCAGATGCACAATTTTCACACCAATAAACAGGTTTAAATCCCCTTGATAAATGCCCTGCTTCTATAACTTTTCCAAGCGCTCGAACAATATTTGCTTCGAATTCAAAGTCCATAGATTTGTATGGATTTTCCCAATCCCCTAGCACTCCAAGTCTAATAAAATCTTTTTTTTGAATGGCAACTTGTTGATTGGCATAATCTCTGCAACGAAGTCTAAATTCATCAATAGATAAATCCTTCTTAGCTTTTCCATATTTTTTTTCAACATTTAGCTCGATTGGAAGTCCGTGACAATCCCATCCTGGAACATAAGGCGCAGAATATCCAGAGAAATTTTTGGTCTTAATGATTATGTCTTTTAGAATTTTATTTACAGTGTGGCCTAAATGAATAGGCCCATTTGCATATGGAGGTCCATCATGAAGATTAAACGAAGGTTTGCCCTTATTCTTGTTTTGAATCAGTTGATATAGATTAATTTCTTTCCAATACTCTAATATTCCTGGTTCTTTTTGTGAAAGATTCGCTTTCATGGAAAACCTGGTAGTAGGTAAATTTAATGTTTCCTTAAGTTGTTTCACGAAATTAATAGATTTTTAGACAATTCAATATCTTTATGGATTTGCGATTTCAATTCTTCGAGGTTTGAAAACTTTTTTTCTTCTCTTATTTTATTACAAAATTCAACTTCAATTCTTTTCCCATATAAATTTTTATCGAAATCAAATATATGAACTTCTAAGACTGGATTTTCCCCACCAATGGTAGGTCTTATTCCCATATTTGCAATGCCCAAAAGAATTTCTTTTTCATAGTGAACTTTTACTGCATACACACCCTTTATAGGCAGGTTACTTTTAGGCAGCCACAAATTTGCTGTTGGAACTCCAATAGTTCTGCCTAAACTGTTTCCACTAACTACTTTGCCAGAAAAAGTATATCTTCTTCCGAGCAATTCAGCTGCCAATTCAAAATCATCTTTATCAAGTGCCTCCCTTATCCAGGAACTACTGTACCTTCTATCTCCCCTGAGATATGTTGGAGTTTGTTGAACAATAACATCATTAAGACTGCCCCAGTTTTCAAGCATCTCATAATCACCTTTTCTACGATTTCCAAACTTAAAGTCATCCCCGATAGTTAAATAATGAATGTTTAAATTTCCTAGAACGTTATTTATGAATTTTTCGGGGGTCATCGATTGTAATTTTTTGTTAAAGTTTAAATAGAAAGCAAAATCTACTCCTTGTGCTTTTAATCTTTGAAATTTATCACGCCAAGGCGATATTCTGCTTGGCTGAGACGAGGAATTAGAGCTTTCAGCAAAAAATTCTTTTGCATGTGGTTCAGTAAAAATTACCATTGTTTTTAGTTTTTTTTCATTAGCAATATTTTTCATGTCCGAAATAATTTTTTGATGCCCTAGATGTAGTCCATCAAAATTTCCTATGGTTGCAATGACTCTAAAATCAGAAAATCTTTCCTTAAAGAGATTTATGTTTTTAAGTCCTCTTATTAAATACATTGTTAAAAAGCCAATAAAATTTTTCTACTCAACAGCCAATACAAGCTTACAAAAAAGACTATTATGCTGCTAATAGAAGTTGCGAGAGCCAATCCAAAATGGCCTAAATCTATTATAAAAATAAAATAATAATTCAAGATCAAATTAGCTAAAAGTGATAACAATCCAGTATAAACAACCATATTTGTTTTTGAAATCGCAAAGAAAAGACTATTAAAATATTTTTGAGGTAATAAAAAGATGAGCGAAATAGCATACCCCTGAAGAGCTAAAAAAGTCATTCCTACATCAAAAGAAGAAAATTCACCTCTCTTAAAGAGGATTTCAATTATGTAGTCGCCAAGGAAGTAAGCCCCTAAGAAACATCCAAATCCCATTAAAAATAAAACTCTCAAAATTTTAAAACTATGTGAACTTATTTGTTTCATATCTTTTTGTATAAAAAGTTCTGTTAAGTTTGGTAAAGAAACAAGTGCAACTGCCACTCCGAACAGACCAAGAGGAAATTGAATTAGTCTCTCAGATAAATACAACCAAGTTGGGCTGCCAGTTATCAGAAATGAAGCGAATATCGTATCTACTAAAACATTTAACTGATAAACGCCAGCTGCGAAAATTGCGGGAATGAATTTGTTGAAGAAGGAATTGAGAATTTCACGATCAAAAGTCAATGTGAGTTTTGGAAAAATTCCGAAATAAGCCACAACAGAGAAATTTAAAATTAATTGAATCAGTCCAGCAGTTAATACTGAAATTCCTAAAACTTTTAAAGAAAGTTCAGCAAATGAAAAAGCGAAACAAATTAAACTAAGATTAAAAAAAATTGGAGTCGCAGCTACAAATTGAAAGATTTTCCTAGAATTTTGTATTGCCCCAAAAAATGCAGTAAGAGAAATCAAAAGTATGTAAGGGAATACAATTCTCAAAAAATTCGTGGCATCTAGAAACTTTTCTTCATCATAAATAAAACCAGGTGCAAAAAGGGAAACAAATAATTTAGGAAATACCTCAGCTAATCCAACAAAAATCAATAAAGAAAAAAGTAACAAAGAAAAAATTTGATTTAGAAAATTATTTATATTTTCTTTTGCTTCGATAATGCTTGGAACAAGAGATTGTGCCATTGCTCCTTCTCCAAAAAAACTCCTGAAGACATTAGGGATTCTGAATATTACAACGAATATGTCATAAATTTGTCCAGCTCCTAAAAAAGCCGCTAATGTTAGATCACGAAGATACCCAAAAACCCTTGAGATAAATGTGAAAAAAGAAAATCCAAAAGTTGACTTCCAAAAATTATTCACTGTTATAAGGCTCAAAAGACATCGCAACAGAATTCATGCAGTACCTCAATCCAGTTGGTTCGGGGCCATCAGGAAAAACATGGCCTAAATGAGCATCGCACCCATTGCACCTTACTTCAACCCTTACCATTCCATGAGAACGATCTTCAATATTTTTAACTGCAGTCTCATCGATTGGCATAAAAAAACTTGGCCACCCGGTCCCTGATTCAAATTTCGCTTGAGAAGAGAATAAATTTTGGCCACAACAAATACATTTATAAGTACCTTCTTCCTTGATGTTAAGCAAATCTCCACTAAAAGGTCTTTCGGTCCCCTGGTTTTGTGTTACTTCAAAAGCTTCTTTTGAAAGTTTTTCTTTTAAGTCTTTCATATGTTTATTATAAATTTTATTTCTCTTGAAACCTAAAGCCAAGGCAAGATAATTTTTCTTTATTTTCGTTAGAGGTGTTTGAAAGGTTCAAAGAGTAATTTCCAAATCCTAAACGCTCAAACTTTTTTCTAATTTCCTGAAAATACATTGAAAAATCTGAAATCGCTTCGTCCTGTTTTATTTTCTTTTTAAAAACATCACTATATTTTTTTATATCGAGAAACTGTTTCAAGAAATTAAAAGGAATCATAGTTTTTTCTATTTCTTCAGCTAAACTGATTTCGTCTACGTCGATATAGTGGAGATCAGGATCTAATTGTCTTGTTTTTTTTAATTCAAAAAAGTTAGATATTTCTTCAATTGCTAAATTTAGTGCATCAGATTTTGCTTCAAAAGAATTTCCTGCTATATGAGGAGTACTTAAAAAAGCATCGACTAAATCATCTTTATTTAATTTTGGCTCATTATTCCAAACATCAATTATCTGAACGCAATCATTTTCTTTTGCAATTTTTTTATAATTGACAACTTCGCCTCTCGAAGTGTTTATTAAAAGAGAATCACTGAATACGTTTTCTATTAACTCATGCGAAGGATACTTTCCATCTCTAGAATAAGAAGCATTAACTGAAACTATTGGACAATTTAGGACAGCATTTTTTATGCTTTCGTCATGGTTATAAAGATAAGGATCATAAGAAATTACTTCGTAACCCAAAAAAGAAAGATTATCTTTAATTTTTTTCCCAATGTTACCTTCGCCAATAATTCCAATTTTTTTTTCTGAGGAAAATTGTAAAGCGCAAACAGTGTACTCAAAAACCGCTTGGGCATTAGAACCCTTGGCAGATTGAAACTTTATTTCTTCCAAACAATCAAAATCAACATGATCTTCTCCTGATGTTAAAGAAAAAATTAACTTTAAGTTAGTACCACTTACTAATTCCTCATTGATTTTTGTCACCGATCTACTTATCAAGGCATCTGCATTTTTTAAATTACCATTAGTTATTTGATCATAAGGTAGTTTTAACAGCTCTATTTCTTCAGAATAATCAAAAGCCTTATCTAAGAAAGGAAGATCTTTGTCGGCTACAATTTTTATCATTGATCTTGTTGAGGAAAAAACTTACTTTTTATCCATCCATAAAAAGTGTTTTTCTTTAAACTAATTCTATCTATTTCTAAATACAATTCATCTAGAGCTTTAGGCGAAGAAAACATTTCGGCTCTAGATACTTGTTTTTCTTTTGGATCAAGCTCTTTTATTATTTCTGCTGGATTTCCCGCAACAATGACATTCTCTGGAATATCTTTCACAACGACCGCTCTTGCGCCTACAATTGAATTTTTGCCTATAGTTACTCCCTTGCTAACAATTGCGCCATCTCCTATCCATACATTATCTTCTAGCGTAACTTGTTTTGATTGTCCAACCGGGAGAGCCCGATCATAAATTCCATGCCAATCGGAATCGGAGATATATGCGCTGTTAGCGAACATACAAGAATTTCCTATTTTAATTTTGGTAGCAGCAGAAACTCTTACGCCAGGGCTAAATAAACAAAAATCACCTATCTCAATTTTTCCGTCATAATCGCCCGCGTTCCAAGTAGTCAGATGAATATGAGAATCTGGAGCGGAAATAAAAGTAGCGAAATCTCCTACAGAAATTCCGTTGCCATTAATATGCAAGTATTTGACACCTAAAATTAGTGGGCCTGATCCTATTTTCTCAAATTGAGGACTAATTTTATATTGGATATATTTTTGATCGAACCACCAGTGAATCCGTTTCAACCAAAAAGGTCTATTGTCTCGCCTAATTTTTTATCTCCAAATTAAATTTCAAGTAGTATCATACCCTACCTTTATGAAAGCAACTGAAGACAGAAATATTGTCGAGCCTATTGGAAGTGACAATAAAATTAGATTTGAGTTAAAAATTTTTGCTTCTTTAGCGATCCCGATCTTTTTTTCACAATTGGCTTCTCATGCCACCGGAGTGATTGCTGCATTAATGACAGGGAACTACAGTACTGTAGATCAAGCTGCAGTGGCAACAGGAAATATGCTTTTTTGGCCTGTCTTCTTTGGAGTCGGAGGGAGCCTATTTATTGTTACTGCTTATGTAGCTCAATTTTATGGTGCAAAAAAATTTGAAGAAATTGGGCCCCATGTAAAACAGGCTTTTTGGTTGTGCATTCCTTTGATAGCTTTGGTTTCTATTTATTTAATTTTCGCAGGAAATCTACTAGACTTTTTTAAAACTCCAGAAAATGTACAGAAAATAACCAAAAATTACCTTCTAGGTTTATTAGTTGGAACTCCTGCATTATTTCTTTTTCAGCCGTTAAAGTCATTTAGCGAAGGCATTACAAGACCTGTACCAATTACTGTTATCAACTTAGGCATGGTTACGCTCAACGCGGCTTTGAACTATCTATTTATCTTTGGCAAATTTGGTTTTCCTGAAATGGGGGGCAGTGGTTGCGGTGTATCATTTGCTATCTCCACATGGTCAGCTTTATTGGCTTTAATAATATACATTTACTTCTCCAAACCTTATCAAGGAGCAAACTTGTTTAAAGGTTATACGCCTCCAGATCTTAGGAAAATGGGTGAAATTTTCAAACTAGGCTTTCCAATTGGAGCTTGTATTTTTGTTGAATTTGGACTTTTTAGTGGAAGCGGATTGTTATTAAGCAATCTTGGTCAGAATACAATTGCTTCTCACGCCATAGCTATGCAAGTTACAACAGTGACATTTATGTTGCCTCTCTCGATAGGTTTGGCTGCTGCAGTAAGATCTGGAAACCTTTTAGGAGCAGGAGAATTCGTTAGAGCAAGATACTCATCCTTTTTTGCTATCATCGTAGCAGTCATCTTGGCTTCATTTAATTTCGTTTTACTTTTAAATTATGGAACTTTCTTTGCTTCTTTTTTTAATACTGATCCAATTGTAACCTCTCTAGCTGGTTCATTAATTTTTATAGCTGCCTTCATGCAATTATCTGATGGTATAAGTTTTACTGGTCAAGGTGCGCTAAGAGGTTATAAAGACACTCTGGCTCCTCTATATATAATGATTGTCGCTTTTTGGTGTTTTGGCCTACCTGTGGGATATATTTTAGGCCTGACAGATTTAGTTATTCCTGAAAAAGGTGCTATTGGTATGTGGATTGGACTTTGCCTAGGCGTTTTACTTGCATCAATTTTAGTTTTTTTCAGACTTGATAAGACTTCAAAAAGAGCAATTGAAGACAGTGATTTTAAGGTTGTTTAAAAAAAATAAAATAAATTAAAATTAATAAATGAAAATTGTAGTTGTTAGTGGTGGTTTTGATCCAATCCATTCTGGACACATAGCATACTTAGAAGAAGCAAAGAAACTTGGAGACACCTTAATTGTTGCTTTGAATAGTGATGATTGGTTGATAAAGAAAAAAGGTAAATTTTTTATGCCGTTTACAGAAAGAGAAATAATTATAAAAAATTTAAAACCTGTCGATGATGTTATTTCCTTTGAGGACGATGATTTGGGCAGCTGCATAGATGCGCTCAATAAAACAAAATTAAAATATCCTGATGAAGAAATATTGTTTTGTAATGGAGGAGACAGAAATAAAGGAAACATTCCAGAGATGGAAGTTTCTGATGTCACCTTTCATTTTGGAGTAGGAGGAGACCACAAAAAGAATTCTTCAAGTTGGATCTTAAAAGACTTCGAATATTCTTCAGAAGATAGAGTATGGGGCAAGTTTTATAATCTATTCACTGATAAAAACTTAAAACTCAAAGAATTAATTATAGATTCAAAAAAAGGAATGAGCTTTCAAAGACATTTTCATAGAAATGAAATTTGGTTCGTTTCAAAAGGCAAGTGCCTAATTAATTTCAGCAAAGTAGATGCCGAAAACTTCCAATCAATTGAATTAAATAAAGAACAAGTATTTCATGTTGAAAAAGAAGCGTGGCACCAAATCACAAACCCTTTCGATGAATCATGTCACATTATAGAAATCCAGTATGGAGAAAAAACCGATGAAGATGACATAGAGAGACTAAGGTTTTACGATAATGAAAATTAATGCTAAGGGATTAATTTGCCCCGAACCTATAATGTTGCTGCATAGAGCCATCCACGAGGCTTCATCGGGAGATGTCATTGAATTAATAGCTACAGATCCTACAGCTGAAAAAGATGTTGAAAAATTCTGTGAATATCTAAATCATGAATTAGTTTCTAAAAAGATTTCAGATGGTTTACTTGAATTTAAAGTAAAAAAAATTACTTAAATTATTACTCCCTATCTCTCAATTTTTCTAGGCTTATTTTGTCCTTTAAACTCATAATGTAGGCAGCTCCAGCCAAAATAATTACCGCAGAAGCTTCGGCAATGATTATTAATGCATCCATGTCTTTATTTTGCATCACTATCAATCTGCAAAGGGCGGTAATCGCGATGATAATTGGCAAAGTTACAGGAATTCTTTTTGAGCTATAAAAAGCCGCAACCATTGCAAGAATCTCGGTAAATATAAAGAGCAAAAATAAATCTGCGAGCATAATTTGCATTGACAAATACATACTGTATAAGTGCTGTCCCGCTGCTATGCAAGTAGCTACTCCTATAATTGCCAAGAGCACCTTTTCACTCACTACCGTTATCAAATGCGTTCTATCCATTATATTTCTCCCTAAAATTAATCCTTACTTAATTTCTAATTGAGCCAGACCAATTTAATTTTTTAAAGTTTTTATCCTCTTCTTCTAGAATCACGATGCCATATTCTTCCCTTAGATCACAAATTTTCTTATCTAAGTATTCTTTTGGAAATTTAAAAGGCCACTTTTTTTTCATTACTTTTTTATGTTTAAAAATTATCCTTAGTTTGGTTGGGAAAACGCTAAAAAAAAGTTTAATAAATTTTAAAACACCAACTTCCCTAAGAAGTTTTTTGTATAAATCTTTTATCTCAGGTTGTTTTGAATAAGACATTAAATATTTTAATTCGAAAGAAGAACACCAAAGCACCCATGAGTCGAGTAGGCTTTCCTCTTCTAGAGAAGTGTCCAAACCAAAAATAACGTGTGTTGCGTCATGATCCATGACAATTGTTGAGTCAGACAGTGCAGTCAGAATCTCTTTTCCATTGGCCACTAAGTAGCTATTATATTCTTCAATTCCCTCCCTAAGAGTAATATTGCAATTTTGTTCTTTAAAAGAAAGCATTACAAAATAAATTATACCTAGGTCTTGAAATTTTAGGTAGAAACCATATTTAAACCATGTTGATGCCTTTTAGGGTCAATGTAATTTTAACTTGCTTAAACAAAAGGAGTAAAAAATGATTAATAATACATTTGAACTTTTATGGAGAGACATCTCTCCTTTCTCGGTGGGATTTGACCGAACAATTGACACTTTGTCTTTGTTGGCAAACTCTAAACAAACTTCTAATTACCCTCCTTACAACATTAGAAAGGTAACTGAAGAACAATATACTATCGAACTTGCTGTTGCCGGTTTTGAAGAGAGTGAAATTGACATTGAGGCTGTCGGTGAAAACTTAACCATTACTGGATCTAAAGACAAAGATGCAAGTGAAGGAATTGTTCATCAAGGTCTTGCAGCTAGAAACTTTGTGAAAAAGTTTGTGCTCTCAGATGACATGGTGATTAAAGGAGCAGCTTTAAATAATGGCATGCTCTACATCGGTCTTGAAAGGGTAATTCCTGATGATCAAAAACCTAGAAAAATTGACTTCACCACAAAAAGTAAACTTTTAGGTTAAAAAAAAGGGGGCTGAAAAGCCCCTTTTTTTATAAGATAGTTTTTAGTGGATAAAAATAAACTAATTCTTTGGGGAGCGGGCACAGCTAGAACTCTTAGACCAATTTGGATGGCCGAAGAACTAACAATTGATTATGAGTTGAAACCGATTGGACCAAGAACTGGAGAGACTCTTACCAAAGAATATTCCTCTCTTAATCCAAAACAAAAAATTCCGTTTATGCAACATGGAGATTTAAGCCTCTCAGAAAGTGTTGCAATTTGTAGGTATTTACAAAACACCTTCCCTTCAAAAAATTTATTTATACCTGGCACTAATTCTGAATTGGCAAAAGAAGATGAATGGTGCAGCTATATTTATGGAGAAGTTGACGAAACGAGTCTTTACGTAATGCGCCGTCATTACGATTTAAAGGAAATTTATGGAGAGGCGCCTGATGTTGTGCTTTCCTGTAGAGAATATCTTAAACGGCATTTTAAAGTAATTGAAAAACACCTAGAGAATAATGAAACTCTTTTATCCGGTGGCTTTGGTTTAGCAGATATTTTGTTGATGTCTTGCTTAGATTGGGCTATTTTTTATGAGTTTGATTTGTCTAAAAATATTACAATCTATAGAGAAAATATTTCGAAAAGAGAGGCTTACAAAAAAGCTATGGAAGTAAATTATGGAGGTTAATAAATGGGGCCACTAACAGGCTTGAAAGTTCTAGATTTAACAGGCATGGTTTCAGGACCAGTTGCCGCAATGATGCTTGCCGATCAAGGGGCAGAAGTTATAAAAGTTGAGCCTATATCCGGTGAACTCGTTAGGCATATGGCGGCTCCACACAACGGAATAAATCCAGTTTTTTTTTCATGCAACCGAGGAAAAAAATCCATTGCTGTAGACTTAAAGACTAAAGAAGGAAAGGATATTCTCTTTAAATTAGCTGCCGAAGCTGACGTGTTTATGCAAAATTTTAGGCCGGGAGCCATTGAAAGAATGGGCTTTGGAGAAAAAGAAATTAGAGCAATCAACGAAAAGATAATTTATGTATCAATTAGTGGATTTGGTAACAGGGGGCCCTATGCAAATTCAAGGGTTTATGACCCAATAATTCAAGCCTTATCAGGGGCTACAGACATACAAGCCGATCGTGAAACAGGTCAACCCAAAATGTTTAGAATAATCATAGCCGACAAAGTTACGGCTTTAACAACTGCCCAAGCCATATCGTCTGCTCTGTATGCAAGAGAAAAACATGGAACTGCACAACATATTGAAATATCAATGCTGGATTGTATGATTTCTTTTTTCTGGCCAGAAGGAATGGCTGGCATCGTATACGCAGAAAATGAAATAGATGTAAGGAAGCTCCAAGGCACTCAAGATCTCATTTATAAAGCTCAAGATAGGTACATAACTGCAGGAGCAGTTTCTGATGCTGAATGGAAAGGAATGTGTAAAGCTTTAAAGAGAGAAGATTTAATAGACGATGAAAGGTTTTCTAGCCCTGCGGGAAGAGTAACAAATGCTCAGATTAGAAAACAAATCACTGGAGAAGAAATCAGTAAATGGAAAGGATCAGAAATACTTAGGAGGCTTCAAGAAGAAGGAGTGCCAAGCGCCCCGCTGCTTGATCGAATGGAACTATTAGACAATGAACAAATTTTGGCAAATGAATCTATCTCTCGAATAAACATTGATGGCTTCGGAGAAGTCAGACAAGCAAGACCAGCTGCTAGATTCAGTAAAACGCCTAGTGAGCTTTCTCGACCGGCACCAATGCTTGGTGAACATAGCCAAGAGATCGTATCTTCTCTGGGAGTAGATGAGGCGATAATAAAAAGTTTGATAGAAAAAAAAGTCATCGCGATAAGTTAAAATTAATTTAACTATCTTTACTAAGCTTTCTTTTTACATTTACCTGAAGAATTTCCTAACCAATTCAAACTTATTTTTTCTTCTGAATAAATCTCTATTCCTTTTTCAAAACTTTTCTCGTCAACGTTCAAATTAAAATACTTTATTTCTTTGTAGCCTTCATCATTCAGTGACTTGGTTTCATGCCTAAGTTTAAGAATTCCATTATTTTCAACTGCAGTTTTAGTTTCCGATGTTTTAATGTTTGCACCATTAAAACTCTCTTCAAAGTTAGGATATTTATCTCCATTCAAAAAATAGTTACTTCCTTTTTTTATTATTTGATAGCTTTTATATAATCCAGATTTGCATTTTACGTTTCCTGATCTCCCAATCTCAAAGGATTTGAATAAACCTTCCCGGCAACCGCATTTAAAAGTGAAGTCATTGTAAGAATCAATTTCACTCGAAGTATCTAAAGAAGACGAAGAGAAGATAAAATTTGAAAAAAATAAGAAAAAGACAAAATTTTTTTTAATCATACTTAAATTAGTTTGGTCGGGACGGCAGGATTTGAACCTGCGACCACTTGACCCCCAGTCAAGTGCGCTACCAGGCTGCGCTACGCCCCGAATGTTTCAAAGGCTTTAATTATAACTTTCCTAGTCTCAATTGGGTCAATCACTGCATCCATTTCTAGATAAGAAGCTGCCTCAGTCGCTTTTCCAACTTCATACATTTTTGCTAATAGTTTTTCATACAAAGCATTCCTTTTTTCTTCAGTCTCTTCTGCAGCTAATTCTTTTTTAAAACCCAATTTAACGTATCCTTCTAATCCCATGCCTCCAAATTCGCCATTTGGCCAAGAAGCAGTATAAATTGGATCAACAAAACTTCCTCCAGTCATTGCCATGGCTCCAAGGCCATAACCTCTTCTTAAAACAATTGCAACGAGAGGAGAATCAACTTTAGCTCCTCGCTTGAAGAAATTGCCCATTCGCCTAAAAGCGCCTTGGGTTTCACTATCTGGTCCCACCATGAAACCAGGAGTATCGACCAAAGAAATAATAGGTAAATTATGCAAGTTACAAATTTCTAAAAAGTTTGCGACCTTATCAGATGCTTCAGAATCAATTGCCCCTCCTAACTGTTGGCAATCACTAGCAATGAGAGCGAAAGGCCTCCCTTCAAGCCTAATAAAACCAGTGATCACACTTCTTCCAAAAACCTTTTTTAACTCTAAAAAAGATTCTTTATCGGCAAGTGTTTCAATAATTTCTCTCACCGGAAATCCCATTCTTCGGTCTTCAGGGATTACGTTTCGTAACTTAGATTGCTCATTTTCTTCCCAATCAGTTATTTTTCCTTGAAAATAAGAAAGTAATTTTTTTACCACCTCAGTTCCATCTGCTTCATCTTCAGCTAAGTAATCTAGATGTCCGTTTTTAAAATGCATATCTGCTGGTCCAATGTCTTCTGGTTTAAATATTCCTAGTCCACCGCCTTCAATCATTGCTGGTCCTGCCATCCCTATCCAAGATTTTTTAGTCGCTATACAAAAGTCAGCTGAGCCAAATAAGGCTGCATTGCCAGCAAAACAATAACCATTATTTAACGCAATTTTAAGAGATTCTCCTGTTAGGGCCGCCCAATTTGTAAAAGAAGTAATATTAAGTCCAGCAATCTGAGTGGAAATATCTGTATCTGCTGGCCTGCCTCCACCTCCTTCGGTATACATTATTACTGGTAATTTTGAATCTATTGCAAGTTCACATGCTCGATCGAGTTTTTTATGATGAAAGAATCCTTGAGTTCCAGCTAAAACTGAATAGTCATTGATGATCGCTATAGCATTAGAGTTTTCCGAACCGACAAGCTCTGAATTAATTTTACACATACCCGTAATAATCCCGTCGGCTGCTGTTTCAGTCATCAAGTCTTCATAGTCACGTCTATTTCTTTGGGCTGCAACGGCTAATTGTCCATACTCAATAAAAGAGTCATGATCTACTAAATCCTCAAGATTTTCCCTGGCGGTTCTATATCCTTTAGACTGTCTTTTTGATTTGGCAACAGCCCTTTTTTTATCAAGAGTTTTCTCAATACGACTGTTCAGCTTTTCTAAGGAAGTTTTTTTTTCGTTAGTCATTCTCTGATATTGCTATCAATTAAAACTGCTATTAAAAGAGCTGGTTCACTTCCTGTATTTGCCCAAGCGTGATTGGTTCCGCGCTGCACCACTACGTCAAATGGTTTTAAAGCAACCTCTTCTTCATCTAAAATTAGATTAACCTCGCCTTTAAGAAGAATTATGTAATCGACAGTCTCAGTTTTGTGCATCGCAGGATGTCTAGAAGTATCTACTCTATGGTGAGCAGCCCCCATCTTTTCAAAAGCGTCAGCCGTTGCTTGTTCGATGAATTCAGGCGAGACTCCCTCGGGTAATGGATTAATTTGAAAATACCTAAATTTAGTTCCACCAGAAGGGGGAGAAAGAATTACTTCTGAGTCAGCTCTATCAGTTGTATCCAAAGAATTTACATCCTTTCCATCAGTATTCCAGAGCTCAAACAATCCTCCAACGTCTTCACCTAAGGATCTCGCGGGAGGACCATCTATATTTATAATTGATTTGCCCTCTTTATTATGTCCCGTAACTATTCTTCTCATTTTTCTCTCCCAAATTATTTTTTTAACTCCTTCAAAATGCTTTTTAAGATCGGTAAAACATTTGTCGAAGACTTTGTATCGATCTCGAATTTCTTAATTTTAGACTTTGCACCTTTGATAGTCATTCCTTCTTTTTTAATCAAAGATTTTATTTTTAAAAAATTAACTATGTCATTTTTTTTAAATATTCTCTGATTTGAAGTCTTTTTAACATTGAATAAACTCCCAAATTCTTTTTCCCAATATCTTAAAGTATGTGCTTCAATACCGACTATTTTTGAAACTTCTATGGTAGAAAAGTATTTTTTATCAGGAATTTTTTTTAAATCTATCTCCATAAATTAAAGTTGTTCTTTTAATTTTTTCCCAGCCTTAAAACTTACAACATTTCTTGCTTTGATTTGAAACTTTTCTCCTGTTTTGGGATTTCTGCCGGGTCGGCTATTTTTATAAGAGGTTGAAAAATTTCCTAGTCCTGGCAATTTTACTTCTTCTCCGCGTGCAAGTGCCTCTGAAATTTCATTAAAAAAACACTCCAGAATCAAGTTGCAATCCTTTTTTGGAATTCCCATCTTCTGATTCAAATGGTTTATAAGGTCAGCTTTAGTGATTGACATTCTAACTTCTTAAGGAAGCATTGAATTCTTTTTCGAATGCTTTAATAATTTTTTCAATAACTAAATCTATGTCAACATCTCTAAGAGTTTTATGTTTTGATTGCCAAGTGAAATTTAATGCATAACTAGAACTTGCTTCTTGAATTCCAGAATTTTTGTAAAGATCAAATAATTTTAAATTTACTAATTCGTTTCCTGCCATTTTTTCTGCTAGTGATTTCAACTTCTCATATTCAACATTTTCAGGTACTAAAAAGGATAAATCTCTTTGAATTGATGGGTACTTTGAAGATTCTGAAATTTTTAATATTTCCTTTTGAAATAACTCTTCTAACTCAAACTCAAAGTAAAAGAAATCTTTTCTAATGCCTACAATTTTATTAATTTTTGGATGACTTCTTCCAAAGGAGCCTATTTTTTTTCCTTTCACATATACGTCCAAAGATATGTTTGGATGTAAAAAATTGTTTAAACTTTTTTTGAAGTTAAAATCAACCAAGAAAAGATTATCTAGCAAAGTTATGATAAATTTTTTAAGTTCAAAAAAGTCAAATTTAGTTTTATTGTTCCAATTTTTCTTGCCATCGTGATCAAAAATTAATCCCGCAAGTATTTTTTGCTCCTTACTATTATTTTTATTACTAAATATTCTCCCTTCTTCAAATATTTTTAAAGAATTTTCACCTCGATTAAAATTTAATTTTAAATTATTCAGCAAGCCAGGTAGTAAGCTTGTTCTCATAACTTCCAAGTTCTCATTGAGTGGGTTTTTAACCGATATTGAGTTTTTAGAGAGATTGTAATCATTGAGAATTTTTTTACTCACAAATGAATAATTTATGACTTCTTGAAACCCTTTGTTAGCAATGTATTTTTTTATTTTTAAAGTTTCTTGATAATCGGTAGGAACGAAAAATTTATTAAACGTTTTCAGTTCAAATGAAGGGAGATTATCGTATCCGATCATGCGAGCCACTTCCTCAATTAAGTCCTCTTCGATATTCAAATCAAATCTATGCGACGGAATCATCGTACAAAGCAAATCTTTTTTTACGATGGTATTTATTTCTAAAGAATTTAGAATTTTTTTTATTTCTACAGCGTTTAACTTCGTACCTAATTTTTTATTTAAATTGTTTAATTCAATGTTTAAAACTTTTTTTCTAGGTATGAATTTTTTCGCTTCAATAGTCTTCACTTGACTGTGGGAACCAGATAAATGATCGGCAATTAAATTAGTTGCCTTGATAAGCGCTTTCTGTTGTAGATCAAAATCCACCCCTCTTTCAAACCTTTGTGAAGAATCGGTCTGAATATTAAAACTTCTTGCTTTTCCTTGAATCACTAAAGGGTTAAAAAAGGCAGACTCAATCAATACAGAGCAAGTATCAAGTTGAACAGAAGAATCTATCCCCCCCATAATTCCTGCTAATGCCAAGGCTTTTTTTTCATCTGAAATAACTAAGCAGTTTTTATTCAAAATTTTATTCGAGCCATCAAGTAGAGAGATCTTCTCTTTAGGTTTTGCAAATCTTACATTTATTGATTTACCTATTTTGTCTAAATCAAATGCATGAAGCGGTTGACCTAAGTCAATCATTACGTAATTTAAAATATCTACAATTGGATTAATTAAATTTATTCCGGCCGCATCTAATCTATTCGAGATATATTCAGGTAATTTTTTTGTATTATCAATTTTATGAATTTCTATAAAAGAGTATTTTGGACAGGCAAGCTTTTCAGAGAGTTTCACTTTAGTAAGGGGACTTAAACTAGCTTTTTTAAGAATATTTTTTTCTTTTAAAATCTCTTTGTTACTTATTGCAGCTAGTTCTCTTGCGACTCCAAGCACACTAAAACAATCGCCCCTATTAGGAGTAAGATCTAAATCAATAACAAAATCGGATTTTTTTGAATTTCCAAATTTTTGGATCGATTCAACTTCTAGTCCTAATCTTGTAAGCTCGGCTTCTAACTGTTTAACATTTAATTTTGCGTCAACTTTTTCTAAAAGATGAGATTTTAAGATCTTCATTTATGAACCCGAAATTTCTTTTAAATCATTTTCAAACAAAACCCGCATATCTTTTATTGAATAATCAAGTTTAGCCATTCTTTCAATACCTAACCCAAAAGCAAAGCCTGAATATTTCTTTGAATCGATACCGGCCATTTCTAAAACATCGGGATGCACCATGCCGCAGCCCATGATCTCAAGCCAACCATTTTTATCCATAATATCCACTTCAGCTGAGGGTTCTGTAAAAGGAAAATACGATGGACGAAATCTTACGTCTAGTTTTTTGGCAAAAAAATAATTTAAAAAGTCTATAAGTTCTTTTTTCAAATTACCAAAATTCACATTTTCATCAATCAATAATCCTTCAATCTGATGGAACATCGGCGTATGTGTAGGGTCTGAATCACTCCTATAAACTTTACCAGGGCAAATTATTTTGAGAGGAACGTTATATTTTTCAATAGACCGAATCTGAACGGGAGATGTATGAGTTCTTAATAATTTTCCAGAATCAACATAAAAAGTATCGTGCATATCTCTAGCTGGATGATTTTCAGGGATATTAAGCGCATCGAAATTATAGTATTCACTTTCAATTTCTGGGCCTTCTTCTATTAGATACCCCTTAGCAGAAAAATATGAACAAATTTTATCTATTGTCTTAGTAATGGGATGCAATCCGCCAGCAAAAATTTTTCCGACTGGCAAAGATACGTCTACCGTCTCCTTCGAGATCTCATTTTCTAATTCAAAGTCTTCTATTCGTTTTGAACTAGACTTAACTAAATCTTGGAATAAAGTTTTTATTTGATTGATTTTTTTTCCAACGATTGGACGATCCTTTTGATCCAACTTACCTAAAGTTTTAGACAAATCTGTTATCTTGCCTTTTTTCCCTAGATATTTGACTTTTAACTTTTGTAAGTCTTCGGATGATTTAGATAAATTAAAGTCTTTTTTTAATTCTTGCTTAAGCTTTGCTAAATCCATACAACATATTATGCTGCATTTTGTTTAGCAATTTCGACTAAATCTGCAAATGATTGTTCGTCTTCTGCTGCAATATTTGCAAGAACTCTGCGATCCAACTTAATATTTGCTTTTTTTAAACTATTCATGAAAACACTATAAGACATACCATGACCTCGAACGGCAGCATTAATTCTTACAATCCATAAGGATCGAAAAGTTCTTTTTTTAACCTTTCTATCTCTGTAAGCATACTGTCCCGCACGAGTTACGGCTTGCTTGGCAACTTTAAAGGTTCTGCTTCTTGCTCCTCTATACCCTTTTGCCAGTTTAAGAACTTTTTTATGCTTTCTTCTGGCTTCGACGCCTCTTTTTACCCTTGCCATTAAGATTTCTCCTTAAACATTCTTTTAACTAGCTTCTCGTCACCAGCTGCCAAAGCGGTTGTTCCGCGTAATTGCCTTTTTGACTTAGTCGTCATTTTTGTGAGGATGTGGCTTTTATTGGCTTGCTTTCTTTTTAAACCACTTCCAGTTTTTTTAAATCGTTTGGCGGCGCCACTGTGAACTTTAATTTTTGGCATATTTATTTCCTATTTGGGCTCAAAAGCATTACAAACTGTCTCCCTTCAGAAATTGGTTCTTGTTCAACATTGGCAATATCAACTAAATCTGATTCAACTCTCTTCAATAGATTCAAACCTATTTCTTTGTGCGCTAATTCTCTTCCTCTAAATCTCATTGTTATTTTGGTTTTATCACCATCATTTAAAAATTTAATAATATTTCTCATCTTAATTTGATAATCATTTTCATCCGTTCCTGGTCTGAATTTAATTTCCTTGAGTTGAGTTTTTTTTGTTTTCTTTTTTGAAGCTGCCTTTTGTTTTTTTTGATCGAATAGGTGCTTACCATAGTCCATCATTTTGCAAACCGGAGTATCAGAGTCTTTATTCATTTGGACTAAATCTAGTTCTTGATCTTTTGCCTTTGCTAAAGCTTCTTTAAGTTCGACAACTCCTAACTGCTCTCCAGTTTGTGAGATAAGTCTAACTTTTTCGGCTTTAATGAATTGGTTTATGGGCTGCTTATTTTTCTTTTCAAATGCCCTTCTTGGTTGAGTCATTAACTAGACTAAAACTAAAAAAATTTTATTCAATCAAACCTCCTTTGATTTTATTTTTTTAGAAAGAAAGTTAGAAAATTCATCCAACTTCATACTTCCTAAATCCTCTCCTTTTCTGGCTCTAACTGACAAAGAATTTGAATTTTGTTCTTTATCTCCAACAACGAGTTGAAAAGGCACTCTTTGTATAGAGTGATCGCGGATTTTATAAGTGATTTTCTCATTCCTCAAGTCTAATTTGACTCTAAAACCCCTAGAATTAAGAAAATCAGCATATTCTCTAGCTTTTTCTTCATGTTTTTGAGAAATATTCATTATCACTGCTTGAATGGGGGCCAACCAAACTGGGAAATTTCCATCGTATTCTTCAATTAAAATTCCAATGAATCTCTCAACTGAGCCAAGTATTGCTCTATGCATCATCACCGGTTGGTGTTTTTCTCCATCTTCCCCGACATATTTTGCATCAAGTCTTTCAGGTAAATTAAAATCCAATTGTAATGTTCCGCATTGCCATTCCCTGTCGATTGCATCGGTTAAAACAAAATCTAATTTGGGACCATAAAATGCTCCGTCTCCAGTCGAAATTTCATAATCTAAATTCAATTTATCTATCGCATCTTCCAGGGCTTTCTCGGCTTTATCCCAAATTAAATCGGACCCCACTCTGACTTCAGGTCGAGTAGATAAATTGATTTTAAAATCTTTAAATCCAAGTTCGGTATAAACTTCAGAAAGAATTTTAATAAACTCTTGTGTTTCAGATTCTATTTGTTCATCAGTGCAAAATATATGTCCATCGTCTTGAGTCAATTGTCTGACTCGCATCAAGCCATGTAAAGTTCCAGAGGCTTCATGTCTGTGACAACAACCAAATTCAGCCAACCTCACTGGTAAATCCCTATAAGATTTTATGCCTTGATTGTAAATTTGAACATGTCCTGGGCAACTCATTGGTTTAAGCGCATTCACTCTTTTTTCATTAGCCTGTTCTTCATCGATCTCGGTAATGTACATATTCTCTCTATATTTTTCCCAGTGACCTGATTTTTCCCACAGCTTTCGATCAATAACTTGAGGCGTTCTAATTTCTTCATATCCCGCCCTTAATTGTTTTTCTCTTATAAAATCTTCCAAGATTCTAAAAATAGTCCAGCCCTTAGGATGCCAAAAAACCATTCCTGGCGCTTCTTCCTGAAAATGAAACAGGTCAAATTTTTGTCCTAGTTTTCTATGATCACGCTTTGAAGCTTCTTCCAGATTACTTAAGTGTTTTCTTAATTCTTTATCCGAATTCCACAGTGTTCCGTAAACTCTTTGTAGCATTTTATTTTTTGAGTCTCCACGCCAATAAGCTCCAGCAACATGAGACAGTTTAAAAGCTTTAACATGTCTCATGGAATCAACATGTGGCCCTCTACACATGTCAACATATTCTTCGTGATGATACAGTCCAACCGTTTCTTCATCGTCAATGTCTTTTAAGATTTCTAACTTATAGCTTTCTTTTCTTTTTTTAAAAACTTCCTCTGCAACTTTTTTTGGAACAACTTCTTTTTTAACGAGATACTCGGAAGAAGCCAATTCTTTCATTCGTAATTCAATTTTTTGTAAATCGTCTTGGGTTAGCGAATTATCTAAATCAACATCGTAGTAAAATCCATTTTTAATAATCGGACCAATTGCCATCTTTGCTTTGGGAAATAACTGCTTCAAAGCATGACCAAATAAGTGAGCACAGCTATGTCTGATTATTTCTAAACCTTCTTGATCCTGAGCTCTTATTATTTCAAGAGAACAATCATTTTCTATTAAGTCGGTTGCATCGATTAATTTTCCATTAACTTTTGCCGCAACTGTAGCTTTGGCCAAACCAGCGCCTATAGATCTAGCCACTTCAATGACTGACACAGAATTATCGAATTGTTTTTTTGAATTATCCGGAAGAGTGATTACTATCATTTTCTACGACCTTTACGAACGGCCTTATGTGATAATTATAACTCAAAAATCAAGGAGATAAGAAGCAACTTTCCCAGGTATTTTTTGAAGTTAACGTAAATTTTTCTCTTAAATGAGTTCTGTAATCTCCTTCTTTCCAGATCTCTATAGAACTTGGAATTATCAAATACAATCCGCAGTGCTCAGGTCTTTTAGGCTCTTCGCCTTTATCTTCAAAACTTTTTGTCATCTCTTCAATTTCTTGATTTAATTTTTCATAAGAGTCTATTTTCTCACTTTGCTTTGAAACAATTGCAGCAACTCTAGATTGCAATGCCCTTGAGTTGAAATATTCATCTGATTCTTCTGCGGAGAGTCTTTCAATTTTCCCTTCAACTCTAATCTGCTCTTTAAGCTCTCTCCACCAAAAATTAAGAGCAACTGAATTATTTGTTTCAATTTCTTTTCCTTTTCTGCTGTTGAAGTTTGAGTAAAAAACAAACCCTCTATCGTCTACTTTTTTCAGTAGCACCATTCTTGAAGATGGAGAACCATCAACGTTTACCGTGGCAATATTCATGGCATTCCAATCAACTAAATTTAGAGTCATGGCCTTATTCAGAATTTCAACAACTCTAAGGATTGGTTCGACAGTTATATCTGAATGAAATAACAATTTACTTTCTCAGAACCCAGAAATCTAAGGAAAAATATTTACCTGGTCCATAAACTAAAATCACGAGCAACATAAGGATGTAGGTCACCGTCATTTCAACTCCTCCAGAATCTGAATTCCAACCATTTGGAAAGTGATAATAAAAAGCTACCAACATTGTAAAAATTAATGGAATTATCGCCCATCTTGAGAAGAGCCCTAATATTAAAAGAATAGCACCTCCTGCTTCAGCAAGAACTGCTAACCAACCAAAAAAATGTGGAAAAATAAAATTTAAATTATCTTCCCCACCAGAAGCTAAAAATCCCGCAAATCTATCAATGTTAGGAATTCCATTGTCCCAAGCTATCTTTCTTATGCCTGCAAACCAAAATACATAAGCTAGGTATAGCCTGAAAAAAAGCAAAATAATGAAATCAAAATAAATCAAATTAATTAATTTTTGATTGAAAGAAGATAAAAATTTCATTATTCAAATTATCATTTTTTATGAATTTTTTCCAATTCTTCATAGGCCTCTTGAATTTCTATAAATTTCTCTTTAGCTTTTTCTATTAATTCTTCTGGCAAACCCTTAGAGATTAATTTATCAGGATGAAATTCTCTCCTTTTTTTTAAATAAGTCTTTCTTATTTCATCAAAGGTCATTTGTTTTGAAACGCCAAGTACTTCATAGAAATTTTGAGTTTTCAGCCCATATTTTTGAAATAGCTGATTATATAAGCCGTCGTTGAAACCAAAAATCCTTGGAACCTTTTTTAACAACTTTTCTTCATTGGGATGCAATTCTCCATCAGCCATTGCTAATTCAAACAAAAGTTCATAGAAAATCATCAACGAGTTAGGACTTCTTTTGAGTAAACTGGCTAATTGTTTTGCATAAGCATCAAAAGATACGTTATCGTCTTTGGCCTTTTGAAAAATATTAATAGCGAGATTTCTTTGCTCTCCATCTAAATTAAACTTTTGAGTTATAAAATCTTCTATTTTGTTAATTTCTTCTTTAGTTACTTGACCGTCTGCTTTGGCGATCTTCGCTAAACAAGCAAAGAGAGCAGCGAAAAAAGCCACTTGATGATCGAAATTATTAGGATTTTTTCTGCGAACTGAATTTCTACCCATCCTTGAGCCCACAACACTTCCTATTAAAGCGCCTAGAGGACCTAGGAAAGTAAATCCAATCATGCCTCCAACTAAACCACCGATAAGACTCATATTTTTTTATTTTTTATTAATTTTTTATTCTTGCTGTGCTTTAATTATTATACGTTTAAATTTTATGGGGAGAAATGTGACTGAATCTAGACCTTTGCCAGTCGTTGACTATCTGAAAATTCCAGAAAAAGGAGAGCCTTATTTAGAGGGTTATAGATGTAAAAAATGTGGGGCAATATTTCTTGGTGAAAGAAATGTCTGTTCTAAATGCTTTGCAAGAAACGAAATGGAAGTCATTAAATTATCGGATAATGGAAAACTTCATAGTTTTGCTATCGTTTATAGGTCCTTTCCTGGAATAGATGTTCCATACGTTTCTGCGATTGTT
This sequence comes from SAR86 cluster bacterium, assembly GCA_023703675.1. NCBI lineage: Bacteria > Pseudomonadati > Pseudomonadota > Gammaproteobacteria > SAR86 cluster bacterium. The sequence continues at coordinate 251,658 of CP097974.1, read as the reverse complement.
GATCTAGAAGGTGGTGGAACAATTAAAGGAAATCTAATCAATATTGATCCAGATCCTGATAAAATAAAATTTGATATGCCAGTTAAGCTGACTTATGGTGATGCTCTGGGTAGAAAAGATAAAGAAGGTAATTCTTATCTAAGTTATTTTTTTGAACCTGCATAGGTTTTTTAATAGGAGAAAATTATGAGTGACGTATATGTTTTAGGAGTTGATATGATCAAGTTTGGAAGATTTCCTGATCGTACCGTCCCAAATATTGGTGCTGAGGCAGCTCTAATGGCCTTAGATGATGCTGGTTTAACTATAAAAGATATGCAAGCAATGTATTGTGGAAATCTTGGTCAAGCGAATGCAATGGTAGGACAAAGAATTCTTCAAGAAATTGGCCAAACTGGAATACCAGTTGTTAATTGCGCTAATGCTTGTGCTACAGGTGCTACTGCATTTAGAGAGGCTTGGATGTCAATAAAAGCTGGCATGTATGACGTTGTTTTAGCTGTTGGAGTTGAGCAAATGGGTAAAGGACTCTTAGGCGGTGCTGGAGGAGATAAAGGAATCCCTAAAGAAGGTCTTCTTGGTTCTGGAACCATGCCTTGTGTTTTTGCTGAAGCAGGAATGGAACACTCAAGTAAATACGGAACAACCTTTGAACAATTTGCAAAAATTTCTGTCAAAAATCATCATCACTCGACATTAAATCCAAAAGCAATGTACCAAATTGAAACTCCTTTGGATGAAGTTATGAATGCGGAAATGATTTCTTATCCAAATACAAAGTTGATGTGTTCTGTAAATGTTGACGGTTCTGCTGCGGCTGTTTTGGTTTCTGAGAAAAAGGCTAAAGAACTAGGAATGCAACGTGCAATTAAGGTGAGAGCTTCTGCTCTAGCAAGTGATCCTTATACTGATAGAGATTTAGTTATGCCTGACGTGAATGCTTGCACAAGAATTGCAGTTAAAGATGCATATGAACAAGCTGGTCTTGGAGCTGAAGATGTGAACCTTGTTGAATTACATGATTGCTTTGCAACAGCTGAAATGCTTCACTACGAAAATCTTGGTCTATGCGAAGACGGAGAAGCAGGAAATATGATAGATGAGGGGCATGTAAAGTTGGGGGGTAAAATTCCCGTTAATGTTTCGGGAGGTCTTCTCTCAAAGGGTCATCCTCTTGGAGCTACGGGTATAGCCAATATCTATGAAATTTGTTCTCATTTAAGAGGTGAAGCTGGCAAAAGACAAGTTGAGGGGGCAAAGATTGGAATGACTCACGTTATAGGGCTTGGGACAGCATGCGCTATACATATTCTTGAAAAGCCTTAGCTAATTTTGTTAATAGGTGTAACTGGGGATACCCATAACAATTTAAAAAATATCTCAAAGATATGTGACTTGTTTAATACGGCCAACCCTTCGCTAGTTGTACACACGGGAGATGTTACGCTACCAAAATCTTTATCTGCTTTTTCAACTTTGAAAATGCCTTTGATAGGTGTCTTTGGTAATAATGATAAATTTGAAAAAGAAGGATTATTATTAGCTGCTAAAAAATTTAACTGCGATTTTTTTGAGGAGCCATACAGAATTAAGGTAAATCAAAAAAAAATAATAATCCTTCATCATCCTGAATTGATTAACGAAAAAATGATTCAAGATGCGGATTTCATTCTCCATGGTCATACCCACAAATATAGATCAGAGTTAGTGCAAAATACTTTAATTTTTAATCCAGGAGAATGTGCTGGAATTTTGAAAGGTAAAAACCATGTCGGAATAATCGATACAAAAAAGAAAATATCAAGGATTATTAAATTTTAGAAAACCTTTTATATATAAAATAAGAAATCAAACTAATAAATTCTAAAAAGACGATAAAACTTATTGTTGGTCTTAACAGCCTATTAATTCCATTAGACTCTAAAATCGATAATTCTAAAAATATTATCGATATTATCGGAGCCATCTCATTTTTACCAGGTTCTACAAACCAAAAAGAGCCAAATATTCCAAAAATGATTGGTATTAGAGAGTATTTTATAAATTTATTTCGGATAACTTTCGATAAAGAAAAACAGATACAAATTAAAACCAAATAATAAAAAAACCAAAAAAAAATCATAATTTAATATATTTTAAAAAATCTTTTGCAGCAGAGTTATCTCTAAATAATTTTTTTATTTCATGAGATTCTTTTTCTTTATTCTTAATTTTATTTGATATTTTTTTTAAATCTTTTTTTCCAAAAACGTATGAAGGTGGGATATTTTTTTGCCTTGCGTATTTCTCTCTCCAAAGAAAAATATCTTTCTCTACAATTGAAGCTTTTTTTAGTTTTCTTAATCTAGAAATATGAAGTTCTTGATTTCCTAGTTGTATTTCTTTCATAAACTCTAAATTAATAATTTCCTCTTTTTTGAGTTTTTTTAATTTTTTTAACTGTATCTTATATATGGATATTAAAAAATTTACGTCATCAGCAGCATATTTGAGCTGGTCGTCGGTTAAAGGTCTTTTTAACCAATTCGAATTCGTTTCTGATTTATCTAATTCATAACCACAATATTTGGATACTATAAACCCATAATTTTTAATTTCGCCACCATTTATGTACTTTTCTGCAATTTGAATATCGAAGCAACTATTCAATTTTATATTCAAATTAGTGTTTAAAACCGTCGTATCGCTTCTTGAAGAATGCATAACAATTGTCTTAGTTTTATCTTCTAAAATTTTCTTTAAAAATTCTAATTTTTTAAATTTTAAGCAATCTATTAGAAGTATTTTTGAGCTCGTTGATATCTGTAATAAGGACAATTCAGGGAAATAAGTATTTCTCCAATTAAACTCTGTATCTAAACCAACATATTTTTCTTTTTTTAATGACTCTTTTACAAACTCTTCGTCTTCTTCAGACTCTATCAAATATATTGTTTTTTTATTTTTTAGGTAAAATCCTAATTTCTTTAAAATGTTTATCAAAATTATCTTGTCTTTAAATAATTTTTTATTTTTGTTTTAGGAAGAAATCTACCTATAAGAAGAACACGTGAGTCATTTTTGACAGTAATAGTGCCTGTGCCCATGCAGGGACTTTCTTTAAGCATGGTAGTAAATTTATAGAGCTTAAAATGCATACCTTCTCGCCCGACACGATTCTGTTGGAAGAAAATCTCTCCCTCACCTGTGACTAGTAAAATTAACTTAAGAGGCAGTATAAGAGGTGTAAGAAAAACTAGCGCAATACCCGAAAAAACAATATCAAAAAACCGCTGCATATTTACATTCTCTCATCTAAATATTTATCCGTCTCTTTGTGATCAAAATCAGGAATCATTTTGTTAAATAGATCAACTATGGGTTCCTTCTCCCAAACTTTTTGAGAACGGAGCTCATTAATCACCTTTAAAAAATTATCCAGCATAGGCGAACTGAAGTTAAGTTCATTTTTAATCACTCCTAGATTCTTAAATTTATTCATTTCAAGAATTTCGTTATCTGTAAAAAATTCTTCAAAATCCTTTTCGCCCGTAGTATCTGTTTTGAAGTAATAACATGGATAGCGTTTAGAAGCTATCAATTCATCAGATCGGTCTCTTGCTTCTTGTTCCGTTGAGCAATGATATGGCTCATACCCGAGATTTTTTAAGTATCGATTAGCAATCTCTGAGAAAGTGGTTAAATGAAGTTGCTCACTTAATTTTGGAAAAAAGATATCTCTGTTTTCACCAAGTAAGCACGACATCAGGCAAAGCTCACCAGACTCCTGAGGAGTAACAAAATAACGTTTGACGTCATCAGGTGCCGAAATAGGCTGTCGTTTAGCGAAACGTTGGTTGAACCCATGTAGGAGAGAACCATCAGAGAAAGCCACATTAGCAAACCGTGCAGTTGAAATTTCCATAGATTCGCTTTCGCGCATCAAAAACAATTCCATAATGCGCTTACTGGCACCCATCATGCTTACTGGATTCGCTGCTTTATCAGTCGAAACGCAAAAATACTTCTTAGCCCCATCAGCTCTGGCCATTTGAACTGTCTTAATAGTATTAAGGATATTTACCTCAATAAGACGCATTAGTGTAAAAGGATCTTTTTCACTTCGAACATGCTTAAGCGCTGAAAGATTTAGGACATAGTCATATCCTTCACTAGTATTCATAAGCGCACGGTATTCATTACTGCCGCAATCAAGAGCAAAGGTGCGAAAATCACCATCGATGTATCCAAGGGTGCTCCTAATATCCCTTACAAGTTCGACCAAATTATTTTCACTGATGTCGACAACATGAAGTGTATAAGGATTTCTCTTAAAAATTTCACGTGTAACTGCCTGGCCAATAGAGCCTGCGCCACCGATCACCAAAAAACGGTTATTTGAAACCAAAGATTCCAAATCCTTTTTGCAGCTGGTAATATCGTCATCAAATAATGATTCCGTTCGACCAATCAGTTTTAACATTTCCATAATAAGAATTATTTTTTCAGTTTTGTTAAGGCTGCGTCTGGGACACTGGAAGGTATATTTACCACTCGATCCTCTAACCAAAAAGAGTTTTCAAGACCATCGGTTTGGCAATCTTGAAACATTGGAAGTTTAGACATTAGATTCCAAATAGGACGAGTCATAACGTTATTATCATGCGTAACTTTTAGAAATTCATCACGATCTTTTCTGAAATTTAAAATTTTTGCGTTTAGCCAGTGATTGGCATTGTTCCCATTAATTGCTTTTACAAAACCAATATCTCTGTCCTGAAAAAAAGGATCCCACTCATTAGTTAAATTCTCTTTTATTTTCAAAAATTCTTTTAGTCGCTCTGTTTGAACGCAACCCAAGGCTGCAATCAAATTTGGTAATTTTGCATAGCCCACTTCCAATAAATTATCCAAGCTAGCATCAATATTCTTCCCATAATCAATTAAAACCTCTTTTTTTGTCATAATTTAAATAATTATAATTCTTTTGTTAAAAATATTAGTTAATTAAAAAAATTTAAATAGTTATAAATTTTCTCAAGTTCTCAGGGACTTCAGGTAAAGATTTAAAAAATCGATAGGGTATTCCATTTTTTTTAAAGAAAACTGCGATGATAGTTAAAAAAATGAGCGCAAAATATATTTTAGTGTTTATATTATTTGAATACCAGATTTCTAATTTTCCTTTATAAGGGGCTATGAATTTTCTATAGAAATCTTTGGGATTTATCTCATTTTCCAACATAGCCTCTTCATTGCTGAATACAATTGACCCTAAACCTGACAATCCAGGTTTTAAAGAACCAATTATATTTTGAGCATCTCGATCAAATAACTCAAATGATTCTTTTGTTTGAGGCCTGGGGCCAATCAAGGACATATCTCCTTTTATGATATTTACTAATTGTACTAATTCATTTATCTTGGTTTCACGCAAAAAAACTCCAACTGGAAGTATTCTTGGATCATTTTTAACTGTAATTGTTCCTGTTTTTTCGCTGCCACTCACCATGGTTGTAAATTTATACAAAGTAATTATTTTTTTTCCTTTTCCAATCCTTTTTTGGAAATAAAATACTTTACCTTCACCTGTTAATCTCAAAACTAAAATAACTATTAAAAAGATTGGGCTTAGCAAAAATAAAGCAATCAAACTTAATAAAAAATCAAAAATTCTTATCATCAAAATATTTCTTTATTGAGTCGCATACATAGTCCACTTCTTTAAATTTCAAATCAGGATAAAGAGGCAAAGTGAGTTCCCTTTTAATGAACTCAGAAGAAACCGGAGATTTATTCTTACTGAAAAATTTCTTGTAAAAAGAAAAGTTGTGAAAAGAAGGATAATGCATGCTAGTTTGAATGCCTAAATTTTTTAAAAAATTAATTACCTCCTCTTTATTGATATTTTTTGGAAGAAGCACAGGCATTATATGATGTGAGGATTCAAACTTTTCTCTTTTTTGAGAAAAAGGCAACATTAATGGAGAATTTTTAAGATTCTTTAAGTATCTTTCTGATAGTTTTTTTCTCTTATTATTCGCCCTTTTTAATTTTGAAAGTTGAACTAACCCTAAAGCGCCTTTTATTTCATCGAATCTATAATTTAACCCAGGAGAAATTACATCATATGTAAATGCTCTACCTTCATGTCTATCAAGGGTAGCTGCAGTCATTCCATGAGATCTTATTTTTTGAAAACGCTCGTGAAGCTTTTTATCTCTTGTAACAATCATGCCTCCCTCTCCGGTAGAGAGGTTTTTATTACTATAAAAAGAGAAGCAAGAGACATCTCCAAAGGTTCCGCAATTTCTTCCATTTATCGACGCACCAGGAGCATGGGCCACATCTTCGATTAGATAAATATTATTTCTTTTACAAAATTCAGCTATAGGCTCAACGTCACATGGAAAACCAGCAAAATGAACTATGTAAATAGCTTTTGTTTTTTTTGTTGCAACCTTTTTTATCGTTTCAAGACTAAGGTTTGGATTTTGTAAGGATTCTATGTCAGCAAGAACTGGCTTACAGCCAGAAAGCTTTATGACGTTGGCATTAGCTACAAAAGTCAAGGCCGGCATAATAATTTCGTCCTTTGCTTTGAGATTTAAGCCAAGAATTGAAATATGTAATGCCGCGGTACAACTAGAAACTGCCGAGCACAACGATTTTTCGCCTAAAAATTGTGAAAATTTATTTTCAAATTTCTTTACGTTTTCTCCCATTGTCAGCCATTTAGAGGAAATAACTCTTTCAACAGCCCTTGATTCCTCAAGAGTATAATTCAATTCACATAATTGTACTTTCCAGGTCATATTTGTAGGGTCTTAATCGATATTCAGCTATATATGCTTCTGATTTTATATTTAAATAGCTTTTTTTAAAGCTTAATCTCTTTAAAATCTTTTTTTAATCTATTTAATTAAAAATTGTAGTTTCTTACTTCTTTGAAAAGCTTTTAAATAGTTTTGAGAATTTTCTTTAAATTATTACAGACATACTCACATTTTTTTTCATTTAAATGTGGACCAATCGGCAAACTCAATAACTCTTTAGAAATCTTTTCTGTAAGAGGATATTTTTTGCTCAAATTTAAATATTTAAAAGCTTTCTGTTCATGCGGTGCAATTGGGTAATGAATTAAAGTCTCAATCCCCCTTTTTTTAAGTTTCTCTATCAGAAAATTTCTTTTCGGATGTCTTACACAAAATAAGTGCCAAACTGGTTCAGCCCATTTTTCTGTGAAAGGAAGAATTAAATCTAAACCACTGAGATGATCTTTATAAAAATTAGCAATCAAATTTCTTTTCTTATTCCAAGATCTCAATTTTTTTAATTTTTTTCTCAAAACAGTCGCCTGAAGTGAATCCATTCTTGAATTTACTCCTATAACGTCATTTTTATACTTAATCTCTGATCCATAATTTCGCATTAATCTTAGCTTTTTTGCAATTCTTAGATTGTTTGTGGTTATGGCGCCAGCATCTCCATAAGCTCCCAAATTTTTTCCAGGATAAAAACTCCATGCTACTAAATCACCATGAGCGCCGATATGCTCTCCTTTATATTTAGCGCCATGTGCTTGAGCGGCATCTTCTATAACTTTAATATTATGTTTTTTCGCGATTGAAATAATTGGGTCTAAATTGCAAGGTTGTCCATATAAATGAACAGGAATAATTGCTTTGGTCTTTTTTGATATTAGTTTTTCAATTTTTGTATAGTCAATATTATAAGTTCTTTCTATTGGCTCAACAGGAATAGGCTTTGCGCCAATACTCACAATTGCAAGCCAAGTTGCTATGAAAGTATTTGAAGGAACTAAAACTTCATCGCCAGAAGAAATGCCAAGAACTTTTAATGATAAAACCAAAGCATCGTAACCATTTCCGACAGCTATGGCTTCTTTTAAATTTAAAAACTTTGCATATTCTTTTTCAAAAAATTCTATTTCTTTTCCTCCAATGTAATTTGAGGAATTAGAAATTCTTAAAATTGATTCATTGATGCTAGATTGGAGCTTCTCATCGAAAACCAATTCTAAAAAACTTACTTTCATCTTTAATTTTTCTTTACCGTATTACAAAATTCATCGTAACTCCTTATATAGTCTGATTCGCTATATAGGTTTGAAGCTAAGACTAGACAAACAGCTCCTCCAGAAAAATTTTTTAATTCCCTCCAGATCATTGAAGAAATCAAAAGTCCTTCATCTGGTCTTAATAAAGTTACTCTCTCAGAATTAAAACCATCATCAATTATCACATCGAAACTTCCTGAAACTGCAATGATAAGTTGTTCTAAATCATAATGAGCATGCCCTCCTCTTTCTGCTCCACTTGGAGTGTCATAGAGGTAGTAAACTCTTGAAATATCAAATGGCACGTGGTTTTTTTCTTCAAGAAAAGTAATGTTACCCCTGGGATCGACAATTTTATTTAGCTTTATAAGCTTACAATTTTTTGTTTTGAGTTTTTTAAAGCTTCCCATCAAGATTTCTTATATATTTTCCTGGATTTCCTAAAATCAAGCTGTTCTCTGGCACATCTTTTGTAACAACAGTTCCTGCTCCAATCATAGAATTTTTTCCAATTGTAATGCCTGGACAAATTACAGACCCTGCTCCAATAGAAGCTCCTTCACAAACCAAGGTTTTTAAGAATTTTTCTGGATAAATTTTACTTTTGGGGAAAGTATCGTTTGTAAACGATACGTTTGGACCAATGAAAACACCGTTTTCTATTTTTATTCCATCCCATATTTGGACACCTGACTTAATAGTTACGTTAGACCCAATTTCTACGTCATTTTCAATGAAACAATGAGAACAGATATTAACATTTTCACCTATAATTGCGTTTTTTAAAATTACGACAAATTGCCAAATCACTGAATTATCTCCAATATTAGTTGTTTGAACATCTGAGGAATCGTGGATTTTATAATTTGTATGACTCATAACTTTCATTATAAGTGAAGATCTTTCAAATCATAATACATTAGAATTCTTTCCCTTCCATCTGGTAAAAGGTATTTTTCATTCGTTTTAGCACCATTTTTTTGGTGAAAACTTAATATTTTTTTATTCTCAATATCAACTTCGAAAAACATTTTTTCTAAGCCTAGTTTCTGAAGAAATCTTAAATGCGATTGATAAAGCTTTATAGCCCAAAGAGGATTTTTGTATCTTACATCCCACACCCAAAATTCGCCTCTGGCTCCTTTAACATTCACAAATCTTTCTTTATTTTTACCAATGCTAGATCTATACCTTCTCAGGATATCAAATAGAAAGGTTGGTCTTAATAAAATTGAAGGAATCAAAGTCAGACCGAGAGAGAATTTATGTTTAGATAAAGTTTTAAACTGTTTTTGAGCGTCTAATGAGGCGCTTACGAAACCAATTATTCTTTTTTCTTTATCCTCAACGCACATCACCACGAAATCCTGGTCTTGTAACAAAATCTTATAATATTTTCTTAAAAAAAATTTATTTGTTAAAGAAAAAAATCCACTTCCTAGAAGCTCTCTTGAAAAGTAATGTATTTTGGCAATGGATATATAGTCTTTTTTTTCTGCAACTCTAATTTTCATTTTGGCAAATAAGAAAAAACTTTAAAAAAAATTGAATTTATTTTCCTCTCACAAAAATCCTAGTTTGAATTTTTATAATTTACACAATATTCAAAGAGTGAATTTAGAGAATCAGTTTCATCAAGGGTTTCAAGAGATATTTCAAAGTCGAAAAGCCTTTCTATAGTAAGACTTGCAGTTATTAAACCCATGCTATCGTATTCGGGAATCTCTTTTAAGGGCAATGAAATGAATTCTTGACCTTCAATTTCTAAGTCCTTGGCAAATTCTGTAGCAAATTGCTCAAAACTTATATTAGACATAGATTACCTCATTCACGCACACATCTAATGAAATAGATATCAATCCCCATGATAATCCAGAACCAAAACCAACAGCAAGCATTTTTAAAGAATCCATTTTTGTAAGATCATTAATTTGCGAAATCCAAGCGCCTATACTGCCTGCACCCAGATTACCAATTTCATCACAAGAAAAATCTTGGCAAAGGTTATTTTTAAAACCCACTGAATTACATATTGTAGACACTACTAGCTTACTGGCTTGATGAAGAGCAAGGAGGTCAAAATCGTTTATAGATTTCCCGGACTCTGATAAATAATTATTTATCAGCCTTGGTATTTCGTTTTTTGTAAATCTAAATACTTCAAACCCATTCATATTCATTTTGTTGGAGTCCATTGAACAATTAATGATATTTTCGTTATCTCCTCTGTTGAACAATCTGATTTCAGATTCAGTTTCATCGGGCTCAATTATGGAAACTGAAATACCATCTCCAAATAGTATCTTTGTCCCAATTTCTGAGTTGGTAGTCATTTTAGAGTTCAGATCTCCAGAAATTACTAAAAATTTTTTGCACCCAATTTGATGGAGCATTCTAGTTAAACCTAAAGATTTAATATAACCGGAACATCCATCCATAATATCTATGCAAAAAGCTTTTTCAGGAATGTTAAATTTATCTTGGATTCTAGTACTCAAAGATGGAATCCGATGATCAAAACTCTGAGATACAACAATAACAGAATCTACATTTTCAAAAAAATCATGATAGTCTTTTTTAATGTTTGATAAACCTTCAAACACAAAATCACTTAATGTTTGAGAATCAACTTTATGGACTGATTTTATACCAGTATTTCTAATTGTCTTCTTTACCTCTAACTTGTCTTTTCCGGCATTATGTAGTTCTTCGTAGATATCTATTTTATTCTTCGGAAGTAATAAAATATTTTTTGTAATTTTCATAATCTTTTAAATCTATGTCCTATTGAAACGTCAGAAATGCTTATTCTTTTAGGCATCATATGTTTAGGTAGGTTTTCATTCAAAAAATTCTTCAACTCATTCTTAAGTATTTTTTCTCCTTCAACTGGCTTAACGATGATCTCTACATGCTCGCCAGTTATAGGATTTTTTTTTCCTTCAACTTTAACTAATTCTATTCCATCAAACTTCAAAGCAACCCTTTCAACTTCAGAAGCCATGAACTTCAAACCGCCTACATTGATTACTTCATTAGTTCTCCCGACAACTTTATAAAAACCGTCTTTTTCTTCAACAATGTCATTTGTGTTATACCAACCATCCTTATCAAAAGGGCTTTCTGCATTCAGGTAACCTAGCATCCTGGTTTCAGATTTTATCTCCAATACGTTATTGTTAATTCTAGTTTCAACTCCTTCTCCGCCAATTTTCATAAACAAACTTTTTCTACTTTTGCTTTTAGCTCTAACAATTCCAAGCTCAGACATTCCAAAAGTCTGTCTGAAGTCAATATCAGGTAAAAGCTCACAGAGTTTATTCAGAGTTGATTGATCCATTCTTTCCGTTCCGTAAGTTATTACCTTTAAAGATGATGAAACATTTTTTGGAATTAGACCGCTCATCAACATCAATCTCAGAAAAGTTGGCGTTGTTGGTAAAACTTCAATATCAAAGTCTCTGCAGATTTTTAAAATGTCTTTTACATTTCTGGAGTGAGGGGCTACAACGGTACCCTTGTTATAAAGGGTGTGTAATAGAGTATTTAAACCACCAATGTGATCAAAGAGAAGAAAATTCAAAGTTTTTAAGGTTGGGCGAGGAGTTTCAAATCTTCGCATGAATAAAGTAAGATCATGCAAAATAGCTTTAGGCCTTCCTGTAGTTCCTGTGGAGAATAAAATTAATCCAGAATGTTTCTTTTGCCTCAACAAATCTATTAAATCATGTCTATTCTCATGAATAATTCTTTGGACATTATTTTTATCAATTACAACATCTACTAAAGCTGCATCAAAAAAATACTCATGTTGTTCTCTAGTTTCGACAGTCAAAGGAACCAAAATAACATTTTTTTCTATTAGTTCTAAAAGAGTTAAGATAGATTTTGGATCAAAATCGCCGATAAGAGCAACAACATCCCCCTCTTTAATAGACGATAAATTAAGAGGAGTCTGATTGGTAATTTCACTGAAATATAAGCTCCCCTCAGGATGAATGAGAAATGGATGTTCAATATCAATCCATCTCTCTTTTAATTTAGAAAGAATATCTATTAAACACCCCCAACATTTAAAATCTGTCCACTAAGACAAGAAGCTTTTGCATCCATAAGTAGCTCTACTAAGTCACATACGTCAGATTTTTCAAATTGTTTTTGAATAACTTGTTGCGTTGTTATTTTTTTTATCTGTCCTTCTGATATTCCTTTCAATAAATCAGTATTAATGGGTCCAGGAGCAATACAATTAACTCTAATATTAAAATCTGACATTTCTCTTGCAAAAGTTCTTGAAAATGCCTCAACCCCTGATTTTGAGGCAACATAAATAGATTCTCCTTTAAGAGCTAATGGAACAGCTATAGTTGAAAAATTAATAAAGCTTCCTTGCTTCTGTCTCATTAAAATAGGACCAAATAATTGACAGCAATATATTGTACCTACGAGATTGGTTTGAATAAGTTTTTGAACTGTTGACTCATCAGTAGTCACAGCCATATTCATTGAAGCAACTCCTGCTACATTTATGAAACAAGAAATACTTTTTTTCATATTTTTAATACGTCTCGCTGCGTTTTTAACTGATGAGTAATCTCTCACATCACATTCGATACTCTCAAATTCAATGTTTTCTTTAGATCTTACTAAAGCCAAAACATTGTTTCCTTTGTCAACAAGACGTTGAGCGATGGCTTTTCCCAACCCTCTATTTGCACCAGTAATAACGATCAAGTTAATTCTCTGATTGTGAGGAAAATTCTTCTGCAAGAGAAGTCACACTTCTAAACATGCTTTTTGACTTTGACAAAGCTGTTTCCGATGTCCAATCAAATTCAAATCCATGGTTATCAGCTACATCTTCAAGTGAAAGGCAAACTTCAACAAGTGTCATAGAATCTAAAAGGTCTTCCTCAAGTAATTTTGAATCTTCATTGGCCTCACCTTTTTCTAAGTTTTCGTTTATTACCTCAATAACTATTTTTTTTGCTTGTTCAACATTCATCTTATTTATGTGTTTCATGGATACTACATAAATATTTTATAATTTAAAAGTTAGAAAAAATTAATACTTTGAAAGTTAGAATTTTCAAAATTAGAAAATCAAAGAAAACTTATAAGTTAATTTTTTTTAATTCCCATGATTATGTCAATTAATAATTTACTATGTTTTTCTCTATTAAAATGCAACTTAACATACTCAGAACCTTTTCTTCCTATTTCAAATCTTTCTTCAAATGACATTTTCCCTAGGCTCAAAATGTTACGTGCAATTGCTTCCTCATTTTCAGCTTCAACACAAACACCGCAGTCAGCTTTTTTTACTAACTCTGAAGATTCTCTAGAACCAGAGACAATTATTGGTCTAGCTGCAGCCATGTAATCAAATAGCTTGTTCGGAAGATTTCCGTCGAAAAAATCACCTTTTAAATTTGGTAAAAGAAAAATGTCAGAACCGTTTAAAAATTCTAAAGATTTGGATCGAGGAATTGGGTCTAAAAAAATAATATTTTTTAAATTATATTTTTTTGATTTTTCTTTAAGCTTGATTTTCTCGTCACCGTCTCCAATTAGAATAAATTTAAATTTATGATTTGATTTAAGAATATTTGCTGCTTTAAGAACTGTATTTAAAGAATTGTATCTTCCATGAGCACCTAAATAAGTGCAAACAATTTTTGAATTTATGTCATATTTTTTCCGAATATTTTCTCTTGAGTTTTCAGAAATTTGATCGAATAGTTCGACATCTACACCATTAGATATAAGCAACACTTTTTTTTTATCTCTAATTTTATCTTGTATGTTATTCGCTATCCCTTCAGTTAGAGCTATTATTTTGTTTGAATTTTTATAACAAATTTTTTCAAAGAACTTAAGAAAGTAAATTAAAAATTTATTTTTTAAAACTCCAGAATATATTGCCGCATCTGGCCAAACATCAGTTACTTCAAAAACTAATGGGGCTTTTAAAATTTTTGAAGCTAGGACGCCTAGAAAACCTGTGCTTAACGGAGTAGAAACTGCATAAATGAGATCAACATCTTTTTTCTTGATTATTAATTTTAATGCTTTAAAAAAGTAAGAAAGATAGAAGATAGTTCTTCGAAAAAAACTTCCCCTTATATTTGTATAAACATTCAAATATTCAACACTTATTCCTTTTATATTTTTCTTTAAATTTGAATTATTATTCGGAAATCTTGGTGAAGCGGATTTGTAATCAATATTTGACGTAATAACGTTTACGTCAAAACCATATTCGCAGAATTTTTTATAAAAGAAATAATTTCTATCGGAACCACTTTCCATTGGAGTGTCAAAAATTTGTACTAAAACAAGAATATTCATTTCTTTAGAAAAAAATTAAATTCTAATATAAGTGGGTCAAATTTTAGTAATAAAATTTCTTGCCTTTGAGATAAAATAGGAGAAATTACTCCATAAGAAATTGGAATTTGGATAATCTCTAAAACTTTTATTTTGTTTATTTATAATCATTTCAAATTCTACTTCACTTAAAGCTAATTTCTTTGAAATATAATCTTTGTCTAGCCTCATTTGATTCTCATCCAAAGGTGGAGAGGATAACTCCTTTAAAGCGTCCTTTCTAGATAGCTGCCCAGAGCATATTTCTGCAGATAGATAGGGCTTTCTTAAATCATATCCAAATTTTTTTAATAGATAATTTGAATGAAAAAATCTAGTGAATATTGACTCATAATGTTTTCCTCCATAATCTTTCCATCCAAGCTCTTCAATCAACTTATTCTTTGCTTCAATTTTGTTGTACTTTATATAGTTTAGTATGGGAATCCATCTTATTCTTTTAACTAGAAGAAAATAAATGTAATCGAAAGTTGATAAGGACGGATAAGTTTTTCTTATGTTTGATCCAAATTTTTTGTGGATTGATTTTATAATCCTTGAGTCTTTTGACTGATACAACCAAGAGTAAGGCATTGTAGATTCAGTGACAACATTATTTCCAGCAATAATATAGGGTATTTTCATTTTTGCCGCAGTTTTTATAAGAATTGCCCAAATTGCATGGTCAGTAGGCATTTCAATATTTGAAATAGATGACTTTAAAAAAGAAATTTGTATGTCTCTAAATTCATTCCAGTCTAAAACATGTGTAATTAAATCAATTTCTAAAATTTTCATAATATTTTCTACATTTGAAACGGCTAACTCTGAATTCCAGCCATTATCTAAATGAACGGCAAGTGGGTTTAGTCCATGTACTTTTTTAAGAAGATAGGCAACGTAAGAACTGTCAACCCCTCCACTGACTCCAATAATACAATCATATTCAAAATTTTTTCTCTTCTGTTTTATTTGTTTTAAAAAATCTTCTAGTTTTTTAGAATCTTCAGGGCTTTCATGCAAATCCTTGGAAGATCTAATATCGTATTCTTTACAAAAAGAACAAACTCCATTGTTATCAAACTTAATTTCTAAAGCGGTAGAATCCATCACACACTTTGAGCAAATTTTTGGATTTTTAAATGTTACTTTCATGGTCAAAATCTATTAGATCAAAAAAATAAATCTTCGTTTTTTATATAACTTACTAAAACAGCTTTATGTTTTCCTTGATACACAAAAAGTGATCCTGCAGAAACTCCAGAAGCTCCCGCATTTATTCCGCTGATTAAGTCTTTTTTGTTCCCTGCCCCTCCGAGCAATATAAACGGGATACTTATTTTAGAGTTAACCATATTTGCTATTTGAATATCATATCCTTTCATCATTCCATCATTATCAATACTATTTAAAATAAGTTCTCCAGCGCCATTTTTTTGTATAGAATCTATGTACTGATCTAAGTTTATCTTAGTTTTTTTTGTACCTGAATTACTATAAATCGAGTATTTTCCAAATAAATTTTTTTTTGTATCAACACATGCAACAATAGATTGGCTACCGAAAATTTCGGAAAGTTCTTTTATAAACTTAAAATTTCCAAATAGATGTGTGTTTATGATTACTTTTTCTATTCCTATTTTGAATAGTTGCTCTACTTCTCCTATTTTTTTAATTCCCCCACCATAAGCAACAGGCATAAAAGCCTCGGAGACTATTTCTTCTAAATGACGATAATCTGGTTCGTCATCATGTCTTGATCTGTCTATATTTAGAATACAAAGCTCGTCTGCTTCTTTTTCATTTAAAATTTTTACAATATTTATAGGGTCGCCAATATACTTAGGGTTTTTAAATTTTGTTGTCTTAACTACTCCTTTGTCTTTTAAGAGCAAGGTGGGAATGATCCTATAAAACCCTGTCATAATAATTCAAGAAATTTTTGAATAAATTTTTACCGTAGCTATGACTTTTTTCTGGGTGAAACTGCACACCAAATAAATTATCTTTCTCAAAAGAAGAAATAAAATCTATCCCATATCTTGTTATAGATGTTTTATAAGGTAAATCTGAATCTTCCAAATAAAATGAATGAACAAAATAAAATCTTTGATTTTCTTCTTGAGATTTGAATAGTAAGCCATTGTTAGTTTTTTTTAAAAAATTCCAACCCATATGAGGAATTTTGAGATTCGATCTATTATTAAATTTAAATTGTTTAACATAATAATTTACCAACCCTAATCCTTTTTCATTTCCTTCCTCGCTTGAAAGACACATCAATTGCATGCCCAAGCAAATACCTAGGGTAGGTATTCTTTTTTCAACTACGGCTTCACTAATTGTATCTGCTAGGTTTAAATCATTTATATTCTGCATAGCTCTATCAAATTTTCCAACTCCAGGAAGAATCAAAAAATCTGCTTCATTTATTATTTTTGCTTCATTAGAAACTTGAGAGTCGAATCCCAGAAAAGAAAGCATATTTTTAATTGAACCAGTATTTCCCATACCATAATCAATTATTACTATTTTATAATTTTTGCTCAAAACTTTAGATATACCAATGCATTTTAAAAAACTTGTATAGATTTAATCTCAGATAATAAATTTTTCCATAAAAATAAGAAGTCAATGTTTCCTTTTTTCTTTTAGGTATTAATTTCTCAAATCCTTCCTTTTTTAAAAATTTAATGAATGGCCTACACCATTTACCTTTGACAACTCCATGCGCATGAGGGAAAAGGGGTTTTTTCAAATTAGTTGTTAAAGCATAAAATTTATCTTCGAAATTATTTGGAGCGTTATTTTTATCATGCTCCCATATATCTTTGCCTTCTAAAATAAGTTTATTAAAAGTTTTTTTATGGTACAAACAACACCCTATTGCAGCTCTATATTTGACAAATTTTGGTATCGGGCCAATGAGATCGTCTTTTTCTTTACTGTATGCAACTGGGTAAGTTGGAATCAGCAAACAAGATCCAGCATCTTTTTTCTGAGCTAAATTTAAGATTTTTTTTATAAAATTGGTGTCGATCTTATCCGACAAAATGGCATCATCAATCCAAAAAACAAACCAATCAGTAGGAATGTTTTGTGATATCTTTTTTAAATTTGAACCATAGTCTCTATCTTCTCCTAATTTTATAGTTTTTACTCTTTTTGATTCAAAAGTCTTAAAGTTTGAAATTAGGTAAATTTCATATGGACAATCTGGCCAATATTTAAAAAAACATGAAAAAAAAATATCCCAAAGATCAGAATATTTATCACAAGAAGACACCACGAAAGATATTTTTTTTTCTTGATCCATTGTAATTTTTTAAATATTCTGAAAAATTTTTAAGTATTCTTTTTGATGTAATGACCAGTTAAATTTTTCTTCAACAGCTCTTCTACCATTTTGTCCATATTTATAGGCTAACTCTTTATTTTCTAAAAGAAAACTAATTGCGTTTTTTATTTCACTCACATTTCCAGGTTTTACATATATTCCGCATTTATATTCATCTATTATTTCCTTCCAAAGCTTATAGTCAGTACAAACAAGAGGAAGTCCAGCTTCCATATATTCAAACAATTTGTTTGAGCCGTAAGATCCCAAATTTCCTCCTAAATTAAGTTTGTAGTCGTAAACTACTATTCCAACTGAAGTCATTTCATAAAATTCACTCAATCTCTCCCAAGGAATCCTTTCAGAAAAGTCTAACTGATTGAAGGCTTTATGAGACGAAAGAGAATTTAAATGAGCTTCATCAAAAAACCCTACTATTTTGTATCTTACATCCTTTAAATCTGAGATTGCTTCTAATATTTCTTCTTGATTACTATAAGAATAAACAGTTCCTGTATAACAAATTACTTTTTTTCTGATTAGATAATCATCTAGTAAAAAATTTTTTTTATTTTTAATAATTGGAAAATTTGCAACTAATGTACATTCGATACCATTTTTTTTAAATAACTCCAATACATGATGATGGGGCGTAATTACTCGATCATATTTTTTTAATGCCCAAAAAAGATATTGTTCAGTTGCTAATGATATAAATTTTCTTAAGAAAGTAGGCATCCAAAGTAGCCATTCTTTTTCTAATATATGCCTTGGTAAATCTTCATGAGCGTCGTAAATAATCTTTTTCCCAATCAATTTAAAATATAAACCTAAAAATATTAATTCAGGTGAGTGAAATTGATAAATATCAGCATTTATTTTTTTTGCACTGAAAAAAAATTGAAAAGTTGCAAACAAAAGTACAAAAATTCTTTTTTTTAAAAAAACATTACAGGAAAAGATTTCTATTCCATCTAATTTTTCGTTTCTTCCCCCATCATTTGACAAGATAACGACTTCATTATTTTGTTTCTGCAACGACTTACATTGCCTGTGAAAGACCCTTGCATCGTTTCTAAAGTAACCACTTATTACATGACAAATTTTCAATGTTTCTACTCCTTTCTCGGAAGACTATAAAGAGTAAATATAATTAAAAGTAACCCTCCTGACATTAAGGCAATTGAGAGATTTAAATTCAACAACATAAAGGTTGTAGTTATGATGACAATAAAGATTACAGATGATGGTAAATTCTGGGAGGCGCCATCCAAGAATTTCAAAACTATAGTTAGCAAAAGAGGAAAAATAATTATTCCAAGATATCCTAAATTCATTACAGCATCGGAAAACAAACCATTGTTTGCACGGGCATAATAATCTCTATTATGATAATCAGCCAAAATCATATGCAAACTTCTTTCATAAGGAGATTCGAAGAAATATCTTAAAAAAGATTGTCTAAAATAATCTGGCTGATAAGTAGAAAAAAATTCGTAATAAATGTGATGGTATTTTGCAGGTATGAAATATATTCGATAACTCGAAAACATTGAGCTGATCGCAGTATTCAACAGATAAAACTCCGCTAAAGTAATCAGAGTTACAAGTATCGTGCCGATTAAAAATAATCTAGGCAAAGAAATGTTTCTTATAAAAAAACAACTAAACACTCCTAGAAACAAGAGTAGAAATACTTGTTTAGAAGCAGATATTCCAAAGTTTAATAGAATTATGAACGCTAGAATTAAAGAAAATAATTTCTTTCCTTTTGCAAACATATAAACCATTAATATGGGGAGAAGGTTGTCTCCAGCATGTTGTAAATAACCTATCAGAGGGAAGTTTGAATAGTCTCTTGCTTCTACTCTTAATCCATAAATCATTGCGGAATCAAAAATATTAAAAACAAATCTAAATCCAGTATTTAACCAAGATAAGTAAATAACTGCTGTACAAATCAGAAAAATTAAAGCCAGGTAGAAATATCTAGACCTTAGTTTTTTAAATACATTTAAGTTGAAAGAAGGGATAAGAATAATTAAAAGAAAAAGCAAAAACCAATATACCCAAAGCAAAAATATATAATTTATTGGATAAGTTCCATATGCCGCAATTAATGTAGTCGAAGGAACAAGAGATATTAAACTCAGCAGAAAAATTATATTATTACTAGGATTCTTATTGAAATATATCTTAGTCAGAAGTGGTAAAAGTGAAATTAAGAAAATCCAAGATACAGTTTTAGAAAAGAAAGTGGGTTCAAATAAAAAAGGATTTTCATAATTAAAAACTATCTTTGTTATTAAGTACGATTTATCGCATAGATATCTAAATAAGATTATTCCAAAAATTAGTAACGCAGTTTCGATGTTTATTTTAAGATTTAGATTTGCCTTTTTTTTTGAGGAAAAAAGGAAAGGCAAATTTTTATCTTTAAAAATAGAAGCCATTAGAATCTACTCTTTCGCATAATAGTAAGAAAGAACCATATAAAGAATATGCGAAATACTTCCTGCGAGTGTCATCAAATGTAAAGTTACATTTAGATCTGAAAAATACATAGTTCCAACAATCAAAGAGCAAACCAATATGACTATATAAAAAACTTGCCAAATTAAAGCAATATGCATTTTTTTTACCACAACAAAAACATCTTTCAATGACATGCTTATAAAACTAAAACAAAATAAAGGAATGAGAATTTGGCCATATTTTCCTGCATCTTCCCATTCCTGTCCAAAAAAAATTCTAAAAAAACTCGGTAGTATCAAGTATAAAAAACTGAAACCTATAGTAGCAATAGCAACTATAGGAATTAAAAGTTTAAAATATAAAGGTCTGCAATTTTTAGAGACTTCAAATTCCTCAATTGCTCTTTGTCTAAATACATCTTTAATAGCCGAACTAAAAATTGTTATGGGTGCATACAATAATGAAGAGACAATAGAAACTAATCCAACTTGAGCGCTTCCAAAATAGGAACTTATAAAAAAAATATGTATAGAACCGCCTAAGTTGCTTATTATTTGATCCGGCATAACAAATTTTGGAAAATCATAAACTAACTCAGGTGACTGTCTTATATCTTTGAAATTAATTGACTTAAAAGAATTTCCATCAAGGCTCCTTAGCATAAAAAAACAATAAAAGATCATGAAAAGCTTTCCAAAAAGATCTCCAAGAATAAGCCCCCCAAATTTTATAGCTGAAAACAATCCAACGATAAGTTTAAAAATTACATTAGTCACAGTATAAAAAGCCTTATTAAAACTCAAAGCTGAAAAATATTTATACTTAACATTCCACTCATTTGAGATATTAAATATAACGGCCCCCAAAGATATTATTGGAACAGAGAAAATCCAAGTTGTTAAAAGTGGCTCGTTTAAAATTTCCGAAATATTTTTGTTGAACAGAATAATTAGTAAAGTGAAGAAAGATAAAATTATAAATGATCTGATTAAAATATAGGCCGAAAGATTTATTGACGCCCTTTTAGATTTCGACAATAAAATTCCTCCTTCATAAGCCCCACTAGATATGACTGCGATAATTGGTACTAATGAAGTGATAATTGCTAGAAGACCAAATTCTGAAGGAGAAAAAATCCTTGCTAAAAATGGATAAGATATCATTGGAAACAATTGAGCAATTCCAGTGCCAAAAGTGACTATTAAAGTATTTTTTATAAAAGGACTGTTGCCAAGTTTAATCTTAAAAAAATTTAGAATTTTTATCATAAAAAAACTGATTAATTCAAACCACAAAAATCTAGTTCTTTTTTCCCTTCAATTTTTTTTATTGATTCGAACTCTTTATGATTTACCAACCATATGACGATGTCAGCATTAAAGTAAGCTTTTTCGTGATCTGAAAGTTCAAAATCAACATGACTTTTTAAATTAGGCTCACAAATTAAAGTCTCAAACTCAGTTTGATTAATTAAATTTTTTGCAATTTTTAAAGACGGAGATTCTCTCATGTCATCTGAATCTTTCTTATATGTAATTCCCATACATGAAACTAGTGGATATTTTTTATTAATTTCAAAATACTCTTTTATAGTAGATATAGCTTTTTCTATACACCATTCTGTTTTGAAATCATTTACCTCTCTAGATTTTTTAATAAGATTTGTTTTATCGGGGAAATCTGAAATCAAAAACCAAGGATCAACAGCTATACAATGTCCACCAACTCCCGTACCGGGTTTTAAAATATTTACTCTTGGATGTTTATTAGCTATTTTAATTAAATTATTTACATTGACGTTCAATTCATCACAGATGATAGATAATTCATTTGCAAAAGCAATTTGATTATCTCTGAAAGAATTTTCTGCAAGTTTACAGAGTTCCGCAGTAAAAGAGTCAGCTTCATACAAATTTCCGTCTACAAATTTTTTGTAAAAATTAATAACTTTTTGAGTTGAAATTTCATCTATACCTCCAATCACTCTGTCATTGTTTTTTAATTCATGCAAAGTATTTCCAGGTAATACTCTTTCGGGACAGTAAGCAACATAAATTTCATTTTTTAAGTCTTTTCTTTCTTTAAAAATCTTTTCTGAAATTAATTGAGTTGTTTTTACAGGTACTGTTGATTCAATTACTAAGATGTTGCCTTTTTTTAAAAAAGGAATTACTGAATCAACTGCAGAATTTAGAAACGATAAATCATAGGACTTATCTGGGTTGACTGGGGTTGGCACTACAATAAAAAAAACGTCGCCTGCTTCTGGTGAAGATTGTGCTCTAAAATTATTTTTTTTGATTACCTTTAAATAAAGATTTTGTAATTCAATTTCATTTAGAAATAAATTGTGTGAATTTATTTCTTTTATTTTTTTTTCATTGCTGTCTACACCAATAACATCAAAATTTTTGTCGGCTAATAGTAGAGAAGTCGGTAACCCAACATAACCAAGACCAATACAATTAATTTTCATTTTTTTTAATAAAAGGCTTTAATGGTATCGGAAATATAAAAAATTTCTTCATTTGTTAATTGAACGCTAGAGGGTAGCCAAA
Source organism: SAR86 cluster bacterium (assembly GCA_023703675.1). NCBI lineage: Bacteria > Pseudomonadati > Pseudomonadota > Gammaproteobacteria > SAR86 cluster bacterium. The sequence goes on along the minus strand of CP097974.1, from coordinate 228,860 downwards.
GCCCCTTTCGATCAACTTCGTCGCAGACAGGAGCATCCAAATCAATATTGTAGGCTTTTTGCTTATTTAAAGGTGGGTACATCACCCTGGTTCCAATATTGTTTAATTTTAAATATTGAATAAGTTCTTCTCTATTTTCAACTAGAGAGTCTATAAACCAAGGTGTTGTATGTTTTAAGTTATGATCAAATAACTGTAATTGTTTTAAAGTTTTTAATTCTTCTTTATATATTTTCCAAATCTCTTTTTTTCTCTCCATTCTTTTCGGTAACTTTTTCATTTGCTCTATTCCAATACAAGCTTGGAGCTCGGTAAATTTGAAATTGTAACCAATCTCATCATGAATATCGTTTCCCCCAGAGGTTCTTCCAAAATCTTTAAGTTTTCTGAGCTTTTTAGATAATTTATCAGAATTGGTTACTATTGCTCCTCCTTGCCCGGTTGAAATTATCTTAGGCGCAGAAAAAGAAAAACTACCAATGTCGCCAACTGTTCCAATATGTCGTCCATCAGGATAATAAGATCCTAACGACTGAGCAGCATCTTCGATAATAAATAAATTATTTTCGTCAGCAAATTTAAGTAAATTATCAATACCGTATTCAGGATATCTTCCATTTGCAGAAACTAAAATTATTGCCCTAGTTTTATTTGTTAAGACTTTTTTAGCTTTTTCTAAATCTAGACAAAGAGTTTCTCTTTCAACATCCACAAATACTGGCTTTGCACCAAACATCTGTATTGAATTAGGCGTTGCAACCATTGTAAAATTGGGAATTATAATTTCATCATTAGCCTTCAGTCCTAATGCCAAAGCAGAAAGAGTTAGACTTATTGTTCCATTATTAACAACGATGCAATGTTTTGAAGATGTAAACTTAGCAATCATTGACTCAAATATCTCCGTCCTTTTGTACTCAGTCAAAAATCCATCTTCTTCCATATAATCCGAAAGTGCTTTTTTTTCCTCTTTGCCAAAAAGGGGTCGCATTTGCATAATGAATTCTTTAGGCATTATTTTTAAAACTTTGTCTTATCGGTTTCAACATCAACAAAAGGCCCATTTTTACTTTCTATAATTTGAGTATCATCCTCTAATATTTCGTATCCGTGTCCACCATAAGCAAAAACGTTCAAATCACCTTCAAATAAATCGTACTGTTGTAATTCTTCAAGTTCTTCAGAAAATAGAGTGACTCTCATACTACCTTTTCTAACATATACACACTCTTGAGTTCTCATAGCTTTCCTTTCAAAATCTTTATGAACGTGTTTGTCGAGTAATTTTCCCTTGTCATACCACCATGAACCCACCTGAACAAACATTTCATTTGGAGTAATAAAATTTAGACCTTTAACCCAATCTTCATCTCTGTAAATTATGCTTAAAATCTTATTATTATGTTTAATTACTTCCATTGTTAATTTGCAAGTCTCTGCTAGATAAAATAGGTTTTTTTATGGGCCAATCAATGTTCAATCTTGGATCGTCCCAAGCAACGGTAAATTGATCTGCTGCATCTATATAATCTCCTTTGTATGCTAGCTTATAATGATATGTAGCATTTTCACTTATAGTTAAAAATGCATTACCCATTCCAGGAGGAATTAAGATCATTTTTTTTTCATTCGAGTTTAGTCTAAAAGTCTCATGTTTTAAAAATGATGATGAAGATTTTCTTAAGTCCACAATGACTTGAAAAATTTTTCCTGAAATACAAGAAATTAATTTCCAAGACTTATGATCTCCATGAATGCCTCTCAAAACATTTTTCTTAGATTCTGAAAATTTATCATGAAGAAAAACAAGATCATCAGGCAAAAATTTATCAATTTTTTTATTTAAATAAGAAGTCCATATTGAGCCTCTATCTTCTTTGTGAACCGAAGGATAAATAATAGTAACGTCCTCTAAAAGATTTGAACTTCTAAAATCAAAATCAATTTTCATTCTACCCCACTGTAATCATCATATTTAAGATCGTAATCAACCATAATTTTCACTAATTTTTTAATAGATGTTTTGGGTTTCCATCCTAAAGATTTAAGAGCCTTTGAAGCATCTCCTTTGAGGAAGTCTACCTCTGATGGTCTATAGTATTTGGGATCAATTTTTATAATCGTTTCTCCAGAGAGTTTATTCTTTCCAATTTCTTTTTCTTTTTCTCCCTCCCATTCAATTTCTACGTCCACGCTTTTAAAAGCCATCTCTACGAATTCTCTGATACTCCAAGACTTTCCTGTTGCTATGACAAAATCGTCGGGTCTCTCATGTTGAAGCATCAGCCACATCGACTCAACATAGTCTTTAGCGTATCCCCAATCTCGCTTTGCATTTAAATTTCCTAATGTTATAAATCGTTGATTTCCTTTGACAATATTTGCCACTCCTTTAGTAATTTTTTTTGTAACAAATGTCTCTCCTCTTCTTGGCGACTCATGATTAAAAAGAATTCCATTACTTGCAAACATACCATAAGACTCTCTGTAATTTTTAGTAATCCAATAGGCATATAATTTTGCAGCTCCGTATGGAGATCTAGGAGAAAACGGTGTATCTTCATTTTGAGGCTCTGTTCCTGGGATACCGCCAAACAATTCAGATGTAGAAGCTTGATAATATCTTGGGGTTTGCCCTAAGTCTTTTAAAACATTTAATAAGCGAATTGCACCTAGTGCGTCAACTTCAGCAGTATATTCAGGAACTTCAAATGACACAGAAACATGGGATTGTGCACCTAAATTATAAACTTCATCGGGCTTAATTTTGGATAAAAGCATGTGAAGATTGCTAGAATCAGCCAAGTCTCCATGGTAAGTAAATAAATTTGGGTGCCGCAATAAATGATCTATCCTTTGGGTAGTAAAAACTGATACCCTTCTTGTTATGGCATGTACTTCATAATTCTTTTCCAAAAGAAATTCCGCAAGATAAGAACCATCTTGACCAGTAATTCCCGTGATGAAAGCTCTCTTTGGCATGTATGGTTATATTTTTTTTAAAATTTTTGATATCCTTAAGCTTGATTTACCATCACCGTAAGGATTCTGTTTAAAAGAAATTTTATTATACTCATTTTTGTTATTTAATAATTTAGTCGCCTCCGAAACTATCTTATCCTGATTAGAACCCACTAATTTGACCGTTCCTACCTCAAGCGCTTCAGGCCTCTCGGTAACTTCTCTAGTAACTAAAACAGGCTTCCCCAAAGTTGGGGCCTCTTCCTGAATTCCACCAGAATCCGTTATTATTAGATAAGATTTTGTCATAAGGTATACGAAAGAAATGTAATCAAGAGGACTACATAATTTTATATTTTTTACATTATTCAGCATGTTATTCACAGGAATATTTATTTTGGGATTCAAATGAACAGGATAAATAATTTCAATATCTAATTTAGAAAGCTGTTTCAAAGCTAAACATATATTTTTCAAACTTTTTCCAAAATTTTCTCTTCTATGTCCTGTAACAAGAATTAATTTTTTTTCTTTTTTTAAGAATTTAAATTTATTTTCTAACTCTTTTTTTAAAGCTTTTTTTGAATCTATCAATTTTGATGCAATTAAAAGAGAGTCAATAATTGTATTTCCAGTAACAAAAACATCCTTTTTTTTTATTCCCTCTTGAATAAGATTTTGTTTGGCAATTTTAGTTGGTGCAAAGTGAAAAGAAGAAAGTTTACTTACTATCTGCCTATTACTCTCTTCAGGCCAAGGAAAATCTAAGTTAAATGTTCTTAGGCCAGCTTCAATATGACCAATTTTAATCTTCTTATTAAAACTTGCTATTGCTGAATAGAGAGTTGTTGATGTGTCTCCATGAACCAAGACTAAATCAGGCTTACTCAAATTTAGAACGTTATCGATCTTTTTTATAATTTTCGAAGCAATATCGTTAATGGATTGATTTTTTTTCATTAGATTTAGGTCATAATCTGGTTTTATTCTGAACAAATTCAGCACTTCATCCAGCATTCCTCTGTGTTGAGCTGTCACACAAACTTTTACTTTAAAATATTTTTCTTTCTTGAGATTTAAAATCAACGGTGCCATTTTAATAGCTTCAGGCCTTGTTCCTATAACTATTAATATTTTCACGAAATACCTATTTTTTTAAATAGAAATGCCTAACCAAAATATATAAAGAACTTAAAAGAAATCCAAAAAATGACCACATAATTACAATTAGAGATCTCGAAGGAGATGATTTACTCTCTGGAACAAAAGGTAAGTCAATAGGTTTAAGAATATAAAAATCTTTCACATCAGCAAGCATTATTATATTCAGCTGTGTTTTAATAAGTTCGTTTATTGACAATCTAGTATCCTCAATTAAAGTTTTTCCCAAGACCGACTGCAAATATTCAAGAGAAAATGTAGCTTCATTTTTATCTCCTTCCTTTGTAAGAACGTTAATTTCATTGATTACTAAATTTAATAATTCTTCAGAAAATTTAGGAGAAAAATGTTCAAATTTTAAATCTATAAATCCGGTTTCAGTATTTTTTTGAACATCTAAAGAACTGTTAAATGCAGCATGGAATTCTAAAAAGGTGGGCTTATAAGATTTACCATTACTTCTAGTTTGCCAAACACTTTGTTTGAAAATTTTTTCATTATAAAAAATTTTTTGTTCATCAGGATCATATTTTTCAACTGCAAAAAAATTTTCTACAACTCCAGGAAATGAATAAATATGTTTAGAGAATTCTTTTGATTTTATTCTTTCCATAACCCAAAAAGATTTGTCTCCGGAGTCACCAGACCCTAAATTTATCCCAGCAAGCGATGCGATACCTCCGAATTGACTTCTTATCGATGACATAGCGCCGGAAGTGCTTGAATTTGACTGTACTTCTAGTATTGATTCGGAAGTATATTTATTTGGGATAGATAAAGAATAAAAAATAGAAATAATTGAAAACAAAAAACTGAGACTTATTAAAAAAAATTTTCTATTCCAAAGGACAAATATTATTTCTCTTAAATCAATTTCTTTCGATAAAAAATTTTCAAGCTTCGATGCTTCTTCTTTATTCATATTTTTGCCCCGCCATGCAAATCAATTATAGAGCCGTTCATAAAAGGATTTTTAACTATCATTTCTAAAACGTTAAAAATATCTTCAGCAGTTCCCAATTTTTTTCCAGGAATTGAATTTAAATATTCCTTCTGCAATGATTTGTCTAATTTATAAAATAGAGTAGATTCAAAATATCCCAAATTTATTATATTGGAAGTAATGCCAAATCTCGCATATTCTGATGCAATATTATTGCTTAAACCGATTAGCGAAGACTTTGAAGCCCCATATACAGATGCTCCTTTAGCTCCCAAAAAAGCTCTTTGAGACGATAAATGGATAATCCTGCCCCAATTATTTTTTATCATAATGGGAATAAGCATTTTATTGAGATAAAAATTTGAAAATACATTTATTTGAAAAGAATTTAATAATTCTTCCTCCTCAACATTTACCAGAAGATTATCTTGATTAAAAACTCCAAAATTAATCAGTACTATTTTGGACAAATCTTTCGAAATTTTATTAATGAAAGCTTCTATTTGTTTTTTTTTTGACAAATCTAATTTTTTTAAAAGATGAAAATCCTTTGTTTCCTTCGGCCTGGATTTATTATAGGTTCCAAAAACAAGATTTCTACGAGAAAACTTTTTTACAGAAAAATTAGCTAGCCCTGAATTGGCGCCTATAATAATAAATTGTTTATTTTTAATAATTGACAATTGTCGCTCCATAAGAAAGTCCAACCCCAAATCCACAACAAACTATTCTCATTTTTCTCCTCAATTTTTTTGAATTTACTAAATCTTTGATTAGTATTGGAATTGTTGATGAAGTTGTATTTCCAAATTTAGAAGCATTTCTTGGCAGCTTTTCGGAAGGAATTTTTAACTTTCTTTGGATGTTATCTAAAACCACGTTACTGGCTTGATGGAATAAAAAGAAATCTATGTCATCAATAGAATAATTATTTGTTTCCATTAATTCTAAAATCAAATTGGGAATCTTATCCATTGTAAAAAGCAATACCGATTGTCCGTCCATAAAAATACTTTTGTTTTCATTTTTAAATTCTTTAGACGCCCCGCTGTTTTTAAAAATCAACTTATCATATCCAGATCCATCTGTTCCAAATAAAAACGGTCCAATTTTTGAAGTCTTACCTTTCGACAATATAGTAGCTGACGCACCATCGCTAAATATAGGTTGGGTCGAACGATCATGTTCGTTCAGATATTTTGTATAAGTTTCGCCGCAAATAATTAAAATTTTAGAATGAATATTAGATTCTAAAAAAGAAGAAGCCACCGAAAGAGCATAAACAAAACCAGAGCAGCCCATATTTATATCAAATGCAGAAATTTCATTACTCAAATTAAGCTTATCTTGCGCAATGCTTGCGTTGTTTGGTAAGAGAAAATCTGGAGTTTGAGTGACAAAGATACAACAATCAACCTCTTTTAATATTTTATGAGAAAACTTTTTTGCAGCATTAATGCCAAGACTCAGAGAGGTTTCATGCTCAGAAGAGATAAATCTATCCTTTACACCGACTTTTTCAAATATTTTTTCTACATCCCAATCAGGGTTGTTTTCTTTTAAATTTTTTAGATTTTCTTTTTTTGAAGCTAGATGGTACTCAATACCTTCAATTTTAGCTTGGATCATATAGGTTATGAACTTTCAGTAAATCTATAATATCTTTGCATGAGGCAGCACTGGAAATGTCTTCTATTTTTGACGTTTCGCCATCAGATAACTCATCTAGTGAGGTAAGAATACTTAAACTTCCCAAAGAGTCCCATTCTTCGATAGTATCAATACTTGAATCCAAATTAACTTTCGAAGAATCAACATCAAGCGCTTTCGATATTGCGTCAAATAAAGTTTCTTGGGTAATTTTAGGCATTTATTTAACTATTTCTAACTCTCTTTCATTATACACTTTTCTTTTAAAATCTGTAAAAACGGGATTGTAATATTTACAGTTCTCAAAATGAAAATGTGTAACCATACTTTTTCTAGTTAAATTTTTATTAACCCTCTTAAATGCCCCATGTAATAAATTTGCCGACCAAATCAAACATTGACCTTTCTTGATGATAACAGGCACAGTCCTGAGACTAAATTCTTCCATCTGTTTTTTCACAAATTCTTCGTAAATAGCATAATTTCTTTTGACTTCTTTAGTGGTTTTCGGAATCTCTAAGCCTAAAGATTCTTGTGAAGTTATAGGAAGCGAAGATGAATTCGGGACCACTTGAAGAGGTCCTGAATCCTCATGAATATCTTCCATTGCTATCCAGACGCCGCATAAAAATCTATCTGGTGTAGACCCAAAATGCCAGTAATCGCTATGAAGGGGTTGTTCAGTTGACGCGTAAAAATTGATTGTAGAAAAAGGAATAGGTTTTCTTTTATAAGCAAGATTTAGAAACTCAATAACATTCTTGTCATTAGAAAGAAGTGAGATTTCTTTTATTTTTTTCCAAGCTTCTACTATCCTTGGGCTTTCATTGTAATGATAATATTTTGGATTTTTAGAATAATTTTTTGTTTCTATTAAGGCGTCAAGTTTTAACAAAGCATCATCAATAACTGAGTTATCTGAATACAAATCAAAAACAGTGAACCCTTTTTCTGAAAATTCTTTTACGTTTTCATAAAAAGGATTTTTTAAATCGTATTCTTGTTCATTTATGTTTGAATTTTCTACTTCAAACCAAGGTAGATCATCATTCATGATTAATTATAAGCCTTATAAATACTAGTTGAAGCGACTAATATACCAAATTTTTCCTCAAAGGAAATATGCCCTAAATCTTTTAAATCATTTAAAGCTTCCAGATTGTTTGCCATTGAACTTGGCAACGGCCAATCTTTCGAATTGACCAATTCTAAATTTTTAAAATTTTCTCTAGCCTTATTTAAAATAGACGCAGAATTAGATAATGATATTACTGGAAAAAAAAACAATCCGTCATTTTCTAGAAATGAAGGAGCCTCGCAAAGCACCTTATTTGTGAGAATGTCTCCGCCTATTCCACTATCACAAGCTATATTTTCAAACCAGGGAGAAAGTTTAGCTACTTCCGAAGAAATCCCGGAAATATCGTCAATTATGCAATCAAATCTCCTATTCCAAGATGAGAAAGTATCGGATAGCTCAATTTTAATTTTTACATTATTTAAATTTGCATTTTTACTTACTACATCTTTTACAGTCTCAAAAACGTCAGAAGCAAAGAAAGAATGTTTAAATTTTGAAAGTTCGTTTATGACTATTCCAACGACGCCTGAACCGCACCCCAAGTCTAAAATGGTAGAATTTTTAGAAAGATTTTTTAGAACACTTTCAATAATTAAGTTTGTAGTAAAAGTTGGCTCAAAAGTAAATCTATCTAAAAATAAATCGAAATCGTTATCTTTTGAATACTTAAATTTAATTTTTTTCATCTAAATAATGACTTTTGATATCATTAATTGCTTTCTTATCTCTAAAACCAAAAGTTTTAAACCCTCTTACTTTAGGGCCTATTACTGCAAAATCCTTTACATCTTTATTTATTAAAGTTTGTGCAGTTGCAGTAGAATGCTTCCCAATTGTAATGCCAGGTAAAACAATACAATGAGATCCTAATTTTGCTCCCTCTTCAAAAACCACAGGGCCGTCGATAATCTTTGAGTATTTTCTGTCTATTGAGGGACTCATAAGTGTTGGAGATATAAAATCTTCAACTGCGGAAAAAATACTAGTGTGTGAAGAAATTCCAGAAAAATCCTTCAAGGTAATCCCATATCCTCCACTTAAATTACAGAAACATGAAATATGCACATTTGAACCTATGTATATTTTTCCCTTCAATATTACATAATCATCAATTCTTACGTTATCGCCCATTTCTCCATCCTCTATAGAGTAAAAGTTTGCAAGCCTGCTGACTTTCAAATTTTTCCCAATTTTTTTGAAGCCAAAAGAAATTAATTCTTCGTCGGAGTAGTACATAGATATTTACTTGGTACCCAGGGCCGGACTTGAACCGGCACGAAGTTGCCTTCGAGGGATTTTAAGTCCCTTGTGTCTACCAATTCCACCACCTGGGCTATTTAATTATCTCCTTGATATATCTTTTTATTTTTTTGTTCCTTGATGCTAAAGCTATATTAGCACCTAGAAAACCTGTTTTAGAACCACAATCATATATTTCTGAAGTAGAAAGATTAGCATTTATTTCTTCTAAATCTTTTTTAACCAAATAATTAATTGCATCTGTTAATTGGATTTCTCCATCTCTTCCAGGCTTTAATTTTTTTATAGCATTCATTGTGCTAAATGGAAGAATATACCTTCCCACTATCCTTAAATTGGAAGGACTATTTTTTGGTTTGGGCTTTTCTATAAGACCAAAAACTTTTTTTTGTGATTTTGATTTTAAAATTTTCTTTTTTAAATCTACCACTCCATAATTTGGAACGTCTCTTTTTAAAACTTTTTCGACCAATAGCTGACCAGAGCCTGACGTAGTGAAATTTTTCATCATTTTTGCAAAATCTTGCGATAGCTCTTTTTGCACTAAGAATTCATCTGGCAGTAAGACTGCAAAAGGTTCGTTCTTCAATAAATGCTCAGCACATAAGATTGCATGTCCCAGTCCTAGAGCATTTTCCTGCCTAATAGAGCTGATTTTAATATTCTTTGGAATCAAATTCTTTACGGACTTTAAAATTTTTCTTTTTCCAGAAACCTCCAAACGATGTTCTAATTCATAATTATTATCAAAATGATTTTCAATAGCCTCTTTTCCACTACGAGTAATTAAAATAATTTCTTTAATTCCTCCACTTATTGCTTCTTCTACAACATGTTGTATCAAAGGCTTATCAAATATAGGTAGTAGTTCTTTTGGTATAGCTTTAGTAGCAGGCAGCATCCTAGTGCCCAATCCAGCTACTGGAATTAAGGCTTTTGAAACGTTTCTTTTATCCATTTCTAATTGTCTTTTGGAGGCTGAGGTCGGAATCGAACCGGCGTTGACGGATTTGCAGTCCGCTGCATGACCACTCTGCCACTCAGCCAAATTAATATATATTTTACTTTTTATTTTTATGAAATTCCCAAGAACTTTTGCACATATCCATTAGTGTTAATTTAGGCTTCCAGCCTAACTTTTTATTGATTTTTTCAGCGCTAGAGAAATATATTGGAAGATCTCCTTTCCTTTTATTTGTAAATTCGAATGGTACTTTTACGTCATTTATCTCTTCGAAAGAATTTATCAATTGAAGCACACTAAAACCCTCTCCAGATCCTAAATTAAATATTTCATAAATATTTTTTTTACTACTTTTTAGGAAATTCAATGCTAGAACATGACCTTCAATTAAATCCTCTACATGAATGTAATCTCTAACTGGCGTACCATCAAAAGTATCGTGATCTGAGCCAAAAATTTTTAAATTAGTTTCATTAGAATTTACGGCATTTACAATGTTAGGCATTAAATTCTCGGGGCTCCCAACAGGATCGTCCCCAATAAGGTAAGAATTATGTGAGCCAATAGGATTAAAGTATCTAAGTACGACTATCTTCCAATCTTTATGATTTTGATATGCGTCTTTTAAAATTAATTCTGATTGAAGTTTAGTCTTTCCATAATAATTTTCTGGTTTAAGATCATGAATTTCATCATATGGCAAGTAAATTGGTTTTCCATAAATGCAAGCGCTGCTGCTAAAAATAAAAAACTTGTTGTTACTTGATGTTTCATTGAGTGCTTCTATAAGGTTTCTAGTCCCATTAACGTTTACGTCAAAATATTCTTCCTTTTCAGAATTGGATTTACTAACTGACTTGAGGCCAGCAAAATGCATTATTCCTGATATTTTATTCTTTTTTAGGATTTTATTTAGCTTGGGTTTATCTCTGATATCTGCTTCATAGAATTCTATTTTTTTATTGGTAATCTTTTCTAATATATTTAAATTTCTTTTGCGGCTATTTGAGAGGTTATCAAGAATAATAACTCCATATTCTTGTTCAATTAACTTAATAACTGCATGGCTACCTAAATAACCTAATCCTCCTGTAACCAAGATATTCATTTTTTTAGCCTTTGACTAATTCAGTAATTTTCTCTCCTAAGGCTAATGATGACGTTAAGCCAGGCGAAATATAGCCGATAATGTTTATAGCGATTTTATTTTTTTTATCTAATTTTTCTAGTCCAAAATCTTGAGCTCCTCTTTCCTTTGCCCTTATTCCTGAATAATTAGGAGATAAATCACATTCTTTTATTGAAGGCCAATACTTTTGAAGCGATCTAACGAAATCCATTTTATTTTCATCTTCTACTTTATAATTTATTTCTTTCGTTTCTACTGCGGAAGGGCCAAATTTAATACCACTTCCGAGATCGATAGTTGCGTGAAGCCCCAAACTTAGAGACCCAGGCACCGGGTAAATTAAGTGATTTATTTTTTCTTTACCAGAATAATTATAATATTCGCCTTTAATGTACTGTACGTCTATCTCTCTAGATTTATCAATGAGTTTTGCTATTTCCGCAGAATGAATACCTGCAGCATTAATTAAAAATTTGGTTTGTAGAATATAAATTAGCTCATTATTCAAATCCTTAATTTTAACTTCAAAAAAATCATTCGTTTCTTCAATATCTAGGCACTCATTCCCCAAGAGAACTAACCCTCCTGCATCACAAAAATCTTTTTCCAAGGCTTTGAAATATTCATGGCTATCAAAAATACCGGAGGAAGGAGAAAAAATAGAATTCTTAACGTTTAAAAAAGGATAAATCTTTTTTAGATTTGGCTCATAAAATAAGTCTTCCAAACCACAATCAACGGCATTCAATCTAATCTCTTCAAGCTTTTTACACTCCTCTTCATTTGTGGCTAAAATGTATTTTCCGCAATTATTAAAATTGATATCTTTTTCAGTTAAATATTTATATAGCATTATTTTTCCTTTCAAACAAAGTTCTGATTTTAATGAATTTTTTTTGTAATAAATTCCAGCATGAATTACCTCAGAATTTCTACTCGAAGTTTCCATACCGAGATAATTGTTTCTCTCAATTAAATAAGTTTTTTTAAATTCTTGGGCTAGAAATTTTGCCGACGCTAAACCAGCAACCCCTCCGCCTATAACCAAACAATCAACTTCGTATTTATCCATTTTTTATTTTTTTATCCAGTTTAAAAAATAGATTGTTAAAGAAAAGTAGGAAATCAAAGTTGATAGTAAAAGAAGAATTAACGAAAAAGTTAAGTAAAAATTATTATGTAAAGGACTTAAAATCAAAAGAAAAATTGAGAAAAACTGAAAAGCTGTTTTAAATTTTCCATATTTATTTGCTTTGATTAATTCTGAATCCGCATTGTTTAAAATTAAAAAATACCTAAAGGAGGTGATAATAATTTCTCTCAAAATGATTAAAATTGAAAGTATTGTTAAGGCTTGATTTGCATAAATAAAGACTAACCAAACTAATATAGTGATTACAAGAATTTTATCAGCTATTAGATCAAGAAAAGCTCCCAATTCTGATTCTAATTCATATCTTCTAGCTAAATATCCATCCATAAAATCTGTCATAGAAGAAAGAAAAAATAAAAATGCGGCCAATATATACAAATCACTTTGCAATGAATAAATGATTGGCAAAACCAATAGAATTCTCAAAAAAGAAAGAAAATTTGGTATTAATTTCATAAGAATTTTAGTTCAAATATTTCTTGATGAGCTTGGCTTTTTGCTCACCAATGCCATTTACCTTTAAAAGGTCATCATAAGAAGCTTCTTTTAATCTTTTAGTGCCGCCAAAATGTCTAATTAAGAGATTTGCATATTTTTTTCCGATGGAGGGAATTTGGTCTATTTCTGATTTTAAATAAGAATTACTTCTTCTTTGTCTATGTTTTTTAATGGCAAATCTGTGGGATTCGTTTCTAATTAATTGTATCAACCTTGAGCACCCCTCAAGATCTGAAACGTTTAACTTGTAAGGAGAACTTTTTAAATGAATCTCATCATATTTTTCATTTCTTAAAGGTCCTTTCGAAATAGAAATTATATTAACTTTTTTAAAGCCACTCTTTTCTAACTCGCTAGATACAGAATTTAATTGTCCTTTTCCGCCGTCTATAATTAATAAGTCGGGAAAAGATTTATTATTATCTTCAAGATTTTTGAGTCTTCTTCTTACTGCTTCTGATAAAGCTAGATAATCATCATTTTTATCAAGCGAGAGGTTCATGCTCCTATAATTTTTTTTGTCTGGACCATCCTCCGAAAAGCAAACACATGACGCTGTAACTTTGCTGCCTTGATTATGACTTATATCGAAAGCTTCAATTCTTTCTAAATTTTTCAATCCTAATTTTTCTTTAAGGTTTGTAAAAGATTCTTTTACCCATTCAAAGGTATTTTTTCGATTAATTCTATCCAATGCCTGTGATTCGGCAATTTCAAGTAAAGGCTCATTTTTTTTAGATTTTTTTATAATCTTTATTTTTTTTTCTAAAATATTTTCTAATTCAATTTTATGATTTGATAGGTCAAAGTTTGCTATTAAATTTATTTTTTTTTCTTTTGTATTTAAATAATACGATTCAATAAATCTAAGAAACATATCCTTGTCTGCCAGTAGTTTCTGGTCTTCTAAGAAAAAGTTCTTTGTTGTGCTTATCCAACCGTCTCTTACCTCGACCAAGCTTATACAAATACTAAATTTATTCTTTTTAAAGGCGACGACGTCTATGTCTTGATACAAAGTCAATATGCTCTGATTTTTTTGTATGTCTCGTATGGCATTAATTTTATCCCTATAGAGAATTGCCCTTTCATAGTCTTTACTATCTGAATATTTATCCATGCTTTCATAAAGATCTTTTAAAACTTTTTCATTTTTTCCATTTAGGAAATTTTCTACGCTTTCAACATCCTTTTGATAATCCTCCTTAGAAATTAATCCAACGCAAGGAGCTGAACATCGGCCAATTTGATACTCTATGCAAGGCCTAGTTCTATTTTTAAAAACCACATCTTTGCAATCCCTAATTTTGAAGATTTTTTTACACATCTCAAGATTCTTTCTCATCGCACCAACGTTTGCATAAGGTCCAAAAGAAGTTCCCTCTTTTTGCTTTTGTCTGGAAATAAAAATATTTGGAAATTCTTTTGCAGAGGCAATGTGAATAATTGGATAAGATTTATCATCTCTGAACTGAACGTTGTAAGGAGGCTTGTGCTTTCTAATTAAGCTTTGCTCTAAGATTAAGGCATCCGATTCGGTTTTGGTTATTATCAAATCTACATAATTAATCTGAGTTCTTAAGGATTTTTGCTTCTTGGTTTCGCCTTTAGAAAAATAAGAAGAAACTCTATTTTTTAAATTTTTTGCTTTACCTACGTAAAGCAATTCAAAATCTGCATTAAAAAATTTATAGACTCCTGGATCTTCTGGAAGCTCAATTTTCTTTTCAAATACTTCTATGGCTTTAATGTAATTCAATTTTTTTTCCATCTGGTCTGCGATGATCTGTCCATCCTTTATAATTATTGTTTTCGATTGCGATTGATTGAGTTTCGCCTATATTTCTCTCGTAAAGCCGCATTTCTTTACTCAGTTCTTCAATCAAATCTTTGCTCAAGCCCTCATGAAATAAGATATCCGGCTTCCATTGATAATGCACTCTCTCTTTTTTGTTAGACTCAGATAATTTCATATCAAATTCTAAAACATTTAAAATTTCTTGAAATACCGTGTTTATTATCATTGAGCCCCCTTGAGATCCTGTAATTAAAACGGGCTTGGAGTTTTTAAATACAACAGTTGGAGACATAGAAGACAAAGGCGACTTTCTGGATTCGATTTTGTTTGCTTCTGACCCGACTAAACCATAAGCGTTTGGCGTACCGGGTTTGATAGAAAAATCATCCATTTCATTATTCATTAATATTCCAGTACCTTTTGCAACTATACCTGATCCATAAGCTGTGTTGAGAGTGTAAGTGTTGCTCACCACGTTTCCATCAAAATCAATTATAGAAAAATGCGTAGTTTGATCTCCTTCGTAAAAATATATTCCTGGCTCAACACTTATTTTCTCACCAGATTTTATTTTTTTAGAAATGATATTCGCGTAACTTTTAGAAGTTAATTTGTTTACAGGCGAATTGAAAAAGTTCTGGTCTCCTAAATACTTAGATCTATCTGCATACGCAAAACTCATTACTTTAGCTAAAAGTTTTATGTACTCAATTGAATTGTGTGAATACTTAGCAAGATCAAAGTTTTCAATAATATTTAACATTTGAATAATTGCGACTCCGCCTGAACTTGGTGATGGCATAGAACAGACTTCGTATTCTTTATAATCTCCACAAATAGGGTCTTTTAAAAAAACTTTGTAGTCTTTTAAATCCTCTATTGTTATAAGCCCACCGTTATTTGAAAAATCCGCTGCAATTTTTTCGGCTATTATTCCGTTGTAAAATACTTCTTGTCCTTGTTTTTTTATTAGATCTAAAGTTTCTCCTAAATCTGTCTGAATAAATACATCGCCTTCTTCAAAATCTCTTTCAGCGTTTATAAATATTGATTCGCTATCTGAGCCATTAGAGAATTTTTTTTTATATTTGTTGAAATTTTCAGCCTGAAAAGATGATAACTCAAAGCCGTTCTTTGCTATTTTTATGGCGGGAGAAATTAAATCATTCATTGATTTCGATCCAAACAAATCATGTATTTTAAACATTCCCTTTACCGTTCCAGGAACTCCTGCTGCTAGATAAGAATTAAGACTCAAATTTTTGATAACTTCTCCGTCTTTGTCTAAAAACATTTTTTCTGTTGCTGCTTGTGGCGCTCTTTCTCTATAGTCAAGTGCGAAGGTTTTATTTTTTTTGGCATCGTAATACAACATAAAACCTCCACCCCCTAAATTTCCAGCAGAAGGATTCACCACTGCAAGTGCAAATGCAACAGCAATAGCGCTGTCAACAGCGTTACCGCCTTCTCTTAAAATATTTGCACCAACATCAGTTGCCAGATGATGACGAGTAACAACTACTGCATTGTTCGGGTGATTATTTTTGGCGCATGAAGAAACAATTAAAAAAACAATAAAAACTTTCCAACCCATTTGCATTTGCTAGGCAATTAAAGAGTTAAATTGATTTATTACTTCATCTTTGTTTCTAGCTTGAGTAAGCTCTCTTCCAACAACCACAAAGTCAGAACCAAATTGAATTGCATCGAAAAGCGATCCAGACCTTTTTTGATCATCGTTACTTTGTTGCATTCTGATGCCAGGAGTGACCGTCAAAAAATCATTACCAAAATTTCTTTTTATTTCACTAACAGAATCAAGTGACGCAACAATACCATCAATTCCTAGTTCTTTTCCTAATTTGGCCAAAGTAAAGGTCGTTTCGTCAGTACCTTTATGCAATCCAATTTCATTTAAATTTTTGTTATCTAAACTCGTTAAAACTGTAACTCCAGTAAGTAAAGTTTGATGATTGAAATCTTTTATCCTCTTTACCGATTCCTCAATCATCTCTCTGCCGCCAAGTAAGTGAATATTGATCATCCAAACATTTAGACTCAATAGATTTTTTAAAGCACTTCCAACCGTATTTGGTATGTCGTGAAGTTTTAAATCAAGAAAAATATCAAAGCCAAGAGCTTGGATTTTGTTAACAATTTCTGGGCCAGAATTCATAAACAATTGCTTTCCAATCTTAACTCTATATAAATTTGGATCTAAAAATTTCAAAATTTCTTCAGTTTCTTCAAACGAATCAAGATCTAGTGCAACGATGACTTGTTTTTTATTTATTTTTATCGTCATCAGTTTTATAAGTTTTTTTGTTCTTTTTGAAAAGAAGAGGTATCTGAAGAATTAAACTTAAAATCATTCCAGTAACCAAAGCTCCCAAAATTGTGAATCCTAAAGAAACACCTTTTATTTCTAGAAAATATAAATCTATTTCAACAAAATCCTGATTCAGAAAAAAGAAAAGAAGAAAATAGCCTAGAACAAGAAAAAATAAAATTAAGTAAAAATACCTCACCCAAAACATTATATCAGGAGGGATTATTAAGAATTAATGATTTATTTTAAAGTTAAGAGCTTTTGAGGCTCTAAAATAAGGAATACGCCTTTCGCCTAATTCGATAGAAGTTCCAGTTTTTGGATTTCTTCCACGCATCGGTTTCCTCTTTCTTAATGAAAATGAACCAAATCCTCTTAACTCAATTCTTTGATCATTTTGTAACTCTTGGCAAATTTTTTGATTTATTGCATCAATCGCTATGCTTATGTCCAAATAGGAATAGTCTTGGAATTTCAAAAAAATTTTTTCTTTAAGTTCAGACTTCTTCATCTTTATCGGATGAGCTTTCTTTTATCTCATCCTTAATCAGATCTCCAATGGAAGTTTTTGTCGACTCTTCAATTTCTTTATTCTTTTTGACGTTTTCTTTTAAAAGTGACTTTTCCTCTGTTTTTTCTAATGCCCTAATGGAAAGATTCAAAAAACGTTCTTTTTTATCAATTGAGGTAATCTGTGCTGTAATTATGTCTCCAGCTTTTGGCTCACTGTCTTTCAACTCTCTCAGTTTTAACTTAGCAAGGATTTTATCATTTACCATCAAATTAACTGTATCGTCGGCAATAGATTCTACTTTGGCTTCAACTTGAGATCCCTTTGGGTTTTCGTTGGCAAAGCTTTCAAAAAAATCTTCGGTGAGTTGTTTAATGCCTAAAGATATTCTTTCTTTATGGGCATCCATTGCTAGAATGATTGCCTCAACAGATTGTCCCTTGGTGTAATTTTTTGAAGCTTCTTGTTCATTCTCGGTCCAAGATAAATCCGAAAGATGAATCAATCCGTCGATTCCTTCTTCAAGACTAACAAACATTCCAAAATCTGTAAGCGAGCTTACTTCACCTTTTACCTTATCGCCAAGGCTATGACCTTCGGCAAATTTTAACCAGGGGTTCTCGACACACTGTTTCATTCCCAATGAAATTCTTCTTTTTTCAATGTCTATTTCCAAAACCATTAGATTTACTTCATCTCCGACGGAAACAACTTTTGACGGGTGAATATTCTTATTTGTCCAGTCGATCTCAGAAACGTGCACTAAACCTTCGGTGTTAGAATCTAATTCGGCAAAAAATCCATAATCTGTCAGACTTGTTACTTTTGCTTTATTGACTGAATTAATAGGATAAATATCTTTAATATTTTCCCAAGGATCTTGAGAAAGTTGTTTCATGCCCAAAGATATCCTTGATTTTTCCCTATCGAACTTAGTAACTTTGAGTTCTATTTCTTCTCCAACTGAAAGTACTTCTGAAGGATGATTTATTCTTTTCCAAGTGATATCAGTAATGTGAAGAAGACCATCAATTCCGCCCAAATCAATAAAAGCACCATAGTCAGTCAAATTTTTCACTGTGCCACTTACTTGAGAACCCTCTTGAATGGTTGCAAAAATCTTTTCTCTTTCTTCTGAATTGATGTCTTCTTGAACTGCTTTTCTCGAGAGCACAACGTTACTTTTTTCTTTATCAAGCTTAATGACTTTGAATTCTTGAAAGGACTTTTCAAGATGATCAAAATTTTCTAGAGGTCTAGTATCTACTAATGAACCAGGCAAGAAGCCTCTAACACCGCCAACGTCTACTGTCATGCCGCCTCTTACTTTTCCGGTGATGTACCCCTTAACAATAGATCCAGTCGACAAAGATTCTTCTAACTTTCCCCAGCTTTCGTCATGCATCGCTCTTAATCTTGAAACTCTAGTAGAGCCATGACCATCTTCAATAGCCTCTAAAGTAACTTTTACTTCGTCTCCAATTTCAAGTTTTTTTTCTGCTTCATCAGCAAGAAATTCATTTCGAGCAATTATTGGTTCAGATTTTAAGCCTACATGAATTACAACCCAGTCATCAGTAAGATCAACTACGACTCCTGTTATAAGTTTTCCAATTTCAAAATTTAACGTATCAAGATTTTCATCTAGAAGTTTTGCAAAGGTTGTTTCCATTAAGTTTTTACTATTCCCAATATTTTTTTCTTTAATTCATCAATACTTAAATTGCTAGAATCTATTGTGATGGCATCTTCAGCTGGGACTGCAGGAGAAACATCTCTATTGGCGTCTCTGCTATCTCTAGCCATGATGCTATCTATAAGGTTGGCAATATTAACTTCCAAACCAATATCTTTCAACTGCTCTTCCCTTCTTTTTGCCCTCTCTTCAATTGATGCAATGAGAAAAAACTTCCACTTAGCCTCAGGAAAAATAACTGTTCCCATGTCTCTTCCATCTGCGACTAGACCTAATTCTGGATCATAAAAATTTTTTTGATAATTTTTTAATATTTCTCTAATTTTTTTATCAGATGCAAAATTCGAAGCCTCATTAGCAATTTCATCTGATTTGAGTAATTTTGTTACATTTTCATTTCCAAAAAAAATTTCTGTCTCCATTAGTTTTAGATTTAAATTCATAGCTATTTTTTTTGAACCAATTTCCTTTTCGATTATCTCTGGATCTTTAGAGTCCATTCTTTGAGATACCAATCCAACCAGCCTGTAAAGCGCTCCGCTGTCTAAAATTTCATAATTGAATTCATGCGCAAGATTAAGCGCCAAAGTCCCCTTCCCAGCTCCACTGAGCCCATCAATCGTTATGAGATTATTGAATTTCATCAATTTTTGCTCCGAGAGAATCAAGTAAATAGGAAAACTCTGGAAACGAGGTTTTTATACAATTTGTATTTTTAACCACCAAATTTTTTTTTGATCTTAATCCAGCAATAATGAAAGCCATAGCAATTCTATGATCTTCAAAAGAATCTACAGTTCCCGAATCGATTAAATAATCACTGCCTTTGCCTTCAATTGTTAACTTTCCACTATTATAAATTGTCTCTATTTCAATATTTTTAAGACCGCTTTGCATGGCCAATAATCTATCACTTTCTTTGTGGCGTAATTCTTCAATTCCAAAAAATTCAGAATCTCCCGTAGCAAATAATGAAGCTATAAATAAAATTGGTAACTCATCGATTAGATTGGGAATAAGAGAAGCCCCTACTTTGCAAGGTTTTAATTGCGAAGAAGAAACTCTTAAGTCTCCAACCTCTTCGCTTCCAAATTTTCTTATATTTTCAATTTTTATATCCGCCTCCATGGAATTTAAAACCTCCAAAAGAGCTATTCTAGTTGAATTTAAACCAACATCTTTAATCAAAATAGAAGAATCAGGTGTAATTAATGCACCCACAATCATGAAGGCAGCTGATGAAAAATCTCCAGGGACATTAATGTCTTTGCCCTCAAATTCTTCTTGCCCAGAAAGAGTTATTTCAGAATTAATCGTTTTTAAATTTATGCCAAATTGTTGGAACATTAATTCGGTATGATTTCTTGATACGAGCGATTCTCTCACTTTTGTTTTTCCTTCGGAAAATAATGCTGCAAAAAGTATAGCCGACTTTACTTGAGCGCTCGGGATTGGCATGTCGTAAGAGATTGCAGAAAGATTCTTATTGCCAATTATTTCAATTGGTGGAGTAAATTCAGAACTTAGATTTATACAAGCCCCCATTTCTTCTAAAGGTTCCGAAATCCTTTTCATGGGCCTTTTAGTTAAGGAACTATCTCCTTGAAGAATGCTATCAAAATTTTGACCTGATAATGCACCAGTCATTAATCTAATTCCGGTTCCTGAGTTACCAAAATATAGTTCATTGCTTGGCTTTGAAAGTCCTCGTAGACCTTTACCATAAAGCCGGATAGTTAAATCTTTTTGCTCTGTGTCTATACCTAAATTTTTAATTACTTTAAAAGTATTTAAGACATCTTCACTTCTTTGGAGATTACTTATTTTTGTTGGAGAGCTGGCAAGAGCACCACAAATTAAAGCTCTATGGGATACAGACTTATCTCCAGGAATTTCAATTTGTCCTTTGAGAGAACTTGGTTCTGAGATAATGGATCTCTTCATTTACAATTTATGCTCTTTAAAAGCTTTCGCTTCTTCAATAAATTTTTCAATCTTGTCTAAATCATCTTGCTGTATTTGGGTTCTAAAAAGATTAACTGACTGTGTAAAATCTTCGATGGCTTTTAAAATTTCATCTTTATTATGAGAAAAAATATCTTTCCACATTTTCACATCACTTGCCGCTATTCTCGTGAAATCTTTAAGACCTCCTCCAGAATAAATTTTATCTGAATCTAAATTTGAAAGAGATTTAACTAAGGAAAATGCTATGAAATGAGGTAAATGACTCGTTGATGCTAAAATTTTATCGTGGTCTTTTAGATCTAAAAATTTTATTTTTGACCCTAAGTCTCGCCAAAGATTTTCGCATAAGTCTAACGATTTTTTTTCAGTTAGGTCTTTTTTAGATAATATACAAACTCTATCTTTGAATAAATCTTTATCCGAATGAAAAAAACCACTTCTTTCAGATCCTGCCATAGGATGAGAGAAAACATAATTTTTTTGAAGTGAGGGGTGACTATTTAGTTCATCGCTCAAAGTATTTTTTACGCTCGCACAATCTGTAACTAATTGCGCCTTAGTCATTAAATCTTTGTGATGCGAAAAAATGTCGGCGTATGCTGAGACCGGCACACAAATGATCAAAATAAACTCTTTTTCTTGATCGATTTCATTTAAAGAACCTGAAATTAATCCCTCTTTAGTGGCAGCTTCTAAATAATTCCTATTAAGATCTTCTGCAAAAACTTCGAAGTTTCTTGCCTTTAGTGCTTTGGCTACTGATCCACCAATCAACCCTAACCCAACGATGCCAAATTGCATTGTTTTATTTTGATAAGAATTTTGCATAATCTTCTAAAGTCGAAAAAAATTGTTGCATTTCATTTTCCGTTCCAATGGAAACTCTCAAGTGATTAGGCATTTCATAAACTTTTAAAGATCTTAAAATTATTCCTTTACTCAAAAAATATTCAAAACTTTTATCTGAATCCATCTTTGAATCAAAGCTAATAAAGTTTCCATAAGATTTAATGAAATCAAAACCTAATTTTTCAAAAAACTCTTCGGCAAGAGCCAAACCTTTTTTGTTAATGTCTACAGATTCAGAGATATGTTTTTTATCATTTAGAGCTTCGACTCCTGCTATCAGAGCAAGACTATTCGCATTGAAGGGCTGTCTAACCCGATTTAAAAAATCAGCTATCTCCTCAGAACTTATAGAAAACCCTAACCTAAAAGCTGCTAAGCCATGAGCTTTGGAAAAACTTCTTGAGATCACTAGGTTTGAGAATTCATTAATCAACTCAAAGGGAACTTTGTACTGCTCATCTTCAATGTATTCAAAATAAGCTTGGTCAACCAAAACTATGATATTTGATGGAATCTTTTCCAAAAAAGTTTTTAATTCATTTACCGATAAAACTGTACCCGTAGGATTATTCGGAGTTGCTAAAAAAATTGCTTTAGTATTTTCTTTTACTGAATCAGCAATTCCATCTAAATCATGACCCCAATTTTTAGCTTCTACTTTTATTGGTTCTGCTCCACTGGCTTTAATAGCAAGAGGGTAAATGGCAAATCCGTGCTGAGAAAAAATTGCTGTATCGCCAAAGCTCAAAAAACATTTAGCAATAAATTCAATAATGTCGTTTGAACCATTGCCAACGGTTACCATGGAAGGTTTAACATTGTATTCTGATGCAACTTTTTCTTTGAATTGAGTTGCATTTCCATCTGGATATCTATTCAAATCTGTTGCAGATGAGATTGCTTTCAAAGCTTTTGGACTTATGCCCAGTGGATTTTCATTACTAGCCAACTTTATGATGTTATCTAAACCTACTTCCTTTTGAGTTTCCTCAATGGGTTTGCCAGGCTCATAGGGTTTTAATTCTAAAACCCCCTTGTTCACACTGTCTTTTAGCGATTGAGACATTAAAGAGCTTTTGGGTAAGAACCCAACAATTTAAGATTAAGTGATTTACTTTCTAATCTATTCATTAGCAAGCTAATTTTTTTTGTTTCCGAGTGCCCTTCAAAATCCAAGAAGAAGGAATAACTCCATTTATCAATTTTAGATGGTCTGGATTGAATGTAACTAAGATTCACACTTGAGGATTCAAAAATTTTTAATATCTTCGAAAGGGAACCAGGTTTATTTTCTAAAGAAATTATTATTGAAGTCTTATCGAGACCGCTCTTTAAGGGTGAACTCAAGCCTAAAATAATAAACCTTGTAGTGTTGTTTGTTTTATCCTCGATATTTTTTTTACAAATTACTAAATTATTATCAGTTGCAAAAGATTGATGGGCGATGCAGGCGTTAAAGTTTCCACTGCTTGCTTTGTTTAAAGCTAAACCGCTACTCTCAACAGGAATTAGTTTAGCTTTTGGCAACAGGTTTTGAATTTTATTTTTACATTGTGCAAGGGACTGTTGATGACCATAAATATTTTTTATTTTTTCAATCTCTTCTTGTTTGGCTAATAAAGAATGCCTTATAGGCATTTCCAACTCTCCACAAATTTTTAAATTGGTATTTTGCAAAGCATCCAAGGTTGAATTTACAGCGCCTTCGGTGGAATTTTCTAATGGCACGATTCCGTATGAATTATCGTCACTAATAGCCTCAAAAACATCAGAAATTGTTTTGCAAGCAGTAGAGTTAACAGAGCTGCCAAAATTTTTTTTACATGCTAATTCAGAATAAGTTCCTCTGGGACCGAGAAAATAAACTTCTATTTCCTTTTCTCTTACGAAACAGGCTGAGATTATCTCTTTATAAATTATTTCTAAGCTTTCCTTGCTGAGAGAACTTTTATTATTCGAAATAATTGTTCTTAAAATTTGAGCTTCTCTTTCAGGTTTATAAAAAGAAGTATCTTTCGAAAATTTTTTTATTTTTCCTGCTTTTATAACTAATTCTACCCTTTGACTTAGAAATTTAAGGATAGATAAATCCAATTGATCAATTTTATTTCTTATATCTTTTAAAGTATCTTTATTAGCCATTTTGTTTTTCAAAATCTTTCATAAAACTCACAAGAGCGTCTACTCCCTCTTCAGGAACCGCATTGTATATACTTGCTCTCATGCCACCTACAGAGCGATGACCACCGAGGTTTAAGAGGCCTGCTGCCTTTGATTCAATTAAGAATTTTTTATTCAGAGACTCATCGCTCATTAGAAATGGAACGTTCATTATCGACCTTGATTCAATATCGACATCGTTTTTAAAGAAATCACTTGAGTCAATGAATGCGTAAAGTTTATTTGCTTTAGATTCATTTATTCTCTTTTGGTTCTCCAAGCCGCCCCTGTTTTTCAACCAACTGAAAACCTTACCTGACAAATACCATGCAAAGGTTGGAGGCGTGTTATACATTGAATCCGAATCCGCGTAAGTTTTGTAACTCATCATGGCTGGTAAATCATTTCTTTCTCTAAGGAGATCTTTTCTGATAACTACAATTGCCAATCCAGCTGGACCAATATTTTTCTGCGCACCAGCGTAAATTAAAGCAAATTTCGATACGTCAATTGGTTCAGATAAAATACAAGAAGAACAATCAGCAACTAAGTCAATCTGAGGTAAGTTTTCATGGTTTCTAAGACAAGCGCCATCAATCGTTTCATTCATTACTAAATGAAGATAAGAAGCCTCTGCGTCTATTTTCCACTCTTCAGGTTTAGGATATTTTTTGAAAGAAACTTCTTCAGAAGAAGCAGAAATTTTTAGATTCCCATATTTTTTTGCCTCTTTTATTGCCTTAATGGACCATTGTCCCACGTTTAAATAGTTGCTTAAGGCTTCAGTTTTTGAACATGACAATAAATTCATCGGAACCATAGAAAATTGAAGTGAAGCTCCTCCTTGAATGAATAAAACTTCGTAATCGGAATTTATATCCATTAATTCAATAAAATCTTGTTTCGCAGTTTCTGCTATTTCTACAACTTCTTTACTCCTGTGACTCATCTCCATTACTGAAAGACCATGGTTTTTCCAATCTAAAATTTCTTCTTTTAATTCTTCTAAAACTTCAGTGGGCAAGGCTGAGGGTCCCGCACAGAAATTGTAATTCCTCATTTTTAGTCTCCTTCTAAAGCCAAGGCCAACTTATTTAGTTTTTCGTTTTCCTTCAATTTTATTACTCTAACGCCTTGAGTATTTCTTCCAAAAGTACTTATTTCAGAAACTTTGGTTCTAACTAAAGTTCCCTTATCCGTAATTAATATAACTTCGTCTTCTTCTACAACTTGAACAGCTGAAATTAACTTACCATTTCTATCTGAAAGTTGCATTGCGATGACTCCCTTTGCTCCTCTCTTTGTTTTTCTAAAATCATTAATTTTTGATTTTTTTCCAAAGCCATTTTCAGAAACTGTAAGAATTTCATCGTCAGGACTAGGAACCATTAATGATATAACCTTTTGCCTATCCTCTAACTCAATTCCTTTGACTCCTCGAGTATCTCTTCCCAATGGCCTTGCATCTTTTTCATCAAAGAATACTGCTTTTCCGGCGTCGCTAATAAGCATAATTTGTTCCTGCCCATCTGTAATTTTTGTTCCAACCAATTCATCGCTAGTATCCAATTTAATTGCTCTTTTTCCATTTTTCCGCGGCAGTCTAAAATCCTCTAGGGGAGTCTTTTTAACAATACCATTTGCGGTAGCCATAAAGACATAACCTGCATTATCAAAAGATTCAATATTCAGTAGGCTTGTAATCCTCTCATTCGCATCAAGTTGAATTAAATTTACTAGCGGTCTTCCTTTTGCAATTCTGGATGCTTGAGGAATTTCATAAACTTTCAACCAATAAACTTTTCCTAAATTAGAAAAACATAATAGTGTGTGATGAGTATTGGCAACTATTAATTGTTCTACAAAGTCTTCTTCTTTAACCGAAGCTGCGGTTTTTCCAACCCCGCCTCTTCTTTGAGATTGATAAACTTCTAGGGGTTGCGTTTTCGCATATCCCAACCTAGAGATTGTTACAACCATATCTTCTGGTTTAATCAAATCTTCATTTGTAAGATCTAGTCTTTCTTCTATGGGAGTTTTCCTCTCGTCTCCATACTCTTCTTTTATATACTCAAGTTCATCTTTAATTACTTTTTTTAATTTATCTGGATCTTCAAGGATGGCTTGTAAATTATTAATTTCGCCTAGAATTTCTTCATATTCTGCAACTAAATTGTCTTGTTCCAAACCTGTAAGTCTTTGCAATCTTAAGTCTAAGATTGCTTGAGCTTGAATTTCTGATAACTTATAAGAGGATCCTGACAGTCCAAATTCTTTTCCGAGATTTTCTGGTTTTGTGGAAATAGAGCCTGAATTCTTAATGAGTTTACTTACCATGCCTGCTTTCCATTTCTTTGAAAGCAGCTTTTGCTTTGCAATAGCAGGATCTTTTGAATTTCTTATTAAACTAATTATTTGATCTATATTAGCCAAAGCAACTGTGAGACCTTCTAAAATGTGACCTCTATCTTTGGCTTTGTTTAAATCAAATATAGTTCTCCTTGTGACAACCTCTCGTCTATGAGCAATAAAAATTTCTAATATTTCTTTTAAATTTAAAACTTTCGGGACGTTGTTTACTAAAGCAACATTGTTTATTCCATAAGAGCTTTCTAATGGAGTCAAAGCAAAAAGGTTATTAAGCATTACCTCTGGATTGGTTCCACTTTTTAACTCAATTACAATTCTTACTCCGTCTTTGTCTGATTCGTCTCTTATCTCAGAAAGCCCGTCAACTCTCTTGTCCCTTGCAAGTTGTGCTATTTTTTCCACTAAACGCGCTTTATTGATTTGATAAGGAATTTCAGTAACTATAATTTTTGACCTGTCTTTACTATCAGTTTCTATGTCAGTCTTAGCTCTTAAAATTACTTTTCCTCGGCCCGTTTTTGCTGCTTCTTCGACTCCTTGTGTGCCATTTATAATTCCTCCGGTAGGAAAGTCTGGTGCAGGGATAATTTTCAAAATATCCTCTGTACTTATTTTCGGTGATTCTAAAATTGCAATAGCAGCATTTATTGACTCTGTAAGATTATGTGGCAACATGTTAGTTGCCATTCCGACTGCTATTCCAGAAGATCCATTGATTAGTAAATTAGGAATCTTAGTTGGTAATACTTCAGGTATGAATTCCGTTCCGTCATAATTTTCGACAAAGTTCACTGTTTCTTTGTTTAGATCGGCCATTAACTCTCTGGAAATTTTTGACATCCTTATTTCTGTGTAACGCATTGCTGCCGCACCATCTCCATCCATTGAACCGAAGTTACCTTGACCATCGATTAATGGATATCTCAGAGCAAAATCTTGTGCCATTCTGACAATAGTTTCATACACAGCTGAATCGCCATGTGGGTGATACTTACCTATAACGTCTCCAACTATTCGAGCTGACTTTTTATGAGCTCTATTCCAGTCATTATTCAGAATATCCATAGCAAAAAGAGTTCTTCTGTGAACTGGTTTAAGCCCATCTCTTGCATCCGGAAGAGCTCTTCCCACAATGACGCTCATAGCATAATCCATGTAGGAGGCTTTCATTTCCTCTGAAATATTTATTGGGATAATTTCCTTTGCTATATCGTCCATTGCTTAAAATAAGAAAAAAAATAAGTTAGTTTTTGGCGTCAAAAAACTTATTTTTCAGTAAGAAATTATAGCATTTTGAAGGCTAGAAAAGGCTTATTTTTCAGTGTTTTAAGACTTAAATTCGGCCACTAAACTAGATATAGATTCTTTAGCATCGCCAAACAACATTCTTGAATTTTCTTTGCCAAATAGAGGGTTATCGATGCCAGCGAATCCAGATGCCATCGATCTTTTTAAAATGAAAACTGTCTTACTTCTATCAGCCTCTATTATTGGCATTCCATAAATAGGGCTTCCTTCATTATCTTTAGCGTCGGGGTTCACGACATCATTAGCTCCAATAACAATACAAACGTCTACCGTATCCATTACTGGATTAACGTCTTCAGGTTCTTGCAGTTGATCATAAGATACGTTTGCTTCAGCTAATAATACGTTCATGTGTCCTGGCATCCTTCCAGCAACTGGATGGATTGCATAATTTACTTCACATCCATTATCTTCTAGCAATTCACCTAACTCACGAACGGCATGTTGCGCTTGTGAAACTGCCATTCCGTAACCTGGAACTACCAAAACTGAATTAGCTGCTTCTAATATAAGATAAGCATCAGAGACGTTTATAGGCTTAACTTCACCCACATCCTCATCGCTCCTAACTCCAGATGAAGCAGAGCCAATGCTGCCAAAAACTACATTAGCCAAAGATCTATTCATTGCCTTACACATAATATTTGTAAGAATTAATCCACTAGCTCCGACTAAAGCTCCGGCAACTATCAAGACGTTATTATTTATCACAAACCCAGCTGCTGAAGCTGCCAATCCAGAATAACTATTTAATAAAGCAATGATGACAGGCATATCGGCTCCACCTATTGGGAGAGTAATCAATAAACCAATAATCAAGGCGAATAATATGAGAAATGAAAAAGAATATATTGGACTCCAAACTTGAAATAATTCAAATCCAAAAATTAATTGAGATCCAAGGATTAGTGAAAAAAGGAAAATGATAATCAATACAATTCGCTGACCTAAAAAAGTTATTTGTCTGCCAGGCAGGATTTCAGACAATTTTCCGTAGGCTACAATGCTTCCAGAAAAAGTTACTCCGCCAATAATTAAGGTTAAAAATATTGCTGTTAATGAAATTAGACCTAAGCTGTTTGACCCAAGATATTCTGCAGAGCCCACCAATAGACTTGCTATACCCCCAAAACCGTTAAAAAGTGCAACCAGCTCTGGCATAGAAGTCATTTTCACAAGTGAGGCTGCAGATGCGCCCACAATGACTCCCAAAATTAATCCAGCAGCTAACCATTCATAAGAAATAATTTGACTATTTATAAGAGTAACTAGAACAGCGAGAAACATACCCGACGCGGATATTAAGTTTCCTCTTTGAGCAGTTTCTGGAGAGCCCAATTGCTTGAGACCAAAAATGAATAACATGGAGGCTACGATATATGACATGTTTGCAAAGATTTCTGATTGAAAAATATCCATCACTTTTTCTTAAACATCCTAAGCATTCTATTTGTTACCAAATAACCCCCAACAACGTTTACTGTTGCAAAAAATACAGCTGCAGTTCCTAGAAAAGTGGTCCAAACACCTCCATCTGAACCTGAGGAGAGGAGCGCACCAACAATAGTTATTCCGGAGATTGCATTTGCTCCTGACATCAAAGGGGTGTGAAGAGTCGATGGAACTTTATTAATCAATTCAAATCCTAAAAAGATCGCAAGAACCAAAACAAAAATTAACATTACAAACAAGCTATCCATCAATTATTCCTTTCTTTAACACTTTTATTTATGAATTCACCTTTATGAGTAACAATGCAATTTGTAAGAATTTCGTCACTTAAATTGTAGCTGAATGAAGCAATTTCTTCGTCATAAAACTCATCAATTAAATTAAAAATATTATTGGCATAAACTTGGCTTGCATGAGTTGGAACTTCTCCGGGTAGATTTATGTTTCCAATGATCTTGATGCCATTAATGTCTACTATCTCTCCTTTTTTAGAACCTTCGACATTTCCTCCAGAAGAGACCGCCATATCCACGACAACACTTCCAGGCTGCATAGCCTCAACCATTTCTGCTGTAATAATTTTTGGGGCTGGTCTGCCAAAAACTTGTGCGGTAGTTATTACAATATCCGAACTGGAGCAAACCTTTTTCATACCCTCTTGTTGTTTTTTAATTTGATCTGCCGTTAAAGCCTTGGCATAACCTTGGGATGTTTGCTCTGTTTCACCCAAGTCAATTTTTACAAATCTCGCGCCTAAAGATTTTACTTGATCTTCGACTTCTTCCCTAGTGTCAAAAGCTTCAACTCTCGCTCCTAATCTTTTAGCTGTAGCAATAGCTTGAAGTCCTGCTACTCCAACACCAACTACAAAAACTTTTGAAGGCGATATGGTTCCAGCAGCAGTCATCATCATTGGAAGAGCTTTTTCAAGATAATTGGAAGCAATTATTACAGCTGAATACCCTGCTAAATTTGCTTGGGAACTTAAAGCATCCATTTTTTGTGCTCTAGTTGTTCTAGGAACAAGTTCCATACTTATCGATGAAATAGATTTATTTTTTAGCTCAGAAATCAATTCAACTTCATTGAATGGATCTAAAAAACTTACAACTAAAGTATCTTGTTTAATATGAGAAATGTCTTCTATACTTAATTTGTTAAGACTACAAATAATATCCGCCGAGCTTAATCCCTGCTGCCTAGAGATAGTCTTTACCTTTGCAGTTTCTATTAAATTCTTTAAAAGAGCGTCTTGAAATTGAACTGTTTCTTCAACGTATAGATCTATATTTTTTTTTAAAAATTTCTCAGCAGTTTCACCGGTTAAGGAAAATCTTGCTTCATTAATATGCTCTTTGGGAAAAAAGATGTTCATGTGATAATAAGTATTTCACAAATTTAAACATAATAAAAAGATTCTCCAAATCTTAATTAATGATGAATATTGATCCTTCAGAAAAAGAAAAATTTAACAAGATAGCAGAAGAGTGGTGGGATCCTGATGGAAAATTTGCCCCACTTCACGTTATCAATCCACTCAGATCAAATTACATATCAGAGAAAATTGAATTGCAGGGTATTAAAGCTCTTGATGTAGCTTGCGGGGGAGGACTTCTTACGGAATCTTTACATCGTAAAGGTGCTAATGTAACTGGAGTAGATATATCTGAGGTAGCAATTCATACCGCAAAAAAACATGCTGAAAAAAAAGAATTTGAAATTAATTATTTGAATTGTGAAGCCGAAGATTTGTTACCGAATCAAAAAAACTCCTATGACCTAGTCACCTGCTTAGAAGCAATTGAGCATGTTCCTGAGCCAGCAAAACTTGTAAAAACCTGTTCCGATTTATGTAAATCCGGAGGGACCATAGTTTTCTCAACAATCAACAGAAACCCTAAGTCTTTTTTGTTTGCAATCGTTGGAGCCGAATATGTATTAAATTTATTGCCTAAAGGTACTCATGAATACAAGAAGTTCATCAAACCCTCGGAACTTTCATCTATGATGAGAGATAATTCTTTAGAGGTTTGTGAAGTCAAAGGAATGAGTTATAACCCTATTACAAAGAATTACTGGCTTGGTAAAAATGTAGATGTTAATTATCTAATCCATGCTAAAAAAAGATAAGAACTATAAGCAAATTTTTTTTGATCTCGACGGAACGCTTCTAGATACAGCTCCGGAATTTTCTAAGTCACTAAATAATTTAACCTTAAATCGACTTAATAAAGAAATCTCCTTCGAAAAAATAAGAAATCTTGTTTCTGACGGAGTTGGAGCACTTGTGAAGCTTGCTTTTGGAGTGCACGAAAATGAAGAAGAATTTGAAATGTATAGAAATGAATTACTCAATGAATATGCCAAATTTTATCTTGATAGCTCTCTCTTCGGCGAAATTAACAAAATGTTAGAAAAAATAGAAGAAAAAGGAATCATATGGGGCGTAGTCACCAATAAACCTAAATACCTCGCCGAGAAGATATTTGAAAAATTTGATTGGCATAAAAGAACAGAAATTCTAATCTGTCCCCAAGATGTTTTTGACAAAAGAAAGCCTGACCCTTCCTCATTAAATAAAGCCATAGAGCATGGAGGGTTTACTGCTGAACAATCAATTTATGTAGGAGATAATTGGCGAGATTCCGAAGCCTCAGTTAATGCCAAAACAAATTTTGCCTATGCTGGATATGGTTATGGAGAAAAAAATTCTATTAAAACTGAAAACTTACAAATAATCTTAGAATCACCAGCAGATTTATTGAAAATTTTGAGTTAATTTTTTAATTTCTTTTTCGTCCAAATATTCGTATTCTCCAAGTTTAAGTCTTGCCGACAAAAAAATAGGTCCTAATCTTACTCGTTTTAATCTAGAGACCTCAAAACCTAAACTATTCCATAGTTTTCTTACAGCTCTATTTTTTCCTTCTTTTATAACCATTGCGAACCAACTATGTGAGGTTGTTTCTCTTCCTTTTACAAGATCTGTAAATTTAATTTTATTTCCATCAATAGAAATCCCTGTTAATAATTTTTTTAAGTCTTTTTCAGTAGGCTTTCCTCTAATTCTTGCCAAATATTCACGATCTAAGTTATTACTTGGATGAATTATCTGATTTGCGAGAGAGCCATTATTACAAAATAATAATAAACCTGTGGTGTTAATATCCAATCTACCTAAAGAAATCCATCGGCCAGATTCTAGCTTTGGAAGGTTGTCAAAAACCGTTTTCTTCTTACCATCTGGATTAGTACACTCCTCACCAATTGGTTTGTTGTAGATTAGAATCTTAGTCGAATTAGCTTCTACTCTTTTTAATTTTTTTCCGTCGATAAAAATTTGGTCGCTCTCAGATATCTTGTCACCAATAGATGCTTTTTTTTCATTAATATAAACTCTGCCTTCAAAGATTAATTCCTCGGCTTTACGTCTTGAGCAATAACCTGTATCAGCAATTGCTTTCTGCAATCTTATAAACATCTAATGTAAATTAAGCGCTTTCTTGAGCTTCATCTAAAAGAGGAATCTGAACCTCGGAGGGAATGCTACCTAATTCAGGAAGTTCAGGTAATTCAGATAATTTTGAAATATTTAAATCATCCAGAAATTCTTTGGTAGTTGCTAATAAGGCTGGTCTTCCAGGAACATCTCTATGTCCAACTACTTTAATCCAAGATCTATCCAACAGAGTTCTAATAATCTGGCTACTAACTGATACTCCACGAACTTGTTCAATTTCTCCACGGGTTATAGGTTGTTTATAAGCAATTAAAGACAATGTTTCCAGCAAAGCTCTTGAATATTTTTGAGGCTTTTCAGACCATAGCTTTGATATCCAAGGAGAATATTCCTGTTTAATCCTAAATCGATGTCCGCTAGCAACTTTCACTAATTCAAAACTACTTTCTTGATATTTTTTCTCCAAAATGGAAATTGCATTTTTTACTGCTTTCAAATCATAATTTGAATCATTTAATATTTTAACAATTTCACTTTCACTAATAGGTCTTGAAGCAGAAAAATAAAGAGACTCAATTATGTTTTCTAAACTGGACACTTAATGCACCTCATCCTTAGTAGATAAGTTAATAATTCCAAAATCTTTTGACTGAACTATTTTTATCAAAGAGTCTTTAACCAATTCCAACAAAGCCAAGAAATTAACAATGATTCCTATTCTGCCCTCTTTGATTTCACAGAGCTTGTGGAATTCAATGTTTTTCTCTTTGATCAATAAATCTAGTATTTTTGACATCTTTTCTCTTGTTGATAGTTTTTCAAATTCTATAATATGACTTGCAGAGAGCTTTTGTCTTTGAAGTAATTCTGAAAATATTTGGGACAATTGATTTAAGTCGACTTCAGGTAGCTTTTGACTGGATTCAAACTCAGGTAGCCCAGAAGAAGCAACAAAAAAGTCTCTTCCAACTCTTGGGATAGAATCAATCCTTTTTGAAACGGTCTTATATCTTTCATATTCTTGTAGTCTTCTAATCAATTCAGATCTTGGATCGTTTTCTTCTTCTTCAGAATCTGATTCCTTCGGCAACATCATCCTAGATTTTATTTCTGTCAAATAAGCTGCCATTACCAAGTATTCGCCAGCTAAATCAAATTGGATTTTTTCCATCAGATCTATGTAAGCAACGTATTGATTTGTGATCTCTAAAACATTGATTTCAAGAATGTCTAAGTTTTGCTTTCTGATAAAGTAGAGAAGAAGATCTAATGGACCTTCAAACGATTCCAAAAAAATTTTTAAAGCATTTGGCGGTATGTAAAGATCGTCAGTAGGGAAAGAAACTTCTTCGCCGTTTAATACTGCGAGATTAAATTCTTGTTGAGATGGTTTTAATTCAGCTGAATTATCCATTAATAGTTAGATTATAAGCTTTTTAAGCTTATATTCCCACTATATAGTGTTTTTTTCGTATTTAGACTACTAGATTTAGGGTTTCCAAGAATTTGTGATTGGATATCTTCTATCTTTACCAAAATTCCTATCAGAGATTTTTATACCCAGCGGAGCTTGCCTTCTTTTGTACTCATTAAAATCAATCAAAGCCACAATTCTTCTAACTTCTTTCTCATCAAAACCTGCATGGATAATCTCATGAATACTTTTATCATCTTCTACATACATTTCTATGATGGGGTCTAAACGATCATAATCAGGAAGCGAATCAGTATCTTTTTGATCTGGAGCTAATTCCGCTGAAGGTGGCCGATCAATGATTCTTCTTGGAATTACAACACTTAAGGAATTTCTATAATTAGCCAATTCATATACTAAAGTTTTACTGACATCTTTTAAAACAGAGAAACCTCCTGCCGTGTCGCCATAGAGAGTGGAATAACCTACTGCAGCCTCACTTTTATTTCCGGTAGTCAAAACCAAAAATCCTAATTTATTGGAAAGTGCCATCAACGTCACTCCTCTACATCTTGATTGAAGATTTTCTTCTGTTTTATCAATTCCCATTCCTTCAAAAGAATCTTTTAAAGCCAAGCTAAAGGATTTAAACATTTCTTTTATAGATATTTCTGAATGATCGATTCCTAAATTTTTGGCCAACAATCCTGCATCTTCGATGCTTATGTCTGCGGTGAAATCAAAAGGCATCATAATTGTTTTTACTCTTCCCTTCCCCAAAGCGTCATGGGCTATTGCAGCTGTTAGAGCCGAGTCTATCCCCCCAGAAGAGCCAATTAATACCCCTTTAAAATTATTTTTTTCAACATAATCTTTTGTTCCCAAAACCAAAGCTTCATATATATCTTTTAGGTGATTCTTATCATTTGAAGGGCAGGAATCTAAAAAATTAATTTTTGAATCTCTGTATTCAAAATTTAAAGAATCTATTTCGAAACTTTTTAATTCAATTAGGCTTTTTTTCGAAGAACCTAAGATTAAAGATGATCCATCAAAAACCAATTCGTCCTGA
This sequence comes from SAR86 cluster bacterium, assembly GCA_023703675.1. Classification (NCBI taxonomy): domain Bacteria; kingdom Pseudomonadati; phylum Pseudomonadota; class Gammaproteobacteria; species SAR86 cluster bacterium. The sequence continues at coordinate 193,673 of CP097974.1, read as the reverse complement.
CCACCTGTTTGATTCACATAAACAATTGGACGCTGATATTTTTCATAATAGCTAGATAACATTTTCTTTCTGGTTTCTTTTTTTGATATGGTGAAGGGAGAGGCGCTCAAATTTAAAATTATTTCAGCCCCCTCATCAACTAAATTATTTACGAATGTTTCAGACCAGATGTCTTCGCAAATTGATAATCCTATAGGGATATCTTTAATTTTGAAGATTTTATTCTTGTTACCTTTTTCAAAGTATCTTTTTTCATCAAATTCTTTGTAATTTGGAAGAATTTGCTTGAAATAGGTCTCAAGCAAATTACCTTCTGATGCACAAATTGCGGCATTGTACAAAAAACCGTCTTTTTTTACTGGGGCTCCAAAAACCAGAGAAGTTTTTTTCGTTAAATTAGTAAGATACTCAATAGATTTTGTTATTTCGTCTAAAAAATCGTCTCGCATAACTAAGTCTTCGGGAGGATAGCCAGAAAGAAACATCTCACTGAAGATTAATAGATCAATTTTTTCTTTATCCGCGGAAGCGAGATATTTCTCAATCAAAGCAGTATTGCCTTTAATGTCACCAACTTTAGGGTTTTCTTGTACTGCCTTTATCTTGATCATAAATGGTTAATAAAGCTTTTAATTAAAACGAAAATGTTTACAATCTGAGTCCTGAGCAATGCAATATTTAACAGATAATACCAGAATAACTGGTTTAATGGAGGTCTCACCTCCAAACGAAATAATCACAGAATTACCTATCTCTGCTGATTCATCTGAACTAGTTTTTAAATCAAGAAAAGAAATATCGGATATCCTCCACGGTAGAGACGATAGATTAGTTGTTGTTGTCGGACCTTGTTCAATTCATGATCCTGAATCTGCTTTGGAGTATGCTAAAAGATTAAAATCCTTAGAGACAAAACATTCCGATCAATTAAAAATTGTAATGAGGGTTTATTTTGAGAAACCAAGAACCACAATTGGTTGGAAGGGATTAATTAATGATCCAAATTTAGACAATAGTTACGATGTGAATTCGGGTTTAAGAAAAGCTAGAAAAGTTCTTCTTGACATTAATAATCTTGGTTTGCCTGCTGGAACGGAATTTTTAGATATGATTACACCTCAGTATTTAGCTGATTTAATATCGTGGGGAGCCATTGGAGCAAGAACAACTGAAAGTCAAATTCACAGAGAATTGGCTTCTGGACTATCCTGTCCTGTTGGTTTTAAAAATTCAACAAATGGTTCTATTCAAGTTGCTATTGATGCAATTGGCTCGGCTTCCAATTCACATATCTTTTTGTCCATAACAAAAGAAGGAAAATCAGCCATATTTAATTCATCTGGAAATGAAGACTGTCACGTAATTTTAAGAGGGGGTTCTGATACAAACTATGAATCTTCTTTTGTAGAATCTACCTCCAAAGAATTAGAAGCTGCAAAAAAATCAAAAAATATAATGATTGATATGAGTCACGGAAATAGTAAAAAGCAATTTAAGAGACAACTGATTGTGAATAAAGACATATCCGATCAAATATCATCTGGTGAAAATAGAATTTTTGGAGTAATGATTGAAAGTCACTTAGAAGAAGGAAACCAAAAAATTGGGCCCCTCGAAGAAATTAAATATGGTCAGAGCATCACTGATGCTTGTGTTGGCTGGAACGATACTGAAATAATGATTAATCAATTATCTACTGCCATAGAAAATAAGAGAAAAAAATTGCATAAATCTGCCTGATGGGAGACTTCCCAAGCCATCAATCTTTTTCAAAAGAAATAGCAGAAACAATTGGCTTAGAGGAAGCAATAATTTTTGAGCAAATTAAATCAAGTGACGTCAAAAAAGTTTCTTTTAAACAATTAAAAAAAAATTCTACTTTTCTTAGTGAAAAAAAAATTATCAGTGCACTTGATAAGCTTGAAAAGTTAAATTTAATTGAAAAAAGTAGAGACTATTATTCGTTAAAGATAATAAAAACAAGATCTATCAGTCGATCTTTTTTAAAAAAAAATCATCAATCATCCTTTCTTAGAGAAATTATCTTCCAAGCAAAACAGTTAGGAGTCAAAAAAAGGACAGTTAAAGATAATTTAGAAAAAATAAAGAAGAAAATTTCTTCAAACAGAAAAGAAAGTCTTGTTAGAGACGACATTTTAAAGTTTTTGATTGTGGAACAAAATAAATTGAATAGGACAACATATTTACCAAATAAGAAGGTAACTATCGAAAAAACCTGGAATCCAAACGTTGATGCATTAAGCATTTTAAAATCCTCAGGAGTTTCTGAGGAATTTATTAATAATTCAATACCAGAATTTATACTTTATTGGAGAGAGAAAAATTTCAAATCAGATTCTTGGAATACCCTCTTTGTAAGTCACGTAAGAAAAGAGTGGGCAAAATTTACACATAAAATAAATGATAAAAATAAACCGCAATTAATGACTGATGATTGGGAGCCAGATGAAAGTTGTTACGATGTTTTAAAACTCTCGAGAATAAAAAAAGAATTTGCTAAGAAACAACTTGCTGAATTTAGAATCTTTTGGATCGATTCAAAAGAAATAATGACCTCTTGGAACTCGAAATTTATCCAACATGTAAAGTTTAAATGGTACAAAAAAAATCCTAATGCCTCTGGTATCATATCTAGGCTAAATGATAAGGAATGGGCAGTTGACATCGAAAATTAAAATTCCAAATAACAGAATAGAACTCATAAATTTGATCTTTACCCAACTGGAAGTTACCTATCACAACCAATTTCATAAAGCTTATCCAGACAAAAATAGTTTAAATCTTGCCAAGCAACTTTGGTTGACTCAATTACAGAGATTTGATGAGAAAATTGTATTTGAAAGTGTAGGCAAGTTAATGACAACTTCAGATTTTCTTCCAACTCTTTCAAAAGTAATTAATTCTTGTATTGAAAGCAAATTAAAGAGTAATGGAATCCCAAACGTTAATTATGCTTATAAAGAAGCTTGCCTTTCTCGAAACAACTTTGAAAAGTTTACTTGGTCTCATCCAATTATTTTTTACATTGGATCTAAAACAGGATGGGACTATTTATGGACTCAAGCAGAGAAAGAGACATTTACAGAATTTAAGTTAAATTATGATCTGTTGGTTAACGAATATCTTGAAGGTAAAGAGTTTTCAAAACCTAAGTTTCCCGAATTGCCAAAGACTCAGAGAATTAAGGTAGATAAAAAATCTCAATTGAAAAAGATCCAAGATCTTAAGAATAAGCTTATTAATTAAAATTTAGTTCCTTGAACTCAGCTTCAAGTTAAATATAGAATGTTAACACTGTAAACTTTTAAGTTGACAGTGTAAACTTTATAACTATTATACGCAGTTCATGAAACTAAATTTTTTAAAGTTTAAAGACTTTCTCACCTCTCGATCAAACATCGAGTGGTCAGCAATGTTTATATCATTCGCAATCATTTGGATGATTTCAGGCTATTTTTATTCTCCTGCGATTAATCTTGAAAAAGTTCAAAAAGAAGAATTAGTTGTGAGAGTTATGGATCAGATTTCCGTGCCTTATAACGAAAAAATACTAATCAAAGGCTTTGCAGAAGCAGATAAAAAAGTTGATCTTAAATCAGAGACTTCCGGACGTGTAGTTTCTCTTCCAGTAGAACAGGGAGCATTCGTTGAAAAAGGAGAAATTATATGTTCTTTATTTGTAGCTGAGAAAGAGTCTTTTTTCAAAAAGGCTGAGTTGGAATTTAAATCGGCGAAAAAACTATTCGATGAAGGATTATATTCATCAAATCAATTACAAAATATTAAATCAAATTTTGAAAGAGCAAAACTTGAATTAGATAATGCCTCCATCAAGGCCCCATTTGACGGGATCGTTGATAGGATTTCAATAGATGAAGGAGATTTCTTATCTAGAGGAAGTACTTGCGCCACGCTTTTAGATTTAGACCCAATGATTTTAGTTGGGGAAATTTCTGAATCCGATCTTATAAACATTTCTAAAGGCTCAAAAGCTTTAATTGAAACCTTAGATGGAAATACATTTAACGGTGAAATTTCTTTTATTGCAGCCTCAGCAAATCCTTATACTCATACCTTTAGAGTAGAGGTAAAAGTTGAAAATACTAATAGCCTCATTAAGGATGGAGCTTCAGCAAAAATTTACGTTTCTGCAAAAGAACAGATGGCTAATTTGATTCCTCTTTCTATATTAAGATTAGACGATCAGGGAAATCTGGGTGTAAGGCTGATCTCAAATCAAGGTACGGTAGAATTTAAAGAAATTGGCTTGATTCAAGATACAAACAGTGGAGTATGGGTTTCAGGATTACCCTCCTCTTCTAGGATTATTACTGTAGGGCAAGACTACGTTAATGAAGGTGAAAAAGTAAAATTTGCTTTTGATCAAAGATTGAATCCTAATGAAAGGACTAATTAATTTTTTTTTAGAAAGGTATAGATCTACCTTTACTATTCTAGCTTTCATAATTGCCAGCGGAACAGCGTCATTGTCCCAAATTCCCGCTTCTGCTTATGCCGATATAAATATCCCATACGTTTTTGTAAGTACTTTTTATGATGGTGTTTCTCCTGAAGACTCAGAAAGATTAATCGCTAAACCACTTGAGAGTAAGCTAAAAACTGTTGATGAGTTAGTGAAAATTGAATCTTATAGTAGGGAAAGTATGTCTTACATAATCCTTGAATTCCCTGATTCTTATCCTGTTGATAAATCACTTCAAAATGTTAAAGATGCTGTAGATGAGGTAATGCCTGAGCTCCCGCAAGATGCTGATCAACCACAAGTGATTCAGTTTACACTTGATGAATTTCCAGTGATGAATGTAAACATTGTTTCCAAAAGTGCTACGGATAGAGAGCTTCTAAACATTGCGAAAAAATTACAAGACGAAATTGAAAAATTACCCGGAATTCTTGAAGTAAATATCAATGGAATTCCAGATGAGGTGTTGGAAGCAGAAATAAATAAAACTAAATTAGATAGCTACAGAGTTTCGCCATTTGCTCTTTACAACGCTATTTCTCAAAACAACAAAGCAATTCCTGCAGGGAAAATCGTTTCTAGTACCGGAGAGTTTTACGTATCAGTGCCTTCGGTATTTGAGACTATGGAAGATGTTGGAAATATACCAGTAATAGAAAATAATAATGCGGTGGTCTCGCTTGAAGATCTAGTTAAACTCAAAAGAACATTTAAAGACAAAAAATCGATTGCTAATGTAAATGGTGAGAGAGCTGTTTCTGTAACGGTTTTCAAAAAAAGTGACGCTCGTGAAGTAGTAGTCGCTCAAAAAGTGAACGTTATAGTTGATGAAGCAAAAAAATTTCTTCCAGATGGAATGGAAATAGTAATAACTGAGGACAGAACTGACATGTCAGTTGAGTTAGTATCGGAGCTACTAGGAAACATAATGACTGCTCTTGTATTAGTTATGACCCTAGTCGTTGCTGCAATGGGAGTAAGGTCTTCGATATTAGTCGGATTATCAATACCTACTTGCATTCTTTTTGCCTGTTTATTCTTATCCCCTATTGGTTATACCTTCAATTTTATGGTTTGTTTCGGGATTTTAATATCTTTAGGTATGTTGATCGATGGAGCGGTTGTAGTTGTTGAATATGCAGACAGAAAAATGAGTGAGGGCTTTGATAAAAAAGAAGCTTATAGAATTGCTGCAACTAGGATGTTTTGGCCAGTTGTTGTTTCAATTATGACTACTTTAGCAATTTTTTTCCCTTTGCTATTTTGGGACGGTATATCCGGACAGTTCATGAAACCGATGATAATTACTCTTGTAGCAGTTTTGAGCGGTTCTATACTTTATGCCTTAATATTCACCCCAGCTATTGGATCCATATTTGGTAATCTTGGTAATAGAAATGAACAATCTATTCAGAATTCTATTGTTTTAGAGACAGGGGATCCTAAATCACTAAAAGGTTTTACTGGAGAATATGCAAGATTTTTGGATAGAATTTTAGATTTCCCTTTGAAGATGATAACTTTCATTTTTCTCTTAGTTATCACCATCTATATCCTATTTTTTCAGCATGGTCCTGGAGGAAATTTTTTTGTTGAAGAAGATCCAGACACTATCATTGTTGAGGTTGAAGGCAGGGGAAATCTAAACGTTGAAGAAAAATTTAACTTCTTGAAAGAAATTCAAAATATAGTTTTGACCGTTCCCGGTCCAGAAACCGTTAGCATGCAGCAAGCGAGTACAGAAGATCCAAGGCAGAGAGGAAATTCAGACAGAATTGGAGCGATCTTTCTAGAAATGCCTTTTGACAAAGATCTTCACCTTCAATCAGGATTTGATGTTTTAAATGAACTTAAAGATAAATTAAAAAATATTCCTGGTTTAAATTTAACCATTAGAGAACGAAATAACGGCCCGCCTGTAGGTTCGCCAATAGAAATAGATGTTTTTGGAAGTGATTACGAAATGGTTTACGAAGCCACAGAAGCATTAGCAAATTACATGAAAAATGATATTCCTGGGGTTATCAATACTTACACCACCATTCCAACCAAGCAACTCAAATGGAAGATAAAAATTGATAAAGAGAAAGCCTCGCAATTTGGAGTTGAGACTTCTGACATAGGTGCTGCGATTCAATTTATGACTAATGGAGTAAAGGTTGGAGAGTATCGACCAAATGATGTGGATGACGAGTTAGATATCAGGATCAGATTTCCTAAGGAAGAAAGAAGATTGGATATGTTTGAGAATTTAAATGTCTTGACAAACTTTGGCTCTGTACCTTTAAGCAGCTTTGTTTCCTATGAGCCGGAATATGAAGTGCCCTACATAAGGAGGGTTGCAGGTGAAAGAGCTTTTACGGTTGCTGCGGAATATGCCCCAGGCGCTCTTACACAAGATGTAATTCCCCTACTCAATCAATGGATAGAAGATACAAAAGAATACAATGATTTAGAATTTGTTTTTGGAGGGGAGCAAGAGGAAACAGACAAAAACGCAGCTTTTATGCAAGGAGCAGCTGCTGTGGGAGTTTTCTTGATGGCTATTCTTTTGACAATTCAGCTCAATAGTTTTTATCAAGTTTGGATAGTAATCTCAGCAATTTTCTTATCTACAGCTGGGGTTTATTTGGGATTAACGATTACTCAAACTCCCATGAGCTTCCTTTTTACTAACCTCGGAATAATTGCCTTAGCTGGAATCGTTGTAAATAATAATATTGTCTTAGTTGATACTTACAACAGATTAAGAAGAGAAAATGAAAATATTTCTCTGAAGGAAGTAATAATCAAAACCGCCTCACAAAGATTGAGACCAATAATCTTAACAACTTCGACGACCGTTATCGGTTTGCTCCCTTTAGCATCTGGATTCGGTGTCGATTTGCTTGCTAGAGATATAGAGGTTGGTGGTAGAGTAGCTGAATGGTGGAATCCTATGTCTTTTGCTGTGGTTTGGGGATTAACCTTCTCAGCTTTTTTAACTTTGATACTTACCCCTTGTTGGTTGATGTTACCTGAACAAATAAAAGATTTCTTTGTGAAAATTAAATCTGTAAAATCAAATTCTTTGACAAATGAGTAAGCAGGAAAACAACAAAGATTTCGAAACTTCTTTAAAAAAATTGGAGAAAATAGTTTCTGATTTAGAAAATGGAGAGTTGCCTCTTGAAGAATCAATTAAAACCTTTGAAGAAGGAGTAAAGCTTACGAAGCATTGTCAAAATCTACTTTCAAAAGCTGAAATAAAAATTCAAAAACTTGTCGAAAGTAAAGATGGGTCGATAGACTTAGAAGCTTTCGATGATGAATAATGAGAATTCTTTTCTAGAACATAATCTTTCTAGAATCAACGAAGCTCTTTTAGAGTCTCTGCCTGAGGAAAACTTTTCTGAAATAACCAAAGCAATTCATTATTCAGTAATGAATGGTGGTAAACGGTTGAGGCCCCAGCTAATGCTTTTAATGGCAGATGCTTTGAAAGTAGATGTTTGTAATAAAACTATAGACCTTATGGCTGCTGCTGGAGAGTTGATTCATTGTTACTCTTTGATACATGATGATTTACCTGCTATGGACGATGATGACTTCAGGAGAGGACAGCTAAGTTGTCATAAGAAATTTGACGAGGCGACTGCAATTTTAGCTGGAGATGCAATTCAACCCCTATCCCTCGAAATACTAACCTCAATTCAAGATGACAATCTCAACGATTCAACTAAAAGTGAAATTATTAATATCTTTGCGAAAGCTTGCGGGCCGAAAGGAATGGTAGAAGGTCAAAATTTAGACATAAAATCGGAAAGCAAAAATCTCAACGAAGATGAATTGGACAGAATTCATTTTTTAAAAACTGGAAAATTAATCGAAGCATGCATCCTTTCGGTTTGTTTATTAAAAAAAGAAATTAAAGAAGAAGAAGTTAGCAAATTAGTTGAGTTTTCAGAAAAATTTGGTTTAGCTTTTCAAATTAGAGACGATATTTTAGATGTCATTGGTAATGAACGAGAAATAGGAAAGCCCGTGGGCTCAGATAAAGAAAAAAATAAATCCACATATGCTTCATTGCTTGGAATAACAAAATCGCAATTAAAAGCAGAAAAACTTTCCAAAGAAGCAATCGATATCTTAATTTCTCTACCGTATGAAACAAAAAGACTTGAAGATCTTTGTAAGATGATAATAGAAAGAGATGCTTAGATGAAAACATTTAATGAGATTCCAACCTCAGAACCGTCTACCGATTTACTAAACGGGTTGCAATTACCAGAAGATCTTAAAAAACTTTCAAAAAAAGACCTAAATATTGTCGCGGATCAAGTGAGAGAGTTCCTGTTGTACTCGGTTGGAGTTTCTGGAGGTCATTTTGGAGCAGGCTTAGGAGTTGTAGAGCTTACTGTGGCCCTTCATCATGTCTTTAATTCACCAGAGGATAAAATTGTTTGGGACGTGGGCCATCAGTCTTATCCCCACAAAATTTTAACGGGAAGAAAAAAAGACTTGAAAAACATCAGAAAAAATAATGGCCTTCATCCCTTTCCTTCCAGAGACGAAAGCAGTCATGATGCCTTTGGTGTAGGGCATTCAAGCACTTCCATCAGCGCAATGCTTGGAATGGCCATTGGAGAAGAATCTTCAAAATCCAAACAAGTTGCAGTCATAGGTGATGGGGCAATTACAGGGGGCATGGCATTTGAAGCATTGGCACATGCTGGCTCGTTAGAAGATGATTTATTGGTTGTTCTTAACGATAACAACATGTCTATTTCCAATAATATTGGTGGTGTCTCAAATTATCTTAACAAAATTTGGTCCAGTAGGTGGTACACACAAATTAGAGAAGGTGGAAAAAAAGTCTTAAGATTTATACCTTCTGCTAAAAGATTTGCTAGCAAAGCTGAGATTTCGCTTAAAGGCATGTTCACTCCTGGAGTAATATTTGAAGAGCTTGGCTTTCATTACATCGGGCCAATTGATGGTCATGATTTAAACCTATTAATAGATACTTTAAAAAACTTGAATAATTTAAAAGGTCCTAAATTCTTGCATGTCATAACTACTAAGGGAAAGGGATATTTACCAGCAGAAAAGGATCAAATTGGATTTCACGCAATTTCAAAAATGCCCGGACCTTCTGAATTAACCATGAATAAAAAACCTAAATATTCAGATATTTTTGGAGAATGGGCCTGCAAAAAAGCAGAGGAAGATAATAATTTAATTGCAATTACACCGGCAATGACTGAAGGCTCAGGGCTTGTAAACTTTTCAAAAGCATTTCCAGATCAGTTTTACGACGTTGCAATTGCAGAGCAACACAGCATGACTTTCGCTGCAGGTTTGGCGTGTTCAGGCAAAAAACCAGTATTAGCAATTTATTCGACTTTTTTACAAAGGGCTTACGATCAACTAATTCACGATGTCGCAATCCAAAATTTAGATGTTATGTTAGCCATAGATAGAGCCGGCTTTGTTGGCGAGGACGGTGCAACACATGCTGGTATATTTGATCTGTCCTTTCTAAGATGTGTGCCTAATTTAACTTTAATGACTCCTTCTGATGAGAATGAATTGTGGTTAATGTTAAATACTGGATATGATTTAAAAACTCCGGTAGCAGTAAGATACCCCAGGGGCTCTGGACCGGGAAGTGAAATCTCTCACTCTGATGAAAAAATTGAAATAGGAAAAGCAAAAGTTGTTAAAGAAATAGAAAGCGATGTAGTGCTTCTTTCTTTTGGCTCGCTTCTCCCAATTGCTGAAGAAATTTCAGATGAATTGAATTATAGTTTGATCGATATGAGATTTGTTAAACCCATAGACGAATCTTTATTATTAAAACTCGCGCAATCAAATAAGTTATTGGTCACTCTTGAAGAAAACGTCATCGCTGGTGGTGCTGGATCTGCGGTTAATGAAGTTTTAAATCAAAATTTTCTTTCTACTGATGTTTTAAACATTGGAATTCCTGATCATTTTCCAAAGGTTGGTTCTCCCCTTGATCAGAGAAAAGAAGCGGGACTCAGTAAAGAAAATATTATTGGACAAATAAATAAAAAACTAAACTCGATGAAGTAGCAGCGTATAGACCCGCTAAAAGATCATCGAAAACTATTCCAAAACCATTTTTTAATTTTTTGTCCATGACATTGATTGGATAAGGTTTCCAAATATCAAATAAGCGAAAAAAAAGAAAAGCTATTAGAGAATAAATGATAACTTCTTGAACCATTAAAATAGTCGCTGCTGGACAACAAGCTATCCATATTCCAGCAAATTCGTCTAACACAATAGATTTTTGATCTTTCTCTTCTCTTGAAAGATAAAATGTAGCTCTTTCACAAACCCAAACTGAAAACAAAGCAATAAACAATGTAATGACTGTTACTGCCAATAAACTCAAGGAAAAATAAATTGTGAAATAAAGGTAAGTCAGAAGACCAAAAATTGACCCCCAAGTTCCAGGGGCAATAGGTAGTTTGCCTATACCAAATAAAGTAGCTATGAATGCAAAGGGAGAAGAAAAGATTGAAAAGTTTTTACTCATTAAAATGATTGTATCCAGATTTTGAAAAGCTTACTAAGCTACCTCTTTCAATAACTTTTAAATCAGGTTCTCCAGTAATTTTACCTATTTCCGATATCTCGACATCATATCTTTCAGAAATTTCCAATAGACTTGTCTTTTTATCAGGAGAAATTGTCATGAGAAGCTCATAGTCATCGCCCCAAGTTAGCGCGTCTTCAACTTCACCTACAAGTGAGATCTTTTCAACATTTATTTCACCCCCTACCTTGCTTGCTTCGAGTATATGTCCTAGGTCTGATATCAAACCGTCAGAAACATCAATGCAACTATTGGCAATATAAGAAAGTTCGGCAGCAAACTCAAAATTCAACTTAGGGCTCAAAAATTTTTTTACAAAATTTGAAGTAAGATCTATTTGAGCCATATTTTCTTTAATGAGTTCCAAACCTTTTTTAGCCTGGCCTAATGTCCCAGTTAGAAAGATTAAATCTCCTTCTTTTGCACCGCCTCTTCTTAAAAAATTTTCTTTGTTCAGTTCACCGCAAGCTGCAACAGAAATATTTTCTTGAGCTCCCTTAGTTAGATCGCCGCCCAAAACGGGACAAGAGTAATCGTCGGAAAAATTTTTTAATCCCCTAACAAAACTTCTCATCCAACTTAAATCTTTTTTGTTAACAGTTAAAGACACTAAAATCCATTTTAAGTTGCCGCCACATGCTGCAATGTCACTAGCTGCAGTGCTTACGGATCTGTATGCTATTAGGTCTGGAGAAAGATTTTCTGGAAAGTGAATACCTGAAACAGAGGCATCCACAGAGTAAATAGTTTCTTTGTTATTTTCGACCAAACCAGCATCATCGCCCGGCCCAATTATTATCCCTGAGGTGTCAAAATATTGACTCCCCAAGGATTTAAATGTTTCTTTTAAAAAACTAAATTCATCCGAATCTTTCATGCAAAGAAACGGATGAACTTTAAATTAAGATTGATATGCCTCAAAGAGACCAGTAGCACCCATGCCACCGCCAACACACATAGTGACTATGCCGTATTTGCCGTCTCTACGATTGAGCTCTCTAGCAACGTGGCCAACTTGTCTTGAACCAGTCATACCAAAAGGATGCCCAATTGATATGGAACCACCGTTGACGTTAAGTTTGTCAGTTGGCAATCCAAGAGTATCTCTTATGTAGACAACTTGAGAAGCGAAAGCCTCATTAAGTTCCCAAAGATCAATATCTTCAATTTTTAAGCCAGCTGATTTCAATAATTTAGGAATTGAATAAACTGGTCCTATTCCCATCTCATCTGGTTGACAGCCTACTACTGTAAATCCTCTGAAATATAATTTTGGCGTAAGACCCATTTCTAGAGCTTTTTCCTCACTCATAACCAAAGTCACAGAAGCGCCATCAGATAGCTGAGAAGAATTTCCAGCCGTTACTGACCCACCTTCAGGATCGAATACAGGTTTTAAAGAAGACAATCCTTCAAGAGTAGTCTCAGGACGATTGCAGTCGTCTCTGTCTACGGTAACCTCAACCTCTTTTTCCGCTCCAGTTTCTTTGTTTACTAACTTCATTACAGTATCCATCGGAATGATTTCGTCATCGTATAAGCCTGCTTCTTGGGCAGCAGCAGTTCTTTGTTGACTGGATAGTGCATACTCATCTTGAGCTTCTCTAGAGACGCTGTATCGCTTAGCGACACACTCCGCCGTTTGACCCATTGCATGGTAAATTCCTGGCACATCAGCAGCAAGAGTATCGTTGACATACATATGCATGTTTGTGTTCCCTTGGGTTGTAGAAATCGACTCTACTCCACCGGCCATAATACAATCACTGAATCCACTTTGAACCTGAGTTGCAGCCATTGCCACAGTTTGCAGACCCGATGAACAGTACCTGTTGACAGTTGTGCCACCAACTTCAATTGGAAGTTTTGATAACACTGCCACGTTTCTGGCAATGTTGTGTCCTTGAGCTCCCTCAGGCGCTCCACAGCCTAGAATCATGTCCTCGACCGCAGCAGGATCTAATCCTGGATTTCTCTCTAATAAAGCATCAACTAAATGAGCGGTCATGTTGTCCGCTCTGGTTTGATTGAAACCTCCCCTAAATGATTTTGCTAGTCCAGTCCTAACGCTGTCAACTATTACTACATTTCTCATAATGTCTCCTAATTAATTCGAGTATTTCGAACTGATGATTATAATTAAATTACTCTTGTTATACCATGCTCTGATTGCAAAAAACCCCGCTTTCGCGGGGTTTTTTTTGCTAGTTAACTAATTAGAAATTGTAACCAAAATCTAACCCAAGTCTCATGCCTTGAGAGAAAGTAACAAATGGGTTACCTCCTTGAAGAGTACTAGTTCTTTGTCTTGAAGTTTGCTGTCTTTTATCCATGAGATTTCTTGCCCACAAGTTAACGTACCAGTCAGCGTTGTCTGGCTCATACGTTGCGTTGAAGTTAAAAAACTCTGAAGCAGGAGTTCTGTGTCTAGAGTTGTTCCAAATGTCACCTTCAGTAGAATCCGTGTAACGATAAGACAGATTGATCGTTCCAGAACCACCCATGCCTTGGTAAAGCTGAGTTAGCACTATATTGGTCTCTAAATCTGCCGATCCAGGCACTTTGTTTCCACCTATTTGTTTCATAACGTTTTGTACTGGTACCATTTTTGTAGGATCTGAAGCTGCTCCAGCTGCAATCGAGGCAGGAACATTTATAGTACCCGCGACCAATCCTTGTGGGTTGATGAAATAGTTTCCATTTTCATCAACGGCATAATGAGTTACAAAAGGACAAAAAGCAGCAACTGCCGATACTCCACAAGCACCATTTACTAGTGCATAGACGCCCTGTTGCGCAGGAGTTCCAGATATTAAATCAGCTACTGCAATTTCAGTGAATGAAGTCGCTTGCGTTGGGTTGTGCGGATCTACAGTTGTTGAACCTTTGTAAAGCACGCCAACTTCAGTAGATGCCACTAATGCACCGTCTTCTGTGTCGAAAGTACTATCAGTAGCTAATGCGCTTACTGAAAGAATTGTCGACGGTGTTACGAAAGCTTGCATGTTCACTTGGAAACCTTCGTGAGTCATGCTGTGCAAGTTAGTGTAAGCAGAACTTACTCGAATAACTGACCAGTGCGCGTCCTCAACTTCTTGAGTGAAGTAAGTTGCATTCAGACGCATCGCTCCACCAAAGAGAACGTTTTTCGTTCCAATTTCATATTGCGTGGACTTTGATTCGCCGTATTTAGTAGTATCAGGGTTGGCTCCGCCAGGACGGTTACCAGTCTTAGCTGAGAGGTAAACCATTCCTTGATCGTAATCGTACTGCACACCAGCTAGGTAAGTAGCCACTTCATTTTTATCGGCAGTGATGTTTGATCCAGCTTGATAACATAGTTCATAGTTATCTGAGTTACAAGCTGCAACTGCAGCGGTTTCACCAAAACTTGAATAAGCTCCATCAGACAATCCTTGCATCGATTGAGTAGTGTAACGGTCGTCCATGTATCTTGCACCCAAAGTAAGCTTAATATTATCAGTCGCTTGGAAATAGTACTCACCGTAAAGCGCAGAACCATATCTTTGAGTTCTTTGGTCGTTAATTAGACCTCCAGCTTCTGCTGGCATGCTTTTCTTACAAGAACTATTGTTTGCTGCGCTTCCTGAACAACCATTTATTATTGCAGTTGCAACTGTTGTAGAAAGAAGGCCTACTAGGGCAGCCGTGCTGGTACCAGCGGCTGTTGCGATGTCAGCACCATTTGCAGCTAGCTGTGTTACAAAAGAAGTGTAAAAATTTTGCCCACCGTAGTCATTTAAAGCTCCGCCAAACAAAGCAGCATATGGATGCTGATCAAAGTCATTCAATAATAGATATGAAGTAGTTTGAATCGTGTAAGGGTTATGAGCTGAGCTCTGGTAGACATAAGCTCCGGCAGTAAAATTGTGTGGACCGCTTAGGTCTGAAACTATGTTGACTTCATATTGTTCGTCGTGGAAATTTGCATCGGTACATTCAAATGCCTGATCGGTGGTCACATTGGTAAGAGTCCCTTTACAAAGCGTTCTTAAAGCTGGGATCACCATTGTAGGCATCAGAGTTCCATTTAAAGCTCCGGTTGCGTTTCCGTGATCGTTGTCATCGAACATTTGATATCTAGAATCAGTATAAGTTCCTCTAAAAGTCACAGTGTAATCATCAAGTTCCATGACGTTGGTGAGCTGAAACATCTCTTGAGTTTCAATTCTTAAAGGATCTGTGTCTTTATTGACGACATCAATATCTGCCACTGCGCTAGCCGCAGTCGCAGCAAAAAAGTCTGCATTCGAGGCATTAACGTTGGTCAATATATTAAACGTATTAGATACACTTCCTCTAGTATTGACAGGCTGGTTGAGGTAGGGCGTTATGTCTGTGACTGTAGGATCGCAACCAAAAAAATCAGATCGTTTACAAGCTGATGTGCCCACGTTTTGACGAGAATCGTTTATGTTTGATCTCTCATAAACAAAAGTAAGTGTATTTTGTTCGTCCATTTCAAATTCACCAGTTACTCTGGCTTGAAATGAATCTCTGCTGTCAATATCGTTTAAGGTTCCGGAGTTATAGATGACTCCGTCTTTGTCATACTTAGCACCAGCAAATCGAAGGGAGCCACCCTCGAAATCAAAATCTCTAGCAAAACTGAATTGTCCAAGACCATCTTGTCCAGCAGTTAAGTTTAGGTATTGATCAGCGCCTGGAGTATTAGAAATGAAATTGACAACTCCAGTGGTACTGTTTCTTCCATACAAAGTACCTTGAGGACCTTCAAGTACCTCAATTCGCTCGGCATCTAAAAAACCCATAGAACCCCAAGTTCGGTTACCAACGGTGTGGCCGTTAAAAGCGGTTACACCTGGTTGCGTTTGTGCCGCACCAATGGTTTCAAAGATTAACCCCCTAATTCTTAGGCCAACCCCACTACCGATGGCTTGAGCGTACCCAAAACCAGGTATGGTTTCGGCCAAATCATCAGCTGATTCGATGTGTTGTTCTGTTAAGTCTTCGCTAGAAATAGCTTGCACTGAAATCGCAACGTCTTGAACCGATTGTTCTTTTCTCGCTGCGGTAACAGTAACTTCCTCAACCGTTTGCGCATAGGCAAAAGTGTTAAGCAAAGCTAAAGCTGCGCCTAAGACTGTATATTTAATAAATTTTTTCACTGACTCCTCCCTCTTGAGCTCAATAATTAATTCAGGAGAAATACAAATTTGTATCTCATTCCGTTGAGCTTTCTAATTGAGAATCGTCAGTCCGTGACGGGTAAGGTTTCTCCCCTGAATGCGATATTACCCCAGCTAATTTTGGATGACAAGCTTTCTTAAGCGATAAAAACCATAAAAAAAACCCCGCTTTTGCGGGGTTTTTTTTGCTAGTTAACTAATTAGAAATTGTAACCAAAATCTAATCCAGCTCGCATGCCTTCAGAGAAAGTCGTAAATATATTTTGTCCTTGCAAGTTACTTGTTCCTTGCAAAGAAGTAATTTGTCTTTTATCTCTAAGATTATTGGCCCAAAGATTAAGGTACCAATCAGCATTGTCTGGAGAATAAGAAGCAGTTAAGTTCCAAAATTCTGCTGCAGGAACCTTATGCTTTTCGGCATTATACCAATCACTGTAATGTTCATCTTTGAAAGAGTACATCAAAGATACAGCTCCCGAACCGCCAAAACCTGAGTAAAGTTGGGTCAAAGCAACATTAGACTCTAATTCAGCAGCAAATGGTACTTGGTTGCCACCAACTTCTTTGAATTCACTACAACCTGAACATATAGGGAAAGCCAATCCTTGCGGATTCATTAAGACATTGCCTTTGTTATCCATCGAATAAGTTGACTGACCACAAAGTGCCGCACCAAAGATTGCATCACAAGCATCGTCAATACCATCAGCAGCGGCTGAAGCAGCAGCAGCAGAAAGTCCAGCTTGCTGATATGCAGCAGCTAAAGCGGTGTTAGTAGCTAAGTTAGTAAAACTTGTCGCTTGAGTTGGATTGTGTGGATCGATTGATTGAGAACCTTGTTTAATGATTCCTCCTAAAGCAACTACTGCGTATGTGTTCTCAGTTGTTGGAGCCACTGTGTCCATAGTACTGTCAAGGTATAAAGCTCCCAAAGATACAACTGTAGTAGGAGTCACATAAGCTTGAACATTCAGTGACACTCCTTCGTGAGTGAAGTCATGAAGTTCAGTATAAGCGGAACTTTGTCGAATTTGAGAGAACTGACCGTTTTCCATTTCCATAGAAAACGCAGTCAAATTCAAACGCATGGCTCCATCGAGGAGAATATTTTTGGTTCCAATTTCAATTTGAGTTGACTCCGAGCCTGCATACTTAGTTGTATCAGGGTTAGCTCCTCCTGGACGATTACCAGTAGTATAAGAGGCATAAACTTGACCTTGATCGTAGAAGTACTGGGTCACAAACTTGTACATGTCTTCTTCTTGTTTGTCAGTAGTTACTGAAGCTCCCGCTTGATAACAAGCCTCGTAGTCTGCAGCGTTACAAGCAGCTGCGACAGCTGTGCCCTCTCCAGAATAAGCCCCATCTGACAAACCTTGCATGGATTGCGTCCAATATCTGTCGTCGTTGTATCTTACTCCAAAAGTAAGTTTGAGATTTTCTGAGACGTCTAAATAATATTCACCAAAGATTGACATCGTATCACGGTGCGTTCTTTGGTCGTTGATTAATCCGCCAGCTTCTGCAGGCATATCTTTGATACATGTGTTGTTTTCTTTCGCGCTAAGAGTTGAATTTTCGCCTGCCGCTGCCGTACACAAAAGCTGAATTTGAGGCGCAGCATTTGTTGTTAAGAAAGTCGCCACTTGCGTCGTCGTTGGGGTTGCTCCAAGACTTGCTAGTCCTGCTTGAATAGGAGAGCTAGCCATAGTACCGCCAAGCGCTTTTGCAAAAGCTTGTCCGCCATAGCCGTCAAGGAGACCGCCAAATAAACCTGACATTGGGTGATTTCCAAAGTCATTCATCGCTAGGTAACCGATGGTCTGAATCCAATAAGGGTTGAAAGAAACAGACTGGAAGTTGTAGGCACCAAAAACAAAGTTATGTCTGCCGTCAAAATCTGAAACAAGATTTAATTCGTATTGTTCACTGTGAAAATTAGGAAAACTACATTCGAAAGATTCGTCTCTTACTACGTTGGTAAGTGTTCCATAGCAAACCGTGGGAAGCGAAGCGATAGCAAGCGAGCCTTGAGGAATCAAAGCATTACCTATTAACCCAGTACTGCCAATTGAATGAGAGTGATCATTATCGCTATACATTGCTTGTGTTGTGTCTTGATAAGTAGCTTTTAAATTTAACGTTAAAGCACCATCATCGACTTCCAGATCTCTAAAGTATTCCATTTGACCTTGCTCATGATTAATGTTTTGCGAAGGATCACGAGTTTTTTGAATCGTATCAATGCTTTGAATTGCTGAAGCCGCTGCTTCAGCGTAAGTGTCAATACCAGGTGCAATCAACATTAGAGTGTTGAAAGTATTATTAACTAGTCCAACTGGATGAACGGGTTTATTTATATTGTCGTAAGGATTCCCAGGAAATGGCGAGCAACCAAAAAACTCATCCCTTTTACAAGCTGGAGCACCTAGATTTTGTCTCGAATCATTTATTTGATTTCTAGCATACATAACCCTAAAAGTGCTATCGTCTTCTAGTTCGTAATCCATTGTAAGTCTTAAGGCATAAGAGTCTCTAGAATCAACATCGTTCGCAGTTACAGTATTGTAGATAGTGCCGTCTTTGTCGTATTTTTTAAATGCAATTCTTGCTGACGCGGCATCACTTAGAGCAAAGTTATAGGCTCCAGCAAAATTTGTAAGTCCATCTGGTCCAAAAGACAAATCTAAATATTCAGGGGCTCCAGGTTTATTTGTGATGGCATTGACAAGACCGGTTGTAGTGTTTCTTCCATATAAAGTTCCTTGAGGACCTTCCAAGACCTCAAGTCTTTCCAAGTCAAGAAATCCTGCTTCAGCTAAACTTGTAGCAGCCTGAGTGTGACCATTTATATTGTATTGAACAGCAGCAACCTGAGCTGCACCAATAGTAGGAATCAAAAGACCTCTAACTTTAGTTGCGATTGTTGAACCAATTGCTTGGGAATAACCATAACCCGGTAGTCTTTCAGCTAAATCGTCAGCAGTTGTGATGTGTTGCTCTCTTAGATCATCGCCATCCAGTGCTTGAACAGAAATTGCAACATCTTGTACTGATTGAGTTTTTCTTGCAGCAGTAACTGTTACTTCTTCAACGGTTTGCGCGAACGCAAATGTATTAAGCATTAATAAACTTATGCCTATAAAAAAATATTTTACGTAGGTATTCAAAATCTCCCTCCTTAGTGATTTGTTTAAAGTGAAGAGAAAATGAACTGATGAGAGCTATTGAAACGAATTCGTCCTAAATTCTGTCAAAAGTATAAGTTTTTCCCTAAACTCAATGCAATTTTACATAAAATGTCTTTCGTAGCAACAAAAAAATAGTATTAATGACTAAAAAAGAGCGAGCAATCTACATTCAAAAAGAGCTAGACAAACTCTACCCAAATCCAAAGCCGCCCTTAAAATTTGTAAACAGTTATACTCTTTTAATTGCAGTTTTATTAAGCGCTCAATGCACCGATGACCGCGTAAATATCGTAACCAAAGATTTATTCAAATTGGCGAGAAATCCTAAAGACATGCTCAAACTGGGCGAAAAAAGAATTTACAATATTATTAAATCTTGCGGATTAGCACCGAAAAAAACTAAAGCTATCTTAAAAACTTCCAAAATTCTTTGCGATAAGTTTAATTCAAGGATTCCAAGAGATATTGAAACACTTGAAACTTTGGCTGGCGTTGGTCATAAAACCGCTTCGGTTGTTGTCAACCAAGCTTTTGGCCATCCAAGTTTTGCTGTCGATACCCATATTCATAGATTGGCTCAGAGATGGGGTCTTTCAAAGGGGAAAAATGTTCAAGAAACTGAAAAAGACTTGAAATTACTTTTTCCTGAAGACAGTTGGGGAAAGCTTCATTTACAAATAATTTTTTACGGTAGAGAATTCTGTTCGGCTAGGGAATGTTTTGGTTTGGAATGCAAGATTTGCAAAGCAATTTATCCAAGAAGAAGAAGTAAGGTTATAACCAATAAAGCATAGAAATACCCTTGCTAGGAGGTATAATTTTCTAATGTACGGAAACAATTTTACCATTGAAAGTTTCGATTCTGAGCTGTGGGAGGCTTTTGAAGGCGAAAAGAAAAGACAAGAAGAGCATATAGAGCTCATTGCCTCTGAAAACTACGCATCGCCTAGAATTTTAGAGGCTCAAGGTTCAATACTGACCAATAAGTATGCCGAAGGCTACCCAGGTAAAAGATATTATGGTGGCTGCGAATTTGTTGACGTCGCGGAACAACTTGCCATTGATCGAGCAAAAAAACTTTTCAAAGCAGATTTTGCTAACGTTCAACCGCATTCCGGTGCCAGCGCTAATGCAGCCGTATTTTTAGCTTTGCTTAATGCTGGAGACAAGATTCTTGGCATGAGTTTAGATCACGGAGGACATCTCACGCACGGTTCAAAAGTAAATTTTTCTGGAAAAATTTATGAATCTTATAGTTACGGCATCGATGAGACCGGTGATATTGATTACGAAGAAGTGCAACGTCTTGCAGACGAACACAAACCCAAATTAATAATCTGTGGTTTTTCTGCTTTTTCAGGGGTATTAGATTTTGCTAAATTTAGAGAAATCGCTGATTCAATTGACGCTTATTTACTAGCAGATATTTCGCACGTTTCTGGCTTAGTAGCAGCTGGACTTTATCCAAGTCCTGTTCCCTATGCCGATGTAGTAACTACAACAACTCACAAAACTTTAATTGGTCCCAGAGGCGGTCTAATCTTGGCCAAAGAAAATGAAGAGCTTCACAAAAAACTTAATTCGGCCCTTTTCCCAGGATCTCAAGGTGGTCCGTTAATGCATATAATTGCTGCCAAAGCAGTTTGCTTTAAAGAAGCAATGGAACCAGAATTTTTAGATTATCAAAAGCAAATTCTTGCAAACGCGAAGAAACTTAGTGCTTCTTTAATGGAGAGAGATATCGACATTGTTTCAAATGGAACTTCAAATCACATGTTTTTAGTGAACCTAGTTAAAAACAATCTAACTGGTAAAACTTTGGACGCTGCTCTAGGTTCTGCTCACATCACAGTAAATAAAAACTCAGTGCCCAATGATCCTCAGTCCCCTTTCGTGACTTCAGGAATAAGAATTGGAACTCCAGCAGTTACACGAAGAGGTTTTAAAGAAAATGAAATGGACATGATTGCCAGTTGGATCGCTGATATTATTAATGATGTAGATAGTAAAAAATTAATTGATCAGACCAAAGATGAAGTTAGGAATCTCTGTACTCAGTTCCCCGTATATTCAAGATAAATCATGCATTGCCCATTTTGCACCTTTGAAGAAAGTAAGGTAATCGACTCACGGCTGGTAGCCGACGGCAATGAGATTCGTCGTCGCAGAGAATGTCTTCGCTGTCAGGAACGCTGGACCACATACGAATTGGCTGAACTAGTCATGCCAAAAATCATTAAACAAGACAAATCTAGAGTACCTTTTGACGAAACTAAACTAAAAGAAGGAATTGCTAGATCGCTTGAAAAAAGACCAGTCAGCCAAGAAGAGTTTTTAAAATTAATAGAGGATATTAAAAAAGACATCCGCTCGCTTGGAGAAAGAGAGATTCCTTCAAAACAAATTGGAGAAACGGTAATGAAATTTTTAAGGAAAATCGACGAAGTTGCATTCGTAAGGTTCGCCTCGGTTTATCGCAGCTTCCAAGACCCACTTGAATTTAGCGAGGAAGTTAAAAAACTTTCAAATGACTGAAAAAAAGTTCATGTCTTTAGCCTATGACTTGGCTAAACGTGGTCAATACACTACCAAGCCCGGAGTAAACGTTGGATGTGTAATAGTTAAAAAAGGCAAAATAATTGGTCAGGGTTGGTACGAAAAATATGGTGGCCATCATGCAGAAGTAAACGCCATTAACTCAGTTAAAAGAAGATATCCTAAATCTTATGAAGATGCTCTTTCCAATAGCTCCATTTATGTTTCATTGGAACCTTGCAGCACATATGGAAAAACACCGCCTTGTGTTGATGAGCTTAAAAAATACTCTTTTAAAGAGGTTGTCATTGGTGACAAGGATAAATCTCAAAATGGTATTAAAGAATTAAAAAAAGCAGGTCTAAAAGTTAAAGAATTAAATCTTAATGATTTAAAGACAAATCAAGGCTTCCTGAAGAAAGTTAACTTAAAAGGTCCTTATATTAGAGCGAAAATTGCTATGTCTAAAGATGGGAAAATCTCGTTTAAAAATAATAAAAATAAGTGGATTACTTCAAAAGCAAGTAGAAAGGACGCTCATCACTACAGAGCAATTTCTGACTTAATTGTTACCGGCACTGGTACTTTACTAAAGGACGATCCTTCGCTTAATGTGAGAGACCGAAAGATTACAAAGCACAAAAGTTTCAAACAGCCCGACAAGGCCGTGATTGGAAACTCGCTTAAAGATTTAAAAAATTTAAAATTTTTCAAAGATAAGGTTCAAAAAATTGTATTTGCTTCGCGTAAAAAAAATCTTCCCAATATAAATCAGCTAACAAATACTGAAGTGAAGGTTCTAAATAAATCAGGATCAAAATTAAATTTAGTTTCGTTCTTAAACAAGATTGAAAAAATGGGTTACAAAGAAATATTGATAGAAGCAGGACCAAAGCTTCTAACTTCATTTATCAAAGCAGATTTAATAGACGAGTTTATTGTTTACATTGCGCCAAAGATACTATCAAATACCGCTGATTCTTTTTTTGAAGGACCGTCTTCATTAAACCCTTTAAAATCAAAAAAATACAAAATCATTGAATCAACAAAAATTGGAATTGATAAAAAATTAATTTATAGAAAAAAACAAAAATGGGATTGAATAAAACTGAAGAATTAATTGCCGATATAAAAAAAGGCAAAATGGTACTTCTTATGGACGACGAAGACAGAGAGAATGAAGGCGACATCATTTTAGCTGGTGAAAAAGTTACGTCTGAAAAAATAAATTTCATGGCAAAAAATGCCAGAGGTTTAATTTGCCTAGCGCTTAGTGAAGAAAAGTGTAAAAAATTAAATCTGAATCAAATGGTAAGTGATAATAAAAGTGGCCATGGCACAGGCTTCACTGTATCAATTGAAGCTGCCACAGGCATCAGCACAGGAATTTCTGCTGCGGATCGAGCGAGGACTATAAAGGTAGCGTCTAAAGCAAATGCAAAGGCTAGTGAAATAGTATCTCCAGGTCATATATTTCCAGTAAAGGCTATTAATGGAGGAGTTCTTTCCAGAGCGGGTCATACCGAAGGAAGCACTGATTTGTGCAGATTAGCAGGTTTGAATCCTGCTGCAGTCATCGTTGAAGTTATGAATGAAGATGGGACGATGGCACGAAAAAAAGATTTAATGGATTTTAGTAAAAAGTACGATTTAAAAATAGGAACTATTGCTGACTTGATTAACTACAGAATAATGAATGAAAAAACTGTAGAAAAACTCAGTCAAAAATTTGTCAACACAAAACATGGAAAGTTCACCCTAATTTCTTATAAAGACGCCATAACAGACGAAACTCACTTGGTTCTTAAGAAGGGAAAAATACTTAAATCAAAGCCAACTTTAGTTAGAGTGCAGCAAACAAATTATTTACACGACATGCTGCAAGTAGAGGAGTATGGATCAAGGTGGTCGCTTGATGAAGCAATGAACAAAATTAATAAGAGTGGCTCGGGTTTGATTATCTTAATTGATGGTGGAAAAGATAAAGAAGAGGAAATTCAAGACTTAAAAAAATCTTACAAACAATCTATTCCTGGAGGAATTGATGTAAGAAGAATTGGAGCGGGTTCACAAATTTTGCGAGACTTAGGCGTTGAAAAGATTACTCTTATGGGCTCCAAGACAAGGTATCCTTCAATTTCAGGATTTGGATTAGAAGTTGTGAAATATATTCAAAAATGAAAAAAAGTATAAAACTAAATTTAGACAACGCAGATTTCTCGAATAAAAAAATATTGGTCGTACAAACTAAGTGGAACGATGAAATAATTGAGCCCATGGTTGAAGATTGTTTAAAGGTTCTAAACAACCATAAAGTAAATTTTTCAACTTTTACTGTACCAGGTGCTTTTGAAATCCCTTTCATGGTAAGTGAAAAATTAGAAAGTTTCGATGCCGCCATTACTCTTGGAGCAATAATTAAAGGTGAAACTCCTCACTTTGACATCATTGCTCAATCGGTAAGTGATCAAATAATAAATTTAGGGATTAAGTTCAAAAAGCCAGTTATTTTTGGCATCTTAACCACAAATAATGGAGAACAAGCAATTGAGAGGGCTAAAACAAAAGGATCAGAACTTGCCGAAAGCGCGCTTTATTTGTTAAATGAAATAGATGCCTGAAAAAAAAATTTTTCCTTCTCCCTCCAAAAAAAGAGAATTAATTTTACAAGCCCTTTACCAGCAAGAAATAAGTGGTGATTCGAATACTGAAATTTTAAAACAGCTCAAAGAAAGAAATAAAAAGTTTAACTTATCGGAGCTTAATGAATTTTTAAAAGGAATTAAAAAAAATAAAAAAATAATAGATAAGGTAATCGAAACTAATTCAAGATTAAATTTCAAAGACATAGGACAAATAGAAATATCAATTTTAAGATCGATAATTTATGAGATGATGCAAAAAAAAATTGATCGATCAATCTCTTTAAACGAAGGAATTAGGTTAGCGAAAAAGTATGGACAGGACTCTAGTTATAAATTCGTAAACGCCGTTTTGGATAATTACAAAAGTTAAATGCTTTGATTAAGCATTATTGTTCCTGCATCGTCGGGGGCAGTCGAAATAACGTCCACAGAAATTCCGCAAAGCTGTTCAATTTTTCTGTAAAAATCTATCGCCTCTCTAGGCAACTCTTCTATTTTATTTATTCCCTTAATTGATTGCTTCCAACCTTTGCAAGTTATGTATTCAGGTTGAGCAGTTTCGAGATCCATACATTCAGAAAAAATTTCAGCATCGTCAGTGAATCTGTAATCTACGCAAATTTTGATCTCATCTAAAAAATCTAGAACGTCCATTTTTGTTAAGCACAAAGCCGAAACACTGTTAGACTCGATAACCCTTTTTACTGAAACTGCATCAAACCATCCACACCTTCTCGGCCTTCCAGTTGTTGCACCAACCTCGCCTCCTTTTATGGCAATTTTATCACCTATCGAGTCATCAATTTCGGTTGGCATGGGCCCTTCTCCAACTCGTGTAACATAAGCCTTGACTACTCCTAAGATGTAATCGATGTCATGCGGGCCAATTCCTGCACCGGAAGCAATTCCTGCTGGAGAGCAATTGCTCGATGTCACATAAGGATAAGTCCCTTGATCAACATCTAATAATGCGCCTTGGGCACCTTCAAAAAGCACCCTTTTATTTTCACTGTTTAGTTTTCTTATCTCGGCTGAAACATCTGCAAGCATTGGTTTTAGTTTTTCGCCATTTTTTAAATTTTCGTCCTTGATAGCTTGAAAATCTAGTTTCGAATGTCCAAAATATTTTTCAAGCCAGAAATCATAATAAGATATATTTTCTTCTAACTTTTCTGATAATTTTTTCTCAGACAAAGTATCGATAATTCTTATAGCACGCCTTGCTACTTTATCTTCATAAGTTGGCCCTATGCCCCTCAAAGTTGTGCCAATGGTGTTGAAGCTATTTGATTTTTCTTTGAGCTGATCAACTAAAATATGATACGGCTGAATCAAACTACAAGCAGGGCTTATCTTTAATTTTTGCGAAATATTTTTAGCCACCGGTTCTATTTGTTTCATTTCTTCAAAAAGTGCATCGCATGAAATCACTACTCCCTTTCCAATCAAAGATAACGCGTTTTCATGACAAATTGAGGAAGGAAGCAAGTGCAAAACAATTTTTTTTCCATCAATGATGAGAGTATGACCAGCGTTGTGCCCGCCTTGATACCTGCAAGCTGCGTTGGCTCGGTCTGACAAAAAGTTTACAATTTTTCCCTTGCCTTCATCCCCCCATTGAAGTCCTAGTACCGCAAAATTACCCTTCATAAATTATGAATTAATTTTCGTGATAGCAAACAAGTCTTTATCAAAACCTATTGCTGATCTATTTGTTGCGCCTGAATTGATTTTGTATTGCCCACCGTTAGCTATAGAAAATCCAAAATTCTTAGAATGAACTGAAAAAACTAACCCTGAATGATAATTAAATCCAGGAAAATCTGTCATATCGATATGCGGTTCAAAAAGAGTTTCTTTTTCCACAAAGTTCCAAATCGATTCAATATCTTTTAATAAATCTTTTCCAACCTCTAAGGCCTCCAAATCGGAGAGTACTGATAGATCGCCCTTACAATTCATTAATTTAATTAATTTATCTTTAACTTCTTCTTCAATTTCTTTATCTTTTACCCAATCGGTTAAGTCTGACTCAGATTTCGTAGAGATAATATTGTTTAATTCATTAGCTTCTTTATAAGACAAAGCACAAGTGCCTATAAATGAATCAAAAACTTCTGTTTTTCCAAAAGACAAAGTCAGATCTTCGATTTTTGTAATCTCCATGCTTTTGGAAAGAAGCTTTAAGATTTCAAATCGATTATCTTTCCCACCGAAGATTTCAACCCCTGATTTAATAGTTATTCTTGACCTACTGAAAGAGTCTTTTCTTTTTTTCAAAACTTCACCGGCGTAACAATATCTTCTTTCCTCCTCAGTTGCTTCCGCCTGATCTATCCTTGCAATCTGTTGAGATATATCTGGACGAATAGCCAATTCTTTTGTTGAAAGATCATCATTAAAACTGAAAGCAGAGTCTTTTAAAGTTTGGTTTTCGTCTCCACCAATTGCGTCAGCAAATTCAACTAAGGATGGGTAAGTTAATTGAAACCCTTCAGATTCATAAAAATCAATTAAAGCACGCTTAGTAGATTCTAAGTTTTTAGCGTCAACCGCAGTTATATCTTCTACTCCATCGGGCAGATATGAAGATTTGATAGGCATTTTTTATTGCTGTTCTCGAGATCCTGTCGAACTGTCTAAGTATTTAAAAAAGTCGCTTTCTGGGTCTATTAATAAGACATCAGATTTGTTTTGAAAGGTTGACTGATATGCATTCAAACTTCTGGTAAATTCGTAAAATTCAGGATCTTTGTCAAAAGCTTTGGCGTAAACTGAAGTCGCCTCAGCATCTCCTTCTCCTTTTAGGATTTCAGCCAATTTATATGCTTCGGCAAGAATTACTGTTCTTTCTTTGTCAGCATTCGCTCTTATCTCTTCGGCAATTTCATTTCCTTCGGCTCTCAATTCTTGAGCAAGTCTCTCTCTTTCCGTTCTCATTCTGTTGTATACAGAATCATTTACCTCAGTTGGTAACTCAATTTTTTTTACTCTCACGTCAATTACTTCAATCCCAAGTTCTTGGTTAGCAACAATGTTCAAGTCGTCTGTTAGTACTTGCATCAATTGATCTCTTTCACCAGATATTACGTCTTGGACAGTTCGAACCCCGAATTGGTTCCTTAAACCCTCATCCACCCTTTGCGTCAATAAAGTTCGCATGGCGCCCAGCTGACCTCCAGAAGATGTTATGTAAAACTGTTCGTTGTCTGTGATACGCCACTTCACAAATGCATCCACAATTAAACGTTTTTTCTCAGCAGTAAAATAAGGCTGAGGCACGGCATCTAAGGTAAGTACTCTTGAATCAAATTTCCTAACTGTATGCAAAATGGGAACTTTGAAATGCAAACCGGATTCAATTTTAGGATTTACGATCTCACCGAATCTTAAAAGAATTGCTGTTTGTCTATCGGTGACAACATATAAACTATTAGCAAGAATTATTATTAACAGGAGGACTAGACCGATAACACCTAACCTAAAAGTACCCATACTATCTCCTCTCCTGTCTTTTTCTGATTTCTTCAATGACCCTATCTGTTAAATCTTGAATGCCAGTTGGATTAAGGCTATCAGAAGACCCATTAACACCATCGTCTTGAGAGGGTCTCAAAGATGATGCGGCAGCTATTTGATCTAAAGGAAGATACATAATGTTGTTACCATTTTTAACATCGATCATAACTTTTGTACTATTTGACATAACAGATTGAACGGCATCAAGATATAGTCTTTCACGAGTAACGTCTGGAGACTTCTTATATTCGGCTAGTAACTGATCAAATCTAGTCGCTTCTCCTTCTGCTTCCGCAATTACTTTTGCTTTGTATCCTTCAGCGTCCTGGATTGCTCTTTTAGCCGCACCTCTTGCGATAGGAACTATTTCATTGGCATAAGTTTCTGCTTGGTTTTTCAAAGTTACTTCATCTTCTCGAGCTTTAACCACATCATCAAATGCAGCTCTTACTGCTTCGGGAGGCCTAGATTCTCTGATGGTAACTGTCACCACTTCAATCCCAGTAAGGTAAGTGTTCAATCTCTCTTGTAAGCGACCTCTAACATCAATGGCAATTTGCTCCCTACCTGTTGTTAAAACATTGTCCATACTATTACTGCCTACTACGTGTCTTAAAGCAGATTCTGCGGCTTGAGAAAGACTATCTTCAGGACCAGATGCTTCTAAAAGAAAAAATACAGGATTGGATCGCTTGTACTGCACTGCGACTTCAACATTTACGATATTCTCATCCTTGGTCAACATCGAAGAATTTGTAGTATGAGTAAATAGTTTTTCTGTGTTAACAATCTGCCTAGAATCTATTATTGGAGGATTCCAATGAATTCCAGGACCTTTTGTGTTGGTATACTCACCGAATCTTAAGATCACTGCTTCCTCTTGAGCATCAACAGTATAAATACCTGCGGCGCCATAGAGAATGATTAGTCCAGTGAAAAAATATGAAATATATTTAGACGAGCTAAACTTTTTGCCTCCACCGCCTCCTGAGCTACCGCCAAAGATGGGGCCAAGGATAGCTTTGAATCTTTTTATAGCTTCATCAATATCTGGGGCATCATTTTTGTTGCCCCATGGGTCTCTTGACCCATTATTTTTATTTTGATCGTTCCAAGACATAGATGCGTATTCTAAGTGTTGATTGTAAAGAAAGAAACACTGAATTCATATAAAAGACTCAATCTTTATAACTTTATTCGATTCATTTTTTTCAAATACCTTTGTTGTGGTAAATTTATTTAGCCAAGTAATCTGTCGCTTAGAAAGTTTGTAAGTTGAATTAACAGCCTTTTCGATTAGTTCTTTCTTATTAATTTTTTTTTCTAAATAATCTAGACATTCTCTATAACCAACAGATTTTAAAAGTGATACATTCTTTGAATATTTATCAATGATTTTTTCTACTTCCTCTAGCAAGCCTTTTTCTAACATGACTTCAAATCTTTGCTCCAATTGAGCCTTATATTCTTTTTTGTTTTCTGGAATTATTGCAAAACTTAAAATCTTTCTGTCCAAGATTTTTTCTTTAACACTTTTTTTTCTTATCTCACTGAATTTTTCATTTGTAATTAAACAAACTTCTAAGGCTCTAATAATTCTTTGAGTATCGTTAGGATGGATCTTTTTCGTAGCTTCAAAATCCATTATTTCTAAACGTTTATAAAGGCTTTCTAGACCAAACGTTTCCATATCACAGATTAACTCTGCCCTTATCAGTTCGTCTCGATCCGGTAATTCTGCCAAGCCTTCAATCAAACTGTAAAAATACATCATGGTTCCTCCAACTAAAATTGGAAATTTTGACCGACTGTCTATTTGTTTGAGGATTTTTAAGCTTTTTTCCTTAAAATCTCCAACAGAAAAAGTTTCATCAGGATTTAAAATATTAATTAAATGATGAGGATTTTCTTTTAGAAAGAGATTGTCCGGTTTGTTACTTCCTATATCAGCTTCTCTATAAATTTGAACCGAATCAACACTTATGATTTCGGATGGATGTCTTGAAAAAAATTCGGAAGCTAGATTTGTCTTTCCTGTATGGGTAGGCCCATATATGGCAATGATGGGTTTCACTTCGTTCAAATAAAAGCTTTAAAGTTTTACTTATATTGCCTCTTCATCAACTTCACCAGTTCTTATCCTTGTTACTTTTTCAAGGTCGTAAACAAATATTTTCCCATCTCCTATCTTTCCAGTATTTGCGACCTTTGAAATTGCATCAATAACATCATCTACTTGAGAGTCTTTTATTGCAACTTCGATTTTTAATTTAGGAAGAAAATCGGTTTTATATTCGTGGCCGCGATAGAGTTCAGTAGTACCTTTCTGTCGACCAAATCCTTTGACATCAGAAACCGTCAAACCAGTTACTTCCAACTTGTTTAAAGCGCTTCTAATTTCATCTAATTTGAGTGGCTTTATTACCGCAGTAACAAATTTCATAACTATCCTCCCTTGCCAAAATCGTCAAGCTTTTATGAATGGTAAGAGCTTTTCTATTGACCTTTCGACTGACCCTTGTCTAGACAAAAGATAATCGCTACTCCGATTTTTTAAATCAGAATTGTAAGTAAAATTATCCCATGCAGATGCTAAATCAGACTCACTTTCTATAATATTTAATATTTTTAGTCTTTGCAAATCCTCAACGATTCCTGAAAAATTGTAAGTGCTAGCACCGGAATATATTGGCAATCCATGTTTTACAGCTTCTAGAAAATTTTGTCCGCCATGAGGAATCAAAGTCCCTCCGATGAAAGCAATGTCAGCTATCTTAAAAAAAGATTCTATTAAACCCATTTTATCAACTAAGGTAATTTCATAACTTAAATCCAAAACATTAGAAAATTTCACATAAGCAACTTTATTATCCTCTAAAATTTTTCGCACTTCTTCGCTTCTATGAGGATGCCTAGGTATTAAGACCAAGTGAAAGTTTGAATCGTTAAGTTTTTTATACGCATTTACTAGAAAAATCTCTTCTTTAGGATGTGTGCTTGCACAAACTATAATTTTTTTTCCTTTTTTGTCGTCGGCCTTGTTTATTTCCTTTGAATCATTCGAAGAAACTAAGTCAGAAAATTTTAATGAATGATCAAAAAAGACTTTTTGTGGAATTACCCCTGCAATAACGAAATTGTCTGAGTCTTTTTGACTTTGTGATACTACCAAACTTAGTTGTGAAAATATTTTTTTGAAAAAAGTTTCAAAACGCTGATATTTTTTTAACGATTTCTCCGACAAACGTCCATTAAGGAGTGCGATAGGAATATTTTGTTTGACACAATTATTTATTAAATTCGGCCAGATTTCAGTTTCTATTAAAATTAAACATTTGGGTTTTATGCTCAATAAAAATCTTTTTACAAAGATATTCAAATCATAAGGAAGATATTGGTGTTCTAGATCATTGCCATAAAGTTTCTGAAGCTGTCGTGATCCAGTAAGGGTCGAAACAGTTAGAAAGATTTTAATATCAGGATACTGCTTTTTAATTTCTTTTACCAATAGGCTAGCTACTTTTACTTCCCCAACAGAGACTGCGTGTATCCATATTGGTTTTTCTTGGAAATTATTTTCAAGATTAACTTTTCCCAACCTTTCTTTTATTCTTGGCAACTCTGAGAGATTAAATTCTTTTTTAGAAAATAATCTCAAAATCGCAAAAGGAAAAAGGATGTATAAAAAAAGATTGTAGAAAAGCATTCTATGTGCATTTTATCAGAGGCAAATATTCAAAATACTCTAATTAGCAATTTTGAGTAAGTTAAAATAAATTAATGAAAATATTGGAATTCTCTATATATGCTTTGTTGAAGACATTAAATATGCTTCCCAGAAGCGTCCAATATTCTTTGGGAAATTTTCTAGGGCATATTTTTTTTAAAACTCTTGAAGAAAGAAGAGAAATTTCAAGATGGAACTTAAAAAAATGCTTTCCTGAAAAAAAAGACGAAGAAATAAATATTATTTTAAAAAAGAGTTTTTTACTTTTAGGAAAGTCGCTTTTTGATTTTTTGAATGCATTTTGGGCATCAGATAAAAAACTCAAGGAACTATTGATAAATTTTGAGGAAATAAAAAAAGTTTCAGATCTCAAAGATCCTTCAAGAGGTAAATTAATTCTATTCATGCATACTCCTAACTTAGATTTAGTGGTAAGAATTGCCTCATTATTTATGCCTGTCTCTGGAATGGCTCGGCCGCAGAGTAATAAAATTGTTGATAATTTATTTAAGGCAAGTCGAAAAAAGTTTACAGAGAGAATTTTTAACCCAGATGAAATTTTAGATCTTCTAGATTTTCTAAAAAAAGGTAAAGCATGTTTATATGCTCCAGATCAAGATTATGGTTATAAAAGCTCTATTTTCGTTGAATTTTTTGGGCACAAAGCTTTGACAGTAAAATTTCCCTACATAGCGGCAAAAAAAGCTGCTTGCGATGTGTATTTATTCTCTCTGGAAAAAAGAAATTCAAAATACAAAGTTAATTTGGATAGGATAATTTTGAGGGGTCGTAATATGGAAGAAGATTTAAGGGAAATAAATTTAAGGATTGAAGAAAAAATAAAAAAAAATCCTGAAAATTATTTATGGTCTCATAGGAGATTTAAAAATAGACCTGAAGGGGAAAAGTCTTTTTATCCTGAAAATCTTCTAAGAAAAAGAAGTTAAATCTAAAATCAAATTGTCTATTAATCTTACTTTTTTATAAAAAACTGCAATTGCAATCAGAATAGACTTGGTGTCCGGTTTAACTGCCTCAAGAGTTTCGGAATCTAAAATATCGAGATAATCAATCTTAAACCCTTCTTTTTCAATTTTCTTATGGAATTTTTTTTGTATTAAATCAAAATAGCTTATCGATAAATTCTTATTTTTTTGATAGCTAAGTTCAATCTCGTTTTTTATCTTGTTCAAAATTTTAAAAATCAAAGAAGCGTGGGTTTTTTCATTTTCACTGAGGTAATTATTTCGAGACGAGAGCGCTAAACCATTTTCGTCTCTTTCAGTAGGAGACAATAAAAATTTTATTTGATATTTTTTTTGCTTGATCAACTGCTTGATAATTAATTGCTGTTGAAAGTCTTTCATACCAAAAACACAAGCATCGGGTTTTGTTAACTCAAAAAGTCTATTAACAATTGTAATGACTCCATCAAAATGTCCAGGTCTTGACTTGCCACATAACTTATCGGCAATTGGCGCGATAAGAGATTCTATATTTTTTAGAATTTCACTTTGCGAAGGAATAAAAACTCCATGACAATTATTTTCTTCCAAAATTTCTAAATCTCTTTCCAACGATCTTGGATATTTATCTAAATCTTCGTTGGGACCAAATTGAAGCGGATTTACAAATATTGAGACTACTGGATTGTAGTTTTTTTTTAAAGCAGTCTTTAATAGGCTCATATGTCCCGCATGCAAGTTTCCCATTGTTGGTATCAATGCATAAGGTTTCTTAAAAGGAATTGTTGAAAGTTGATTTAAAGATTGAACTTTGATCACTATTTAAAACAATGTTCAGTTGAAGGATAAGCTCCACTTTTTACTTCAAGAACATATTTCCTTATGGCGCTTTGAATTGTTTCTCCTTTTTCCAAAAAGTTTTTAACAAATTTAGGCGGCGTATCTAAACAAGTGATGCCGAGTAAATCATGTATCACCATTATCTGGCCATCGGTCAAGGATCCGGCCCCTATTCCTATTGTTGGAATAGACAATGCATCAACAATTTTCTCAGTTAACTCAACTGGTATACATTCTAGAAGGATAATTTCTGCTCCCGCATTTTCTAAATCTTTAGCCTCGGCAATAAATTTATCATGAGAAGAAGGATCTCTGCCTTGAACGAAATAACCGCCAATTCTATTAATTGACTGAGGTGTTAATCCTAGGTGGGCACAAACAGGAATACCTTTATTCGCCAATAGTTCTGTAATTTTAAGTATCACCTCCCCCCCTTCAACTTTAATGCTGTTTGCTCCGCCCTGCATGAGTCGAGTCGCATTCGTGTAAGCAAGCTGTTCAGTTGCATAACTCATAAAAGGCATGTCTGCCATTATGTGTGCGTTAGAATTACCATTTTTGACGCATCTGAGATGATAAAGAATGTCTTCCATCGAAACAGGAACGGTTGAGTCATGGCCTTGAATTACCATTCCGAGACTGTCACCAACTAAAATTAAATCCACTCCAGCCTCACACATCATAGTGGTCATGGTAGATTCATAGGATGTTAATGCAGCAAATTTTTTCCCTGAGCTTTTAAGATCTCTTAAGGTTTGTAAAGAAATAGGTTTTATTGAATCCGATGACATTCTATTATTTCCAATTTTCTTTAATCCAAGGAGTCGGCAGTACCTTTCTGTACCATTTTCCACTTTTTCCAATTATTGCATCTGGAGGATTGGGTTTGCCATGAAAAATAATTATTTTAGCCAAAGAAGGAATTTTTGGAGGCTTGAAAAATTGTTTTAATCCTTTTTCTACACAATCTTTTTTAAAGCTTTTGCACCATTCTTCCGGCCAATATTCTAAAGAATGATTCTTTTTCATATAATCAGAAAGAAATTCTTGTTCATTTCTAAACGATATCTTAATTTTTTCAAAGTTTTCTCTGAAATGTGCCAAAACATCATAATACTTTCCAATTTCAAATCTATAAACCGAGCTGTTGCCTATAAAATTTTTTTTCCTGAAGTCTTTTATGATTAAAAAATCACCAGCGTGATCGAAAAAAGCATCAATGTTATCTACGATGACTAGATCCAAATCCAAAAAAAGAGTACTTCCTGAAAGATCATGAAGATTTGAAGCAAAGGTAGAGAGTTTCATCCAACCTCTTTCAGGAATACCCTCTGGAAGATTTAAGCTAGGTAATTCAAAAGATTCTATTGAACTTGATAAGCCCGATTTATTATCGGTAAAACAAACAAATCTAAAAGGTCTATTTAAATTTCTCTCGACCATGTTGTACAAAATATTTACATAAGAAGAATCGTATTTTTCTCCCCATTTCATACAAATAATATTGACTTTGTTTCCCATTTTTCGCTCAAAAAAATTGTTGGATTTTTTTTACAATTTCTTTAGGTTTTTCTATTAGAAAAAAATGTGTACCTTCGACTTCAAATAGTTTTATTTTCTCGTTTTTAGCAAGATAATTTAACCCAACATTTGGAATCGTTGAATTCATAGAAGCTTTAAGTATCAAGACAGGAACTTTTATGTTTTTTAGCGTTCTGTATGAGTTCAATGAAACTGTTTCAAAAGTCTTGGCTTCCCAAGTCGGATCACAACTTAATTTCATTGAATCGTTATGATTTTCCAAACCACCTATCAAATAATCCTCAATTGAAGTTTCTGGCCAGGAAGCAAAAATACTCCTCCCAGCATAATGACTTTTTGCTTCTTCGAGATTTTTAAATTCACTTCTTCTTTTGGCTGCATAATGCGCTATTGTTGGTGATCTCCACATATTAAATTTTTGACGAATTGAGGAAAAAAAAGCAGTTTTTGGGTTATAAAGCAGTACTGGATCCATAAGAGCCAAATTTTCTACTTCAAATATGTTCCTTCTACAAATCTCTGCAGCCACAATTGCTCCCATTGAATGTCCTATAAAAGAAGCTTTTTTAATTTCTAATGCTTTCAAAATTAAAACTGCGTCGTCTGCATATTGGTCCCATGAGAACAATTTACTTGGATTAGCCTCTGCTTTAGATTTACCGTGACCTCTTTGATCATAGGCAATTAAAGTTCTTTTGCCTTCAAATTGATTGAAGAGCTCTTCGAAGAAATTATTATAAGTTTCCAGATTTAATCCTGTAGCGTGAAAAAAAATGATTGGATTCAGATCATTCTCGCCTTCTTTTTTTAAATAAGAAAATTCTCCCGCCTCACAGGATATAGTTTTTCTGGCTTCAAATTTCATAAAGATTAATCTATTATCGATTAGAAATGACATTAAACACTGTAAAAGGTTTTCTTGACAACACAGAAGGTGAAGAATTAGCAAAAATTGCAAAACAGTGCTCGAAGTTAGGTCCTTGCCTTGAAATCGGAACTTATTGTGGGAAATCGGCTTTAATTATAGGCAGTGTTTGTAAAAAAAATAAAAATGTACTCTTCACCATCGATCATCATACTGGTTCTGAGGAACATCAATTAGGAGAGGAATACCATGATTCTGACCTTTTTGACCAAAATATCTCATGCTTTAATAGTCTTCCAGAATTTATAAGAAATTTAAAAAAATCAAATTTAGCAAATTTTGTTTTACCAATAGTTGCTGACTCCAAAGAGATTTCTAAAAATTGGGAGATTCCCTTAGGAATGGTCTTTATTGACGGTGGGCACAGCAGAGAAAGTGCTAACGCAGACTACACTAATTGGGTTCCTCATATAATGAAAAGTGGATTTTTGTTGATCCATGATGTGTTTCCAGACCCAAAAGATGGAGGCAGGCCGCCCTACGAAATTTTTTGTAAAGCCAAAGAATCTGGAAACTTTGAGGAGATTTC
This sequence comes from SAR86 cluster bacterium, assembly GCA_023703675.1. NCBI lineage: Bacteria > Pseudomonadati > Pseudomonadota > Gammaproteobacteria > SAR86 cluster bacterium. The sequence goes on along the minus strand of CP097974.1, from coordinate 156,973 downwards.
TCTTACAAAAAGTTTAGCGGTCTTAAAAAAAATTTGAAGTTGAATTGAATTCAAAAAGTGAATTAGCTGCAAGCACAACTGCAGCTGCCGTCCAACTTGGCTTTTCGATTGGCCAAAACTTGTCATCTTTATAAACATATCCTGTCCAAAAAAGTTTATCTTTTTGATCAATTAGTTTAGAAATATTTTCAAATATCTCTAAAGCCGTTTTTTTTTCATCTATTTTATTTAAAGCCAAAATCAACTCACATGATTCTGCAACCGTTACCCAAGGTTCTTCAGAAACACATTTGCACCCTAAACCAGGCACAACAAATTCATCCCATCTTTCGTTAATGATTTTTTTTGAGTCTTGTTTATTATGTATGCCGCAAAGAACAGGGTAATACCAGTCCATGCTATAACGAGCCTTACTCTCCCAAGTTCTGTCGAATCTTTCTGATTTGTTAATAATTGAATCTTTTAAATTTTTTATTTCTTCTTTTAGGATAAATTCTTCATAGCCGAGAGTTTTTGCAATCTTGTTAAAATCATTTAAGCTTTTGAATATTGAAGCACAACCCGTTAACAAAGAATCATCCATCCACTCTTCGTTATCGTCTTTTGCCCACAAAATGTCTCCTTCATCAGTTTGACCCGATATAACGAACTCAATTGATTTTTTTAGAGTTGGCCAAATTTTTTCTAAAAAACTTAGCTCTTTAAAATTTAAAAAGTGATGAAGGGCTCCAGATGAAATATAAGCACAAAAATTTGTTTCTTTATTTAAATTTGTTATTTTCTCGCCTTGATATTCTGAATACCAAGAACCATCTTGCTCTTGCGAAGATATAAGCCAATCGAAACCTTTTAAAGCTTCTTCTTTGAAATCTAGTAAATTTAAAGCCATTATAGACTCAACATGATCCCAGGGATCTACTTTTCCGTTAGGCTCCCAAGCTATTGCACCGAGCCTATTTTGACATTTTGCAATGTACTCACCTAAATAGGTTAATGATTGCTTGTCTTTCAAATTAATTCTCTTTATTTTCAAAATACATTACGACGCTTTTGCCGATAAAAGGTTGGAGAAAATACTCCAAAATTTTTGTTATCAAGGGATTTTTGGTCATGTCCCAAACCAAAAACGAATGATAAGACTTTATCAAAAAAGACTTTTCTTTGGTGTTCCAAAATAAACATTGCATCCACCAGTACGGAGAGTGCAAAGCATGAGCCCAATGTCTTTTTTTAAATTCAAAACCCAATGATTTAACATCCTCTTTTAATTTTTTATATTTAAAAATTCTTACGTGGCCGCCTGGTTCATTTTGATATTCCTTACTTAATTTCCAACAAATCCATTCTGGAAAATATTTTGGAACACTCAAGGCAAATGTTCCTCCGGGTTTAAGAACTCTCTTAATTTCTTTAAGAGCACTTTCGTAGTCAATGATGTGTTCAAGAACCTCTGAACAAACAACGTGGTCAAATTCGTTGTTTTTAAATGGCAAATTTTTAGCATTAGTCACAAAAAAATTACAACTCTTGGAATCATTTTTTTCCTTGAATTGGTTAAAATTTTGTTTCGCTTTTAAAACATCCTGAAAACCCATGTCGACTCCCACCACCTCTATGTCTGTATGCATATAGGCGCCGAAAGAATGTCTACCTTGACCGCACCCAACATCAAGCAACTTTTGATTTGGTGTAAAAATAAAATTTTTGTATTGAATGGTTTGCATTACTTTTTAAAAGATTTAATTGACTCTTCGTACACTTTAGTAACTTCGGAAGCAACAATATCCCAATTTAGAAATCTAACCGCCCTTTCGTAACCTTTGTCTGCTAATTTAGATTTTAACACTTCATCTTTAAATAATTTTTTAATTCCTTCTTCTAGTTGCAATGAATCTTCTGTATTCACGACAATCCCACAATCCCCAATTACTTCAGGAATAGCTCCTCCATCTGTTGTAACAACTGCTTTATTACATGCCATGGCTTCGCCTACTGCAAATCCAAATCCTTCGTAGAGAGAGGGAATGACAACTAAATCCGCAGAACAATAGACATCTCTTACTTCATCAAAGGTTAAATCATTATTAAAAAAAACTTTTTTTTCTATATTTAATTCCATTATTTTCCTGTGGGTGTGGCCGCCTTCTTTCTTACCTCCAATAACATGAAGCTCAAGATCTGAATATTGTTTAGATAAATTTGAAAAAGCATCCAAGAGAAAATCTAAACCTTTTAAAGGAACGTCAGCACTCGCTGTCGTAACAATTCTCTTAGTTACAGTCTTATCGTTTTGAGGAAAAAAAATTTCGTTATCTATGCCATTAAGAATGACCGAAATTCTATTCAAATCTACCTTAAAATCTTCATGTATATCTTTCTTTGAAGAAGACGAAACTGCAATAATATTCTTTAAGCGTTTCGCAACAAAAGTCTGCATCCATAAAAATGAATGCCATCTAATTTTTAAAAGTTTTAAGAAAATAGATTTAATACTTTTTAATTCATATTTAAGATCCTTAGAAATTGGATGGTGAATAGTCGTGACCAAAGGAATTTTTTTTTGAAAATATAAAAGTTCGTAACATAAGCTTTGATTGTCATGAATCACATCAAATTCATTTAATTTATTCTTCAGAAGTTTTTTTATTCTCTTTCCGAATGTGTAAGGTTCAGAAAATCCTCCAGAGTTAATACTGATCCATTCATAAAAATTAAGAAGATTTCTCAATTCTTTTATTGAGACTTCTGAGAATTTATTTTTTTTACTGTATAAATCAAGGCTTGGCACCTTTACTAACTTAACTCTTGAATCTAAATCTGGATAAGGAGGGCCTGAAAATACAGTCACCTCATGCCCAAGCTTTACAAGGGACCTGCTTAAATATTTGACATAAATTCCTTGTCCTCCAGAAAAAGGATTACTTCTGTAACTAAGCAAAGCTACTTTCAAATTAGACATTAAAATAATTTATGGATTTAACTTATTGGGGTGAGCCATTCAGAAAAAGTTGTTCTTTTTCCGCGAACTTGATCAAAATATTTTCGTTGAAGAATAGTGGTAATTCTTCCTCTCTTACCGTCGGCGATAAGACTTTGGTCAACCGATTTTATTGGAACCACTTCAGCAGCTGTTCCAGTAAAAAATAGTTCATCTGCTTGAAGAATTTCTCCCAAAGAGATTTTTTTTATATTTACTTTCAGTCCATCTTCTTCGGCTAGGCTGATAATACTCTTTCGGGTGATTCCATCTAGTGATGCATCTAAATCTGGGGTAAAAACTTCACCATTTTTTATCAGGAAAAGGTTTTCCCCAGATCCTTCAGAGATATTGCCTTCGTCATCCAAAAGCAAAGCTTCGTCATAACCCTCTTGCAAAGCCTCCTGTAAAGCCATAATTGATGTAACGTAATTGCCATTTACTTTTGATCTAGATACAAGATTATTAGTTTGTCTTTTGAAAGAAGAAATTTTAATTTTTATACCCTCTTCAAATGCCTCAGGAGACATATAACTTGGCCATTCCCAAGCAGCAACGATGCAGTGCGTTTTCAAGTTATCAGCTCTCAAGCCCATTCCTTGAGGTCCATAAAAACACATCGGACGAATGTATCCTTCTTTGAGATTATTCTTAATGAAAATTTCTTTTTGGGCATTATTTATTTCACTCTTCGAGAAGGGAATTTGCATGTTAACGGCTTGAGCAGACTCAAATAAACGGTTGGTATGGTCTTCTAGTCTGAATATTTTGGTGCCTTCATCAGTTAAATAAGCTCTTACCCCTTCAAAAACACCAAGCCCATAATGTAAAGTATGTGTCAAAACATGTATTTTTGCTTCAGCCCATTCGACAAATTCTCCATCCATCCATATGAATCCATCTTTAGTTTCAAAATCAGTCATAAATCTTTTTTAAGAGAATCATTATAAGCGGGAGAATCTTATATGAAAGTGAATTCTGAAGTATTTAGAGCTTATGATATTAGAGGTATCGTCGATGAAGAATTGACGCCAAAGCTTGTTGAAAATATAGGTAAAGCTATCGGAAGCGAAGTATTAGGAAGAAATGCTAAAGATATCTATATCGGAAGAGATGGCAGACTTTCAGGAAAAGAAATCAGCGATTATTTAATTCAAGGCATCTTAAAAACAGGATGCAATGTGATTGATATTGGAATGGTTCACACCCCGCTTTTGTATTTTGCAACTTTTAAAGGTAATACCGTAAATGGTGTCATGGTAACTGGAAGCCATAATCCTAAAAACTATAACGGGTTTAAAATTGTCTTGGATAGAAGCTCTCTCAAAGAGAAAGAAATTCTTTTGTTAAAAAAAAGAATTGAAGAAGATAATTTTTTAACGGGCAAAGGAAAATTATCGAATCAATCCTTCGATCAAAAATACATCCAAGAGCTGAATGAAAAAATTATCTTAAGGAAAAAATTAAAAGTAGTTTTAGATTGCGGAAATGGGGCGGGATCAGTTTTAGGTCCAACTATATTTAAAAAATTTTCTGATGAACTTATAGAATTATTTTGTGAAGTTGATGGAAGTTTTCCCAATCACCATCCCGATCCAAGTGACCCTGAAAATTTATCGGACCTAATTAAAGCTGTTAAATTGCATAAAGCAGATATTGGCATCGCTCTTGATGGAGATGGTGACAGACTCGGTGTTGTTGATAGTGATGGTGAAATTATCTACCCTGATCGCTATCTCTCTTTAATGTCAAAAGATATCTTGGAAAAATATAAAGAATCAAAAATTGTGTTTGACGTTAAGTGTTCCAATCAACTCAAACGAACAATTGAGAAACATAAAGGCGTCCCAATCATGACAAAAACCGGTCACTCCTTTATTAAGTCCGAAATAAAAAAAAATAATGCCGCTTTAGGAGGGGAAATGAGTGGGCATATTTTTTATAATGAAGATTGGTATGGTTTTGATGATGGAATTTTTTCAGGCTTAAAACTTTTAGAAATTCTATCTAATCAACAGAAAACAACTCATGAAATTTTCAATGAATTTCCAAATATGTTCAATACTCCTGAAATTAAAATTTCTACCGATGACAAATATAAATTTGAAGTGATAAATGAATTAAAAAGTAATTTTAAACCCGAAGGATTCAACGCAATTACTATTGATGGTTTGCGACTTGAAGGTCCTAGATCATGGGGATTAATACGAGCTTCAAACACAACTCCAAGCTTGGTGCTTAGGTTTGAAGCTGAGACAAATAAGGAGCTAAAATCGATAAAAGAACTTTTTCAAAAAGAGTTGTTCAAAATCAATAGTGGACTTAAATTTTGAATTAAACATGAGTATTTTAAGAAAAAACGCGATCAATACATCTAAAGTTCTGACTGAGGCCTTACCATTTATTCAAAAATTCTCTGGAAAAAATATTGTGATCAAATATGGTGGAAGCGCAATGCAAAACAGTTTTTTAAGAAAAAGTTTTTCAAGAGATATAGTTTTAATGAAAGCCGTTGGCATTAATCCTGTAATTGTCCATGGAGGGGGACCTCAAATAGGAAAGGCATTAAAAAATAAGAAAATTAATTACGAATTCCATGAAGGCTTAAGAGTTACTTCTCAAGAAATGATAAAAATAATCCAAATTACTTTAGATAATGAAATCAATAAGGACATAAAGAATCTTATTGATTCTTGGGGAGGATTTGGAAAATCATTTGCTGGTAAGAAATTAAACTTTATTTCTGCAGAAAAACAAAAAAATAAAAAACTTGGCGAGGTAGGAAGCGTTAAGAAGATAGATAAATCCAAACTCCTAGAAGTCTTATCCAGTAAACAAATTCCAATAATTTCGCCTATAGGATGGAGTAGAAAAAAAACACCGCTCAATATTAATGCAGACGACGTTGCATGCTTTGTTGCCGCATCAATAAAAGCAGAAAAAATTATTCTTCTGACTGATGTCCATGGCATCAATAATTCAAATGGTAAAAAAATTTCCGAAATAAGTTTAAAAGAATCAAAAAAATTGCTGAGAAATAAAAAAATAATTAGCGGAGGGATGGTCCCAAAGTTAAAAGCCGCAATAGAAGCATTAAACAATGGGGTAAATTATGCGCACATAGTTGATGGGAGAGTTCCTCATGCTGTATTGTTGGAGATATTAACTCAGAAAGGTGTTGGCACTTTAATAAATAGATAGATGGCTGAAGATAAAGTTTCCAGAAAAACTCAAATCATGCAAACTCTTGCCCGAATGCTCGAGGAAAAAGAACCAGTTAAAATCACTACTGCCGAATTAGCCAGAAGGACTGAAATTACAGAAGCTGCAATTTACAGGCATTTCCCTAGCAAAAGAAAAATTTATGAAGAAATGGTTATTTTTTTTGAATCCAATATTTTTCCAAGAATAGAAAGCATCCGTTCAAATCATCCCTCCGAAGAAGTACCTGGTCTAATAGTTTCTCTAATTCTTTCATTTTGTGAAACAAATAAAGGTTTTGCAAAAATTTTAAACAAGCAAGCTCTTACAGCGGCTGAAGCAAAAATAGACGATAAAATTTCTCTAATTTTTGAACGTTTAAATGTAGAAATAAAACAATCTTTCCAATCTTATGAAAGAGAAACAAAAAAGAAACTTAAAATTAATTCTTCTAGTTCTGCTGATTTATTGATGTCCTGCATGGAAGGGCAAATTCAAGCATTTACTCGAAGCAACTTTAAAAAAAATTCTCTTACCGACTGGCAAGCACACTGGAACTTGCTTAAAGATTCTATTTTTGTTTAATCGAAAAAATATTCGAATCTGGCATTATCGTCCAAAGAATTAGCTTCCTTGCCCGTCGAAGGATTTATTTTTTTAGCAATTAAATTTGAAGGAACAGATGGAATCGAGTATTCAATCGTATCAATTATTTCCTCCATAAAGTTAAGCCAAATTGGCAGAGCGGTTGTACTGCCATATTCGTTTCTTCCAAGAGATCGAGGCTGATCGTATCCAAACCAAACAGTTGTTAAAATCTTATTATTGAACCCAGTGAACCAAGCACTTTCAGAATCGTTTGTGGTACCTGTTTTTCCTGCGAAGTCATCCCTCTCTAGTTTTTTGATAGCTTTTCCAGTACCTCTTTGAGTTGCTTCACGAAGAATATCATTAACTAAAAAAGAAACTCTTGGATCGATTGCATAAGTCTCTTCTTTAGGAATTTGTTTTCCATACCATCTAGCAATAGAAGCTTTAGAAACATCTTCATTTTCTAGAATTAATTCTTTTCCATTTTTATCAATTATTCTTTCAATAAAAAAGGGTTTTATTTTTTTTCCACCATTTGCAAAAATTGAAAAAAATTCGGCATTCTTGTAAGGACTTATTCCATAGGATCCTAGAGCCATTGATAGGTCTTCAGGCAAACTGTCTCTTTCAAAACCAAACCTAGTTAAATAGTTTTTTGCTTTTGAAATTCCTAAGTCATTGAGAAGCCTTACTGAGACCACATTTCTTGACTGCAAAAGCGCTTCTCTCAGTCTAGTGGGTCCATAAAATTTCCCGCTCGCATTTTTGGGCCTCCAAAATTCTTCTAAATTTTGATCCTCAAAAACTATTGGAGCATCATTAATAACTGTCGCCGGGCTGTAACCATTCTCGAAAGCTGCTGCATATAAAAAAGGTTTAAAATTTGACCCAAGTTGAGGTTTTGCCTGAAAGGCTCTATTAAATTTACTTGAATCAAAATTATAACCGCCAACTAAAGCCAAAATTTTCCCGGAATTTGGATCGATGCTCACAAGTGCGCTTTGAACCTCTGGATGCATGGCTAACTCAAATGTCTTTTCCGAAATTTCTTTGAACCAAATTAAGTCTCCTGTTTCAAAAAAACTTGAGAAACTCGTCAAGTTTTTACCTTTTTTATTCTCATCAATTCTAGGTCTAATATTTGAACTTAGATTATTCAGATAAATTGTTTCAATTTCTGAATTCCTTTTTAGTACTGAAATTTTTGATGAATCAACCGACAGAATTAAAACAGGATCAAATGAATTAAATCTTGGCTGATCTGACAGAAAGTCGAGCAAATCGTCCAAAGGGTTAAGAAGATCCTTTTTAAGGCCAAAGGAGTCCTTAAAATTTCTTGGGTCGTAGCCAATTCTATAAAAGAGATCACTTCTTTGATTGAACTCTTTAGGAATAAGTTCCTTAAAATTATTAGGTTTCCTAAACCCATGCCTGAATTCGTATTCTTCAATACCCCTGCGTAGAGAATTTACCGCGGCCGATTGTTTCGAAGAGCTGATTGTAGAATAAACTTTGTATCCTTCCTTGTATGATGAAAGCCCATAGTTTTCAATCATGTATCTTCTAATTTGTTCAGACAAATAATCTGCCTCAACTTCAGAACCTATTCCATAAAACGATGCAGAAATCGGCTCATTAAAAGCTTCCTCAAAAACTTTTTCTTGAATGAACCCTAATGATTCCATTCTACTTAAAACCCAATTTCTTCTTAGTAGAGCTCTTTCAGGATTTGCGATAGGGTTAATTCTGGACGGGGCTTTTGGAAGACTGGCTATCATAGCTGATTGTGCAATTGACAAATCGCTAAGGTCCTTGCCGTAGTAAATTTCAGAAGCGGCTGCTATGCCGTAGGCACGGTTTCCTAAAAATATTTGATTTACGTAGAGCTCAAAAATTTCTTCTTTTGTAAAAGATAAGTCCAATTTAAAAGCCATAAAAATTTCCTTTAACTTTCTTTCAAAGGTCTGTTCTTTTGTAAGCACATAGTTTCTTGCTACTTGCATAGTAATGGTTCCCCCACCGCTAATAATTTCTCCTTCTTTCACAAATTGATAGGTTGCTCTTAACAAGCTAAGAAAATCCACACCGCTGTGAGAAAAAAAGTCGCTGTCCTCTGCCGCTAAAAAAGCGTTGACTATATTTTCAGGTATTTGATCGAAAGATAATTTTGTACGATGTATTTCTCCATATTCTCCAATTAGCTTTCCATCAGATGTAAATATTTTTAAAGGAATTTGTAATTCGACTTTCCTAACGTCTGCAGTCGAAGGGAGATCGTGCGATAAATAAATGAATAGGCCCAGACCAAATTGAATTGGTAGCAAAAAAATAATTAATAATGAAAAAAAATATTTATTGAAAAACATTGTCTAAGACTGCAATAAGATAAAATGTATTTTAATATTTAAGAGCGCTTAATGAAAATATTTCTAATTGGCCCGATGGGATCTGGTAAATCAAAAATAGGAAAAATTTTAAGTTCTGAGTTAAATAAAGATCTATTTGACTTGGACAAGGAAATTGAAAAAGATTTTAACTTGTCTATAAAGAAAATCTTTGAAATTAATGGTGAAGCTTACTTCAGAAGTATAGAGACAGAGTATTTAAAGAAATCTTTAGAATTAAAAAATTGTATTGTTTCCACAGGAGGGGGGATAGTAGAAAGTGAAGAGAATCTTAATATACTTAAGAACGAAAAATATGTGATCTTTTTAAACAGTAAAGTTGATAGCCAATTCAAGAACACTAAAGGTTCAGATAAAAGACCTTTGCTTAATTCATCTAATCCAAAAGAAATTCTTCAAAAACTTTATGACAAGAGAATTAATAAATATAAAAAGATAGCGAAAATGGAATTTTTTTCAGATTCAATGTCTAATGAAGAGTTGGCTAATAAAATAGTCAGTATTTTTAATGAATAAATCAATCCAAGTTAAAACTGCATCTTCAAATTATGAGCTCGTTATAAATCAGGCTCTTATTAAAAACTATAATTTCAAGTGGCTCGTTGAGGGTAAACAAGTTCTGATTATAAAAGACTCAAACGTTCCAAAAGAATTTCTAGATGACTTAAAAACAAACTTATCAAAATCTAATCCAAGTAAGCTAATTTCGATTAAAATTAAGACCAATGAAAAAAATAAAAGTTTAGAGGGTCTTCAACCGATCTTTGAAGTCTTAAACGAAGAAAAGTTTAATAGAGACTGTGTTTTAATTTCTTTAGGTGGTGGAATAACGACAGACATGGTTGGCTTTGCAGCCTCAACTTATTTAAGGGGCGTGAATCTTATTCAAATTCCTTCTACTCTGCTGGCTCAAGTAGACGCTGCAATAGGAGGAAAAACGGGGATTAATTTTCAAGGTGCTAAAAATAATATTGGAGCTTTTTATCAACCCAATCTAGTACTAATAGATATTGACCTTTTATCAAGTCTTGGAGAAGTTGAAATAGCAGAGGGAATGGCAGAAATTATCAAACATTCGCTTATCGCTAATAAATCTCTGTTTGAAGAGTTAGAGAAAAAAATTATAAATAAAATTGCTGGTGATAAAGAAAGTTTGATTCAAATAATTTATGAGTCTTCATTAATCAAATCCTCAATAGTATCAAATGATGAAAAAGAACTTGGCGACCGCGCCCTTTTAAATTTTGGACATACTTATGGTCATGCGTTTGAGTCAGCTATGGCGTTAGAAGGGTTTTCCCACGGGCAAGCTGTCGGATTGGGTATGGTTTGTGCTTCTAATTTGTCTTTCTTAATGAAAAAAATCTCTAAAAATGAGTTCGATCGCATTAAAAAACTTATAAAATCAGCTGGATTGCCAACTAAGCTACCAAAAAATTTTAAATATAGCGACTTTAGAGAGGCAATGAGTAGAGATAAAAAAATTCTTTCAAATAAATTAAGGTTTATTATCTTAAATTCTGTTGGAAGAGCTGAAATTTCGAACGAAGTTGACGAAAATCTTCTCAAGGAAAGCTTAAAGATATAAGCAAATAATTCACTTTTAGCGGTTTTTTTACTAATATCTTAATGAACTGCATTTCACATGCTCGAAAAGTGACGCTAAGTCCAAGCGTTAAGGACTTCAATTTACCGAATTAGGTGTAATTTGTGCCAAAAAATAGATATTTTTTAGACAGACCCAAAAAAAAGGGACTTTACGATCCAGACTTTGAAAGAGACTCGTGTGGAGTTGGTCTTGTTGCAAATGTGAAAGGAGTTCCCTCCAGAGAAATCATGGATAACGCTTATTTAATTAACTCCAGAATGGACCATAGAGGGGGTTGTGGCTTTGAAGAAAATACTGGAGATGGTGCTGGTATTCTCCTAGCCCTGCCGGACTCATTTTTTCAAAAAGAAGCTAAAGCTTTAGATTTAATTCTGCCAGAAGAAGGCAAATATGCAGTTGGAAACCTTTTTTTACCTCAAATCAAAAAAGAGTATGACCTATGTAAAAAAATAGTAGAGGAAACAGTTGCTAGAGAAGGATTAAGCTTTATAGGCTGGAGAAAAGTTCCCATAAATCAAAAAAAAGCTAACGTGGGTCCTGCCGCTCTAAGCTGTCAGCCTGAAATAGAACAAATTTTCATCGGTTCTAAAGGAAAAATTTCACAGGACGAGTTTGAAAGAAAACTTTATCTTTGCAGAAAAATCTTTAGCAAGAGATTGAGATTTGAAGAAAATCTTTCTCAAGGTTTGATGTTTTATGCCTCCTCTCTTTCTTCAAGACTAATAATTTATAAAGGAATGTTAACTCCTGCGCAGTTATTCCCTTTTTTCCCTGACCTTGAGAACAAAGAGCTCAAAACACATCTCGCAATGGTGCATTCAAGGTTTAGCACTAATACTTTTCCTTCGTGGGACAGGGCTCAACCCTGCAGATACATGTGTCACAACGGAGAAATTAATACTCTGAAAGGAAACATAAATCTTATGAGAGCCAGGCAAGGTATGGCAGAGAGCCAGCTTTTTGGAAAAAACCTAAAAAAACTCTTCCCCATTGCCGAACCTGATTGTTCTGATTCTGGCAGTTTCGATAATGTACTTGAATTTCTAATTATGTCAGGAAGAAAAATTCCAGAAGCGATAATGATGATGATTCCAGAAGCTTGGCAAAACGATAAAGAGATGTCACAAAAGAAAAAAGCTTTTTATGAATACGCTTCTTCTTTTATGGAGCCTTGGGACGGGCCAGCTTCAATTGTTTTTACTGATGGAAAAATGGTTGGCGCCGTTCTAGATAGGAATGGTCTCAGGCCCAGTAGGTTTTATGTTACCGATGACGACAAAGTTATTATGGCCTCAGAAGTTGGAGTCCTTCCAGTGGATTCTAAAAGCGTTGTTACTAAGGGCAGGCTTCAACCGGGTAAAATGTTTTTAATCGATTTTGAAAAAGGAAAATTAATTTCTGACGAAGAAATCAAAAAAGAAGTTGCCTCTCAATTACCATATAAAGAATGGAATAAAAATCAAATAGTTAATCTTAAAGATCTCAAAACCACAAGAAAAAATCCAAAAGAAGAAAATCTAATCCCGAAAATGCAGGCTTTTGGTTACACCACCGAAACACTTGAATTTATGCTCTTACCACTTGTTACTGAACTAAGAGACCCACTTGGCTCTATGGGCAATGATGCGGCATTGGCCTGCTTGTCAGACAAGCCAAGGATGATCTATGATTACTTCAAGCAACTTTTCGCACAAATTACAAATCCTCCAATTGACTCAATAAGAGAAGAAGTGATCATGTCACTTAAATGTCTTATTGGCCCTGAAGGTAACTTACTGGAAAATCATGAGAAAAATGTAAACCGACTTAACCTTGAGCATCCGATACTATCCAACCTTGAATTAGCAAAAATTAAAGACATTAAGAACTTTGGTTGGAAAACCAAAACTATAGACATTACATATCCTAGAGGAAAAGGGGAAAAAGGTTTAAAAGCTGCTTTATCTAGAATTTGTAGAGAAGCAGAAGAAGCAATTAATGAGGGTTATTCCTTTATAGTTCTTTCTGACAGAAATATCTCTCAGAAAAATATTGCTCTAAGTTCCTTGCTTGCGTGCTCTACCGTGCATCATCATCTAGTAAAAGGAGAAAAGCGTACACAAATTGGAATAATTATAGAAACAGGAGAAGCTAGAGAAGTTCATCATCATTGTTTGCTTGTTGGCTATGGTGCAGACGCAATCAATCCCTATCTAGCATTTGATGTACTCGCAAAATCTTTAAAAGATGGATTGCTGAAAGATGAAAACCTTAAAGGTATAAAAGATCTTGTCAATGCCTATAAAAAAGGTGTGGCCAAAGGCATGCTAAAAGTTATGGCAAAAATGGGAATTTCCACTCTCCAATCTTATAAAGGTGCCCAAATATTTGAAGCAGTAGGCTTAGCGGATGAAATTATTGAGTTCTCTTTTCCAGGCACTCCTAGCAGAGTTCAAGGAATTGATTTTCAAGTTCTCACTAAAGAGATTGAAAGACGACACGAAATCGGTTTTCCTGAAATAAGTCAAAACAAAGTTAGCACTCTTCCTAATCCCGGAGATTTTCATTGGAGAAATGGAGGCGACAGCCACATGTGGGATCCTAAAACTATTTCTGCTTTGCAACTTGCTTCCAGAAACAACGACGAAACTGCTTATTGGAAATTCGCTGATCATGCTAATGAACAGACGACAAAAAATAGTACCTTAAGAGGTTTAATGAAATTTAAATTTTCTGATTCTGAATTACCTCTAGAGGAAGTTGAGCCCGAAAAGGAAATAGTGAAAAGATTTGCTACTGGCGCTATGTCGCTTGGCTCTATCTCTACGGAAGCACATGAATCTCTCGCTCTTGCAATGAATAAACTAGGAGGTAAATCCAATACTGGCGAAGGTGGTGAGGATCCTATTAGATTTAAACCTCTTGAGAATGGAGATTCAAAAAGATCGGCCATCAAACAAGTAGCCTCGGGAAGATTTGGAGTGACCATGTGGTACCTTACCAATTCAGATGAACTTCAAATAAAAATTGCTCAGGGCGCTAAACCCGGAGAAGGTGGAGAACTACCGGGAACAAAGGTCGATGACTACATCGCAAAGATAAGACATTCTACTCCTGGAGTAGGCCTTATCAGTCCTCCACCTCATCATGATATTTATTCCATCGAAGACATTGCTCAACTTATTCATGATTTGAAAAATGCCAATCGTAGCTCTAGAATCAGTGTGAAATTGGTCTCTGAAATTGGAGTTGGAACCATTGCTGCTGGAGTAGTTAAAGCAAAAACAGACCATCTTGTTATAGCTGGTCATGACGGCGGAACTGGAGCATCTCCTTTGACTTCCATCAAACACGCCGGGCTACCCTGGGAATTAGGCATTGCTGAAACTCATCAAACACTTGTGATGAATAATTTACGTTCAAGAGTAGTTCTGCAAACGGATGGACAACTCAAAACTGGAAGAGATGTGGCAATTGCGGCCATTCTTGGTGCCGAGGAATTTGGTTTTTCTACAGCCCCACTCGTTACTTTAGGGTGCATCATGATGAGAAAATGTCATTTAAATACTTGTCCTGTTGGTATTGCGACACAAGACAAAGAGCTAAGAAAAAAGTTTCATGGAAGTCCTGAAAATGTCGTGAACTATTTATTCATGGTTGCCAAAGAATTAAGGATGATTATGGCGAAACTTGGAATAAAGAACCTAAATGATTTGATTGGAAGAGTGGATTTACTTGAAATGGAAGATGCTATCAATCATTGGAAAAGAGACGGCCTTGACCTATCAAAAATTCTTACTCCAGCAAAAAAAGTCTTTGAGAATACAGAAGTCTATAACACTCAAGAACAAAATCATAACCTGCAGAAATCAATGGATATGGCTTTAGTTAAGACAATTAAAAACAATATTGAGACCAAACAAAAAATTACCGTGAACCTAAACATCGGTAACACCAATAGAGTATTTGGAACAATTCTTTCAAATGAGATTTCTAAAATTTGGGGCGCTAACGGTCTTCCCAACGACACAATTAATCTTAATCTGAAGGGCTCTGCGGGACAAAGCCTCGGAGCTTGGATTACCAAAGGAATGACCATCTCCTTAGAAGGAGACGCTAACGATTATGTTGGAAAAGGACTCTCTGGAGGAAAAATAATAATTTATCCTCCCAAGGATAGTAAATTCGTCCCTGAAGAAAACATCTTGTTAGGTAATGTCGCTTTGTATGGAGCTACAGGTGGAGAGGCTTATTTTCGAGGTATTGCGGCAGAAAGATTTTGTGTAAGAAACAGTGGAGCCAGAGTAGTCGTTGAAGGCATTGGTGATCATGGCTGCGAATACATGACTGGTGGAAGAGCTGTAATCCTTGGCAAAACTGGTCGAAACTTTGGTGCCGGCATGAGTGGCGGTATTGCTTACGTTTATGACCAAGACAAGTCTTTTGAAAAAAAATGTAATTTGAGCACCTTTGAGTTAGAAAAATTGAAAATAAAAGAGGACTTAGATGAGTTAAAAGAATTATTAGAAAAACATTTCAGATACACTGGGTCTAGTGTTGCAAAAAAAATTCTGGATAATTGGAAGAGAGAGACACATAATTTTGTGAAAGTTATGCCCACTGATTTTAAAAGAGTTCTCCAAGAAATGGATGAACAAAAATTAAAGGTAAGTTAAATGGGAAAGGTTACAGGATTTAAAGAACACGAGCGAGTCGTTGAGCCTTATAGGCCGGCAAAAGAGAGAATAATTGATTTCAAAGAGATTTATACCGATCATGATGAATCTCTTCTAAATACTCAAGCATCTCGATGCATGAATTGTGGAGTGCCCTTTTGTCAATCAGGAGAAGGTTGCCCAGTTTATAATCTAATTCCAGAGTGGAATGACTTGGTTTATAACGAAAAATGGGAAGAAGCATTTAATAGACTTTTAAAAACTAATAATTTCCCAGAAGTTACTGGAAGAGTTTGTCCTGCAGTTTGTGAAGGCGCATGTGTTTTGGGTATTACTGAATCTCCAGTCACCATAAAAAATCTTGAATTCGCTATTGCGGACAAAGGTATTGAATCCGGATGGCTGAAACCTGTTATACCAAAAGTCAGAACAAATAAAAAAATAGCCATCGTTGGTTCTGGTCCAGCAGGACTATCAGCTGCGCAACAACTTAATAGCGTCGGTCACTCTGTTGAAGTCTATGAGCGAGCCGATAGAATTGGCGGCCTCATGATGTACGGAATTCCAAACATGAAATTAGACAAGTCTATTATAGATATGCGCATAGATATCATGGAGAAAGAAGGTATTAAGTTCCATACTGGTTGCAACATAGGTGGAAGCGAAATAAATGACATATCAGTAGATGAATTAGTTGAATCTAATGATATTGTGCTGCTTACTACCGGAGCAACTAAACCAAGAGACTTGCCAATTCCTAATCGAGAAGGAGATGGCGTCTATTTTGCAATGGAGTTTTTGGGACAAAACACTAAAAGTCTTCTAGACAGCAAACTAAGCGATGAAAACTATATTAACGCCAAAGGTAAAAATGTAATTGTTATTGGAGGTGGAGACACCGGAAATGATTGCTTAGGAACTTCTCTAAGACACGGATGTAAGTCTCTGACCAATTTTGAAATTATGCCAGAGCTTCCTCAGGACAGAATGGACAACAATCCTTGGCCACTATTTCCAAGAATCTATAAAGTGGATTACGGACATGAAGAATCAAGGGAAGTATTTGGTAAGGATCCAAGAGAGTATTCAGTCTCTGGAAAAGAATTCTTGAGAGATAAGAATGGAAAATTAACTGGAATAAAAACAGTCAAGGTAGATAAGGATTTTAAAGAAATTCCGGGAACAGAAAAAATCTGGAGAGCAGATTTAGTGCTTTTAGCAATGGGGTTTTTAGGACCAGAGCATTATCTGAATGAAAACTTAAATTTAGATCTAGACGAAAGATCCAATTTCAAAGCCGAGCATAACATTCACAAAACTTCTCACCCAAAAGTTTTTGCCGCGGGCGACTGTCGTCGTGGCCAATCATTAGTTGTCTGGGCGATTAATGAGGGTAGAGCTGCAGCACGTGAGATTGACCAAGAGTTAATGGGTCAAACCACTTTAGAATAAAATAATATTTAATTAAGATTTATCATCCCATGAGGCCCACATAATGAGCCTCATGAAATTAGTTTTTATTGCAATCTATAAGTGAAACCAGCTTTAACAAATCTTCCGAGTGGACTATGAGTATAAGCGTCATAGTTCATCTCCCAATTTACAAAAGGTGGCAATTTATCTGCAATGTTATAAACGGAGAATGACAGGTCTGTCGAATCGTTCATACTGTAAGTATAAGTGGCATCGAAAGTCCTGTGTTCAGCTACTCTTCCAGAATCTCTTCGGTTGTAATAGCTTGAAATGTAATTTACAGCACCATAGAAATTATGTTTAGCATCCACATAATTTACAAAACCTTTACCTTTTTGTTCAGGCATTGGTCTGCAAGTATTGTTGATGTTGAAGAACCCAGCGCACTCGTAAGCTGCAGCTACTAATGCTCCGCCAACATTATAATCTGCGACAGAATACCCCAATATAGCGTTAGCTTCTAAACCTGTTGATAAAGTTCCGTTACCAACATCAGTATCATACTTAATAAATAAATCCAATCCGTCGGTTTCAGTTTTTGGACCGTTAACGTAATTTGATTGAATTCTAGCGATATCTCCGACTCCAAAGGAACCATCGTTCACTAGGTTAGTTCCACCAAAGATTTGGCTTTGAATGGCAGCTTTACCAGCACCGCCAGCTCCATAAGCATTGGCTAATTGCTGGTGGTTTTCGTTAATAATTGGATTATCAAACTCAAAGTTATAGTAATCTAAAGTCGCCGTCCAATTGTCGGTTCCAAAATCAGTTATTAAACCAATGTTATAAGTGGTAGCTTCTTCTGGCTCCAAATTGGTGTTTCCAGTTAAGTCGACAGCTTTAAAAGCACCGGTTTGGTTTACGTACTGAAGTGCAGTAACCCTAGTTCTAGAAGTTTCGTCTGGATGAGGCGCTCTAAAGGTAGTTTGCCCAGTAAATCTCAATGTGACCGTATCGGTAGGAGAATATCTAACTACTACTTTCGGGTCTATTGAATCAACAGTGCCATAATCTTCATATCTAATAGCGAGCTGAACGTCTAGATCATCACTGACCGGCAAGGCCAATTCAGCGAATAAAGAGTCAACGTCTTGATCTTGGTCGCTATCAAAAGTTGGTGCCAAGAACATGAAGAGTCCCACTGGATTTGAAGCACAAGCAGCTCTTCCAGCAGCGGTCTCATTTTGCTCAGGAATCAAACATGGATACAAGTCTCCATTATGAATATTAGTCATAGCGTTAGTTGCTGTTGGTCCAGCTCTTGCTGGAGTCGAAGTTTTAAGATTGTAATCTCTTCTTTCGTAACCCACAGCCCAGGCAGCTTCTCCAGCATCGAATGAGATGCTTGGCAAAGTTCCTTGCGCGATAAAATCAAAAGTCATTAATTCTGATTCTGATAGAGTTATTCTCTGATCAGTTAAGTATCTAAGTAACGCAGTAGAGTTGGCAACTGAGGCATCATAATTAGGATTAACTCCCATTCTTGCTCCATCAGCAGTGCTATGATCTCTTTGCATCGCTTGTTGCACAGCGTTAGAAAGAGGATTCACATAAAGACAACCCGCTGGTCGAGTAGTTGATTGAACTACCGAAGCTGCAATTGCAGCGCCAGTAGAACTTACTTTAAATGTTGGAGTTCTGTCGGTTGCACTAGTTGTCAAGCCGGTAAGCTCAGCATCACAGTCTGGACCACCATAGCCCCAGAGAGCTGCCAAAAATTTACTTTGTTGAGTGTCTGATGAAGAAAGCTCCCCTTCACTGTTAGAAAGATTAAAACTTGTTGAATATTGAACGTCATCGGTCAAATTGCCCTCAAAATTGAAAGCAAACCTGTAGGTATCGTATTCTCTGTGCTCTGTTTGAGCTCCTTGAGAATTACCAAATGGGTTTCCTGAAGCTCCCATCGATCTGGTTCTGATACCATGCAATGCCGCTCTGTTGGTTCCATCCCCGCCATAATTTTCATCAGTAAGTGCATCACAAAAAGTTGGATAGTCTGCGCAAAGCACAGCCATACCTGGGTGATTGTCAGGAATGGTATTAGTTTTAGGATTACTTGGCGGATAGGACGGCGAAGTAGCATAATGAGGCACTTCAGTAGTACTGTAAGCAAATTCCACACGGTAATCGTTATCATTAATTGACCCATTGAGCTCTAACCACAATTGGTTATTCTCTTGCTCTTCTTGAACGTTATCAAAGTAGGTGTACTGATACCTACAAAATCCTGCGAGTGCCACGTCAGCTTCTACATCTGTTCCATACGCCCCTAGCGCAGTAAAAGTACCGCCAGCTGCGTTACAACCAGGATCTGCCAAGAAGTAATTTCCGCCGAAACCTAAGGCTGCGTTTGCAGGCGCTCCTTCAGTACTATCACTCGTAAAAGTTCCTGGATTACCCATGGAAGAATATCCACCTCTAGTGTTAGCAGCATAAGACTTTAAACCATAGACAGTATCTGCCGCTCTTAATTCAGGCTTAAATTGATGCCCGAAAGAAACAAGTAAATTGGCGTCATTAGGCAACATTGTTCCGTAAGTGATTGAAAATTCTCTACCATCGTCTTGAGCATTTGGTATACCTTTTCCAGCAACATTCATTCTTAAGCCTTCAAAAGTTCCATCGGTAATAAAATTCACCACACCTGAAATCGCATCCGATCCATACGTTGCAGCTGCACCCTCTTTTAGAATTTCAATTCTACTGATCGCAGACAATGGAAAATCATGCAGATTAACGGATCTTCCAGCTCCCGTACTCAATGGCGCGGTAACTTGTCTTTTTCCGTTTACTAACACCAAAGTTCGCTGGGTACCAAGACCTCTTAAATTAATATTTGAAATTCCCTCAGCAGCATTCGATCCAAACTGGTTAGATTCACCATCCATACCAGTACTACCAGGAACCATTTTTATCAATTCCACGATGTTTAAATTACCTTGTGCGGCAATATCTGCAGAATCTAATACTGTGATCGGAGAACCCGAATCAATTGGCGTTCCTTTAATCAAGGAACCGATTACTTGAACCTCTTCTTCTTGAGCAAATACCAAAGCAGAAGAAATAAAAATAATAAAACTTAATTTTTTAAACATAATCTCCCCCATAATGTTTAATTAATACTATTTTTATAACATTTTTTTTTCAAAAGTCCTCGAATTTTTTAATTTACATCTAGAATGAAAGGAAGCTAAAAAAAAATTTTTTATTACCAATTTTTTGGCTTTAAAATTTCGTTAATATATTCTGCCGGTACTGCTTCTATTTCGGTACCAAAAGTATCGTTCCACCGATTTAAAAACCCGAAGAAAGCAATCACAGAAACCATGTCTATAATTTGCTGTTTTGAAAAATATTTTCTCAAATTATCAAAGTGAGTTTTTGTTGCGCCGTTTGGAACCTCTCCTGAAGCGAAGGCAAGATCTAAAAGCGCTTTTTCTTTTGGTTGATAATGCTCGCTATTTTGGTAGTTAAGAATATCGGCTATTTTTTCATTAGCAACTCCTGCCCGTTCCGCGCCATGAGAGGTATGCGACTGGCAATATTTGCATCCGGAACTTAAGCTGGAAGCTAGGGCAATCAACTGTTTTGACTGCATATCCAAGGAAACAGTATTAAAGACCGCGGCGGACATTTTTGCGAAAGCTTCAAGCAGCTCAGGCTTATCAGCCATAAGTAAATACGAGTTTGGTAGATACCCCATAAAAGATTCAACTAATTTAAATAATCTTTCAAACTCAGGAAAATCCTCTCTCTTTTTTGTATCGATATAAGAAATGTTCATTACTTAATTTTATCCATGAAAAGAATTAAATAAAGACACAAAAATTATGCCAGTCCCCAAGACGCCAACTACTAAAATAAAATAGTCCACAAAAAACACCATAAAAAGTTTTTTCCATGAAACTTCGAGATCTTTAGTTTTCAAAAAAGCGCTTATTTTAAAAAAAGTAAAACTAATCAAAAATACCACTGCGCCAATAACAAACATTCCGAAATTCATCTTTTATCTTCTCTGTTTAATTGCTATTTGCTCAAAATTTAAATTTTTATACGTAAAAAAACTTTCTTGAATTAAGCCTCCAAACTTTTCGTGCCAATCGTAATGTATTCCAAAAGACTTGCTATCAGGAGGCTCAATAATGAAAGTCACGTCGTAAAGATCTTTGATGCTACCAGGTAACTTAATATTCTGAGCGTAATGTAAATTGTCCACTAAATTTAAATGTGGGGTTAAATCGGTTTCGATAATTGCTCCTTTTTCGTTTGAAATGATAGCTTTCACTTTGAGATAAGCAACAAAACCGCCTGAGGGCACTGAAACAAGATTATCTTCTGACCAGTTGGCCAGCATTTCAATATGTATATCTGTCTCTGATTCTGCTAAGTAAAATTTTTCAGGAAAAACTGTGTCTTTTGGAGCAGCTTCAAAAACTATTTTAATTCCAGGATCTATTCTTTCTGATCCAATGATCATTTCTTCTGTTGAAACATTAATACAAAAAAAAATAAATACTAACTGAAGAAATTGTTTCATTTGTCTTTAACTCTTATTAATCCTTCTTGAACTGCTGACGCAACTAATTTACCGTCTTGAGTAAAAATATTTCCTCTATTGAATCCGTTTGCATTGCTGGCTGATGGGCTATCTAAAGAATATAGCAACCACTCATCGGCCCTAAACTCTCGGTGAAACCACATCGCATGGTCAAGACTGGCTACTTGAAGTTTTTCATAAGCTCCAAAACTAAATCCATGCGGTCGCTGAGAAGTTCCAAGCAAGCCCATATCCGATGCATAAGCTAAAACTCCTTGATGAATTAAATGATTGTCCGGTAATTTCCCAGAGGCTTTAATCCACATATTTTTGAAAGGTTCGCCCTTCTCATTATCAAATGGATTTAAATTTTCTACGTTTCTAATTTCAATTGGTTTGTCTCTCAAAAACCCCTCAAGCATTGCTTTAGGGATTTTGTCTTTCATTTCTTCTCTAAACTCCCTATCGCTCTTTAATTCTTCAGGACTCGGAACATCTGGCATTTCAAATTGATGCTCTAGACCTTCTTCGGATATTTTGAATGAAACGGACATATTAAAAATATACTCTCCGTTTTGAATCGCATTGACTGTTCGTGTGGTAAAGCTTTTCCCATCTCTAATTCTTTGCACGTCGTAAAGAATGGGCATATCAATTCTTCCAGGTCTTAAAAAATAAGCATGCAAAGAATGAGCTTTTCTTGAATTGTCTACAGTTTCTTGAGTTGCGCTAAGTGCCTGACCTATTACCTGCCCACCAAAAACTCTGCCCCAAGCAGTTTGTTCACTTTGTCCTCGAAATAAATTTTCTTCGAGTTTCTCAAGATTCAAAGTCTTGATTAATTCATCTAGTAGCTTTTGATCTGACATTTTATTCTTTGATTGAATGGTCAACTGTTTTAGCAGGAGAATCAGAACTTGGCTTGCCAACAGCAATTGCGGGAACACCTGCTACTGTTGTATTCATTTCGACGTCATCAAGAACGACGCTTCCAGCAGCTACTTTGGCACCTTGACCGATTTCAACATTTCCCAAAATTTTAGCTCCCGCGCTAATCAATACTCCTTTCCTAACCTTAGGGTGCCTATCTCCGGTAATTTTTCCAGTTCCACCAAGGGTTACTCCTTGAAAGATTGATACATCATTTTCGATTACACTGGTTTCACCAATCACAATTCCGGTCGCGTGATCTAGCATCACCCCGACTCCAATCCTTGCAGCTGGGTGAATATCTACGCTATATATTTTCGATGCTTGACTGTGAAGAAAACTAGCCAACAAAGTTTCTCCACTTTTTAAAAAGTAATGACTTGCTCTGTGCGTTTGTAATGCTAGAAAGCCTTTGGAAAACAGCAGAGTTGATAAATATCCAGTAGATGCCGGATCTCTTTGTTTTACTGCAAGTAGATCCAAAACCAATCCATCCAAAATATTAGAATCTTCGTAAACTTTTTTTAATTCAGCGAAAAGAAATTTATTCGAAAAAGCTTTTGACGAAACATCTTGACCTAAATCATTGGCAATTTTGAAACCTATGCTGTCAGACAACTTGTCGAAATCAGCAACATATTCGTCTAAGTAAGAATCAGACAATGATTGATCCTTAGACAATGATTTGGCCTCTTCCTGGATTTCTAACCAGATTTCTTTTTCCGTCATAAGCTTAGTTTAGATAGATTTGAAATCGAATAGTTTACTAGATCGTAAGTATATTATCTTGCTGTTTTAAATGAAAAAAGGATAATAAGTAACCTTCTATACTATGGCAACAACATATAGCAACTTCTCTAAAAATAAACCCGATATTTCACTAAACGTTGGGAACACTTTCGGTATAGACGCTGATTTTGAAGTACCTGCCTTTGCGGAAGCTAACGAATACGTTCCAGATGTTGACGATACTTATTGTTTCGATAAAAGCACAACCCTCGCAATTTTAGCTGGCTTTTCTGACAACCGAAGAGTCATGATCCAAGGTCTTCATGGCTCTGGAAAATCTACTCATATTGAGCAAGTTGCGGCTAGGTTAAATTGGCCTTGTGTCAGAATCAATTTAGATTCACACATCAGCAGATTGGATCTCTTAGGTAAAGACGCTATTACTTTAGAAAAAGACAAACAAGTCACAAAGTTTCAAGAGGGTATCCTTCCTTGGGCCATTCAGAATCCAACCGCCTTGGTTTTTGACGAGTACGATGCTGGTAGACCTGATGTAATGTTCGTAATTCAGCGTGTGCTCGAAGTTGACGGAAGGTTAACTCTCTTAGATCAAAACAGAGTCCTAACCCCTAATCCTTTCTTCAGACTTTTTGCTACCGCAAACACTGTCGGCCTTGGGGACAGCACTGGTCTCTACCACGGCACCCAACAAATCAACCAAGGTCAAATGGACAGATGGCAAATAGTCTCATGTTTAAATTATTTGAGCGTCGAATTGGAAACGAAAGTAGTCTTGTCAAAAGTAAAGGGTTTAGACAATAAAAAAGGCTCGGAAATTGTAAAAAATATGATCGAGCTAGCAAACCTTACTCGAGAAGGCTTCAAAAATGGTGACATCTCCAATTTGATGTCGCCCAGAACAGTAATAAGTTGGGCGGAAAATTATCAAATTTTTTCTGATTTAGTTTCTTCTTTTGAATTAAGCTTCCTAAATAAGTGCGATGAAACTGAAAAACCAATCATTGCTGAATATTTTCAAAGATGTTTTGATCAAGAAACATCTGATTCAATAAGCAATCTGATAGATCAAGATTGAGTGATAGATCAAAAGAACAAATATTAAAGGAAGCGCTCTCTTCCTCTTCAAGAGCAATTTCCTCTAAAACTGACTTAGAACTTAATTTTGGAAGTGATTCAATTCATTCTAATTCAATTCCTCTTCCAGAAAGCTCTTTACGTGGATTAAGCTTAAGCAGAGCGAAAGCTGACAAGATAGCTTTGAAAGAGAAATTTTCTAACGAATCAAGAAGTGAAATAACAGGTATTAATGAATTAGATCAAAGCCTCTCGGTGCAAAACAGCGTACGGATCGAAGTCTTAGGTTCGCTTCAATATAAAGGTCTCAAGAGCAATCTTAGAAATAATTTCGTTGAAGAACTTGAAGCGTTTAAACCAGAGTCAGCGATTGAGAGTATCAACAAAATTCTAGATATTTGGATCAAAGGGAAAATATTAGGAAATAAATTTACAGCTCTTGAAGAAAAAATTTTGGAACCATTCAGTGAGGATTTAAAAAAAGTAGAGAAAAAATTTATTCCTGAACTAAAAAAAAATATTAAGGACAAGGAGTTATATCTTGAAAGCATTCAAAATCTTCTTAAGGAACTAAACATTAAATTTGAAGAGGAAGAACAAAAAGAAGAAAGTTCATCGGATGACGACGATAATGAAGACGAAGAATCAGATGAGGAAAATCAAGATGAAGAGCCTCAAGAAGAAGGTTCTTCGGAAGAGTCTCCAACTGATTCTGAATCTTCAGAAGAAATGGAATTTGAAGAAGAAGAGGTCGAAGACTCAGATGAAAATTGGGTCGAAAATAGATCCAAATTAGAGGAATTATTTAATGTCGAAAATAATCAAGAATACAAAGTTTTTTGTAGAGACTTTGATGAAATTGTCGATGCAGAAGATCTATGCGCACAAGAAGAGCTCAAGAGACTTAGGATAAGATTAGATCAATTAATAGATCCAAGCAAAAGTGTAATTGCTAAATTAGCTAATAGACTTCAGAGATTACTTTTAGCTCAACAAAATAGATCTTGGGAGTACGATAAAGATGAAGGGATATTGGATACATCAAAATTAACCAAAATAATAACCGACCCTTTAACGCCTTTAAGCTTTAAACAAGAAAAAGACACAAAATTTAAAGACACTGTTGTGACTATTCTTGTAGATAGTTCTGGCTCAATGAGAGGTAGATCCATGACAACAGCCGCAATTTCAGCAGATATCATTGGGGCGACATTAGACAGGTGTAACATAAAAACAGAAATCTTAGGTTTCACAACAAAACATTGGAAAGGCGGAGACAGCCGTAAGTTATGGGTTGAATGCGGAAAACCAAGCAATCCAGGGAGGCTTAACGATCTCAGTCATATTATTTTTAAACCTGCAGATCTCGCCTGGAGAAGAGCAAAAAAAAACCTAGGATTAATGCTGCGGGAGGGATTGCTCAAAGAAAACGTTGACGGAGAAGCGCTTCTTTGGGCTTGTAGTAGGTTATTTAAAAGACCAGAGCAAAGACAAATTCTTATGGTGATTTCCGATGGAGCGCCTGTCGATGACAGCACTTTATCTACTAATTCAACAAGCTATTTAGACAATCATTTGAAATCAGTTATAAAAGATATTGAAAATAAAACAGATATTGATCTCATTGCAATTGGCATTGGTCATGATGTAACAAGGTATTATTCCAAGGCCGTAACAATTCATAGAGCAGAAGAATTAGGTGGTGTTATGTTGGAGCAACTAACCGAATTATTTGCCGAAAGATAAGGAAAATATTACACATTAAAAATGTTGACTTTAAGAGCTCAAAGGAATAATTTACCATTATGAAAATTACAAAAAGACAGGGTCCCCCCGAAGATTTAGTTTATTTTGACGACGAACTAGATCTTAAAGAAAAAGATGTTGAAGATGTTGTAGAAATCTTTAACACGCCTCTTACCGGTTCTTATAATTGGGACTACACAGTAGCAGAAAATAGAATAAAAAAACTTTACGAACTTGGAAAAGAACTAAATTGGAATGGCTCAATAGATCTGGATTGGAGTTATACCCATCCATCCGACGAACCTCTTGTAGGAATAGATGGAGTTGAATTTCCTCACGAACAACTAGATGCTTACAAAGCATTGTCTGAAGAAGAAAAAATTGAATTTGACAGGCATGAAACTGCTGAGGTTCTATGCCAATTTCTTCACGGTGAACAAGGTGCGCTACTAGTAGCTTCACAAATAGCAAGTTGTGCTCCAACTTTTAACGCAAAAATGTACGCTGCTTCTCAAACTTTTGACGAAGCTAGACACGTTGAAGTTTTCAATCGTTATTTACAAGAAAAAATTGGTTTTCACTATCCTATAAACCCTAATTTAAAAGCTTTATTAGACAAAATACTTACTGATGAAAGATGGGATTTAAAATTCATTGGAATGCAAATTATTATTGAGGGACTTGCTCTTGCGGCCTTTACTAACATGAAGCTCTCTGCCCGAGACCCTCTTTTGCAAACTCTTCTTCATTACATCATCAGAGACGAGGCGCGTCACGTAACTTTTGGAATTAATTATTTAGAGGATTTTGTTAAAACTCTATCTCCTGATGAAATTGAAGAAAGAGCCGAGTTCGCTTTTGAAGCCTGTGTAGTTTCTAAAGATAGATTAATAAACACTGGTGCGATGACTAAGTTTCTAAAAATGTCTCATGAAGAAGCCAGAATATTTCAATTAAATAATGGTGGTTTAGACCAATTCAGAAGCTTTTTATTTTCAAGAGTTATGCCAAATCTAAAAAGAATTGGTTTGCTTACTGACTCTGTAAGACCTAAATACGAAGAACTTGGTATTCTTGAGTATGAAAATGCTGCAAGTGATTATGAGATTGACTGGGCTGAAATTTCCAAGCCTCTAGAATCCTCAGATCAAGTTAAAAAAGATTCTGATGAAATGCTTGCTACAATTCAAGAAGCGCAAGCTAACGCTTAGTTTTTGATAAAAATTAAGCTGTTCATGACAGACAGCGCATGTCCAAATCTATTAAGTTAGGAATCGACTTTGGTATAACTAATACCGATGTAGTTATAGTTGATGGAGCTAATTTTAAATTTAAAACTTTTTTCTCAAAAAATACTTCTGTAGATTTTTTGAAAGAATTAATCTCATCCTGTACAGATGATGTTTCTAATTTACAAATAATTGGGGTTACCGGAGGTAAGCACGAAGCTTTAGGTTCGTCTTATAAAGGAATTGAAATAAAACATTACAACGAAGTCGAAGCAATTGTTAAAGGAGCAATGAATACTTTTCATCCTAAAGAGGAGAGATTTATGGTCATGAGTCTTGGGTCTGGTTCAGCATGCGCAATCTTTAATGAAGGTGACATTCTCCACGCCGGAGGAACTGGATTAGGTGGAGGAACCATAAGGGGTTTAAGTAAATTGATTATTGGTGAAGACGATCCAAAAATAATAAATTCTCTCTCCTCTAAAGGGAAGAGAGAAAAAGTAGACCTTTTATTGAAAGATGTAATTTCAGGTCCTATTGGAAATCTACCAGAATCTGCAAGCGCAGTGAATTTTGGAAAAATAGATTATTCAGATTGCAACAAAGAAGATTTAGCTGCCGGAATAATAAGCATGGTAGGACAAACAATTTTAAAAACAGCTATTACAATAGCTTCTATAAACGACATAAAAAAAGTATACGTAATTGGAAGATCTTATAAATACGATCTTCTCAGAGAAATGCTAATTGATGGATTTAGAGTAATTAATATAGAGCCTCTTTTCCACGAAAACGGTGAGTACGCAATTTGTGTGGGGACTATCTGATTTAACAAGAAGTCCGACGATGTCCTACTCTCGCATAGAAAAAACTACACTACCATCGGCGCTAAGTGGTTTCACTTCTGAGTTCGATATGGAATCAGGTGGGTCACACTTGCTATTGTCATCGGACAAAATTCTTGTTCATTATTGCGATCCAAAAAAATTAGGTCTTTATTTCAAATTTAGAAACATTAGATTTCAAATTTAGAAACATTAGTTAAGCCTCACGAACAATTAGTACAGGTTAGCTCAATGCCTTACAGCACTTACACACCCTGCCTATCAACGTCCTAGTCTTGAACGGTTCTTTAGGATCCCGAAGGATCAGGGAGATCTTGTCTTGAGGTAGGCTTCCCACTTAGATGCTTTCAGCGGTTATCCTTTCCGAACATAGCTACCGGGCAATGCCACTGGCGTGACAACCCGAACACCAGAGGTTCGTTCATTCCGGTCCTCTCGTACTAGGAACAACTCCTCTCAAATCTCCAACGCGCACGGCAGATAGGGACCGAACTGTCTCACGACGTTCTAAACCCAGCTCGCGTACCACTTTAAATGGCGAACAGCCATACCCTTGGGACCTGCTCCAGCCCCAGGATGTGATGAGCCGACATCGAGGTGCCAAACACCCCCGTCGATGTGAACTCTTGGGGGGTATAAGCCTGTTATCCCCGGCGTACCTTTTATCCGTTGAGCGATGGCCCTTCCATACAGAACCACCGGATCACTATGACCTACTTTCGTACCTGCTCGACCCGTCGGTCTCGCAGTTAAGCTACCTTTTGCCATTGCACTCATTGCACGATGTCTGACCGTGCTGAGGTAACCTTCGTACTCCTCCGTTACTCTTTAGGAGGAGACCGCCCCAGTCAAACTACCCACCACACACTGTCCTTGACCCAGATAATGAGTCTAAGTTAGAACCTCAAAGTTACAAGGGTGGTATTTCAAGGACGACTCCACAAAAGCTAGCGCTAATGCTTCAAAGTCTCCCACCTATCCTACACATATAAATTCAAAGTCCAGTGTGAAGCTATAGTAAAGGTGCACGGGGTCTTTCCGTCTTGCCGCGCGTATACGGCATCTTCACCGCAAATTCAATTTCACTGAGTCCTGGGTCGAGACAGTATGGCCATCGTTACGCCATTCGTGCAGGTCGGAACTTACCCGACAAGGAATTTCGCTACCTTAGGACCGTTATAGTTACGGCCGCCGTTCACCGGGGCTTCGATCAAGAGCTTCGTCCGAGGACTAACCCCATCAATTAACCTTCCGGCACCGGGCAGGCGTCACACCCTATACTTCCACATTAGTGTTTGCAGAGTGCTATGTTTTTAGTAAACAGTCGCAGCCATCTGGTATCTTCGACCTCTTTCCGCTCCAGAAGCAAGTTCTTTCACGTAATAGAGGCGTACCTTCTCCCGAAGTTACGGTACCATTTTGCCTAGTTCCTTAACCCAAGTTCTCTCAAACGCCTTAGTATTCTCTACCTGACTACCTGTGTCGGTTTACAGTACGGCTTCCTATTACCTGAAGCTTAGAAGTTTTTCCTGGAAGTATGGCATTAATCACTTCTCAACTTAAAAAGTTAATCGTCATCAGCTCTCAGTCAAAGATACTCCGGATTTACCTAAAGTATCGACCTACAACCTTAAACAGGGACAACCATCGCCCTGATGATCTAGCCTTCTCCGTCACTCCATCGCAGTAATAGCAAGTACAGGAATATTAACCTGTTTTCCATCGACTACGGCTTTCGCCCTCGCCTTAGGTACCGACTAACCCTGTCCCGATTAGCGTTGGACAGGAAACCTTAGTCATTCGGCGGAGAGGTTTTTCACCTCTCTCTCGTTACTCATGTCAGCATTCTCACTTCTGATACCTCCAGAGAATTTCCCAATCCTCCTTCACAGGCTTACAGAACGCTCCTCTACCATAGATTAAAAATCTATTCGCAGCTTCGGTGTATGATTTAGCCCCGTTATATCTTCCGCGCAGGCCGACTCGACTAGTGAGCTGTTACGCTATCTTTAAAGGATGGCTGCTTCTAAGCCAACCTCCTAGCTGTTTAAGCCTTCCCACATCGTTTCCCACTTAATCATACTTTGGGACCTTAGCTGGCGATCTGGGTTGTTTCCCTTTCCACTACGGACGTTAGCACCCGCAGTGTGTCTCCCGTGCTAATACTTCTTGGTATTCGGAGTTTGCGTCGGTTTGGTAAGTCGGGATGACCCCCTAGCCGAGACAGTGCTCTACCCCCAAGAGTAATACACGAGGCGCTACCTAAATAGCTTTCGAGGAGAACCAGATATCTCCGAGCTTGATTAGCCTTTCACTCCAATCCACAGCTCATCCCCTCATTTTTCAACATAAGTGGGTTCGGGCCTCCAGTAAGTATTACCTTACCTTCACCCTGGCCATGGATAGATCGCCCGGTTTCGGGTCTACTCCCTGCGACTTAACGCCCTATTAAGACTCGGTTTCCCTATGCCTACCTTAAAAAGTTAAGCTTGCCACAGACAGTAACTCGCTGACCCATTATACAAAAGGTACGCAGTCACTCCGTTTATCCGAAGATAAACTTAAAGCTCCTACAGCTTGTATGCATACGATTTCAGGTTCTATTTCACTCCCCTCTCCGGGGTTCTTTTCGCCTTTCCCTCACGGTACTGGTTCACTATCGGTCAGCTAGGAGTATTTAGCCTTGGAGGATGGTCCCCCCATATTCAGTCAAAGTTTCACGTGCTCCGACCTACTCGATTTCACAAAATAAGAAAATTAAATTACAGGACTATCACCTTCTATGGTCAAGCTTCCCAACTTGTTACTTTTTTTCTTAAAACGCTTAAGGGCTGTTCCGCTTTCGCTCGCCGCTACTAACAGAATCTCGGTTGATTTCTTTTCCTACAGGTACTTAGATGTTTCAGTTCCCTGCGTTAGCTTCATCATCCTATGTATTCAGATAATGATACCTAGGTTATCCTAGGTGGGTTTTCCCATTCGGAGATCTCCGGGTTGTAGTTTGTTTATCAACTTACCGAAGCTTATCGCAGATTACCACGTCCTTCATCGCCTCTAGCTGCCAAGGCATCCGTCGTATGCACTTAATTACTTAACAAATGTTTCTAAACAAAAAAATGTTTGAAAGTTAAGTTTCTTTGAATAATAAGCGCCTAATTTTATTTGCCATTAGCATTCAGAATCGAATTGAATTCGATTCTTGAACTTGATGTTTAAAAGTTATAAAACTTTTAAATAATTATTAATAATTGATAACAATAATTATTAACATTTGGATCACAATACTTTTAAAAAACTCTCAAGACCCATTTAAGGTCTGAAATTAATTCATGTAATTCGAGCGAACACTCACAACAAAGATAGTGTATTTATAGTTAGGAGGTGATCCAGCCCCAGGTTCCCCTAGGGCTACCTTGTTACGACTTCGTCCCAGTCGCGTATCACACCGTGGGGGCCGCCCTCCAAAGGTTAGGCAAACCACTTCTGGTGCAACACACTCCCATGACGTGACGGGCGGTGTGTACAAGGCCCGAGAACGTATTCACCGCGACATTCTGATTCGCGATTACTAGCGATTCCTGCTTCATGGAGTCGAGTTGCAGACTCCAATCCGGACTAAGGAAGACTTTGTGGGATTGGCTCCAGCTCGCGCTTTCGCAGCCATCTGTATCTCCCATTGTAGCACGTGTGTAGCCCAACCCGTAAGGGCCATGATGACTTGACGTCGTCCCCGCCTTCCTCCGTGTTATTCACGGCAGTCTCCTTATAGTTCCCACCCGAAGTGCTGGCAAATAAGGATAAGGGTTGCGCTCGTTACTGGACTTAACCATACATCTCACGACACGAGCTGACGACAGCCATGCAACACCTGTCACAGAGTTCCCGAAGGCACAAATCTATCTCTAGAAAATTCTCTGGATGTCAAGGGTTGGTAAGGTTTTTCGCGTTGCATCGAATTAAACCACATGCTCCACCGCTTGTGCGGGCCCCCGTCAATTCATTTGAGTTTTAGCCTTGCGGCCGTACTCCCCAGGCGGAGAACTTAATGCGTTAGCTGTGCCACTGAATCTCAAGGATCCAACGGCTAGTTCTCATCGTTTACGGCGTGGACTACCAGGGTATCTAATCCTGTTTGCTACCCACGCTTTCGCACCTCAGCGTCAGTTTCGGACCAGCGAGTTGCCTTCGCCATTGGTATTCCTCATGATATCTACGCATTTCACCGCTACACCATGAATTCTACTCGCCTCTTCCGTACTCCAGTATACAAGTTTTGAATGCAGTTCCCAGGTTAAGCCCGGGGATTTCACACCCAACTTAGCATACCGCCTACGCGCGCTTTACGCCCAGTAATTCCGATTAACGCTTGGACCCTCCGTATTACCGCGGCTGCTGGCACGGAGTTAGCCGGTCCTTATTCTGTAAGTAATGTCACGGTTAATAGGTATTAACTATTAACTTTTCTTCCTTACCTAAAGTGCTTTACAACCCTAAGGCCTTCTTCACACACGCGGCATGCCTGGATCAGGGTTGCCCCCATTGTCCAATATTCTCTACTGCTGCCTCCCGTAGGAGTCTGGGCCG
Organism: SAR86 cluster bacterium; assembly: GCA_023703675.1. Lineage (NCBI taxonomy): Bacteria > Pseudomonadati > Pseudomonadota > Gammaproteobacteria > SAR86 cluster bacterium. The sequence continues at coordinate 124,367 of CP097974.1, read as the reverse complement.
TGTCTCAGTCCCAGTGTGGCTGATCGTCCTCTCAGACCAGCTAGAGATCGTAGTCTTGGTGAGCCATTACCTCACCAACAAACTAATCTCACGCAGGCTCATCAAACAGTGAAAGCTTCCAAGGATAGGCCTTCTTTCCCCCGTAGGGTGTATGCGGTATTAATTCGAGTTTCCCCGAGCTATCCCCCGCTGAATGGTAGATTCCTACGCGTTACTCACCCGTTCGCCGCTTTACTCGTTTCCGAAGAAACTTTCTCGCTCGACTTGCATGTATTAAAGCTGCCGCCAGCGTTCAATCTGAGCCATGATCAAACTCTTCAATTAAATTAAACGGATATTTTTCTCAAAAAATATCAAAAAAGGGTTTTGAATATAAATATTCAAAAAATGACACATACCTCTATTTACAAGGCAAGTGTCCGCACGAATTACATGAACTAATCTGTTAAAAAACACCCTGTGCTAAAAATTACAGCACAGGAATTTGCGATTATACATAGGTATCGGCTTTATAAAAGCATTAATTTATGCTTTTTAAAGTTATTTTCAAAAACCTCTTTTTACCAACTTGGAAAAGAGTTTTTGAGTTTATTTTTATCCTAAAATTTTCATCTGTTGTTCTTTTTCCATCTACTCTTACGGCAGATTGATTTATCAATCTTTTTGCTTCCGACTTACTCTTACAAAGCCTTCTTTCTTTGAGATCTGGATGACTAAGAACTTCTATCAAATCTAAAGAATTACCCTTAACTTTCAAATCTACTGCAGGAATTTCTGTCGGATTGTTTTTTTGACTAAATCTATTTTTAAATTCGTTTAATGCTTTAATAGCGTTATTTTTTCCATGAAATCTTTCTACAATCTCAGAGCCTAATAAAAATTTTGCCTCCATCAAACTGCTTCCAGTTTTAGAAAGTTTTTTTAATTTATTTATTTCTTTATTAGTCTTAAAACTCAACAAATCGTAATATCTCCACATCATCTCATCTGAGATTGACATTAACTTTCCGAACATTTCGTCTCTGTTGTCAGTTAATCCTACGTAATTATTTAAAGATTTAGACATTTTTTTTACACCGTCAAGGCCTTCCAAGATTGGCAGAGTCATAATTATTTGTTCTTTCATACCGTTGATTCTCTGAATATCTCTTCCCACAAGAAGGTTAAATTTTTGGTCGGTTCCGCCTAACTCTACATCAGCTTTTAATTGAAAAGAGTCATATCCTTGAACTAAAGGGTAGAGAAACTCATGAACAGAAATTGGTTGGTTATTTTTATATCGCTTACTAAAATCATCTCTTTCTAACATTCTTGCAACTGTCATAGATGAGGCCAACTTTATAAAATCTTCAGGAGACATCTTTTTGAACCAAGTCGAATTGAATTTAATTTCAGTTTTCTTCGGATCTAAAATTTTGAAAATCTGTTTTTCGTATGTTTTAGCATTCTTTTTTAAATCTTTTCCTGAAAGAACAGGTCTAGTTTCGCTAACTCCAGAAGGATCACCTATAGAGCCGGTAAAATCTCCAATCAAAAAAACAATTTTGTGCCCAAGATCCTGAAATTGTTTTAATTTATTAATTAAGACAGTATGGCCGAGATGTAAATCTGGAGAAGTGGGATCAAAACCAGCCTTGATAGTAAGTTTTTGTTTCTTTTCTATCAAAGATATAAAATCCTTTTTAGGTATTACTTCTTCTACCCCTCTGAGAAGTATTTCAATTTTTTCTTGAAGTATGCTCATGAAAGTTAAGATGTCATAAAATAGTATTTATAACTTTAACAGATAAAAATTATTGATAATAAAAAATGGGAAAGGTTTTTTTTGAACTCAGGTATTACCTAATTATTTTAATAATATTTATTGTCGCTTTTTTAAGTCTAATTTTTTTTCCGAGCTTCTCTTATGATTCAAACAGCGCTGATTATGAAATCTCTGAAGTTACAAGAGAAAAAATTGAGGTTAAAAATAGCAATTTTACCTTAAGCAATGAGTTTAATAATTCAATACAAATTTTTGAAATAAAAAAAAATGATACCCTTTTGAATCTTCTAAAGCAGTCCGGCTTCAAAGATAGCTTCATTAGAGCGTTAATCAAAACTAAAGGCTCTGAAAAATTGGCACGAATAAAAATTGGAGACACCTTGGAAATTTCAAAAAAAATATCTGGAGAACCTAAAGAAATCTTTTTAACTTCGAATGGTTTTGAAGGCGTTTTAGCTAAATTTGAAAATAATATATTTACTATTCAAAGATTCTCAAGGCCTCTAGAGAAATTGGAGAGATTTGCATCTGTAATCATTGAGGATTCTTTATATGAATCCGCTTTAAACGAAGGGCTCTCAGATAGTCTAATTATGGACTTGGTTTATATTTTTGGATGGGATATCGATTTTATATTTGATATAAGACCGGGAGACAAATTTGATGTTCTGTATGAAGATTTTTATTGGAATGGTATTCAGGTAAAGAATTCAGATATCAAGGCAGCAAGATTTATCAGGGGAAATAAAGTTTTCACAGCCATAAGATATTATTACAAAGATGGAACGAAAGAGTATTTCTCAACAAGAGGAAAAAATGTAAAAAAAGCTTTTTTAAGAACGCCCGTTGAATTTAGTTACATAAGTTCAAAATATAATCTGAATAGGAAACATCCTGTTTTAAATAAAATTAGAGCGCATACAGGGGTTGATTACGCTGCTCCTAAGGGCACTCCTATTATATCCACTAGCTCTGGTACAGTTGCTTTTATTGGAAATAAAGGAGGGTATGGAAAATTAATTGAAATAAAACATACTGAAGATTATTCAACTAGATATGCACATTTATTTAAATACAAAAAAGGATTGAATCTAGGGGATAAAGTGGACCAAGGAGAAGTAATAGGTTATGTGGGAAAGTCGGGTCTTGCGACAGGCTATCACCTTCATTATGAATTTAGAGTAAACGGTATGCACACCGATCCGTTAACTGTAAAACTTCCAGACGCAGAACCGATTATTGAGTCAGAAAAAGATAAATTTAAGAGAGTAGCTATCCAAATGATCAACCGAATAGATAATCTTTATTTACAAATTTATGCAATCAATCAGTAAAAAAGATAATTATTTTATTGGAACGCTTTCCGGAACGAGCATGGACGCAATTGATGCGTCTATTTACAAAATTACCAATAAAATAAAACTAGTTGATTCTATATCCCACAAGATGCCTAAAGATCTAAAAGCTAAATTATTCTCTTTATCAAAAAGTAAAAAAAATCTGTTTAAAAATCCTACAAAAGCTCTTAAGCAAGCAGATGATGAGTTCACTAAAATTACTGTGAAGACTATCAAGAGATTGATTAAAAAATCAGGTCTTAGTAGTTCAGATATAACAGCTATTGGTTCTCATGGACAAACGATTCAGCATTCTCCTTTTTCAAAAAAACCATACTCTTTACAAATTGGAAGTCCAGACTTGATTGCAATTCAAACTGGCATAACTACGATCGGCAATTTTAGACAGACCAATATTATGAATGGAGGTAGCGGAGCGCCACTGACACCAGCATTTCATCAAAAATTTCTAAGAAATAAAAAGCAAAATAGAGCAATAATTAACATTGGTGGTATATCGAATCTCACTTTATTGCTCAAAAACCAAAAAATCATGGGTTGGGATTCTGGGCCAGGAAACTGTCTGATAGATCAAAGCGTAAAGTATTTCTCTAACGGAGAAAATTCATTTGACAAGAATGGTCGTTGGGGGAAGAAAGGAGATTTAAAAAAATTAGATAAGTTAATAAATAAATTCCTTTCTAGAGTATATTTTCGTCGAAAGCCTCCAAAAAGTGACTCAACCGAAAATTATAATTTTTCTGAAATTTACTCAAGAGAAATACAACTTTCCAAATTTGATTGGATTTCAGCAATGACTGAAATTACTGCTAAATCAATTTTTAATTCTCTTAAAGAAAACTGTAATGTTAAGGAGTTGGGAATTTATGTTTGTGGAGGGGGCAGTAAAAACTTATTTTTAATGGATTTAATAAGGTCGAAATTGCCAGAAAAATGGAAGCTTTATACTACTGAGGCCTTAGGGATAGATCCCATGTTAGTAGAAACTTCTACTTTTGCTTGGCTTGCCAAACAGAGAATTGAAAATAGAAAAATAAATCTTCGTTCTTCAACAAATGCTGAAATCTCTTTGACCGGCGAAATTTTCAAAGGTTAAATTGAGAAAGATGATCCACATCCACAGGTTGTAACTGCGTTTGGATTATCTATAACGAATCTTGAACCTTCCAAATCTTCTTTGTAATCCAAAGTAGACCCAAAAATATACTGCATGCTTAACGAGTCAATTACTACTGAAAACTCTTCTTTTTTAAGAAAGGTATCATCATCTTCGAAATGATCTTCAAGTTTAAAGCCATATTGAAAGCCTGAGCATCCTCCACCTGTAACAAAAACTCTAAGAGAAACTTTCTTATCTACTTCATCCGAGACTAACTTTCCGATGCGCTCTAAAGCAGCGTCAGAAATGGTTAATTCTTGAGGCGTATATTTTTCAATCATCTTTTAATGTCACTCCTTCATATTCGTTTGCACCACTCATCAAATTAAAACATTGAATTGCCTGGGATGCAGCACCTTTCATTAAATTATCTATTGCAATATGAATGGTTAAAATATTTTCTTTCATGAACACAGAAATGTCACAAAAATTTGTATTTTGTACCTTTTTTAACTCAGGAACAGTACCTTTTGATAATACTCTAACAAATTTTTCATTTTTATAAAAGTTTTCATAAGTTTCTTGGATCGAATCTTCGAAATTCGAAGTTTCAACATAACAAGTTACATATTCTCCTCTAAAAATAGGTAATAAATGAGGAGTAAAAACTATTTTATTATCAAGCTTGTAATTTTTTTTAAAAAAATGGCCTATTTCAAATTGATGACGGTGAGACTGCGCCGAGTAGGCTTTAAAATTTTCAACAATATCATCCGATAAGTCTGATTCTACTTTATTTCTTCCTGCACCGCTGATACCAGATTTAACGTCTAATATGATGTTTGAACTTGCTTTTATGTTATCAGCAATAGGAAGGAGTCCTAAAATAGAAGCTGTAGGGTAACAACCAGGAACAGCTACTAAATTTGCTTCTTTTATTTTATTTCTTTCTTTTTCGGGTAACCCATAAACAGCAGAACTTAGTAAATTTTTTGCCCTATGTTCATCTTCATAAGCTTCAGCCCACAATGATGCGTCGCTTATTCTGAAGTCTGCCGATAAATCAATAATTTTGATATCTTTCTCCAACAAAAAAGGGACATAGTCCATAGAAAAATTGTGTTGAGTAGCAAAAAAAACATAATCAAGGTCCTGCTCCTTAATATCTTCAACTGAAGACAATTGAAGATTTGGAATTCTTTTAAATTCATTAATTTGTTCGTAAAGATTTTTGCCTATGCTTCCAGATGATGACACGAAGGATACTTCAAGATTATCCATTTCATCGAACAACTTCAGTAGCTCGACTCCAACATAACCTGTAGCTCCTACCAAACCTATCTTGTACTCTTCCATTTTTTTTAATAACTTGGATTGACTGAACGCAGCATTATAATGACTTTAATATAATATGAGACATAAAAAATATATTTTATCCATATCTGGTCAAGATCCGACTAATGGAGCTGGTAATAGCTTAGATATATTAGTAGCGAATCAACATAATTTTCATTGCCTGTCATCTATTACTAATTTGACCATTCAGGATGCAGAAAAGTTGCGCAAAGTTGAAGATGTCAACGAAAACTTTTTTCAAAAAAATCTCAAAAACCTTAATGAAAATTTCAATATATCAGGCATAAAGATTGGAGCAATTTCTTCAAATAAAATTGTTGAATCCGCGTCAAAGTTTCTAGATAAATTTAAAAAAATTCCTGTAGTGATTGATCCAATAATAGAAGCCGGTGGAGGTGGGAAATTCATAAAAAAACAAAATATTAATTTTTCTATTACAAAGTTATATCCTAAGGCAACACTGCTAACTCCAAATTTAAATGAATTAAAAATCTTAAGCGGATATAAAACTGAAAAAGATTCTATCAACTCTCTTTTGGATCTAGATATTAAAAATATTTTTGTAACTGGCAAATCAAGAAAAAATGAAGTTATAAGCACGCTGTTTGTAAATGGTATTAAAGAATTAGATGTAAAAGCAAAAAAAATCTCCAAAACATTTCATGGATCTGGTTGCGCACTATCTACCTCGATTTTATGCAACTTTATCAAAACGAAAGATCTAAAAGAAAGTTGCTTAAATGCCAATGAATACATGAGAAAAATTTTAAAAAATTCTATTAAAACAAAAAATCAAGATTTTATTAATTTCAGCTGATGAATTCTATTTATGCCATAACTCCAGTTAATTTAAGCCTAGAAGAAATAATTTCTAAAACATCTAATTTATTGGAACTAGGAATTAAAACTTATCAATACAGAGACAAGAATGATGATTTAAATATCATAAAAAAAAATGCAAAAATTCTTTTAGAACTCATCAAAGAAAATGGAGGGGAGTTAATAATTAACGATTACCCAGAAATAGCATTAGAAATTGGAGCGGATGGATTTCATTTGGGATTTGAAGACTATCAAAAGAAAAGAAATCAAAATTTTTTAAAAACGCACTTAAATCTGATTAAAGACAATTATATTAAAGGCCTTTCTTGTAAGTGGAATTTAGAGTTAGTTTCAAATCCTCCGGAAGATATTTTAGATTGGGATTATCTAGCGGTAGGATCTTTTTTTAAAAGCCAAACTAAGAAAGATGTCTCGTTAGCGAGTACAGATATGGTTTTGGAAGAAGTTTTGTTAAAAACAAAAAAACCTCTGTATTCTATTGGTGGAATCAATAACGAAAACATTATCAATTTAAAAAAAATGGGATATAAGAAATTCGCTATCTCGAACGGAGTTTACGCTTTTGAAGACCATGAAATTAAAAATATAATTAAAATAAATAATGAAGGAAATTAACGTTCTTGGCGTTGGAAATGCTTTAGTTGATAAACAATTTCTTATTGAAGACGACATTTTAAAGGAGATTTCAATAGAAAAAGGAACTATGGGTTTATGCGATAGTGAATCCCAAAATGTTTTCTATAAAAAATTATCTGAAAATTATAAAAAAAGTGAAGATGCTTGTGGAGGTTCAGCCACCAATACTATCTTTGCCTTGGCATCTTTGGGAAGTAAATGTGGTTTTTTTGGAAAAGTGGCGAATGATGAAAATGGTTCATTTTACAAGAAAGATCTTGAAGACGTAGGAATTATAAACGACGTGATTTCTAATGATAAAGGAGACACAGGTACTTGTTTAATTATGATTTCTGAAGACGCAGAAAGAACCATGAGCACATGTCTAGGCATCAGCGCTAATTTGAAGCCTTCAGACATAGATGAAGACTTAATAGAAAAGTCGGAAATAATTTATCTAGAAGGCTACCTTGTGAGTTCAGACGAATGCAACTTGACGAGTAAAAAAATTATAGAAGTTGGTAGAAGCAAAGAGGCTAAAATAGCTATTAGCCTATCAGATCCGAACGTAGTAAATGCTTTCAGAGAAAGGTTACTTGATTGGCTCAAAGAGCCAATTGATTATTTATTTTGTAACTTTGAAGAAGCAAAAGCATTTTGTAAGACAAATGATGAAGAATTAATAAAAAGCTCTTTATTAAAATTTGCACAAAATATTTTCATTACTAAAGGAAGTGAAGGAGCATTAATTTTTGACCATAAATCTTCTTGTGAAGTGGGTGGGTTTACTGCAAATGCAATTGATAGCAATGGAGCCGGTGACATGTTTGCTGGAGGAGCATTGTATTTACTTGCCAAGGGTCAAAATCCAGAAAAAGCTGCAAAATTTGGATGTTTTTTAGCATCTAAGGGTGTTGAAAATATTGGCCCGAGATTAGAACACAAAAAATATCTAGAAATTTATGAATTATTTTGCAAATTAGACTAGCAAGTTCCTCTAGGTTTTGATAAATTTCTCACCTTCAAATTTTATCAATGGCTATCAAAAAGAAACCAAAATCTGCAACAAAAAAAGCTAAAGTAAAGACAAAACCGTCTGCTAAACCAAAGGCAAAAAAGCAACCAGCAAAAAAACCTCTAGCAAAAAAGAAACCTGCTAAAAAGAAAGTTCTTAAGCCTCAGGTAATTTCAAATCCTTCCGATTTTGAATCATTTGCTAAAACATTTATTCCCTACCGTCCTAATAAAACAGAGAAGTACATGAATAAATCTCAAAAAAAACATTTTATTTCGATACTCAATGCTTGGAAGGAGGCGCTTGATTCAGAACAAGAGAAAACAGAACAGCTCATTCAGCAAGACCAAAGTAATTTTCCTGATTCATTAGATCGTGCAGCGAAAGAAGAAGAATTCATGTTGGAGCTAAGAAAAAGAGAGCGCGAACGAAAATTAATTTCTAAAATTGAACTGTCTCTAAAAGATATTGACGATGATCTTTATGGTTATTGTGAAACTTGTGGGGTAGAGATTGGTATAAAACGACTTGAAGCAAGGCCCACAGCTACTCAGTGCATAGATTGTAAAACGGTAGACGAAATAAAAGAAAAGCAGCAATTCGGTTGATGTCTGAGCATACTGTTTATTTGGTATTAGGAACTAATCTTGGCAACAGATATAAAAACTTATCAAATGCCAGATCTGAGATAAATAATCTTCCGGAAACAAAAATACTAAAAAAAAGCAAAATCTATAAATCTTCTTTTTATGGCCCTATTGAACAGCCCTTTTTTTTCAACCTAGCTTTAAAAATCAAAACACAACTTTCTCCTATTTCTTTGCTCAAGCATCTTCAGAAAGTTGAAAAAAAGTTAAAAAGGGAAAAGAATTCTCATATGAAACCGCGAACAATAGATATCGACATAATTTTTTTTGATGATCTTCAAATAAAAAAACCTAAATTAACTATTCCGCATTATGATTGGAAAAATAGAGACTTTTTTATAAAGCCTTTATTAGAGATTAACTGTGAGCATGTTCAAAATGAGGTTTCTGAGCTCAACTTAAAAGCTTCTCAAAAATTTTAAAAAAATTTATGACTAAAAGATATTCTGTTCCAGAATCGATAAAATTAAAAACTCACCTTGATGAGGCTTCTTTTGATTCTATGTATCTAGATTCTATAAATAATCCTGAATCTTTCTGGGCAACTCAAGCGTCAAAACACATTACTTGGATTGAAGAACCAAATCATATTAGCTCGATCGAAATGGAGAAAGGTAAAATTGAGTGGTTCAATGACGGAATACTCAATGCATCTTTTAATTGTATCGATAGGCATTTGAGCAATCCTGATGCTGTAGCAATAATTTGGGAGAGCGATGATCCTTCTGAAGATAAAAAAATTTCCTACGGGCATCTTCATGATGAAGTTTGTAAATTTGCTAATTTATTAAAAAGCAGAGGAATAAAAAAAGGTGACAGAGTCTGCATCTATATGCCGATGATACCTGAGGCAACTTATGCAATGTTGGCATGCGCGAGAATTGGAGCAATTCACTCTGTAGTGTTTGGAGGATTTTCTGTTGAGTCATTAAAGGATCGAATTCTAGATTCAAACTGCGAAACTGTTATTACCGCTAATGAGGGAATTAGAGGGGGTAAAAGAATTCCTCTGAAAGAAAATGTTGATAAAGCAATTAAGTCTTGCCCTAATGTGCATTCAGTAATTGTTGTGAAAAGAACCGGAGAAGAATTAAATTTAATTAATAAAGTTGATGTAGATTACTTGATTGAAAAAGAAAAATTTGAAGCTCATTGTGGTTGTGAACCGATGAAGTCAGAAGATCCTTTGTTTATTTTGTATACCTCAGGTTCTACTGGAAAACCAAAAGGGGTTTTACATACGACCGGAGGCTATTTACTTGGATCAGCTATTACACATAAACATATTTTTAATTATTCCGATGGCGATATTTATTGGTGTACTGCGGATGTAGGATGGGTTACAGGCCATTCTTATATAGTTTATGGACCACTTTGTAATGGGGCCACAACCCTAATGTTTGAAGGAGTGCCTACTTATCCTGACGCATCGAGATTTTGGGAAATAATTGATAAACATCAAGTTAATATCTTCTACACCGCTCCGACTGCAATTAGGGCTCTTATGGCTTTTGGTAATGAACCTTTAAGGGCCTCTTCTAGAAAGTCCTTAAAAGTTTTGGGAACCGTTGGAGAGCCCATCAATCCTGAAGCTTGGGAATGGTACTTTGAAAATGTGGGTAATAAAAAATGTCCTATTGTTGATACATGGTGGCAGACGGAAACAGGAAGCATTTTGATTTCAGGTTTAGCTGGATTTTCTGATCAAAAACCTGGAAGCGCTTGCAAACCCTTTTTTGGAGTTCTTCCTGTTCTTCTGGATGAGAATGGAAAAGAAATAAATGGACCTGGCTCTGGTAATTTGGCGATAAAGAAATCTTGGCCCTCGCAAATTAGAACAGTTTTTGGAGATCATCAAAGATGTGTTGATACATATTATTCAACTTACCCAGGATATTATTTTACTGGCGATGGTGCGCGAAGAGACGAAGACGGCTACTACTGGATAACTGGAAGGGTTGACGACGTCTTAAATGTCTCAGGCCATAGATTAGGAACAGCTGAAGTTGAAAGCGCTTTGGTCTTGCACGAAGAAGTTGCAGAAGCTGCGGTAGTAGGTTTTGAACATCCTATAAAGGGCCAAGGAATCTATTGTTATGTAAACATGATGAAAAGTTCAATTCCAAGCATTGAGCTAAAAGAAGAATTAACAGAGCTGGTAAACAAAGAAATTGGAGCTATAGCGAAACCGGATTTAATTCATTTTACTAATGACCTTCCCAAGACTAGATCTGGTAAGATTATGAGAAGAATTCTTAGAAAAATTGCTTCTAATGATCTTGATAATCTTGGAGATACTTCCACTTTAGCTGATCCAAGTATTGTCGACGAGTTAATAAATAATAGGCTGAATAAATAATGTCACTTTTATCTTTTCTCACGAAAACAGAATTACCCAAAGAACAAGACGCTCTTGCTGGAAGAGAAGAAATAATCTTTGAGCCCAGAATTCACTATGTTAATAAAAACGAATACCCAGTGAATACTTCAAATTTTGAAAAAGTTTATTTTGGAATGGGATGTTTCTGGGGAGCTGAAAAATATTTGTGGGAATTGGAAGGAGTTTTATTTACTTCTGTGGGTTATGGAGACGGTTTCACCAGAAATCCGACTTATGAAGAAGTCTGCTCTGGCCAAACAGCTCACAATGAAATCGTCGAAGTTATATATGATCCTAAAAAAATAAAATTTTCGTTATTACTTAAAGTTTTCTGGGAAAATCATGATCCAACTCAAGGTATGAGACAAGGTTATGATGTTGGCACTCAATATAGATCTGGAATTTACATAACTAATGAAGTGCAAATGCAACAGGCAAGGGAAACTAAAGATGCCTATGGATCAATTCTCGTCAAAAACGGTTTTAAATCCATAACAACTGATATCAAGGAAATCAATAATTTCTTCTTTGCAGAAGAATATCATCAGCAATATTTGGCCAAGAATCCTGGTGGATATTGTGGCCATGGCGGTTGTGGAATTAAATTAAATCTTGATTAATGATTCCAAACAAACTCTGACTTATCCTGAGTTACTCTCTCTTCTTCAACTAACTTTATTAAGTGTGCTTGAAGGGAATATTTAGCAATGCTTAATAATCTCGGATCTACATCATCGTAAACTTTATTTAACAGGACATCTAAGGAGGCTCTATTTAATTCGGTAATCGCGTCAATTACTTTTTTCTCTCTAAACATCCTATGCCCAATAATCCAATCGACAACAGCATGAGGATTTTCCATTAAGTCTCCGTGCCCAGGGGCAATGTACTTTAAATCTTCATCTTTTAGCATTTGAAGAGAATCTATATATTGACTCATGCTTCCATCTGGGGGAGCTATAACAACTGTCGAACCATCCATAATGTGATCTCCAGTGAATATTGTTTTCTCCTCCTCTAAAAAATAACACAAATGGTTGGAAGCATGTCCAGGCGTATGAATCACTCTCAAAGTGTAATCCACTTGCTCGATGACATCACCATCCTTCAATATCGCTTGAGGCTTGAAAGTAGGATCCTGCATCTCATTATGTAATGCTTTCATGCCTTTTACCGGTGCAGCAGTTCTCTGATGCAACAACTTCGCACCAGGTGAATGATCATTGTGAGTGTGAGTGACTAAAATTTGCTTGATGTCTTCTCCACAAACTTTAACAATATTTTCTATATGTTCTTTTGATGCTGGACCAGGATCAATTACTGTAATTTCATCATGTCCTATCAAGTAGGTATTCGTCCCAGGGCCAGTAAAGACACCTGAATTATCAGCTGTAATTCTTCTAATTAAGGGAGACAGCTCAGTGATCTTCATATCCTTCATCTCCAGGAAGAAGTCCCACCATTTTTCCATCTTTCATAAAAAACTTTGGCTCAATACATGAAACTTCGTTTTGATAATTTATTTTAGCTTCCATAAGATCCTGAGTGTTAGAAAAACCTTCTATCGATTCTAAATTTTTAATTGTAGGGAGAATTATTGGAAATTCTCCTTTCTTTCCCTTTTCTAAAGCGCTTTCAGGTGAAATCCAAATGCTTTCAACGCCTTCTCCTCCGTCGTGTTCAGCAATTTGTTTTTCTGGAGCTAAAGCAATAAAGAATCTAGTGCTGTAGCGTCTCATTTCAAATTTCGGAGTGACCCAATGAGAAATATAAGCCAGTCTATCAACTGCTAATCTTAGCTTTAAAATTCCACACAATTTGTACAAGACGGGCTTGCCCTCGTTTAGAAGATTTCTGTATTCATTAAGAATCTTTAACTCATCGCTATTGGGGTCGTCAAAAAGGTCTCCATTTTCTCTATAGGCTAAAAGCACTCCACATTCTTCAAAACATTCTCTGATACAAGCAACCCAATAGTTCAAACCGCCTTTTTCAATCCCTAAGATCTGGGAAGCCATTTCGTCGGTGAGACCATAACAAAATTTATTAGATTCATCAGTGCCATCTTCCTCATCAAGTTTTCCACCCGGAAAAACCCATGCATTGCCAAAATTAGTCTTAGCGTTTCTTTGAATCATGAAAACTTCAACTTCGTCTTTTGGCGCCCTGACAAGTAGAACTGTAGCAGCTGGTCTAGGCTCAGCAGGTTCTTCTTCTGAGCCTTTTTTTATGTTTATCGAAGATTCATATTTCTCCGGGAAAGGAGGCTTAGAACTAGATTCTTCAGACATAGTTAAGCAACAAATTTTGAAAGTCTACTTTTGATGATTTCTTCGGCATCAGAGACTATTCTTTCAACTAAATCCTTACATGTTGGTACATCGTGAATTAATCCAGCAACCATCCCGCAGCTCCAAGCCCCAGCATCCATGGTTCCTTCCTGCATGATTTTTGGATAAACCCCTGCAACTTCTTCTATGATGTCTGTAATCTGAATTTCGTCACCAAGAGCTTTTTCTTTTTCTAAAATTTTATTCACTGCGCCATTTGCTAAAACTCTTTCAGTATTTCGCAAAGGTCTCATAATGAGTTCGGTATCCAATTCTGAAGCAGCAACTAAAGCGTCTTTTACATTTTGATGCACTGGAGCCTCTTTGGTTGCAATGAATCTAGTTCCCATGTTAATTCCATCCGCTCCCATTGATAATGCTGCAGCAAGTTGCTGTCCGTTTCCCATTCCTCCTGACGCAACAAAAGGAATAGATAATTCTTCTGCAGCTCTTGGCAAGAGGATCATATTTGGAATGTCATCTTCTCCGGGATGACCACCACATTCAAAACCATCAACACTGACAGCGTCACAACCAATTTTTTCAGCTTTTAGAGAATGTCTCACTGATGTACATTTATGGATGACTTTAATTCCAGCTCCTTTCAAATCAGGCATGTAAGCTTCTGGACTTCTACCAGCAGTCTCAACAATTTTTACTCCTCCTTTAACAATAGCTTCGATGTAACCAGGATAGTCAGGCTCTTCAAACCCAGGCAAGAAGGTCAAATTGACTCCAAAAGGTTTATCCGTCATTTCATGACATTTCGCGATTTCTTTAGCCAAATCATCCGGAGTCTTTTGTGTTAAGCCTGTAATAATTCCAAGCCCGCCAGCATTAGCGACCGCAGAAGCCATCTCTGCAAAACCAACATAATGCATTCCTCCTTGAATAATTGGATGTTCAATTTCAAACATTTCGGTAATTTTTGTTTTGATCATTTTCCTCTCCTTTAAAAATAATTTAATCTACGTACTCTATCTCTTTCCTAGCCCTTTTAGCAATGAGAAGATAACAAAAAAACAAAATTTTTTTAGGACTTTAACTGATGAAACCGCGAAACATAAAAACAGAAACCTTGATGAAAAAATTATCAAGAAATCCTGATTCACACAAAGGAGATTATGGTCATCTTTTGGTTATCGCGGGTAATCTTGGCTTCGGAGGAGCAGCTCTTCTCTCTTCTAAAGCCGCCATGAAAAGTGGTGCTGGTCTTGTTTCTTTAGCAACTAGGTCAGATCATTTACAGGCGGCGTTGAGTTTTTGTCCGGAAGTAATGACTAAAAAAGTAGACACAGGACAGACTTTAGAGAATTATTTGAACTTACCTTCTGTTGTTTGTCTTGGTCCAGGATTAGGAAAAGACTATTGGAGTGAACAGATGATTTTTAAGTCGATCGAAAACGCTTATAAAAGAAATATTCCCATGTTGATTGACGCTGACGGATTGAATTTACTACCTAAATTTTTTAAAAAACTAAAATTACCGAAGAAAATTATCTTAACTCCTCACTTGGGAGAGGCTGCAGCTTTGTTAAATACCTCTGTTGAAGCAATAAAGAAGAATAAAGTTTCAGCTGCAAAGCGAATATCCAAAAAATTTAATGCCGTTGTAGTTCTTAAGAGTCATCAGACATTAATTTGTAAAGGAGAAAATATCTGTATCTGCGATAGAGCTAATCCCGGCATGGCAACAGCAGGCATGGGAGATGTGCTTAGCGGCATTGTAAGTAGCCTAGTTGCTCAAAAATTAAACTTATTTGATGCTTCGTGTTTAGGAGTTGAATTACACTCTTTAGCCGGCGAAGCATACGCCAAAAAATTTAATCAACTTTCATTAATGCCAACCGATATTATTGACTTTCTACCCAGCATTATTGATGAATTTTAATAAAAAAATAATCCTAAATTCATTGGATGATACTGCAGATATTGCTAAAGAAATTGCTAGTAAGCTTGAAAAGTATCCAAAAAATAAGGCATCAATTATCTTTTTAGAGGGTGATCTGGGTACAGGTAAAACAACTCTTGTAAAAGAAATTTTAAAATCTCTTGGATTATCTGAGCCCGTAACTAGTCCAACATTCACAATTATTGAACCTTACTTAATAAAAGATAAAAAAATTTATCATATTGATCTATATAGAATTGAAAGTAGAAAAGAGTTGGAAGTCCTTGGCATTGAGGAATATTCAGCGGAAAACGATTGTTTAATATTTATAGAATGGCCTGAAAAAGCTGAAGGATTTTTCAGTGAATACGATCTTAAGATCCGTTTAAGTCATATAAACGAGTTTTCCAGAGAATTGATTATTGAGAAATCTTAAAATTTTATTTAAGTCTTTAAAACTTCTTCTATTCCTTTGATTGAAATTAACATTCCATGATGAACTGCTTCAGAAAAAATCTCAGGTTTAATCTCAGTGGTCCACAGTAATTCGCAACTATTATTATCCAACTTAATTACTCGCATTGTCGCAAGATGATGCTCTATAGGATTGGGTGTTTCGACAGCAGAATATTGTAATTCCATATTTACATTGTCTAGAGACAATATATTTTCTCTTACTTTCCCAATGCCTTCCATTTCAAATGTTCTAGAGACACCTTCTAAGGAAATTTTTTCAACACTTGGAACCCAATCACATCTTGAAACATCAGAAAGGATTTCCCAAAGCTCCTCAGCTGGGCAAGCAAAAACTTTTGATTCCGAGAGAACTTTCAATACTTTAGCTTAATCTTTCTATCACCATCGCGTTGGCTGTTCCACCACCCTCACATATGGCTTGAAGACCATACTTGCCATCTCTTCTCTCAAGCTCATGAAGTAATGTAGTCATCAATTTAGCCCCAGTTCCTCCTAGCGGATGTCCCAAAGCCATTGCTCCACCATTGACATTAAGCCTTTCTTTATCTGCTTTTAACTCGTGAGCCCAGGCTAAAGGAACTGGAGCAAAAGCTTCATTAACTTCATAAATGTCTATATCACTTATGGATAAGTTTGCTTTTTCCAAAACACTCTTTGAAGCTGGAATTGGTCCAGTCAACATTATCACCGGGTCATCTCCCGCAAGTGCCAAGGAAACGATTTTTGCCCTAGGTTGAATTCCCAACTTCTTTAATCCTGCATCGTTAACTATCATTACTGCAGCTGCACCGTCACAAATCTGACTTGAACTTCCAGCTGTAAGAACTCCGTCCTCAGATAATGTTTTTAAACCCGAAAGACTTTCTAAGGAAGCATCAAATCTTATACCCTCATCTACTGTGACCATTTCTTTTTCCCCTGAAGGCAAATCACCTTCCACAGGAACGATTTCTTTGTCAAAAAAGCCTGACTCAGTCGCCGCAATGGCTTTTTTGTGACTTGCATAAGCAAAAGTATCCAAATCATCACGAGAAAATTTCCATCTTTTTGCCATCATCTCAGCTCCAGCGAATTGGCTGAATTGAACACCGGGATATCTCTCCGTCATACCTTTTCCATTAAATGGTTGTCCATGTCCTTCTTTGAAACTGTCAATAATATTCGAGCCTATTGGAACTTGACTCATTACCTCTACTCCTCCAGCAATAACTATGTCTTGAGTTTCTGACATAACAGCTTGAGCTGCAAAGTGAATTGCTTGTTGTGATGAGCCGCACTGACGGTCGACAGAAGTACCAGGTACTGACTCTGGTAGTTTAGAACTTAAAACAGCATTTCTTGCAACGTTTCCTGCTTGAGCTCCAGATTGACTAACGCAACCAAATATTACGTCATCTATCATTTCGCCTTTCGCGCCTGTTCTTTCAACTAACTCATCTAAAACTAAAGCTCCTAGATCTGAAGGATGCCAATTTTTTAACTTTCCATCTTTTTTTCCGCCAGGTGTTCTTACTGCACCAACAATATAAGCGTTACCCATAATTTTCTCCTTATCTTTTAAATTGAGTTGTTCTAGAGAGTTATTCTATCCATTTTTTAATCTTTAATTAACCCCAAAACCTGTTTTATATTAGGTTTGAAATATGACTCGGGCTTCATAATTTTCCCTTTTTCATTTTTTATTGCTTTTCCATCAACGAACTTACTCATGTTAGATGCCTTTACTTCTTGCCAAACTTTTTCAAAATTTATACCGCAGCTATTGCACATACCCATGATTACCCAAACCATGTCTATCAGTCCGTCTGCTAATTCAATAATATCTTTGTTCTCAAAAGCTTCGATTGTTTCCTTATATTCTTCGGTGATTAAGTTCACATAAAGATCGGCTTCTTTGGAATCAATAGACAACTCTTTACTAATTGGCTGATCACCAGCTCTCATAAATTTTTCAACATCGCTTTGATAAGACATAAGATTCCTCCCTAC
The DNA here is from genome assembly GCA_023703675.1 of SAR86 cluster bacterium. NCBI lineage: Bacteria > Pseudomonadati > Pseudomonadota > Gammaproteobacteria > SAR86 cluster bacterium. The sequence goes on along the minus strand of CP097974.1, from coordinate 106,602 downwards.
AAATTAGAATCAATAATTGATGTTATCAGAAATAGTCGATAGGCTTACTTCGATGGAAATAAAACTTAAAGATGGCAGTTTTTATGAGGTAAAAGAAAGTGACCTTATCGCTTGGAGTAGAACTTATAAAGATTGTAATGTTTTTCATGAGGTAAAAGCTGCAGCAGAATGGTGTGAGGCAAACCCATCAAGACGTAAAACTCTGAGAGGTGTCAAAAGATTTCTCAATGCTTGGCTTTCAAAGGCACATAAGTTGAAAGGTAGTCCTCTAAGCTTTAACCAAAAGGAAGGCCATTCTAATATAGAAGAATCTTTGAATGACATTTCTTGGGTTCCAGAACATGAAAGAAAAGAGACGTCTAAATGGTATTTATCATCTAAAGGTTTTTATTATCTAAATGGAAAAAAATATACTGAAGTTTATGGAGCTAAAAAGGTCGTAAGCATTTCTGATAAAAGATTAAAAAAACAATCTAAGAAATCCTAAAATTATATTTCTTCAAAAAAAAAGTTCTGATATCATTCGCGCTCTAAACTAAGATTATGAAAAAAGGAATTCATCCAGAATATAGACAGGTACTTTTCCATGACGTTAGCGTTGACGAATACTTTTTGATTCCGTCTACTTTAAGCACAGATCAAACTAAAGAATGGAAAGATGGAAAAACTTACCCGTATTGCCCTTTAGATGTCTCTTCTGCCTCTCACCCTTTTTATACTGGCCAGCAAAAAATTATTGATACAGGAGGAAGAGTAGACAGATTTAAGAAAAGATTCGCTAAAAAGGGAGCGTCAAAGATAGAGCCAAATAATCCAACAAACAAAGAAACCCAAGATCAGGTTTCTGAGAAAGCAGAAGCTGAGACTTCTTCAAAATCAGAAAAAATGGACGTCAACGAAACTCAAAAAGAAGATGCAATCCTTGACGTAAAAGAAGATATTTCTAAAGAAGCTAAATCTGACGCGACTGAAATTCCAACAGAAGAAACTGTTGAAGAAAAAAATCCAAAAGACAAATAATAAATCTTAATTAATTCTTAGCAAAGTTATTCGTGCTTAGAACATTCTTTGGACTAAAAACTTATATGAATCCAAAAGATATTAGAAATATTGCAATTATTGCCCATGTCGATCATGGAAAGACGACATTGGTTGATAAATTATTGCAACAATCTGGAACCCTAAATAGAAAAGATATTGGTTCAGAGAGGATCATGGATTCCAATGATCAAGAAAAAGAAAGAGGCATTACAATCCTTGCTAAAAATACAGCAATAAAATGGAAGGATCATAAAATAAATATTGTTGATACTCCTGGTCACGCCGACTTTGGCGGAGAAGTCGAAAGAGTATTATCTATGGTAGATTCTGTGCTTCTTCTAGTAGATGCTGTCGACGGTCCAATGCCTCAAACGAGATTTGTCACTGAAAAGGCATTTGAGCAAGGTTTAAATCCTATTTTAGTTATAAATAAAATTGATAGACCTGGAGCCAGACCGGATTGGGTTTTAGATCAGGTATTTGATCTTTTTGATAGGCTTGGTGGCAACGACACTCAGATGGATTTTCCTGTTATCTATTCTTCTGCGTTAAATGGAGTGGCAGGCAACGAACTTGAAGATATTAGAGAAGATATGTCTCCTCTTTTAGATTTGGTATTAGAAAAAGTAAGCCCTCCTGAAGTAGATACTGAAAAGCCTTTTCAAATGCAGATAAGTGCTTTGGATAGCAATAGTTATGTGGGTGTAATTGGTATTGGGAGAATTACCTGCGGAAAATTAAAACCAAACGATCAAGTAGTTGTTATTGACGCTCATGAAAAACATAGAAAGGGAAAGATTTTACAAGTTATGAGTCATGATGGACTGGAAAGAATAGAAGTTTCTGAAGCAGAAGCAGGAGATATTGTTTGTATCACTGGAATAGAAAATTTGTACATTTCGGATACCTTATGCGATCCATTAAAAATTGAAGCCCTGCCCCCTTTATCGGTAGACGAGCCAACAGTAAGTATGACCTTTCAAGTAAATGATTCGCCCTTTGCAGGACAAGAAGGAAAATTTGTCACTTCAAGAAATATAAAGGAACGGCTCGAGCAAGAATTGCTAAGTAATGTTGCCCTTCGAGTTGAACCAGGAGATTCATCAGATAAATTTAAAGTTTCTGGAAGAGGAGAACTACATTTATCTGTCTTAATAGAAAGCATGAGGAGAGATGGTTTTGAATTAGGCGTATCAAAACCTGAAGTAATCCAAAAAGAAGTTAATGGAGAGATTCACGAGCCCTTTGAACAAATTGTTATTGACCTAGAAGAAGAACATCAAGGCTCAATAATGGAAGAAATGGGTTTAAGAAAAGCTGAGCTTAAAAATATGGAGCCGGATGGAAAAGGAAGAATAAAGCTCGAATTTATTGCACCTTCCAGAGGAATGATTGGATTCAGATCACACTTTTTAACTCTCACTAGTGGCTCAGGAATTTTAACAAGCGTTTTTGATCATTATGGTCCTGCAAAAAAAGGTGAAGTAACTAATAGACAAAATGGAGTTTTAGTTTCAATGACAAATGGTAAAACTTTATCTTACTCCTTATTTAATTTACAAAATCGAGGTAAATTATTTGTTGGTCATGGATTGGATATCTACAAAGGACAAATTGTTGGCCTTCACTCTAGAGACAACGACCTTCCTGTAAATCCAACCAAAGCAAAACAACTTACTAATGTAAGAGCATCTGGAACGGATGAGAATTTAATTTTAACCCCTCATATTCAGCACTCCTTGGAACAAGCTCTTGAATTCATAGAGGAAGATGAACTTGTTGAAGTTACTCCTAGTGCAATAAGACTTAGAAAAAAAACTTTTACTTTTTAAAAACTTTCTAGAATCTTTTGATAGATTTGGCCAAAAGACCCGTTTGATAAGCAGATTATATGAGTATCGGATACTAATTCTTTAGGTAATATTTTTAGAAGCTCTTCGGTTCCAGAACAAATCGAAAATTTTTCACTTTTCAAGGCAATTTTTTTGATTTGTTTTTCATTTTTTGAAAATAAAAAGACTTTGTCAGCGCATTCTAAAGATTTGGGTATGACTTTGTCATGATGTCCAGCAGACATAGTATTGGAACGCATTTCGAGCAGACAAATTATTTTTTGATCTCCTACTTTTTTCCTCAAACCTTCTAATGAGTATTTAATCGACGTTGGATGATGGGCAAAATCATCATAAACACTCACAGAATCATTCTGGCCTTTTAATTCCATTCGTCTTGAAACTCCTTTAAAAGACGACAAAGCTTTTGTGATAATTTCATCATCAATTCCTAAAGACGAGGCAGTGACAAAAGCTGCTAAGGCGTTCCTAAGGTTGTGCTCACCAAATAAATGCCAGCTTATTTTGCCTCTGAGTTTGCCATCAAAGTAAATTTCAAAATTATCATCACAACTTTCATTCGGTTTGACAGACCAACCCTTTGGTGAAAATTGATAATTGAAAGTTTCTTTTTTGGAGTAAAGTCCTTGATTGATTAAAGATTCAACATTTTCATCATCCTCAGGAAAGATTACCTTTGCGTTAGAAGGCATCGACCTAATTAAATTATGAAATTGCTTTTTGATGCTATCCAAATTATCAAAAATATCAGCGTGATCAAATTCTAAATTGTTGATTAATAAGGTTGAGGGTCGATAGTGAACAAACTTTGATCTTTTATCGAAAAAGGAAGTGTCATATTCGTCAGACTCAACCACAAAAAAATCATTGTTGCCAAGCTTTGCGGAAGTATCAAATCCATTGACTTTCCCAGCAATGAGATATCCAGTATCAACTTTGGCATCCATTAAAATTTTAGAGATCATTGCAGATGTAGTAGTCTTCCCATGTGTTCCTGAAACTGAAATGACATGCCTATCTTTCAGGATGTATTGGTAGAGAAATTCAGGACCTGAAAGATATTCATTTTTATTATTTAATATTTTTTCCATTAAAGGATTTCCTCTGCTTACGACATTTCCAACAATAAATAAGTCAATATTTTTAGAATAATTTTTCGTTTCAAAACCCTGATCAACCTTGATTTCTAATTCCTTAAGGACATTGCTTATGGGGGGATAAATATTTTCGTCACATCCAGATACTTTGAAGCCTTTTTGAATTGCAAGTTGGGCTATACCACTCATAAAAGTTCCACAAATTCCCAAAACATAAATATTCATAAATAAATTATATCCTTTTCACAGAAATACTTTTTTCAGTTATATTTGATTGATGGCAGCAAAAAAAAACGCCTTTTATGCCCAATCAGGAGGTGTCACCTCGGTAATTAATGCATCTGCCTGTGGTGTTATAGAGGCCGCTAATAAATCTTATAAAATTAATAAAGTTTTAGCTGGTAAAAATGGAATTTTAGGAGCCTTGAATGAGGAACTTATTGACACCTCAAGAGAGTCAAAATCAACCATTGCAAAATTAAAACAAACACCTGGAGGAGCCTTTGGTTCATGCCGTTTTAAATTGCAAGACCCAATCAAACAAAAAAAAGAATATGAAAGGCTTTTTGAAGTATTTGAAGCACATAACATTGGATTTTTTTTCTACAACGGAGGTGGTGACAGCCAAGACACAACTTTCAAGATATCTGAAATGGCAAAAAAACTTAATTTTCCTCTTCAATGCATTGGTATTCCAAAAACAGTAGATAATGACTTACCCTTTACTGATTGCTCTCCAGGCTTTGGTTCCGTAGCGAAGTACGTTGCTACTTCTACTCTTGAAGCTGGATTGGATGTCAAAAGCATGTCAGAAACCTCCACAAAAGTGTTTATTTTGGAAGTTATGGGGCGTCACGCTGGGTGGATTGCTGCCTCGTCTTGTTTAGCTAGCAACGAAATAGAAGATCCACCGCATATCATTCTTCTTCCAGAAGTAGCTTTTGAGAAAAATAAATTTAAAGCGGCTGTTAAAAATACTGTAAAGAGATATGGGTACTGTGTCATAGTCGCTTCGGAAGGAGTAAGAGACAAAAAAGGAAAATTTTTAGCGGATGCCGGTTCTGTTGACGCATTTGGACATAAACAACTAGGGGGAGTAGCGCCTTTTTTAGCTGAAATGGTTACTAAACTTGGTCTGAAAAATCATTGGGCAGTTGCAGATTATTTGCAACGCTCGGCGAGACATATTGCTTCAAAAACCGATCTTGACCAAGCTTATGCTGTAGGCAAATATGCTGTCCAATTAGCTTTGGCAGGAAAAACCGGATTGATGCCGACCATCAGAAGAGTAAGCGAAAAACCTTACAAATGGACATTATCTGAAGTATCTTTGAAAAACGTTGCTAATGTTGAAAAGAAAATGCCAGCTGCATACATTTCAAAAGACGGTTTTAAAATAACCAATGTTGGGAGAAGGTATCTCAGGCCTTTGATACAGGGAGAAAGTACAATTAAATATCACCAAGGGATACCTGACATAGCCCGTTTAAAAAATATTCCTGTACAAAAAAAATTAAGAAGTTTTTAAAATTTTTTTTACGGCACCTGAAAAATTAAAAACTACTTTGTCTTCACAGAGAATTTGACCCTGGCCAAAAACTAAACTTTTAGTTTCTTTATCTATTTTTGGATGAATTTCTAGAAGAGATCCTGTTTTGGCCGGAGCAATAAATTCACCTCTAAAGCTTACTGTTGCAGCGTAATTTTCTTTAGAGTCCATTGCCAAAGAACACAAACAATAATCCGCAACACTCATAAGCATTCCACCGTGCGCAACACCTGCCGAATTACTATTTTCTGAGCGAATCCAAAAAGCCATTACTAAGCTTCCATTATCATTTCTTTTATAGAAACCTTGCCCAATGTGAGCAATATGGTTCTCTGTTTGATCTATAATTTTAAAGCCTTCAGGAACTGAAAAATTGTCCTTAATCATAATGATGATTTTACCCTAATGTGTATAATTAACTTCCTAAATTATGGATTTTAAACTAACTTCAGATCAGCAAGAGTTACAAAAAGTTGCACGAGATTTTGCAAATAAAGAACTAGTATCTTTAGCAGATGAGATGGAAGAATCCTGTAATCCTGTTCCCAAAGAAGTATTAATGAAAATTGGAGAATTAGGTTTTCTTGGAATTAATGCGCCAACAGAATATGGAGGTCAAGGTCTATCCAATCTTGACGCCATCATTATTTTAGAAGAATTTGGAAAGATTTCGTCCGCAGTCGGCTGGCCAGTGTTTGAAGCTAATGCGGGTCCAGTTAAAGTTATAGAGCACTTTGGCACCGAAGCTTTAAAGAAAAGAATAATTCCAAAGGTATGTAGTGGAGAAAAAGTTGTTGCCGTGAGCATGTCGGAACCAGGAGCAGGGACAGGCTTAACAGATCTTAAAACTAAAGCGGAAATTAAAGGCGATAAAATTATCATCAATGGCAATAAAAGGTGGTGTTCAGGAGCTGGTCACTCAGACGGATATGTTGTTTATGCAAAAATGTCAGATGCTCCCGCCGCTAAAGGAATAGGTGCTGTATTTGTTGACCTAGATACCCCTGGATTAACTTTTGGAAATAGTGAGCGATTAATGGGTTGGCGAGGAATTCCATCCGCTGATATTTATTTCGATAACGTAGAGGTTCCCTTAGAAAACTTATTGGTTGAGCCTGAAGATGGTTTTAAAAAACTTATGGAGACCTTTGATTTGGAAAGGTGTGGTAACGCAACTATGGCGCTTGCTCAAGCATCCTCGGCATTAGATTATGTGAAACAATACGTCCAAGAACGTGAACAGTTTGGTAAACCTATTGTAGATTTTCAAGCGGTTCAAATTAAGTTGGCAGACATGCTAATGAAAGTTGAAGCTTCTAGGCTCTTAATTCACAGAGCAGTCTTCAATGCAGCCAATGGTCTTCCAGACATATTAGAATCTAGTAGTGCAAAATGTTTTGCAAACGAAATTGCCAGAGAAGTCACTACAACCGCTATGCAACTTATGGGCGGGTATGGTTTCAATAAGGAATATGGAATGGAGAGAAAAGTTCGTGATGCATTTGGTTGGGGTATTGCGGGGGGAACAATCGATGTTCAAAAGGTAAATATTGCTTCTGCGATGATAGGCAGACGATTTAATCAAAGAGCTAAATAACTCTTATTTCTCTGATAATTTCATCCATTTTCTCAATAAAAATTTTTTTATCGTCATCTGTTAAAAATTCTCCGACTGGAACTCTTTGTCCCTTGGATGAAATCACTATGTGTACTGGATACCAAGGATGTTTAGCCCTTTCTACAAAAACATAAGCCCATTCTCTAATAAATTCTATTGAAGTTTCAGGTCTAAATTTTCCTTTTTCTATAATTAATTTTTCTGGAGAAATAGTAATTATCTCCTGCTTGTTTGTTTTTTGGTAAACGTAATAAGACGCTAGCAAAACTATCAAAATTTCGAGGCCAGCAAAAGGCAGAATAATTGGTGCTCCAACGTATAAAAAACCAAAAGCAATAATTAGTATGGGAGTCGAAATCAACAATAGAAAAATTAAATTTCCCCTCCAAGAAATCGAACGATTTGGCTTTAAAGTTAATCTAAATGTATTATTGGCTTCGAGACGATCTGCAGTAACCATAATTAATTGTTATATTAAACCAAAATTTTTTATTTAAATTTCTAGATGACAAAGAAAAAAATTAATTCTATTGATAGAACTGCCCTTACTCCAAATTATGCACCCGCATGGTTCACTCCAGTCAAGGGGAAAAAGTCAATTTTATGGGATGAAGAAGGGAATGACTATGTAGATTTCGGTGGCGGAATTGCTGTGACTTGCCTGGGCCATTCTCATCCAGAGCTTATAAAAGTTTTAAAGGATCAGTCCACCAAACTTTGGCATGTAAGTAATTATTTGTATAACGAACCAGCCCTAGAGCTAAGTAGTCTATTGGCTAAAAAAACCTTTGCCGACAAAGTATTTTTTTCAAATTCTGGAAACGAGGCGAACGAAGCAGCTATAAAACTTGCAAGAAGATATTTTTATGACAAGGGTAAACCTGAAAAATATGAAGTTGTCGTCTTTACAGATGCTTTCCACGGACGGTCTATGTTGAACATAAGTGCGGGTGATTCTAAACCTCAAAAAACTGGATTTGGTCCGCTTCTCAAAGGATTCAAAAGAGCTAAGTTTAATGATCTTAAATCAGTAGAAAAAGTTATCACCAAGAACACTGCAGCTATTTTTGTGGAACCCATTTTGGGAGAGTCGGGCATTATTAGAGCCTCAAATCCGTTTCTAATGGGATTAAGAAAATTGGCGGACAAAAATAACATTTTGCTTATTTTTGATGAAGTGCAAAGTGGTATCGGTAGAACTGGAACTTTGATGGCTTATATGGGTTACGGAGTTGTCCCAGACATATCAACCTTAGCTAAAGGTCTTGGTGGAGGAATTCCGATTGGTGCAACTCTAGCAAAAAATCATATTGCAAAGGCCTTTCAACCTGGAACTCATGGTAGTACCTTCGGAGGAAATCCATTGGCATGCATTGTCGCTAAAAAGGTAATTGAAATAATTTCTTCACGGAAAGTTTTATCTGGAGTGATGAAAAAAACAATATCTTTTACTAAAAAATTAAATCTTCTTTCTGAAAAATATGACATTTTTTCTGATATTAGATCTGCGGGACTTTGGATTGGTTGTGATTTTAAAAAAGTAAAGTCATCTGATTTTATTCAAGCTGCATATAATGAAGGACTAATTGTTGTCCAAGCTGCTAGAGAAAAAACTATTCGCCTCGCTCCTTCTTTAATAATATCTGACAAAGAAATCAATGAAGGCTTCAAGAGATTCGAAAAAGCATATAAAAATATCATTTAAGAAAAACCTACTTTGCATTCTTGTCTTGACAAAATTTTTACTTATCATAAGAGTAACGATGGTTAAATTTTTAAAAATTTTAATTTTATCTACGTTAATCTTTTCGTGTGCTGGTCCTGCTACTCAGAGACTAAACATTGACAATGATGCTTTAGATGCTGAAACAAAACTTCAACAAACATTAGCGCTTCAAAAAATTAAGGAAAGATACGAACGTTTGCAACGAGTAGGCTATCCAATTCTTAAGAACTCGAGTGACCTTTGCGATAATACTGTGAACTCCATCGGGGTAATGTTCAATGCTTACGTTGCTACAGATAAATATTCTGAAATTGAAAAAGAAGTATATGGAATTGATGAAAAAGGAATAAAAGTCACATACGTTATTCCAAGTTCAGCTGCTTTTAAAAGTGGACTAAGAAAAAACGATGAAATCTTAAAAATTAACAACTTAGAGGTTTCATCAGATAGAGAGAAATTTCACAAAGGCTTAGAAAAATTTAGAAATAAATCAGAGACCCTAAAGGTAGAGTTTTTGAGAGATGGAGTATCAAAATCAGTATCCTTTGATCCTGATTTGATTTGTAACTACCCTATTTTGTTGGTTCAAAACGACTCTGTTAACGCTTTCGCTAACGGAAGCCAAATTGGCATAACGACAGGAATGATAAGGTTTGCTCAAAGAGATGAAGACCTTGGATTGGTTATAGCACATGAACTGGGTCATAACATGATGGGCCACATCTCTAAATTAAGAACTAATTCTCTTCTTGGAACGATTGTTGATTTAGCTGCCGCTTACTATGGAGTAAATACCCAAGGCGTTTTTGGTCAGACTGGAGCAAGAATGTATTCTCAAGAATTTGAAGCAGAAGCGGACTATGTTGGAATTTATTATTTGGAAAGAGCTGGATACTCAACGGAAAATGTCGCAAACTTTTGGCGAGATATGGCAGTGGAACATCCAGGGAGTATCAATCAAAGCCACACTTCCACTCATCCTGCTACTCCTGAAAGATTTTTAGAAATTAATGCTGCTATTAAAGAAATTGAAGAAAAGAAAAAGTCTAATCAGCAATTAATTCCGAACACAGTTGCTGATTAGTTTATTCTTCAACAATTACTTCTACTGCATCTACTCTTCTGTACCCTTTGGGGAGAAAATTTCCCTTTCTACCCCTGGTGCCGACAAAATTTTCTAAATCTTTGGATTTTATTGTGTAATTTTGTTTTCCACTGCAAATTTTAAGACTACTTCCTTTAGCTAGTGACTTCAGAAAAATTAATTTGTTTTCTTTTGCTTCGAATTGTTTTTTATCAATGTTGATAATTTTATTTCCTTTCCCTTTTGAGAGAATCGGCAAATCCGAAGATTCAATTAATAGCATTTTTCCTTCCTCTGTAATTGCAGCCAAGTAAGAGTCATTTATTTTAATCACCTTTTCAGGTCCTAATGGAATAGCTCCTTTGGTGTTGAGTGCAGTTTTGCCTGACTTATTTTTTGTTTGTAATTCAGCTATTTTTGCAATAAAACCATATCCACTGGTCGACGCCAACAAACAATAGTCGTCATCGGTCCCTGCAACAACGCCCGCAAAGGTTGAGCCCGATTGAGAATTTATACTGCCCGACACCGGATCGCCTTGACCTCTAGCAGAAGGTAACTTATGAATAGGTAAAGTAAAAGCCTTTCCAAAACTATCAATGATTACTGCGTTTTGACTATTTCTAGCCGTTGAAGAGGAAAGATATTCGTCTCCCTCTCTATACTGCAGGCTTTGAGGATCAATATCGTGTCCTTTAGCAGCTCTAATCCAACCTCTCTTTGAGAGTACTACAGTCATTGGATCATTAGAGATAAGGTCTTTTTCATCAAATGCTTTTGCTTCTTCAACTTCGACAATATTGCTGTTTCTTTCATCTCCATATTCCTCAAGATCCTCATTCATCTCTTTTTTAATTAGTGTTTTTAATCTACTAGATGAATTGAGAATTTTTTCAATATCTTTGGCTTCAGAAGCAAGCAATTTTTTTTCTTCCAGAATGGCCTCCTCTTCTAATTTAGCTAATTGCCTTAAACGTATGTCCAAAATTGCGTTTGCTTGTAATTCGGATAACTTAAATTTTTTCATTAAAGATTTTTTGGGATCGTCATGGGTTCTTATAATTTTTATTACTTCATCTAGATTTAAATAAGCTTTAAGCAACCCTTCTAGAATGTGCAATCGATCGTTTACCCAATCCAAACGATGTTGCAGTCTTCTTTTTACTGTCTCGGTTCTAAACTTTATCCATTCTTTGAGCATATCTTTTAAATCAAATACTCTAGGCTTACCGTTTAAACCGATGGCATTAAAATTTACCCGAACATTTTTTTGTAATTCTGTAGTAGCAAATAGATGACTCATTAATGCATCTTTATCTATTCTGTTAGATCTTGGAACAACAATTAATCTCACTGGATTATTTTCATCACTTTCGTCTCTTAGATCTTCAATCATACTAATTTTTTTAGATTCAATTTGAGACGCAACTTGTTCAAGGATTTTTGAAGATGAGACTTGATAAGGCAAAGAGCTAATGACGATTTCTCCATTTTCGATATCATAAGTAGCTCTTAGTTTTATAGAACCCCTTCCAGTCGTATAAATTTCCTCAATGTCTTCAGGAGTTGAAATTATTTTTGCCTGGGTGGGAAAATCCGGACTAGGGATATATCTCATCAATTCTTTAATTGACATTTTTGGACTTTCTAAAAGTGCAATTGTAGCTTTTACAACATCGGTGAGATTATGAGGCGGTATATCCGTGGCCATCCCAACTGCAATGCCAGATGCTCCATTCAAAAGTACATTCGGTAATCTCGCAGGCAAAAATTTTGGTTCAATCAAAGTTCCATCAAAATTAGGCATCCAGTCAACTGTACCTTGTGATATTTCAGTTAAAAGATTCTGTGAATAAGCTGATAGTCTGCATTCTGTGTATCTCATTGCTGCAAAACTTTTTGGGTCATCCAAAGATCCAAAATTACCTTGTCCTTCTATTAATGGGTATCTAGTAGAAAAATTTTGAGCCATCAAAACCATTGCTTCGTAAGCTGCACTGTCGCCATGAGGATGAAATTTTCCGATAACATCACCTACAGTCCTAGCGCTTTTTTTGAATTTAGCCGAAGATTTAAGACCCAATTCAGACATGGCATATATAATCCTTCGTTGAACTGGTTTTAATCCATCTCCTACAAAAGGTAAAGCTCGGTCTAGAATTACATACATGGAGTATTCCAAATATGCTTTTTCTGCGTAACCTCCAATCGGTAGGCTTTCTTCTTTACTCATTCAAGTTAGCTAAGTCTCCTTTGGTTTCTAGCCAATGTTTTCTATCTCCAGCTCTTTTTTTAGACAACAACATATCCATTAAAGAGGTAGAAGTATTTCCTTTTTCTAAAGTAAGTTTCAGAAGTCTTCTCCCTTCAATTTCCATAGTCGTCTCTCGAAGCTGACTTGGATTCATTTCTCCCAAACCTTTGAATCTTTGTATTTCTATTTTTTTTTGTTTATTTTTTGATTGCAGATCTTTAACGATTTTGTCTTTTTCATCTTCGTCTAAAGCGTAGAAAACTTCTTTGCCTTGATCTATTCTAAATAATGGAGGTTGAGCAATGAAGACATGGCCTGCTTCTACCAAAGGTCTAAAATGTTTTAAAAATAACGCACATATCAAAGTGGCAATGTGAGCTCCGTCAGTATCCGCGTCGGCAAGAATGCAGATCTTTCCATATCTCAAATTATCTAAAGTTTTACATCCTGGATCTAAACCTAAGGCCATGGCTATATCTTTAACTTCTTGAGATTGAGTTACGGCATCGGTGTCCACTTCCCAAGTGTTTAATATTTTTCCCTTCAGAGACATAACAGCTTGAAACTGTCTATTTCTTGCCTGTTTAGCTGAGCCTCCCGCCGACTCTCCCTCCACTAAAAATAGTTCTGTTTCAGATATTTCTCCAGAAACACAATCAGACAATTTTCCTGGCAATGTAATACCTTTGGTGATCTTTTTTCTTTCGACTTTTTGATTAGCTTTAACTCGTGCCTGAGCATTTTCAATTGAAATAAAGGCTATTTCCTCTGCGGCTTCAGTGTGTTGATTCAACCAAATGGCTAAACTATCTTTTGAAATCGAAGAAGCAATGTTTTGAAATTCTTTCGAAGACAATTTCTCTTTGGTTTGGCCACTAAATTGAGGATCTTTGAGCTTGGCAGACAATACAAAGTTACAATTTTTCCAGACATCGTCTGATGTGATTTTTACTCCTCTAGGAATTAATTTTCTATAGTCACAAAATTCTTTTAAAGCTTCTGTCATTCCACTTTTCATTCCAGAGACATGAGTTCCTCCTTGCGAAGTTGGAATTAGGTTCACATAGCTTTCTGAAATTTTTTCTTTATCGCCTCTCTCCCACATTAATGCCCAAGATAAGCCTGATTCTTCGTCTTGATGTTCGCCAATAATGGGTTTTTCTGGAACAAATAAACCGTCTCCTAATTCATTTATTAAATAGTCTCCTAGACCATCTACGTAACACCATTCTTCTTTGGTTTTAGAAATTTCATCTTTGTATTTTATTGTAAGACCTGAACATAAAACTGCTTTCGCTCTCAAAGCATTGGAAAGTTGTTTAGAAGAAATTTTTTCAGTATCAAAAAAAACAGGATCGGGCTTGAAAAAGATCTTTGTACCAGTATTGCGTTGTCCCACTGCATCAATTTTTTTTAAGTCTTTTTTCTTTAAACTATCTGCAAATTCAATTGCAAATTTTGAACCATCTCTTTTTATTTCTGCTTTTAAGTGAGTAGATAAAGCGTTTACAACTGAGACTCCAACTCCATGGAGGCCTCCCGAAAAAGTGTATTCTTTATTAGAAAATTTAGCTCCAGCATGTAGTCTTGAAAAGATTAGTTCAACGCCTGGTACTTTTTCTTCAGGATGCATGTCAACTGGCATACCTCTTCCATCGTCTTCTACCGTAATGGAATTATCTTTATTTAGACAAACTGATATCTCTTTTGCATGACCAGCTATTGCTTCATCAACGCTGTTATCTACAACTTCCATGACAAGGTGATTAGGACTGGTGGTGTCGGTATACATACCAGGTCTTTTTCTAACGGGCTCAAGACCCGATAAGACCTCAATTGACTCAGCGGTATATTTTGAGTTGGCCAAAATTAAAGGTTATTTAATAAATTTTCTGCTGTACTTACTTCAAGGGCGGTTCCCGTTTCTACGAAAACTGATTCCAAAACATTATCGTTTGCAACGGCAGCATATCTCGCTGAAATCTCTCCAAAACCTATCATTGAAGCATCTGCCAAAAGGCCCATGGCCTTGGAGAAGTCCCCATTTCCATCAGAAAGAAAAGTTACTTTATCAGCAGCTTCCAAGTGCTTTTCCCACGCTTTCATTACAAAAGCATTGTTTACTGCTAAACAAACAATTTCATCAATACCCTTGGAAAGAATTTCATCAGATTTTTCGATGTATCCTGGAAGTTGAATTGAACAAGTTGACGAAAATGCACTCGGCACTGAAACTATAGCTACTTTTTTGTCAGCCAAATATTCGGTACTTTCAATGGTATCTACTCCTTTTTCCCCCAGTTTAAAAAGCTTAGCTGAAGGTAATTGCTCTCCCACTTTAATCATTTTTTCTCCTAAATCTCATTATAAATTTTACTACCTGAGTCTCTAAATTCTTGAGCTTTCTTTTGCATTTCCTCTTCTTGTTTCTTAACTTCTTCCCTTGCAAAATCTCTTACATCTTGAGAAATTTTCATCGAACAAAATTTTGGTCCACACATTGAACAAAAATGAGCCACTTTTGCTGAATCTTTTGGCAAAGTTTCATCATGATAGGATTTAGCTCTTTCAGGATCTAAGCCTAAATTGAATTGATCTTCCCATCTAAAATCGAATCTCGCTGCTGAGAGAGCATTATCTCGTATTTGTGCTGAGGGAAGACCTTTCGCCAGATCTCCTGCATGTGCAGCAATCTTATAAGCCATCAAACCTTCTTTTACGTCTTCCTTGTTTGGCAATCCTAGGTGTTCTTTTGGTGTTACATAACACAACATCGCACATCCATACCAACCTATCATTGCAGCTCCAATTGCAGAAGTAATGTGATCGTAACCAGGAGCTATATCAGTTGTTAATGGTCCGAGAGTATAAAAAGGAGCTTCGTAACATTCTTGCAGTTGTAAATCCATATTCTCTTTAATCAATTGCATCGGGACATGTCCGGGGCCTTCAATCATCGTTTGAACGTCGTAATCCCATGCAATCTTGGTCAGCTCTCCTAGAGTTTTTAATTCTGAAAACTGTGCTTCATCATTTGCGTCAGCGATTGATCCTGGTCTAAGTCCATCTCCAAGAGAAAAAGTTACATCGTAATCTCTCATGATCTTGCAGATTTCTTCAAAATTAGTGTAAAGAAAATTTTCTTTATGATGCGCCAAGCACCATTTCGCCATAATGGAACCGCCTCTTGATACTATTCCAGTAACTCTTTCAGCGGTCATAGGCACATACCTCAGAAGCACTCCAGCGTGAATAGTGAAATAATCTACACCTTGCTCGGCTTGCTCTATTAAAGTTTCTTTGAAAACGTCCCAATTTAAATCTTCTGCTACTCCATTTACTTTTTCTAATGCTTGATAAATTGGAACTGTTCCAATTGGAACTGGAGAATTTCTTACTATCCATTCTCTGGTGTCATGAATATTTTTCCCGGTAGAAAGGTCCATGACGGTATCTGCCCCCCACCTTGTGGACCAAGTTAATTTTTCCACTTCGTCATGAATTGAAGAGGACAAAGCTGAATTTCCTATGTTTGCATTTACTTTAATCTTAAAGTTTCTTCCGATAATCATAGGCTCTATTTCAGGATGATTTATATTTGCCGGGATGACTGCACGTCCAGAAGCGATTTCATCCCTAACAAATTCTGGAGTTATTTTTTTTGGTAGATTAGCCCCAAAATTTTCTCCGAGATGATAATTGCCCTGCTTTAGTTTTTCGTTCTCATCGTGACATTGATTTTCTCGAATTGCGATGTACTCCATTTCTTCAGTAATGATTCCCTCTCTAGCTAGAGACATTTGTGTAGAATTTGGCTTGTCTTTTTTCCTATTTTTTAGCCATTTATCTCGATTTTTAGGCAATCCTTTCTCAATATCTATAGAAATATCAGGATCTGAATAAGGACCTGAAGTGTCATATAGGTAAATAGGCGGGTTAGTCTGTTTTCCCTCTGAGGTAATCGAGCTTGTTTGCAAAACTTTTCTTACTGGAACATTAATATTGTTAGTTGAACCTTGGATGTAAACTTTTTTGGAACCGTTGAAAAGTTTTGTAGCAGTTTGAAGAATTTTTTTAGATTCTGGTGAGTTATCAATTGATCTTGAGGAAATCTTCTTCACATGTATATTTTAAAACTATTTAGCCATTAACAAAATTGTTTTATTAAAAAAAATTTTTTTTCTTATATGAAAATAATCAATTTTATAATGTTTACAGTGTCAACTTTAATTGAGTTATAATTTAGAAATGCACAAAAGAGCTGTAATTTCGTTTTTTTTAATCTTTTTTTCATTGTTTGTTAAAGCTGAATCTCTAAACCTAGCTGAAGTTTATGAAATAGCGTTAAAAAAGGATCCAGAGCTTAAGATAGCCGAAGCTACCTTTAAAGCTGAAAAAGAAGCTAAAGCTAAAGGAATTGCAGGTCTATTGCCAAGCATCACTACTAGAGGAATTACAAGTTGGAATGAGTCTGAAGTGCTACGTGGTCCGCAATCTACGTTTTTTGATGGCACTGGAAATAATACCTATGGTTATTCTGCTGATTTAATTCAGCCAATTTTTCGTGTAGATAGATGGTTTCAATTTAGTCAAGGCAAAGCAATGAGTGAAGTTGCAAAAGCAAAATTCGCTTTTGCTCAGCAAGAAACTATTACAAGGGTGGCTCAAGCCTACTTCAACTTGTTAAAAGCAAATAAGAATCTTGAAGTAGCAGTGGCCGAAGAGAATGCAATAAAGCGTCAAAGAGACATTTCAAAAAGATTATTTGAAGAAGGCGTTTCGTCTGTTACTGACTTTCAAGAAGCGCAAGCTTTTTATGATTTATCTAAAGTTTCTAGAATAGCCAGTGAAGGTCAATTGGAATTCGCGAAAGAAGCGTTGGTAGCAATAATTGGAGAGGCTCCTAATTTAACTGATCTAAATTCGGATTTTCCAATCAGTTCTCCAAATCCAAAATCACAAGAAGAATGGGTTGGTATAGGATTAACGAATAATTTCTCTCTTAAGGCAGCAAAACTTGCAACTAGAGCTTCTAAACGAAATGCTCAAAGTAAACTTTCGGATCATTTTCCTGATGTAGACCTTGTTGCTAACATTACTAGAAATAATAGTAGACAGCCATCTTTCGAAGGTGGAAATTTTAGTTTTGAAAAAAATTATATTGAGGACAGAAAATTTAGCCTTCAGTTTTCATGGCCTTTGATGGCGGGAGGCTTGATAAGCTCTGAAAGGAGGGAGGCTTACGCATATTTTGAAAAAGCTGAGCAGGAAGAAATTTTGATGGAGAGAAAAACTAAGCAACAAATAAAATCTATGTACTCCTCGGTTTTAACAAATTTGGCAAACGTGAAGGCTAGAGAACAAGCACTAAAATCTTCCGAATTAGCACTCAAAGCAACTAGGTTTGGGTATGAATCTGATACGAGAAATATTGTTGATCTTTTAAATGCCGAAAGAAATTTTTTCTCTGCGCAAAGAGACTTCAATTCTTCAAAATATGATTTTATTATCGCTGAATTAGGTCTTAAATTATCTGCAGGTGCGTTAACGCCAATGGATATTTACGACATAAGTAATTTTATGACTAAATAAAATGCCCGAGCTTCCTGAAGTTGAAACTACTCTGCGCGGCATTTCAAAAAGAATAATAAATAAAAAGATTGAATCTTTTAAATCAAGAACACAGAAACTTAGATGGCCTATAGATAGGGATCTTAGTCGCTACTTAAAAAACAAAATCATTATCTCTGCTTGGCGAAGAGGAAAATATATTATTTTCAATCTTTCAGAAGGTCATCTTCTAATTCATCTTGGGATGTCTGGAAAATTAAGAGTCTTTGATGGTCAGGTAACGCCAAAAAAACATGAGCATTGGGACTTATCTTTCACTGATGGCTGGACACTTAGATATACAGATATAAGAAAATTTGGGGCTCTTGTAAAAATAAAAGAAAAACCTGAAGAACATAACTTGCTTAAAAACCTAGGTCCTGAACCCCTTGGTAATGAATTCAATAGTGAGTATCTATTTCAGTGCACTAGAAAGAGGACGCGTCCGATCAAAAACCTAATTATGGACGCAAACGTAGTCACTGGAGTTGGAAATATTTATGCCAATGAAGCTTTATTTCTTGCCGGCATAAGGCCAAGAAAACAATCTAGAAGACTAACCAAATTAAATTGCGAGGATTTGGTTTCAGCAATTCGCCAAACTCTTCAAGAAGCAATAGAAGCTGGAGGGACTACTCTAAAAGATTATACGAATGCCGACGAAGCTCCTGGTTACTTTAAAAAGAAATTAAGAGTTTACGATCGGGGCAACAAACCATGCCTAACCTGTGGAACTCAATTAAAAATTATAAGACAAGCAAATAGACAAACTGTTTATTGTCCAAGTTGTCAAAAATGATTTTTAAGAATATTTAGAATTAAGGGCTTCAAGTGATACTGGATGAACAAATTCGGAAACATCGCCACCCATTTTGCAAATCTCTTTAACTAAGGTTGAAGAGATATAAGAATACTTTTCTTTTGGAGTTAAAAATACGCTTTCTAATTCAGGCATCATTGCACGATTCATATTAGCCAATTGAAATTCATACTCAAAATCAGCAACCACTCTCAATCCACGAATCAATATTTTAGCGTTATTGTCTTTTGCGAGATCAACCAAAAGACCGGAAAACCCAATAACTGTAACTTTAGGGTTATCTGAGAAGATCTTATTGGCTATTTCTTTTCTTTCATCCAGAGAAAACAATGGACTTTTGGCTTCACTAGCAGCAATAGCTATGACAACTGAATCAAAAAGTTCACAAGCGCGCTCGATTAAGTCGACATGTCCTTTCGTGATAGGATCAAAAGTTCCAGGATAAATAGCTTTTTGACTCACAAGGGTATTATATTCTATTTACTTAAGTAATTTAGAATAAATGCCCCAGAGTAGTTATGAGAGAGTTAGAACAAATCTGCGTTCATGACTTTATTCCAAGCACTGACAAAGTCTTTAACAAATTTTTCCTTATTGTCTTCAGTCGCGTATACCTCTACCAAGGCTCTCAATTGAGAATTAGACCCAAAAACTAAGTCTGCTCTTGAAGCGGTTCTAGTCTTTTCACCTGTGACTCGATCAAACGCTTCATAAGAGTTTCCAGTACCGTTGGGTTTCCACTGGACTCTCATGTCTAGAAGCGTTTTAAAATAGTCATTTGATAACTCATCAGTGTTTTCAGATACTAATCCATAGTCACTGGCTGTGATTCCTAAAGATCTCATGCCTCCAATAAGAACAGTCATTTCTGGAGCCGTAAGTCCAAGTAATTGTGATTTATCAAGCATAATCTCTTCAGCGCTGACGCTAAGACCTGATCTGTGATAATTTCTAAATGCACAAGACAATGGTTCTAGGTATTCGAAGGAATCAGCATCAGTTTGCTCTTGAGTAGCATCGCCTCGACCAGGAGTAAAAGGTACTTCTACTCCAGTTGCTTTTTCTATCCCTATATTTCCAGCAAGGATAATTACATCCGCAATAGATGCGCCAGATTCCTGAGCTATGCTTTCGTATATTTCTAAAACTTTTGAAAGTTGCTCTGGTTTATTTGCTTCCCAATCTTTTTGTGGAGCTAAACGAATTCTTGCTCCGTTTGCACCTCCACGCATGTCCGAGCCTCGATAAGTTGAAGCACTAGCCCAAGCAGTCTCAACCATTTCTTGGATGCTCAAACCGCTAGCTTCTATTTTGCTTTTGACTGAAGCGATATCATAATCTGTGGATCCATCGTTTATAGGGTCTTGCCAAATAAGATCTTCTTCTGGAACCTCTGGGCCCATATAATTTGACTTTGGCCCCATATCTCTGTGCAGAAGCTTGAACCAAGCTTTAGCAAAAGCATCTGCAAATTCATCTGGGTTATTAAGAAAATGTTCAGAGATTTTCTTATAACTCGGATCAGTTTTCATAGCGATGTCAGTGGTGGCCATAATGGTAGGCTCTTTTTTACTAGGATCATGAGCACTAGGAGCCATGTCTTCTTCTTTTTGATCTTTCGCATACCATTGATGAGCGCCAGCAGGACTTTTACCAAGCTCCCAATCGTATTTAAAGAGTAGTTCGAAATAGCCATTGTCCCACTGAATTGGATTGGTTGTCCAAGCGCCTTCGAGTCCGCTTGTGATAGCGTCTTGACCAAGTCCAGTACCGTGAGTATTGGTCCAACCAAGGCCCATTTGCTCTATTGGGGCACCCTCTGGTTCAGCTTGGACTAAGTCTGCGTCTCCAGCTCCATGACATTTACCAAAAGTGTGTCCGCCAGCTACTAAAGCAACAGTCTCATAATCATTCATGGCCATTCTTCCAAAAGTGGTTCGAATATCGTGTGCGCTAGCCATGGGATCTGGATTTGCATCTGGGCCTTGAGGATTTACATAAATCAATCCCATTTGCACAGCCGCGAGAGGATTATTCAGCTCTCTTTCTCCTTGATAACGAGTGTTTTCTAGCCACTGCTCTTCAACTCCCCAAAGAATGTCTTCCTCTGGCGCCCAAATGTCAGGTCTACCACCGCTGAATCCATAAGTTTTACCGCCCATTGACTCTATTGCGACATTACCGGAAAGAATTAACAAATCTGCCCAGCTGATTTTATTTCCGTATTTTTCTTTTATTGGCCAGAGAAGCCGTCTAGCTTTGTCTAGATTTCCATTATCAGGCCAGCTATTTAAAGGAGCAAAACGTTGTGCTCCAGTTCCTCCGCCACCTCTACCATCTGTCGAACGGTAGGTACCAGCCGCGTGCCAAGTCAATCTGATAAAAAACGGACCATAATGGCCATAATCTGCAGGCCACCAATCTTGTGAATCTGTCATCAAATCCAACAAATCTTGCTTTAGAGCAAAATAGTCAAGCTTTTCAAACTCAGATTTATAATCAAAGTCTTCGCCCATTGGATTTGATTTTCTATCGTGTTGATGAAGAATGCTTAAATTTAATTGGTCTGGCCACCAATCTTTGTTAGAAGTTCCGCTTGTTGTATTTCTAGTCATCGAGCCATGCATGACTGGACATTTTTCAATGTTTGATTCTGTATTATCCATATTACCCTCTAATTTATAAGAAAAACTTATATTAATGTACTATTAAAAATAGTATTGATAAATATATATTTTTCCAATAAATAATTCGATAAAATCGAACATGTAATGATCACCATTAAACAAATAAACTATGCTCTTGCTGTTGCAGAAACACTGCACTTCAAAAAAGCCGCTGAGAAATGTTTTGTTTCACCATCTACCCTCAGCAATGCCATTACTGAAATGGAGGCACGACTTGGAGTACAGATATTTGAAAGAAACAACAAGAACGTAATAATTACAAAATTAGGATCTTTGGTAATTGAAAAAGCTCAGGGAATTAAGACTGATATCGATGATATCAATAAAATTTGTGAATTAAATTCAGAGCCCCTTTCAAGCAAAATTTCACTAGGAATAATTCCAACCATTGGTCCTTTTTTATTGCCCGTACTTCTGCCGAAAATTAAAGAAGATTTTCCTAACTTAACTTTAAATATCGTAGAGGCCCAAACAGATGTCCTGCTGAGAAAAATTTCTTCTGGTGAAATCGAATTAGCTATTTTAGCTCTGCCTTTTGAAACTTCAGGATTTAATGTACATAAATTTTGGATTGAAAATTTTTTTTGGATCAGCAAGAAAGAAGATCCAAGATCTAAAAAAAAATCTATCAAAGCTAAAGAGCTTGATCTAGACGAACTGATTATGCTTGAAGAAGGAAATTGTCTAAAAGATCATATCTTAAACGCTTGCAAAATAAAGAATACCTCAAAAATTACTTTCAATGCTTCTACTCTTAGTACTTCGATAGAGCTTGTGAAAGGAGGTATAGGAACAACTCTTGTTCCAGAGATGGCAGTAAATAAATTACTTTCTGCTAATCCAGAATTGGCAAAAACGGAATTAGACGAAAAAGGACCTCACAGAGAAATTGCCCTTGTTTCAAGAATGAATTATTCAGGAGAAAGAGACATAGATAAATTAATCCACTTATTCACCAAAGAGCTAAAAGATCATAAAAATATCAAAGTAAGTTAATCTTGAATTTCGACTTTAATCTTTTTAATTTGTCTTTTATTTGATGACAATATAGAAAATTTTAAATTTTCTAACTTTATCGATTCCCCTGTTTTTGGAAATCTACCAAATTTATTCGTAACAAACCCGCCAATCGTATCGAAATCCTCATCGGAGAAATCCGTATTGAATTTTGAGTTGAATTGCTCAATTTCAGTAATTGCTTGAACATTAAATTCTTTATTGGATTTTTGAATAATTCTTGTCTCTTCATCGATATCTGTTTCATCTTCTATCTCGCCAACTATTTCCTCTAGAACATCTTCAATGGTAACCAATCCACTGACTTCCCCGAATTCGTCTACAACCAGAGCCATATGACTTCTATTGGATTTAAATTCATCCAAGAGAACATTTATCTTCTTACTTTCTGGAATATGATTTACAGGTCTTACTATTTCTTGGAAGTCAAAACTATTTATGTCTAGCCTTTCCTCTATTAATCCTGGTGCAAATTTTAAAAGGTCCTTGGCCAATAAAATTCCGATTATTTTAGATTCATCTTCATTAAAAACGGGGAACCTTGAATGCGAAGATTGCACAACTTTCTTAATAAGTTGATCAATATTGTCTTGTTCATTTATTGAAATCATTTGCGATCTTGGAACCATTACGTCTCTTACGGGAATAGAGGCAAATTCAATGGTTTCTTCCATCATTTCCAAGACGTCTTTATCAATGATGTTATTTTCTTCAGCTTCCTTTAAAACCGAAGCCAATTCGTTTTGATTCACGGGCTTGAATGAGAGTTTTCTATAAATCTCTCTAACGTAATTTCTTGTTCTTTTGAATAAGCCCAGATTGGTTTCCAACTGAGCCTCAGTACTTGGAGGTTCTTCTTTCATCCTAATAAGGATCTCCTGCAGATATATTTTTCATTATTTTCTTTTCAATCTTCTCCATTTCATTTTGATCTAATTTTTTCATGTGATCAAACCCTAACAGATGAAGAAGGCCGTGGATTATCATATGTTTTAATCTATTTTCAAAGATTTTTTTATATTTTTTTGCCTCTTGTTCAATTATTTCTTCGCAAAGAGCTATTTCTCCTATTAAAGTCTTTTTATCTCCAGTTGGAAAATTTTTTGGTAATTCGAAAGACAAAACATTAGTTGATTTGTCTTGATTACGATATGTCTTATTTAGAACTTTCATTTCTTCTTGACTGACAAAATTTAAATTTAATTGGTGCTGGTCAGTGAATTGATACCCGACCGTGTTGAACACTTCAAGAACGATTTCTAAAATTTCTGATTTTGATAATTTAGTGAATTTTGTTGATTTTAAATTATTTAAAGTTAAATCCATTAATTATTCTTACGCTCATAAGCTTCAATAATTTTTTGCACTAAATTGTGTCTCACAACATCATCGGGATGAAAGTAATGAAAAGCTATATCCTTTTGAGAGTCTAATATTTTAATTGCATCAGCAAGTCCTGAAGGAGTTCCTTTAGGCAAATCTGTCTGGGTAATATCTCCGGTAACAACCGCGGTTGAGCCAAAACCAATTCTCGTTAAAAACATTTTCATTTGAGCAGGAGTACAATTTTGCGCTTCATCCAAAATTAAAAATGAATCGTTTAAAGTCCTGCCTCGCATGTATGCCAAGGGCGCAACTTCAATTTTTCCATTTTCAATAAGTCTGCCAACTTTTTCTGGACCCATCATATCGAATAAAGCGTCATAAAGAGGTCTTAGATATGGATCTACTTTTTGTGAAAGATCGCCTGGCAAAAATCCAAGATGCTCGCCAGCTTCAACGGCTGGTCTAGTCAGAATAATTTTATTAACTTTTTCTTCAACAAACATGTTGACCGCAGCGGCAACAGCAATATAAGTTTTACCTGTTCCAGCTGGCCCCACTCCAAATGCTATGTCGTGATCTAAAATTGACTGGACAAATTTTTCTTGAGCTTTATTTCTTGGAGTTACGTAAAGTTTTGGCGTTTGAATAGTGAAATCTTGTTCAGTCTCTAACTCAAAAATCGTCCCGTTCGAATCTGAAGCTGTACCATTTAACGCTCTACAAATTGAAAAGTGAACCTCATCGGGAGAAACAGAATCACTCGTCTCTGCGAGAGAGGCTAAATCTTCAAGAATCATCCTTGCTTTAACTACGTTATTTTTTTCACCAGAAATAGAAAAACTATTTCCTCTACTCTTAATCTTTATCGCAAGAGAATTTTCAATTTGTTCTATGTTTGAATTTACAGGCCCGCAAATAAGAGAGAGATTCTGTGTCTCTATTTCGGGAAGTTTAAATTTTAATTTCGGCATAGATTAGAATCTTTCTAATTTACCTCTTAGTGAGTTTGTCAATTGATCTACTATTTTTAGGTTGACGAATTTTCCGACAACATTTGCATCAGTTGCAAAATTTACAACTCTGTTATTTTCAGTTCTAGCTTGCAGTTCTCCAGGATTCTTTTTTGAGACTCCTAAGACTAAACATCTTTCTAAGCTACCGACCATCTTTCTGGATATTTTAGACGAAAGTTCATTAAGTTTGTGTTGCAGTATTGTTAATCTTTCTTTCTTTATATCCTTAGAAACATTATCTTCCATTCCCGCAGCAGGTGTATTTGGTCTTGGGCTATAAATAAAACTAAAAGATTCATCAAATCCTACTTTTTCTACAATATCTAAAGTATCTTGAAAATCTTTATCAGTCTCTCCGGGAAAGCCAACTATAAAATCTGAAGAAAAACTTATTCCTGGTCTATTTTCTCTTATTCGAGAAATTAGCTCTAAGTAACTAGCAGATGAATATCTCCTTCGCATTAACTTAAGAATTCTATCCGATCCGCTTTGCACTGGAAGATGCACATGACTTACAAGCTCTGGAGTGTCTTTATATAAATCGACTAAGTCATCTTTAAATTCGAAAGGATGACTGGTGGTATAGCGAATCCTATCAATTCCGTTTACCTTAGAAACTTTTTCGATAAGAAATGCAAGAGATTTTTTTTCTCCCTCAAATGATCCCTTGAAATTATTTACGTTTTGCCCAAGAAGATTTACTTCTCTTACGCCCCTAGAAGCTAACCCTTCTATTTCGACTAAAATATCTTCTACTGGCCTACTTACCTCGTGCCCGCGCGTATGTGGAACAACGCAAAAAGAACAATACTTGTTACAGCCTTCTGTGATTGATACAAATGCTGTGACCGAATCAGATGATGATTGGGGCAAGTAATCAAACTTTTCAATTTTTGGAAAACTTATATCTAGTTGTTTTTTTTCAGTATCTGACGCCTCTTTATATAAGTTGGGAAGTCTATGCAAAGTTTGCGGTCCGAAAACAATATCAACCGCGGGTGCTCGTTGTGATAATTTTTTTCCTTCTTGGCTAGCGACACATCCGCCAATTGCGATTTTGAGGTTTGGATTCTTGTCTTTTAATTTTTTCCACCTTCCAATTTGGTGAAAAACTCTCTCTTGAGCTTTCTCTCTAATGGAGCAAGTGTTTAGGACGAGTAGATCGGCATCTTCGGGAGTATCGGTTGCTGTGAACTCCTCTTTTTCCGATAGAAGATCAAGCATTTTTGCCGAATCGTATTCATTCATCTGGCAACCATGAGTTTTAATAAAAACCTTTTTCATGACAAGTTAATTAGATTTGGCAAAAATTGTATCCCGATAAAATCTCAATTCATTGATCGATTCGTAAACGTCTGCTTGGGCTCGATGCGCAGCTTTTTTTGTGGAATGTTGCATTGAAATTTCTGGCCTCCAACGCTTAGTTAGCTCTTTAACAGAACTGACATCAATACAGCGATAGTGAAAATGATCTTCTAGTTCTGGCATGTATAAACTTAAAAATTTTCGGTCATGCCAAACTGTATTTCCGCATAAAGGAGAGGCATTTTTTTCCACATGCTCTCTCAGAAACCTTAAAGTCTCCTGCTCTGCCTCTTCTTGATTGATCTTGCTATTGAGAACATCCTCAATTAATCCAGACTCACCGTGATGACTTTGATTCCAATCATCCATTGCGTCTATATATTCTTTAGGTTGCGAGACAACTATATTTGGACCATCAATTATTTCAGTAAGATCTTCATTAGTTACTGCAGAAAAAATTTCAATAATTCTCTCAGCATTTGGGTCTAGCCCCGTCATCTCTAAATCTAACCAGATTAATTTTTTTTCCATACGATTACTCTACAATAGTAACAAAATAAGTGAATTCATGACCGACGAAAAGAACAACAAAACTCATTTTGGTTACAAAAACGTTAACTCTAAAGAAAAACCTGATTTGGTTAAAGAAGTTTTTGATTCTGTATCAAATAAATACGACCTAATGAATGACTTAATGTCATTGGGTATTCATAGGTTGTGGAAAAAAGCGACCATCCAAATGAGTAATTTAAAAAAAGGCGATAAGGTTCTAGACGTAGCGGGTGGAACAGGTGATCTAGCCATTTTATTTTCAGAGTTAGTTGGCGATTCGGGAAAGGTGTATTTATCTGATATCAACGAAAAGATGCTAGAAGTGGGAAGAGACAGGGTAATTGATTCGGGTTGCAACAATATTAAAAACCTAGTTGCAGATGCAGAAGATTTACCCTTTCAAGATGAAGAGTTTGATTGTATTTCCATTGCTTTTGGAATCAGAAATGTAACTAATAAAGAAAAAGCTTTAAAAGAATTTTATAGATGCCTGAAACCAGAAGGTAGATTGTTAGTCTTAGAGTTTTCTAATCCAGAACACAACTGGCTTTCTGAACTATACGATCTTTACTCCTTCAATCTATTACCCAAATTAGGTGAGTGGATTGTTGGCGATAGTAAAAGCTATGAATATTTAGCAGAATCGATAAGAATGCATCCCAATCAAGAAGTTTTTTTAGAAATGATGAACACTGCAGGATTTGTAAATACAGAATATCAAAACATGACTGGCGGTATAGTCGCACTTCACATTGGTGAAAAAAAATAATCATGGCTTTTGTGCGTTTTTTTTGGATCGTATATCTTTTTTTTAAATATCGTCTAGATGAACTAATTCCGAAGAACTTTATTCCAGCTTGGTTATTCTTATTCTTCAAACTGAATCCTTTTCGACTAAACAAAAATAGTAAAAATTCAGGAGAGCGACTTTCTGAAGCACTGGAAAAAGCTGGACCAGTTTTTGTAAAATTTGGTCAAATTCTATCCACTCGTCCTGATCTGATAAATGATGAAATCATTTCAGAGTTAAAAAAATTCCAGAACAATCTCAAGCCCTTCGACTCTAAGGTAGCTAAACAGATCATAGAGAAGGATTTGAACCAATCTATTCCAAAAATGTTTAAAAAATTTAAGGACGAGCCTCTTGCAGCTGCCTCCATTGCTCAAGTTCATGAAGCCGAATTAAAAACTGGCGAAAAAGTGGTCGTCAAAGTTGTAAGACCTGGCTTAAAAACTCAAATCAAAAAGGATTTAGCGCTTTTGAAAGCACTTGGATTTTTAGCTTCAAAATTTAAAGCAGATGCGCGACGCTTAAAATTGAAAGAAATGATCAATGAATACGATTTCGTCATAAATGCTGAAGTTGATCTTAAAAAAGAAGCAGGCAACACGATTCAGACCGCTAATTTTTTTAAAGACAACGAACTTCTATACGTTCCAAAAACTTATCCAGAATTTTCTGGATCGAAGGTGTTAACTTTAGAAAGAGTGGAAGGTATACCCGTAACCGATTTAGACAAATTAAAAAATAAAAAAGTAAATTTAAAAAAATTATCGGAAAGGGGAGTAAGTATTTTTTTTAAACAACTTTTTGAAGATAACTTTTTTCATGCAGACATGCATCCGGGAAATATTTTTGTTGATGCTTCAGACTCAGAATCTCCTTCTTACGTAGCTGTTGATTATGCAATATGTGGCAGTCTCTCTGAAAAGGAACAGTTACTGATAGGAAAGATGCTTTCAGATATGTTTAGTAAAAATTATTCAGCAGTGGCAAAAACTATGATGTCAGCTGGCTGGGTAGACTCAAAAACGAAACCAGTTGAATTGGAAGCAACAATCAGGACGGCTCTTGAACCGATATTTGAGAAACCTTTTAGCGAGATAAAATTTGGTGAAATGTTGTTGTATCTTTTTGAAGAAACGAGAATATATAACTTGTCCTTGCCTGCTTCACTATTGTTATTGCACAAAACTCTTTTAAATATTGAGGGCTTAGGTCGTCAAATTTATCCTGACTTAGATCTTTGGACCACTGCCAAGCCTTTCATCCAACAATGGATAAATAAAAAATACAATCCGACAAATTTATTTAAAAAATTTAAGGAAGATGTCCCAGGTTTGCTAGAAAAGGCTTACGAATTTCCTGAAAAACTAGAAACTATTTTTGAAAATATTTCAAATTTAGATGAATTTAATGACGAAATGAAGAGTCTTAGAAAAGAAATCAATACGCAGAAAAATTCTATGAATTACATACTTATAGCTTCAGCTGTGATAATTATTTCGGTAATATCAATTTCTTTAAGTTTATGAGCGACCAAGATAATATCTTCGAACGATTGAGTAAAATTTTAATATCGAGGAAAGAGACATCTAAGGATAATTCTTACACTGGTCAACTCTATAAGGAAGGTATTGAAAGGATAATTGCCAAAATTAAAGAAGAATCAGAAGAATTAATTGAAGCAAGCACCTCTGATAAAGAAGCAATAATTCATGAAGCTGCAGACCTCGTCTTTCACGTCATGGTATTATTAGCCTTTAAAGATATCGACCCGAGTGATATTTTAAGAGAATTAGAAAAAAGAGAAGGCGTATCAGGTATAGAAGAAAAATCTAAGAGGTAGAAATGGGATTTGGTGGAATAAGCATTTGGCAACTTTTAATAATTTTAGCAATTATTATTCTTATCTTTGGAACCAAAAGATTTAGAAATATGGGCGGAGATTTGGGTTCGGCCTTTAAAAATTTTAGAAAAGCTGTCAAAGAAGAGCCTAAAGAGGAACAAAAAGAAGACGATTCTCAGTAAATGTTCGACATTGGTTTCTTTGAGATATTAATTATCTGTCTTATTTCCTTAATTATTCTAGGGCCCAAAAGACTTCCAAGCTTTCTTACCTCCCTTGAGGAGCTTTACCTGAAAACAAAAAGCGGCTTGAGAAAACTAAAGCAAGAACTGTACTCTGAAGGCTTTGACGACCAAAACAAAGACGATGACCAAGGAAAGTAATTCAATACTCTTCCAATTAGGTTTACTGCGGAACCTTTTCTTGAGAGCTTTTGGTATGCTCGCGATTTTCTTTGTCGCACTCACTTTCTATCAAGATTCAATTTATGTATTTATCGCAGACCCCTTGATGCAATTTTTACCTGAGAATTCTTCAATGATTGCAACTGGCGTTGCCTCACCTTTCATAACACCATTAAAACTAAGTTTTTACGCTGCTTTATTTTTAGCAATGCCTTATCTGATTGTAGAACTTTGGAATTTTATTTCTCCTGGTCTTTATCGAAACGAAAGAGTCTTATCAGTTTCTTTGAGCGCCTTTAGCATAATTTTATTTTATACCGGCATGGCATTTGCTTTTTATCTAGTATTTCCACTCATTTTTTCTTTTTTTATTCAATCGGCTCCTGCTGATGTAGCAGTCATGACAGATATTTCTCAATATCTAGATTTTGTCATCACTTTGTTATTGGCTTTCGGATTTGCTTTTGAGATGCCAATACTTATTATCGCCTTAATTTGGGGAGGAGTATCCTCCAGAGAAAGCTTGGCTTCAGCCCGCCCATACGTGATTATCGGATGTTTTGTTATTGGAATGTTGCTCACTCCACCAGATGTCATTAGTCAAACTCTTTTAGCAATTCCCACCTGGCTTTTATTCGAATTAGGTTTATTCATTTCTAGATTTATAAAGAAATGAATAATGATTCAAGAATGTTTCTGGGCTATCTAGGATTTCTTCCTTTTGGCTTGCTTACTATCTCTCCTTGGATTATCGGCGAATCCTTTACCAATCAAGCTTACTTCTTACTAATTGTCTATGGCGCGATCATTATTTCATTTTTAGCAGGTATGAGTTGGGGATGGAATATCTCTAGTCAGAAAAATCTATTTATTGGAATTTTGTTTTCGTTGATTGGGTTTTTTACAATTATTATTGGTTACTTCTTTTTAAATATAGCTTTAATAATTTTTGCAATTACTTTTCCGTTATTCTATATTTTTGAAAAACAGGCCAATGAATTTATGAGCGATGAATCTTACTTAAAATTAAGAAGAAATTTAACTTCTGCAGTTTCAGGATGTTTTTTGCTTAGTTTTATAACCACTTTATAAGAATGATAAGAATTATACTTTTTGCGGCCTTAGCCTTAATCACGTTTTTGATAATTGGTAACATTTTATCGAACAGAAACCAAAATGGATCAAAGATTTTAAGTTATTTATTAGCGATACTGGTTGTTGTAGCGATTGCAGGATTTGCAATTTGGCTTCTGCCTCGCTTAGGTATCAATCTATCAGGATTTCTGCAAAGGCTTTTGCCTTTGATAAATACCATTCGAGGTTTTTTACCTTTCTAAATCTTTAGTCCACTCTCCAAGTGCAGCTAATTTGTTCATTTCTGCGCGATGAGAAAAAGCTTCTTGAGCTGCTAAGGTATTTTCATTAGAACCCAACCAAGCTTTCAAAGCGGCTTGCTGTAAAGCGCGCCCGTAAGAAAAAGTAAGTTTCCAAGGATTTCCTCCTTTCTTATTAAGCGCGTCTAAATTCGCTGTAGCATCTATATCCGATTGACCTCCAGATAAAAAAGCTATCCCTGGAAGTTCTGGTGGAACATTTTCAAGAAGACACTTCATGGTAAGTTCAGCTACCTCAGAGTGTGACAGTTGCACGGGTGAATCTTGACCAGCGAGGATCATGTTGGGTTTTAAAATTGTCCCTTTGATATTTACCCCATTAGTGCTTAGATTTGAAAAAAGAGAATTTAAGCATTTTGAAGTTGCGTCATAACAGGATTCTGCTGAATGTTCACCGTCCATTAACACCTCTGGTTCGACGATGGGAACCATATTATGATCTTGAACTATCTTTGCATAGCTAGCCAAGGCTTGCATATTGGCATCAATGCATTCCTGACTAGGCATGTCGTTACCGATTTTTATTACCGCTCGCCACTTTGTAAACTTCGCGCCAAGATCTTCGTATTCAGAACATCGCTCTTCTAAACCATCTAATCCACTGGTCAAAACTTCTTCTGAATCGTTGATTGGAGAAACTCCTTTATCTACTTTTATTCCAGGCAGGGCTCCCGTTTTTAAAATTATTTCTTTCAAAAAAGTCCCATCTGCAGCAGACTGCCTTAGAGTTTCATCAAATAATATTACTCCGCTAATATTTTCATTCATGCCAGAAGCACGAAACAATAATTCTCGGTAATCGCGTCTGGAATTTTCAGTAGATTCCGTATTGATGGCATCAAAACGTTTACCGATGGTAGGAGTGCTTTCGTCGGCCGCTAAAAATCCTTTGCCATCAGCTACTAAATAATTTGCAATTTCTTCTATGTTTGTAAAATTCATATCATGCCCCTAAATTTTTTTGATTAATTATTTCTAAACTGGGAAGTGAGCCAAGCTCAATGTATTCCAAAAAAGCACCGCCTCCTGTAGAGGCATAATCCACTGAGTCCATCATTTTAATTTTTGAAAATGCTGCCAATGTTTCTCCGCCCCCGATTATTGTCATCGCATTAGATTCAGCAACTTTTTTTGCTATGCCTTCAGTTCCTTTTGAAAAACGATCGTCCTCAAATTTACCCAACGGACCATTCCAAACAATCGTATTGGCTTCGTCAATGTACTGACTAAAAGCTTCAACAGATTGTTGTCCCACGTCTAAAATCACATCTTCATCGGATAACTCATTCACACTTTTTTCTCTAGCTTCAGAACCATTACTAGTAACAACAAAAGTAGGAATAACAATTTGAGGGTGTTCGATAATTTTTTTTGCTACTTCCAAGTAACTTGGTTCGAAGAGAGATTTGCCAATATTTTTTCCTTGTGCTGCGTAACAAGTATTTGCTAGAGCCCCTCCTATAATCAACCAATCGCAATGATTAGTAAGTGACTCAATCACATTGATTTTAGTAGAAATTTTAGATCCGCCAATTATTCCCAAAAGAGGCTTTTCTGGAGAAATAACAATTTTTTTTAAAGCATCTATCTCTTTCTCAATCAACAATCCAAAACATGCTTCATCAATGTAATTGACTATTCCAAATGTTGAAGCCTGTTTTCGATGCGCCGTTCCAAATGCATCCATGATAAAAATGTCTCCTAATTGACTTAATGCGACTGATAATTCATCCTCGTTATTTTTTTCGCCCTCAAAAGATCTAATATTTTCAAGCATGCATAAATTTTTAGATTCTTTCAATTCTTCTAGCGATTTTACAAGTGTCACTTCTTTATCCAGAAGTTTGCTAAGTCTCTTTGCAATTGGCGCTAGAGAAAACTCACTTGCAATAGCTTCTCCTTCCTCTGGCCTGCCTAGATGAGAAATAATCTTTAAATTATTGGTTTTAGATAAAATATGCTCGATTGTCGGAATAGTTCTGACTAGCCGTTCGTCGTCTAGTAAAGTTTCTCCTTCTAGTGGCACGTTGTAATCAACTCGTAATACAACGGCTTTATTTTCTAAATTTTTTGAAGAAAGAAGACTTTTCTCAAAGTTCATTTTTTTAAAAGTTCTTTTGCTTTGCTGACAACATTTGAAATTGTGAATCCAAAATGCTCTAAAAGATCTTCCAATGGAGCAGATTCGCCATAAGTCTCCATGCCTAAAACTAAGTCTCCCTGATTAAGGTATTTATGCCAGAAATCAGCCTGCCCGGCTTCAATTGCCAATTTAGGACCATCTCCTAAGACTTCAAATTTGTATTCGTCGCTCTGTAAATCAAATAATTCCGTGCAAGGAATAGAAACAACTTTTATCGATAAACTATCTTCCGCTAAGATTTCCGCTGCATCGACTGCTAACCCTACTTCTGAGCCACTTGCGATAATGGTTAAATCTTCTTGATCTGCCTCTTTCAAAACATACCCTCCTTTTGCAATAGCCCCAACATCGTTTCTAGTTTGAGGTGGCAAATTTTGACGAGACAAAATTAGCGCATGCGGATTGGTTTTAGATTTCAGTGCATGTTGCCATGCGTAGGTAGTTTCCACTCCATCACAAGGCCTCCAAGTAAAAACTCCAGGGGTAGCTCTCAACATAGTAATGTGTTCTATCGGTTGGTGAGTTGGACCGTCTTCACCAACTCCAATTGAATCATGTGTATAAACATAAATCACAGGCAGCTTCATCAAAGCAGACATCCTGACTGCGTTTCTTGCGTAATCAAGAAAAGTTAAAAAAGTACCGCCGTATGGCCTTATTGCCCCATGCAATATCATGCCATTCATTATGGCTGACATTCCAAATTCTCGAACCCCATAATTCAAGTAGTTACCTCCTGAATCTGGAGTTAGAACTTTAGAGCCTTTCCATTCCGTGTTATTTGACGGTGACAAATCGGCTGAACCTCCAACCAATTCTGGCAAAATCGGACCAAGAGCGTCGAGACACATGCCAGAGCATTTTCGGCTTGCGTGACTGGTCCCATCAGCTTCGAATTCTTTTATAAGATTTTCTAAAACGGAATCTAACTCCTTGGGAAGGTCTCCTTTGACCAAACGATTAAAAGTCTCAAATTCTTCAGTGAATTTTTCTCTATAAGCTTCAACTAAAAGATCCCAATCGCTTTCATATTTTTTTCCTGCGTCTTCTTGATTCCAACCTTTATAGGCTTCCTCAGGAATTTCAAAAGGTTCATGATTCCAATTAATATTTTTTCTGGTGAGAAGAACTTCTTCTTCGCCCAAAGCTGCGCCATGAACACCAGAGGTACCGGCTTTGTTTGGCGAACCTTTGCCAATGATTGTCTTGCAACAGATTAGGCTGGGTTTATCTATTTGCTTAGCCTCTTCAATTGCAGCATCAATTTCTCCTTCATTGTGTCCATCTACTTTAGAGATGACATGCCAACCGTAACTTTCAAATCTCTTAGCAGTGTCGTCCGTGAACCACCCTGAAACCTCTCCGTCAATACTGATGTCGTTGTCGTCGTATAAAACAATCAACTTTTCTAATTTATGAGTGCCAGCATAAGAACAGGCTTCGTGTGAAATTCCTTCCATCAGATCGCCATCGCCACAAAAGACGTAAGTGTGATGATTGACCAACTGAAGGTCTGGTTTATTAAACTTGTGAGCAAGAATTTTTTCCGCTAATGCCATGCCTACTGCGTTCGCAAGCCCTTGACCAAGCGGTCCAGTAGTAGTTTCGACTCCGGGAGTTACATCGCACTCAGGGTGCCCTGGAGTTTTTGAGCCTAATTTTCTAAAGTTTTTTAATTCTTCTATAGGTAAATCGTATCCAGTTAAATGCAACAAAGAATAAAGCAACATTGAACCGTGGCCGTTTGAAAGAACAAATCGGTCTCTGTTAAACCAATCGGGATTTTTTGGATTGTGCTTTAAATGTTTGGTCCATAAGACCAATGCGATTTCAGCCATACCCATTGGCATCCCGGGATGTCCACATTTCGCAGCTTGGACAGCGTCCATTGAAAGTGCCCTAACGGCATTGGCTAAATTTACTTTATCGGACATGAATCAAAGTCGTATTTTCTATTAAAAAAAGAGAATATCATAGTAGAATCCTGATTCACTTTTAAATTAAATGTCCGAATACAAAACATTCACTTCTGAATCTGTCTCTGAAGGTCACCCAGACAAATTAGCCGATCAAATATCTGACGCCATCTTGGATGCTTTTCTCTCAGATGATTCGGAATCGAGAGTTGCCTGCGAAACTTTAGTGAAAACCGACTTGGTAGTTATTGCTGGAGAAATTACATCCAACGCAAAACCCGATCTTGAAAAAGTTGTCAGAAAGGTTATCAATGAAGTTGGATACGACAATGACGATCTAGGTTTTAATGGTTCGACCGTTGAAATCATCAACGCCATTGGCATGCAATCCAATGACATCGCTCAAGGTGTGAATGAAGGTACTGGCACCGATACCGATCAAGGCGCAGGCGATCAAGGCCTGATGTTCGGTTATGCAACTAATGAAACTGAGGTATTAATGCCGGCACCGATTACTTTTTCGCACCTGTTAGTTAAAAAACAAGCCGAGGTAAGGAAAGCAAAGATTCTTCCATGGCTCCGACCGGATGCAAAAAGTCAATTAAGTTTTGTTTACGACGATTCTGGAAAACCTTCTCATCTATCTGCCGTAGTTTTATCAACTCAACATGACGAAGATGTAACTCCTGAAGATTTAGAAGAAGGCGTTAGAGAAGAAATTATCAAGCAAGTTATCCCTTCAAATTGGATCTCATCTGAAACTAAAATTTATATTAATCCCACGGGGAGATTCGTTATTGGTGGACCTGTTGGAGACTGTGGCTTAACTGGCAGAAAAATTATTGTTGACACTTACGGTGGTATGGCAAGACATGGTGGTGGAGCATTTTCTGGCAAAGACCCATCAAAAGTTGACCGATCAGCTGCTTATGCTGGCAGATACGTAGCAAAAAACATTGTCTCTGCAGGACTGGCAGAGAAATGTGAGATTCAAGTTTCCTATGCCATTGGCATTGCAGAACCCACTTCAATAAGTATTAATACTTTTGGTTCCAATACCATTCCAGAAGCAGAAATTGCTCAACTTGTTGCCAACAACTTCGAACTTAAACCCAAAGAATTGATCCAAATGTTGGATCTAAAGAAACCGATTTATCAAAAAACCGCAGCTTATGGTCATTTTGGTCGTGAAGACGAAGATTTTTCATGGGAATCGACCGCTAAAGCTGACAAAATTAAATAATAATTATGAGTTTTAAAGATTACAAAGTAGCTGACCTAAATCTTGCTGATTTTGGCCGTAAAGAAATTGCTTTAGCCGAGGCAGAAATGCCAGCTTTGATGAAACTTCGTGAAAAATACGGAGATTCAAAACCTTTAGCTGGTGCCAAGATTATGGGCTGTATCCATATGACCATACAAACTGCCGTTTTAATAGAAACTCTTGTGGCTTTGGGTGCCTCAGTAAGATGGTCGTCATGCAATATATTCTCGACACAAGACCATGCAGCAGCAGCAATCGCAGCTTCTGAAATTCCAGTTTTTGCCTGGAAGGGCATGAATGAAGAAGAGTTTGATTGGTGCATCGAGCAAACTATTTTGGAAGACGGTAAACCTTGGGACGCGAACATGATCCTTGACGATGGAGGAGATTTAACTGCAATGGTTCATGAAAAATATCCGGACATGTTGAACAACATTCATGGAATTTCTGAGGAAACAACTACAGGAGTTCATCGACTTTGGGAGATGCTTGAAAAAGGAGAATTAAAAGTCCCTGCCATTAATGTGAACGATTCGGTCACTAAATCAAAAAACGACAATAAATACGGCTGCCGCCACAGTTTGAATGACGCCATTAAAAGAGGCACGGACATGCTCTTGGCTGGAAGGAAAGCTTTGGTTTTTGGTTATGGAGATGTTGGAAAAGGCTCTGCCATGAGTTTAAGACAAGAAGGCATGGTGGTTAGAATTTCAGAAATTGATCCAATCTGCGCGATGCAAGCTTGCATGGACGGTTACGAAGTTGTTTCACCCTACATCGATGGAGTAAACAATAATAGCGACGACTGCATCAATAAAGCGTTATTAGCAGATACCGACGTCATAGTTACAGCAACTGGAAACGTGAATGTATGCGATCGCTTCATCCTCGATAATCTCAAATCCGGGACCATGGTTTGCAACATTGGCCATTTTGACAACGAAATTGATACCCAATACATGCGCGATCATTGGCATTGGGAAGAAATTAAACCTCAAGTGCACAAGATCTCAAAAACCAAAGAAGCCAATGATAAAAATTACATTGTTCTTTTAGCCGAAGGCCGCTTAGTTAATCTCGGTAACGCAACTGGACACCCTTCTAGAATTATGGACGGCTCCTTTGCCAACCAAGTCTTGGCGCAAATGTTTCTTTACAAGCAAGCCTTTGCCACCATCAACGACGAAGAGAAGAAAAAAGAGCTTCTAAAAGTAGAGGTACTGCCAATGGAGCTCGACGAAGAAGTGGCCCAATACATGGTCGAAGGATTTGGTGGAGTTGTAACCAAACTCACCAAAGACCAAGCCGACTATATCAACGTTGACGTTAAAGGCCCCTACAAGCCAGAAAGTTACAAATATTAATGGTCAAAAAAAATCGCACTTGGGGCGGAAGATTCAAACAAGAAACAGCAAAAAACGCACTCAATTTTTCCAACTCCATAGCAGTAGACAAAACTTTTTATCTTGAGGATATTGAAGGTTCTTTAGCTTATGCCGAAGCTTTATTAAAAGCTAAAATTTTAACGAAAACTGAATTCAGTAAAATTAAATCTGGTCTCAATCAAATCAAAAAAAAGATTGAAACTAATCAGTTCAAATGGAGTGAAGTCCTTGAAGACGTTCACATGAATATTGAAGCAGCTCTGGAGAAAAGTATTGGAGAGACGGCTAAAAAAATTCACACCGGTAGATCAAGAAACGACCAAGTAGTCACCGACATTAAGCTTTACATGTTAAAAAAATCGGCAGCCATCAAAGCTGCTTTAATAGAACTGCTAAAGTCTTTGGTTCAGAAAGCAGAGCCTGAAGTTGAAACGTTGATGCCTGGTTTTACGCATTTACAAGTTGCCCAACCAATCACTTTGGCTCATCACTTAATGGCTTACTACGAAATGTTTCAAAGAGACTTGAGCCGTTTTCAAAATTCTGAAACTAGCCTGAGTACCTCACCGCTTGGCTCAGGTGCGCTAGCAGGAAACCGATTCAAATTGGACCGAAAAAAAATGGCTCGCGATTTAGGATTTAAAGAAATTACACAAAATTCAATCGATGCGGTGAGTGACAGAGATTTTATCGCAGAAATGTTATTCAACATTAGTCTTACAGCGGTGCATCTATCGAGAATTTCTGAAGAATTTATTATCTGGTCTTCGACTCAATTCAATTATTTGAAATTACCAGAAGAGCTTTGCACGGGCTCTTCAATCATGCCACAAAAAAGAAATCCAGACATGGCTGAATTAGTTCGTGGCGGCGCGGCGCAAACCATTGGAAATCTTATGGCGCTTTTAAGTTTGGTGAAAAATCAACCGCTAGCTTACAACCGTGACAACCAAGAGGATAAAAAGCCGCTTTTTCAATCCATCGACTATATTCTGCAAGCCATTGATATTACTTCTGCCATGGTAGCGGGAGCTAAATTCAACTCCGATGAAATGTTAAACGATGTTTACGACGGACATATTTGTTCTACCGATCTGGCAGAATATTTAGTTCTTAAGGGAATTCCGTTTCGATCGGCTCATGCCATTACTGGCAAAGCGGTTCAGTTGGCAGAGAAAAAAGACGCACTGCTTGAAGAATTATCTTTAGAGGAGTTTAAAAAATTGTCCCCGAAAATTGAAA
The DNA here is from genome assembly GCA_023703675.1 of SAR86 cluster bacterium. Lineage (NCBI taxonomy): Bacteria > Pseudomonadati > Pseudomonadota > Gammaproteobacteria > SAR86 cluster bacterium. The sequence continues at coordinate 67,672 of CP097974.1, read as the reverse complement.
AAGACGTTTATAAGTATTTAGATCCTATGTCTTCGATTGCAGCTAAATCAAGTATTGGCGGAACTGCACCTTCACAGGTGAAAAAACAAATCGATAAGGCTAAAATAACTTTAAAAATTTAATCATGGACGCATTTTTTAAACCAATTTCCGTAAACAAACTCACAATTCCGAATCGTTTTGCCATGGCTCCAATGACACGAAGCAAATCTCCTAATGGCATACCAGGCGATAACGTAAGAGATTATTATCAACGTCGAGCCGCTGGTGAAGTTGGTCTAATCATTACTGAAGGAGTGGAAGTCAGTCACCCATCTTCTAGTGGCTATCCAGACGTTCCCGGTTTTAGAGACAAGGCAGACGAGGGTTGGAAAAAAATTGTCGAAGCCGTGCATCAAGAAGGATCTAAAATTTTTCCACAGTTGTGGCACGTCGGTGCCTTTCGTAAAATAGGCATGGCTCCAGATCCAGATGTGCCCGGTTACACCCCTTCGGGTTTGGTCAATGCTGACAAAAAAGCTGCACACGAGATGACTGCAGAAGATGTCGAAATGCTAATCGAATGTTTTGTCGGCGATATTGTAAAAATTCAAGAATTAGGATTTGATGGCGTTGAACTCCATGGAGCACATGGTTATTTAATTGATAATTTTTTCTGGGAAGGCACGAATCAAAGAGCCGACAACTTTGGTGGCTCCATCGACAAGCGAACAGCTTTTGCTTGTGAAATAGTTAAAAGAGCAAGAGCGAAAGTTGGCTCCGATTTCCCAATGGCAATTAGATTTTCTCAATGGAAACAACAAGACTTTGATGCAAAATTGGCTTATACCGAAGAAGATCTTAAGACTTTTTTAATGCCTTTGGTGGAAGCAGGTATTGATATGTTCCACGCTAGTAATAGAAGGTACTGGGAACCTGAATTCGAAGGCTCAAATCTTAATTTAGCTGGTTGGACGAAAAAATTAACTGGTCTGCCTACGATTACTGTTGGCAGTGTCGGTTTAAAATCTGATTTTATCGGACTTTATGCTGGAGAAGATGCTGTGGAGTCACAGTCAATTGACGATTTAGTGAAGCGAATGGAAGCCGATGAATTCGACATGGTAGCAATCGGGAGAGCTTTGTTATCTGATCCAGAGTGGGTGAAAAAAGTTAAAGCTGGAGATTTTGAAGAGATTATTCCTTTCGAAAAAAAATACGCTCGAGAAGTTTATTTTTAAACGCTTAAACCATTTCTATTTTTTCTAGTCTAAAATTCTTTCACTTTAGTACAGTATAATGACTCGATGAAATCGATAGGTTTGATTTTAGTAATTCTTTGTCTTTCAACTTTTTCTGCTTGCGGAATCAAGGGCCCTTTGACCTTGCCCGACGAAAACGGAACCGAGAATGCGTCCGAATAATTTCTCCAAAGACTCGATGGGTCTAAAAATTGAGGAGTTGGCTTTACAAGAAGTCTGCGAAAAAATACCGACACCCTTTTACGTATACTCCAAAGCCAGTCTAGTCGAGACTGCTAGCGCTTATTTGCAAAATTCTAACGCTAACGATTTGATTTGCTATTCGGTCAAAGCCAATGGGAATATAAATTTACTCAAAGTTCTAGCTAATTTAGGCATGGGTTTTGATGTCGTGTCTGTTGGCGAATTGAAACGAGCTTTAAAAGCAGGAGCCGAAGCAAAAAAAATTGTATTCTCTGGAGTTGGTAAATCTGAAAGCGACTTAAAATTTGCTGCTGAACAAGGCATTTATTCGATCAATATTGAATCGGCGCATGAAGTTGAACTGATTAAAAACTTAAAAGAATCGCCAAGGATTTCTTTGCGAATTAATCCTAACATGGCCGCCAATACTCATCCTTACATTGAAACAGGAAAATCTGATTGCAAATTTGGGATTTCAGAAACTGAAGCGTTAGAAATTGCCGAGACTTATTCTTCTTCAGAAATAAATTTGGTAGGAATTTCAGCTCACATCGGTTCGCAAATAACAGATACGCAATTATTTTTTGAATTGGCAGAAAAACTACAAATACTTGCTGAACAAATAAAAAAATTGGGTCATAGCGTCGACCACATTGACGTCGGTGGCGGACTTGCCATTGATTATCAATTAGAGAATCAATACGATCCTGCTCAGTTAGTAAAAGAACTTAAGGAAAAAATCACAGGCTACGATTTACTAATGGAACCTGGTCGCTCCATTGTTGCTCAATCTGGAGCAGTTGTCACTTCCGTAATCACCGAAAAGACTAACGGACAAAGAGATTTCCTCGTCGTTGATGTTGGAATGAATGATTTAATGCGCCCTGCTCTCTACAGCGCCAGACACACAATTGAAGAAGTTCAAGACAGTAATGCAGAGTCTAAAAATTATGAAGTGGTCGGTCCGGTTTGTGAAACCGCTGACAGTTTTGGTCAAAATCACAATTTGAATGCGAAAACTGGTGAGCAATTAATTATTTATTCTACTGGAGCCTATGGCTCAAGCATGGGGTCGAATTATAATTCTCGACCCAAACCTGCCGAGATCTTAGTTTCGAAAGATTCTTTTAAAGTCATCAGAAAAGCTGAATCCTTCGAGGACTTAATCAGACTCGAGGAAATTTAAATGCTGGAAATCCAGACAATGGAAGCTCTAGGCAATGACTTCATCGTTGTCGATGCCGTCTCACAAAGTGTTAATCCAGATGAAGAGCCTAATATTATTAAAAAGTGCTTGGAACAATTTAATTTTGATCAACTCTTATTGATTGAGCCACCGACAGATAAAAGCGCCGACTTAAAATTAAAAATTTATAACGTTGATGGAAGCTTGGCTGAGAATTGTATCAACGGAGTTCGTGCCGTCGCTCTTTACGCATTCGATGAAAATTTAGTTTCAGAAAATCATTTGCTTCTGCAATTAGAAAAAAGTCTTGCAAAAATTACTAAAACTGACGATGCACTTTTTTCTGTGGAAATGAAAGATTTCAGCTTTGCAAAAGCTAGTTGCGATATTGCTGACACATCTAAGTTAGAATTTGATTTTGAGGGAAAGACTATTTGTTTTGAACCAGTAGCCGTTGGTAATCCTCATGCGGTAATTTTTCAAGAAGTTGATTCTGAAAAAATTCCAGAAATTGGTGCTGCTCTCCAAGAATCAGACATCTATCAAAAAGGAGTAAACGTTGGTTTCGTCTCTGTGGTTGAGTCTAACGAAATTGATTTGAGAGTGGTTGAAAGAGGAGTTGGTGAAACTCTAGCTTGCGGCAGTGGCGCCTGTGCTGCGGCATTGTGCGGGGTAAAAAATGGTCTTCTTAATTCCCCAACCAAAGTGAATTTTAATAAAGGTCACTTGCTCGTGGATGTCTATCTGGAAGAAAATAGTTTCAAGCTCACGGGCGGAGCAACTTACAAAGAAAAAAGTATTAAAATAAGTTTGTGAGCATCTTCAAGAAAAAAATTACCGATTCTGATGTACTTGATTTCTTAGAGAAGAACCCAAATTTTTTTATTTCTCATCCTGAGATCCTGGAAATTTTAGAAATAAAACATGCCAGTGGCGAAGCAACCTCATTGATAGAAAAGCAAGTAGAAATCATCAAAACTAAAAATCTTGACGTGAGCAGTAAGTTGAGTCAATTTTTAGAAAATGCTGAACACAACCAAAATCTCTTCATTAAAATTCAAAACCTTGTGTTGCAAATGATTTCCGAAACCTCTCTCAATAGTTTAGCTACTGCAGTAGAAGTCTTCTTTCACGAAGAATTGAAAACGGAAATCTGCAAGATTTATTTTTTTACACCTGACGGTTCTTACGGACTTGATTCAGAGAAAATAGTTACGCCGGAAATAGCGACTTCAATTTTTTCAGACCTTTTCAAAGAAAATGACATAGCGCTTGGCGGAGTAACGAACGAGGTGTCTGGAATAGTTTTTGGAGCCAAGGCAAATATCAAAGAAGCGGCTATCGGAAAATTAAAGTCCTCAAAAATTGCAGGAACTTTAGCTTTGGGAAGTAGTGAACTAGGTAAATTCCCAAAAGATAGTGAAACTCTATTTTTGGAATTTGTGATATCTGTATTCAGTAATCAAATCGATAAAATTCTCCCTGCCACCGATGGATAAAGAATTAAAATTGTTTGTAAATTTCTTAGGACAAGTGAGGAATTATTCTGAGCACACAGTCAAAAATTATTCGGCTGATTTGAGAAAATTTAAAATCTTTTGTCAGCAAAAGAATTTTAAAAGTTGGTCTGATCTGACCCAACACGACGTTAGGGATTTCATCAGTCAAGTGAGGCGAAATGGTACAAGTCCAAGGAGTTTGGCTAGATTGTTATCCTCTCTGAGAAGTTTTTACAAATTTCTAAGAAACGAAGGGCTCACCACAAATGATCCCACCGCCGGAATAAACGCACCCAAGCTAAGCTCGCTTTTACCCAAAGCGATGGATGCAGACATGGTCAATAGATTACTAGATTTCAAACCTAACTCGTGGGGTGACTTTCGAGACAAAGCCATTGCTGAATTATTATACTCGTCAGGTTTGAGACTATCTGAACTGTGCCAATTGGATATGGCCGACATCTCTTTAGAAAATAGAATCTGCCGTGTTTTAGGTAAGGGTCAAAAAGAAAGAGAGGTTCCGGTTGGAAGTTTAGCCATTAATGCTTTGAAAGATTGGTACACGCAAAGAATAGAAAAGCTTAAAACTTCAGAGCAAGCGGTTTTTATCAATAAATCCGGAAGTAGAATCAGCGCAAGATCGGTGCAAAACATCTTAAAAAAGATGAGCGAAAAAATGGGAGTTCCATACGTGAATCCACACATGCTTAGACACTCATTTGCATCACATATTCTCGAGTCGAGCGGAGACCTCAGAGCAGTGCAAGAGCTACTCGGACACGAAAATCTTTCAACGACTCAAATATATACCAAATTAGACTTTCAACACCTAGCCAAAGTCTATGATCAAAGTCATCCACACGCCAAAGGAGATTAACCGATGAAAATAAAAGCCATTACCTTTGATTTGGACGACACACTTTGGCCGTTGTTTGACGTCATTATGCATGCGCATAAAACTTCTAACGATTATTTGATTGCTAAGCATCCGCAAATGCAGAGCGTATTGTTTTCAAGCGAAGAGAGAAAAATGTGGAAAAAATTAGTTCAAGCAGAGCCTAATTTAGCTAATCGTCTATCCGAATTAAGAAAAAAAGTAATCTACGAACTATTGGTGGAAAACAACGTTGATTCAAATGAAGCAAAAAAACTTGCGGAAAAGTCTTTTGAAATCTTCTTGGATGAGAGGCACAAGGTCGTCTACTTCGATGGTGTCCTCAGTGCTCTTGAAAAATTAAAGGATCGTTACATTCTTGGTGTGATAACTAATGGCAATGCAGATATTAAAACTTTAAAAATTGATCACCTTTTTGATTTTTATGTCAATGCAGAAATGGTGAATGAGAGTAAACCGGGAAGAAAAATTTTTGATGAAGCGGTTAAATTAGCTGGGGTACTGCCAGAGGAAATCTGTCACATTGGAGATCATCCAGTAAATGACGTCGAAGGTGCTGTAGAAGCTGGCATGCAAGCCATCTGGATGAATGCTCTCGAAAAAGATTGGGAGCATAAAGAGACTTTAAAGGTCCCAGAAGTTAAAAATTGGAAGGAATTAGAAGAAAGATTTCTCAGTTTATAAGCTTTCTAATTGAGAAAAATACTTGCCCAATCTATCTTGATTTAAAGCAATCAACGCTTCAAAGCCACCCAAATTAGCCTTGATTTCAGCCATGTTGGTTGCTTCGCCGACCTGAATTAAACCTACCATTGCCATCACTAAATGAGGCGTGCATTGGTAGACGTAAACTCCTTCGGTATCAAAAGTAATTGAGAAATCTTGCCCTTGGGTACTTTCCCATGAAGAGGCACCTGCTGGAATTAAATTTGGCGCAGACGCAGTGTTGTGACCTGGATCGACTGATTTGAAAACTACGGTATCGCCTTTTTTGATCTTTAATGCGGCTGGTTCAAAAACCATTACACCGTCTGAACCTGCATTAAGCATTTGAACAATGTGTTCATTGTCGCTTCCACTAGCAGCGGGTTCGGCAGATGTGCTAGTTTTAATCAATGAAACTTTATACCCAGGGCCTGAGGAAGCTATGCCACAGTCATCGTCTTGCATGCAAACGTTGGCTAACGGCTTAATTCTCGCTTCAATTGCTTCGTCTCTCATGTCTATTCCCTGAGAAAGAAGTCCTGTGCTAAGGATTAAAGTTAAGATTAATGCATTAAATTTCAACATATTTCGACTGGAGTATATCTAAAACCATCTGAAATAAAAACTTTTCAAATGGCTTAGATACAAAGGATATTTAGATATGCAAAAGGCTAGTTGGAAATTAAGCTCTTGCTTGCAAAACTAAATTATTGGTAGTTTTAGCAGCCAAGTTTACTGTTCCAAAGCCAGCCTCCGACAAAAGCTCCATCAATTTATTTGGTCCTGCTTGTGGACCTAAACCCAAGCCAACGTCTTGAGCTCTGGAAGCAGGTACACAGACTAAAGTACCAAACCCATACATCATTCCAGAAGCCGGATTGTTGGCAATATTGTTGGCCATTCCATCTAGGGCCATGGGCTCGACTACCATAAAGGTTCCGTCACTGGACAAAACATCCTTTATTCCAGAAGCAATTCCAACTGGATCACCCATGTCATGCCAAGCATCAAAGATACATGCCAAGTCATAATCATTTTTTGGAATTTCTGCAGCATCTGAAACAAAGAATTCTAAATTAGCTAAACCTTTTTCTGCTGCTCTTTTTTTGGCTTCTTCAATTGATGGACCGTGGAAGTCAAACGCATGAATGGTTGAATTAGGATATTTTTCAGCCATTAGAATTGAGGAGGTTCCAAGTCCACAGCCAATGTCTGCAACCTTTGCTCCCATTTTTAATTTATCTTCAACTCCTTCTAACGCAGGAATCCATTCTTCGAGTAAATGACTTGCATAAGCAGGTCGGAAAAATCTCTCTGTTCCACAAAAACAACACTCGTGATGCTCGCCCCATGGTCTGCCTCTACCAGTTTTGAAAACGTCGATGGCAATATCTTCTTTAACAAATTGACCCACTACCCCTTGAATCAATCCTTGGATACAAGTTGGTTCGCTCTCTCGTGCGAAGACTGCTGCTTGCTCAGGAGTTAAGCTGAATTCCTCTGATTCGGCATTAAAATGTACATATCCTCTCGCCGCATTTGAAGCCAACCATTCTTTAAGATAGCGTTCATCGACTTTTGCCTCTTCAGCAATTGAAGCTACAGACGATGGTCCTAGTTTGTCCATGGCACGATAGACACCGGTTTGATCGCCGATATACGACATCATAATTGCGACCGATCCTGCAACGTCGTTAAAAACGCTGCCAAAAAGTGCCATTAATTTGTCATGATTTACAGTAGTTTGTTCTTCCATAAGACTCTCCTTAGTATTTTTTTCTTATGAAAATACAGTAAATCATAATAAGAATGATTTAAAGTCGAAAAAGGGAATTTTTGGAAAAAAATTAAATAATTTTTTCTTTTTTTAGCTGTTCCAGTTGTTTTGCATCCAACTCTAAATAATTTAATAAAACTTCGTCGGTATTATTTCCTAACTCGGGAGCCGGTTTGTAATCTTCCTCAAAACTATCTAATTTAATTGGATTTCCAGGAACCTTAGCGATTGATCCAGAAGGCTGTTTTAAGTCGACGACCATGTTTCTTTTTTTAATCAAAGGATCTTCCAGAGCGTCACTCATCGAATTGATGGGTCCAGATGGAACTCTATGCTTTGCCAAAAGTTCTAACCAGAACTTGCTTGGTTTTTCTAAAAGCCTCACTGCAATTGCTTGATCAATCTCAGCTCTTGCTGCAAGTCTGCCTTGGACTGTTTTGTATTGCTCTCCTGAAAATTCTTCTAAATCAAGGGCCTCAACTAAATTAGGCCAAAAATCTTCATGCACTACGGTGATAATAATAAACCCATCTGAAGTTTTATAAGAATTGTAAGGGACGTGTAAAAAATGTTGATTGCCAATTGGCTTAGGTTCAATTCCAGAGATTTTGTTCATAGTAGCCATGTAAGTAAGTAAGCTTACCTGGCAATCCAACATGGAGATGTCGATATGATCTCCAACACCTTCTCGATCTCTTTTTTGCAAAGCGCTTAAAATTCCAATGATACTGAACATACCGGATGACAGATCTGCAATTGGAACACCGGCTCTGACCGGATGATCTTCATTTTCACCTGTGATGGACATGCCCCCTCCATAAGCTTGTAGGATTTGGTCGTAAGCGGGTCGATCCGCTTCGCCTTTTCCAAAACCGCTGATCGAACAAGTGATTATTTTTGAATTGTGAATTTTTAGCTGATCAAAATCTATCCCCAGTCGTTCGGTTACCCCGGAACTGAAATTATCCAAAACGACATCAAATTTTTTTACTAATTCATAAAAAATATCTTTTCCTTTTTGCTGTTTTAAATCCAATGTAAGACTCTTTTTATTTCTTGCCAGAGTGATGTGATATGGACTGACTCCATCCAATGAATAATCTGGATCGTCTTTGTAGAGTCCTCTGGTTATTTCTCCCTTCCCAGGTGGCTCAACTTTTACAACTTCAGCTCCCAAATCAGCCATGATCATACTCGCATAAGGCCCTGCAAGCATGTGGGTCAAGTCTAAAACTTTAATGTCCTTTAGAGGCGCTGACATAAATTAGTAATTAATTTTATCGTCTACCGCATTTCCTCGAGTAGGAATTAACGCGGATCTTAGAAAAGTAGCAACGATCTCGCCATTCTGATTCTTGCCGGTAGTTTTCACGGTTACTATCCCACAGTTTTCCCTTGATTCTGAAAGTCTCTTTTCTACCACTTCGGATTCAGCATAAAGCGTATCGCCCACAAATAAGGGTTTGGGTAAAACGATGTCAGTCCAACCCAAATTCGCAATGGCCTTTTGACTAACGTCGCTAACACTCATGCCAACCATCGTAGCAACCGTAAAAGTACTATTGACTAAAGTCTGACCAAATTCAGTTGCCTTCCCATATTCCTCGTCGAAATGAAGCGGATGGGTATTCATGGTAAGTAAAGTGAACCAAGTATTATCTGACTGTGTGATGGTTCTACCAGGCCGATGTTCATAAACGTGCCCAACCTCAAAATCTTCAAAATATCGGCCGTGAGATTCTCTGAATCTTCCGTCACCTAGATCTTTTGTCCCAGCCATTTTTAGTCCTTCTCTTCTTCTCCAAGAGTAATTTTCAAACGCATTGCTTCAGCGATTGGCTCGTCGATCATCTGGCCATCCACTTTAATGGCGCCACCACCTGATTTTTGATATTCCTCTAAAACTTTTTTTGCTTCTTCTTTTTCTTCTGCAGAAGGAGAAAAAGCTTCATTAATGTGATCGATTTGATCTGGATGAATAGCGGCTTTACCAGTGAAACCTAAATTTTTTACTTTCTCTGCCTCTTCTTTCAAGCCGGCCATTTTATCAATGTAGAAATATGGTGCGTCTATCGTGAAAAGATTAAACATCGATGCCGCAAGCACAACTCTTTGTCTTGCATACAACAGTGGTTCCCATGCTAATTTGCAACCCAAACTAGCAGAGGCGTCCGCAGCTCCAAAAAATAATCCCACTACGTCTTTAAAGGCGGCAATTTGAGTAACGGTTTCTATAGCTCTAGAAGTCTCTATCAAAGGCACTAATTTATTTTTGAAATCTATCATTGGAGCAAGTGTGGCTAGAAAATCGAAACTTTGAGTTTTAGGCAAAATAATTGCCTCGATTTGTTCTTGATATGGAGAAATAGAATCTATATCCTCTCTCCCGATTGATTCCATCGCATCATTTACGCGAACGAATAAAGGCTTGGTAAAAGTATTTTCTTTGAGCAACTCGATTAAAGTTTCTCTAGCAACAAGTTTTTCTGCTTCTGGACAACCATCCTCCAAATCCACAATGATCGCGTCTGCATTGCTTTTTTGCCCTCTTTCTAGACGGTCTAAGGTATGCCCTGGAATAAACAGGTTGGATCTAAAATTACTCATTACTAACTTCTTTCTTTAGCGATTAAATAATCCACTACATCTAAAAGCTCTTCCGTACCAAGTTCTCTAGTCGCAGAAACCTTGTACTTCCCGTTCACAATAAATGCAGGGACGCCCTTTATACCGTATTTAAAGGCAAATAACTCGGCTTTTCTTAAATTATTTTTCAATCCAAATGAGTTAGTCACAGCCAAGTATTGCTCCTCATCAACCCCATATCCTTGAAAAAAAGGTATTACTTCTTTGTCAGAAGTCATCATTTTTCTACTGTAGTGAATTGCTCCGAAAATTCCACCTATTGCTTCTGGAACTTCTAAAGTTTCTGCGGCGAAAAATAATTTAGCGTGAGTTTTGGTTTGTGAATTCCATACAACTGGGAGTCTAAAAAAATCTACGTCTTGGCTTGCTTCTGACTTCCAATCACCGAGCAATGCTTCAAGACTAAAACAATGACCGCATCCAAACCAAAAGAATTCTATTACCTCAATTTTCTCCGAATCCCTTGTTGGCAGTGGCTCAATTAGTTGGTAGTGTCTGCCTTCTTGATAGTCTTCGGTAAACCCCAGAGAGGCAAATAAGGTTATAAATATAATTAAAGAAGTTTTTTTAATAAAGTCCGGATACATAATTTGCCACCGCTCTGATTTCCTCAGTAGTTAATCGGGCAGCAATTCCCTGCATAATTTTTGCATTGCTACTGTGCACTCGCTCCCCAGTTTTATAAGCCACTAAACTTGTGACCACGTATTCAGCTTTTTGGCCACTCAATTTAGGATACCCAGCTGATTCCACCCCTTTTCCTTGAGGTCCGTGACATCCTGTACAGGCAGGCACTCCTCCAGATAAATTTCCAGCTCGATAGATTCTTTGCCCCAATTCAAAGTTGGTACTATCGGCCTGACCAACTTTAGTATCTTGCGCAGCATAATATGCTGCAATATCTCTTAGTTGATCCTCTGAGTAATTATCAAGAAGTCCCATCATTGATTCGATCATGCGCTCGCCTTTTTGTACATGAATCAATTGTGCCAAAGTATAACTTTCTCTTTGTCCGGCAAGTGTTGGCCACTGACCCACAACACTATTTCCATCCGCGCCGTGACAACCGGTACAAGTTGCAACTAGTTCAGAACCAGCCATGGGGTCGCCTCTTTTTACTGCTTTGACCTCTACTTCTTCACTCGCTGAGTAAATAAGGTTGGACGACAATAAAATAAGGCTTATTAAAAAGAAGTTTCTGTACATTATTTATTCTTTTGTGGGCTAAGTGAGCAGAATTATATACTATTGAAGGTAAATTTTCCTTTATAACAATATGTCTGAAAAAGTATGTTCCTAAAGATTAACTTTGATAGATCTTGTCCTGCAGAGCAGTTTTTTCCTGATGATCTGGGAATTGAGCTAGCCATTTGTGGTCGCTCCAATTCTGGAAAATCGAGCGTCTTGAACATACTAGCCAACCGTAAAAAGTTAGCGAAAACTTCCAACACACCTGGTCGAACTCAATCCATTAACTTTTTCAACCTCAATGATGATCCCACAAAAAAATTAGTAGACCTCCCGGGTTATGGCTATGCAAAAGCCTCAAAAAAAATGCAAAAAGAATGGGGACAACAAATCACCAAATACATGGCTACTCGCAAAAGTCTCAGAGGCATTATTCTAATTATGGATGTCAGACATCCTTTACAAGAAAGCGATTTAAATTTTATTGCTTGGTGTGAAAAATATGATTTGCCGATACAAATTCTTTTGAACAAATCGGACAAGCTTTCAAAGAGCAAAGCTTCTCAGGAACTATTAAAGTGTACGAAACAAACTTCTCAAAATTTATTACTTGGTGAGCCAATGCTTCTTTCTGCTAAAACTGCTTTCGGGGTTGAAGAATTGTCAAAAATAATCTTAAATTTGTTTCAAATTTTCATTCAGGACTAAAGATTTAATTCTTTAAAAATAATTATTTAAATTACAGCTGAAATGATGATGGATAGTCATTATTCTTATAAAATTCGGCTCTGACTTTCTTGGGGGATAAGTTATTAAAAAATGAAAGTAAGACAGGATTTATTTAAGTGCGTCTTTATTGGAGTAATTTTAGTATTTGCTGGATTTTTATCTACACAAGCCAACGCAAATGGTATTGCGAGCGTTAATTCATATGTAGAAATTATTCCTGGTGCCACTAATTTAAAGGCTAGAAAACAAGACAAAAACGGCAGCCAAAGATCTTCTTCGGGAGAAGACTTTATAATTGTTCCTGAGAGAACAAATATTTGTCAACAAGGCCAAACTGTCTCTCAATGCACCACTACCTATAACTTTAGTGGTCTTGGTTACGTGCCAACTGGAAGTGCAACTTCGATTCATTTTGGGAATACCCCAGCTAATTCTTACCTAGTTTTTATCAACGACGATCACAACAGTGGCACCGATCGAACCTCAAAGATTGGTCAGATAGTATTTGAAAACGAAATATTGGGCTACTGGACAGACCCTTCGATGACTGTCGCCTTTCCCGAAGTCGATAAAGATAATGCAGTCTATCCAAACTCGGGCAATAGTGGTTTCAGTGCAAGACAGACAGAAAACCATGTTCATTATGGCAGCAGTACAACAGCCTCAACTACATCTGGTGATTGGGTCTCTATTGGCTCTGACAAGAGAACATTAAGGTTTGGTGCAAAAAACGGTAAGCCAGGTGACTTTATCCGAGTTATAACTAGAGCAGCCAATCCAACTATTGATTTTAACATTACTAGCTCTAATGGAGCCGAATCGGTTTCCTCTGCAGCATTAACTGTGGATTTATCATTTGCGTCAAGCCAGAACGTGACCGTCGATTACGTGGTGACCGGAACTGCCACTGGCTCCGGCACCGATTACACCCTAGCCAATGGCACCTTAACGATAAACGCTGGCGCAACAAGTGGGACTATTACGATTGGCAGTATTGTTAACGATTCTTTTGATGAAGCCAATGAGACGGTCATCGTTACTTTATCGAATCCTAGCAATGCCACTTTGGGAAATGATAGCGTTCATACTTACACAATAAATGACAATGACAATCCGCCAGTAGTTGACTTCAACACTATCAGCTCGAATGGAGCTGAGACTGTTGCTTCTAAGGCCATCACGGTAGATTTATCTGCTGCATCGAACGTAAACGTGACAGTAAATTATGCCGTGACCGGAACCGCGACTGGCTCTGGTACCGATTACACTCTTGCTAATGGCACTGCAACTATTACAGCTGGTTCTACATCAACGACGATTACTATTGCTAGCATTGTCAATGACTCTTTAGACGAAACCAATGAAACCGTCATTCTAACTTTATCAAGCCCTAGCAATGCGACTTTGGGTAGCAACAGCGTTCATACCTACACCATTACTGACAATGACAATCCGCCGGTGGTTGACTTCAACACTACTAGTTCGAGTGGAGCCGAATCGGTATCTTCTAAACCTCTTACGGTCGATTTGTCGGCAGCCTCAGGACAAGACGTAACCGTTGATTATGCTGTGACCGGAACGGCTACAGGCTCTGGCACCGATTACACTTTGGCGAACGGAACGCTTACTATTAGTGCTGGCGCAACATCAGGAACTATAACAATTGCAGGGATTGTCGATGACTCAATTGATGAGGCTAATGAAACGGTGATCGTTACCTTATCGAGCCCTATCAACGCCACTTTAGGCAGTGATGATGCTCATACATACACGATTACTGACAATGACAATCCGCCAGTAGTTGATTTCAATACCACGAGTTCCAGTGGAGCTGAATCAGTATCATCCAAAGCCATTACGGTAGATTTATCTGCTTCATCCATTCAAAACGTTACTGTTGATTATGTAGTGACAGGAACTGCAAGCGGCTCTGGTACTGATTACACACTAGCCGATGACACTCTTACCATAAGTGCAGGCGCGACATCTGGAACTATTACAATTGCAGGGATTGTCGATGATGGTCTAGACGAATTGAATGAGACAGTCATCGTTACTTTATCGAATCCAAGCAATGCCACGTTAGGAAGTGACAGCGTTCATACTTACACAATTACTGACAATGACAATCCGCCAGTAGTTGACTTCAACATTACTAGCTCGACCGGAGCTGAATCAGTTTCTTCCAAAGCTCTTACAGTAGATTTATCAGCAGCATCCAGTCAAACCGTGACTGTTGATTTTGCCGTGACCGGAACTGCCACTGGTTCGGGTACTGATTACACTTTGGCCAATAACACCCTAACCATTAGCGCAGGCGCAACATCTGGCACTATTACAATTGCGAGCATTATTAATGATGCTTTGGATGAAGCCAATGAAACTGTAGTCGTTACTTTGTCGAATCCAAGCAATGCGACTTTGGGCAGTGACGATGTTCACACTTACACCATTACTGACAATGACAATCCGCCAGTGGTTGATTTTAATGAAACCAGTTCAAATGGAAATGAATCTGTATCGTCAAAAGCTCTTACAGTGGATTTATCGGCAGCTTCAGGACAAGACGTGACCGTCGATTATGCGGTGACCGGAACGGCCACTGGTTCTGGCACAGATTATACTTTGGCCAATGGCACCTTAACCATAAGTGCTGGGTCGACGTCTGGCACGATCACCATTGCAGGAATTGTTAACGACTCTCTTGACGAAGCCAATGAAACGGTAATCGTTACTCTATCAAGTCCTACCAATGCCACTTTAGGCAGTGATGATGCTCATACTTACACCATCACAGATGATGACAATCCTCCAGTAGTTGATTTTAATGAAACCAGTTCGAATGGTACTGAATCGGTATCGTCAAAAGCTCTTACAGTGGATTTATCGGCAGCTTCTAGTCAAACCGTGACCGTTAATTATGCGGTAACTGGAACAGCAACTGGATCGGGTACTGATTACACTTTGGCTAATGGCACTGCGACTATCGCAGCCGGATCAACATCAACGACAATTACAATTGGCAGTATTGTTGATGACTCTCTAGATGAAGCTAATGAGACAATCATTGTTACTTTATCAAGTCCTAACAATGCCACATTAGGCAGTGATGATGCTCATACTTATACCATCACAGACAATGACAATGCTCCAGTGGTTGATTTTGAGTTGACTAGTTCAAGCGGGGCAGAATCCGTTTCTACCAAAGCTGTTACAGTCAATTTATCCGCAGTTTCAGCACAAAACGTGACCGTTAATTACGCGGTAACTGGAACTGCAACTGGATCAGGCACCGATTACACTTTAGCCGATGCGTCTCTCACCATAAATGCAGGATCGACAACAGGAACTATTACAATAGCTGGAATTGTCGATGATGGAGTTACCGAAGGAAGTGAGACCGTCATTCTTACTCTATCAAGCCCCAGTAATGCAACGTTAGGCAGTGATAATGTTCACACGTTCACAATTTTGGAGCCAGTAGGAGACAGGAATATATCTTTTGCTGATGCCACTTCAAGCGGAGCTGAATCTACTTCTTCTAAAGCCATCGCGATCAATCTATCGGCAACCTCGGGGCAAGATGTAACTGTTAATTATGCGGTGACGGGTACAGCCACTGGATCGGGTACCGATTACACTTTGGCCAATGGTACTGCTACTATTGCAGCCGGCTCGACATCAACGACAATTACAATTGGCAGTATTATCAATGACTCTTTGGATGAGTTGAACGAAACTGTCGTTATCACCTTATCTAATCCATCAAACGCGGATGCGGGCTCTATTCTTGTTCACACTTACACGATCAATGACAACGACAATCCGCCAGTAGTCGATTTCAATACTACTAGTTCGAGCGGAGCAGAATCAGTTTCTTCTAAATCTTTAACAGTAGATTTATCAGCAGCTTCGGGACAAGACGTGACCGTTAATTATGCGGTGACGGGGACAGCCACTGGCTCTGGGACCGATTACTCTCTAGCCAATGGCACCTTAACCATTAGTGCGGGCGCAACATCTGGAACCATCGATATATCCAGCATTATCGATGACTCAATCGATGAGTCTAATGAGACGGTGATCGTTACTCTATCAAGTCCAAGCAATGCAACCTTAGGAAGTGATAGCGTTCACACTTACACCATTACTGACAATGACAATCCTCCAGTAATTGATTTTAATGCAACCAGTTCGAGTGGAGCTGAATCAGTTTCTTCTGCGGATTTGACCGTAGATTTATCGGCAATTTCAGGGCAAAGCGTCACTGTTAATTACGCGGTGACTGGAACTGCTACTGGCTTCGGTACCGATTACACTTTGGCCAATGGCACCTTAACCATTAGTGCAGGTGCATCAAGCGGGACTATTACAATCGGTAGCATTGTTAACGACTCCATCGATGAAGCTAATGAGACGGTGATCGTTACTCTATCAAGTCCTAACAATGCAACCTTGGGAAGTGATGATGCTCATACTTACACCATCACTGACAATGACGATGCTCCAGTGGTTGATTTTAATGAAACCAGTTCGAGCGGGGCTGAATCAGTTTCTTCCAAACCTCTTACAGTCGATTTATCGGCAGCTTCAGGACAAGACGTGACCATTGATTACGCAGTGACTGGGACTGCCACTGGCTCTGGTACCGATTACACTTTAGCCAATGGCACCCTAACCATCAGTGCAGGTGCAACAACTGGAACTATTACAATTGCAGGGATTATTGATGATGCGGCTGACGAGGCCAATGAGACAGTCATTGTCACTTTGTCGAATCCAAACAATGCGACTTTGGGCAGTGACAGCGTTCATACCTATACTATTAATGACGATGACAATCCTCCAGTAGTTGACTTCAATGCTACGAGTTCAAGTGATGCCGAATCAGTTTCTTCTGCCAATTTGGCTGTTGATTTATCTGCTGCTTCAAGTCAGGACGTGACAGTTGATTATACCGTGACCGGAACTGCCACTGGCTCTGGTACCGATTACACACTAGCCAATGGAACTCTCACTATAAGTGCAGGTGCAACAACTGGAACTATTACAATTGCAGGGATCATTGATGATTCCATAGATGAACCAAATGAGACGGTCATTGTTACTTTGTCAAATCCTAGCAATGCAACCTTGGGTAGTGACAGTGCTCACACTTATACTATTAATGATGATGAAAACACCCCAACCATTGACTTCAATACCACCAGTTCGAGCGGAGCTGAATCAGTTTCATCTGCGGGTTTAACCGTTGACTTATCTGCTGAGTCGAGTCAAAACGTAACCGTTAGTTACGCGGTCACTGGAACCGCAACTGGATCGGGCACCGATTACACTTTGGCCAATGGTACTCTAACGATAAGTGCTGGATCAACAGCTGGCACCATCACCATTGCAAGCATTGTCAATGATGCTTTGGACGAAGCCAATGAAACAGTGATTGTTACGTTATCAAGTCCTAGCAATGCAACATTGGGAAGTGACAGCGTTCATACTTATACGATCACTGATAACGACAATACCCCAACCATTGACTTTAATGCTACCAGTTCAAGTGGAGCTGAATCTACATCTTCCGAAACCATTACAGTAGATCTATCAGCAGCCTCAGGACAAGATGTCACGATTGATTATGTGGTGACCGGAACTGCCACTGGCTCTGGTACCGATTACACTCTTGGAAGTGGGACTCTTACGATTAATGCAGGTTCTACAACTGGAACGATCACTATTGCGAGTATTGTTGACGATTTTCTCGACGAAGCCAATGAAACGGTTGTACTGACACTATCCAATCCAAGTAATGCAATTTTGGGTGGCGACAGCATCTATACTTACACCATTAATGATAATGACAATACCCCAACCATTGACTTTAATGCTACCAGCTCAAGTGGAGCTGAATCAGTATCCTCAAAAGCTCTGACGGTAAATTTATCTGGACCTTCAGGCGAAACCGTAACAGTCGATTATGCAGTCACAGGAACGGCCACCGGATCTGGTACAGATTACACTTTGGGGAATGGAACATTAAGCATTCCTTCAGGTAGAACGACAGGCACTATCACAATTGCAAATATTATTAATGACACCACGGATGAAGCTGATGAGACGGTAATTGTTACTTTATCTAGTCCTAGTAACGCAACTCTGGGCAGTAATGACGTGCACACTTATACTATTACAGATGATGATGGTCTGCCTTCAATCGATTTTGGTAATTCAAGTTCATCTGGTGCTGAAGATGTATCATCGGTTGCCTTAACCGTTTATTTATCTGCAGCTTCGAGTAATAACGTTACCGTGAATTATGCCGTGACAGGCACAGCTACAGGCTCGGGCACTGATTACACTTTGGCCAATGGCAGCTTGACCATAAATGCTGGTGCAACAAGTGGCACTATTACAATAACTGGTATTGTTGATGACGAGTCTATAGAAGGAAATGAAACGGTGATCATAACTTTATCGGGACCAAGCAATGCCGTACTTGGAAGCGATAGTGTCCACACCTATACCATCAAAGATAATGACGGCATTCCAGCAATAGAATTTTCTACTACGGCTTCTGCCGATTCCGAATCAGTTGTTTCAAGGTCATTAACTGTTGTTATTCCCTTTGCATCTGAACAACAGGTTGGCGTTGATTATGCGGTTACCGGGGGTACTGCCGGATCGGGCATCGACTTTACATTGTCATCTGGCAGCGTGCTTATTGAGGAGGGGGCAACAAGTGGAACAATACTTATCCCTTCGATTATTGACGACTCGGCGGACGAAGCTGATGAAACAATAATTATCACTTTGTCTAACCCAGTTAACGCAACCCTTGGGAACGATATTGTTCATACTTTTACGATTAATGATAATGACAACGCGCCAATAGTTGATTTCAATACCACTAGTTCAAATGGAGCTGAATCGGTTTCTTCCAAAGCTCTCACGGTCGATTTATCGGCAGCTTCAGGACAAGACGTGACGGTTGATTATATTGTGACGGGCACCGCCACCGGTTCTGGCACCGATTATACCATGGCCAATGGCACCTTAACTATTAGTGCTGGCGCAACAAGTGGCACTATTACAATAACTGGTATTGTTGATGATGGACTCGTAGAGGAAAACGAAACGATTATCGTTACTTTATCTAATCCAACTAATGCAACCTTAGGTGATGACTATGTTTATACTCACACAATATTGGCAGATGGTGATGATACAAACCCGATTTTGACAACCACCAGCCCTCAAGACAACAGCACTGGCGTTCCTATAAATAGCGACATTATTTTGACGTTTAACAAAGTTGTAAATTGTAAGTCAGGCACAATTGATATTAAGTCGTCCGATAATTCTTTTTCTTTTACTGTCAACTTATCTAGTGAAATCGTCACTGGTTGTGGGGCAGAGATTATTAAAATTAACCTTCCCACGGATCTTGAGTATGAAAAAGAATATTACGTGCTAATTGAAAATACTGCATTTGAGGACGCTTTTGGTAATTCTTATGAAGGCATCAGTGACAAAACAAAATTTAATTTTAAAACTCGTATTGAATTGACTGATCCGACTCTTAAGCAGCCAGTAATTGATAATGCAAAAGCCATGAATCAGATCGCAACACGCTGGGTGGATCAAAATGTTAATGTGCTTTCCAAACGAATGATGGCATCTTCGCGACAAGGGTTTAGGGTCAACTTTGAAAATAAAATTATTGATTCAGTTAAAACTATAAGAGAAAGCGAGCCTGAAAGTGATTTTGTTGAAGAGCCAGATGTTGATTTTGTTGAGGAGCCACTTGATATAAATTTTGTTGAAGAGCCGATAGTAGAGTTTTGTACGATCAATTCTAGTGGTCCTAAAACTGCTTCAGCTCTGAGGATAAAAGTGCATTTATCTAAAATTGCGGATGAAGATATCGTTGTGGATTTTAATATTACCGGCTCCTCAGACAATGAGAGCTTCTCGCTTGGGGAAGGCTTATTAAATATAGAAGCTGGGCTCAAATCTGCCTTCATTATGGTTGATGGTATTTCGCAAGACAAATTTGGTTTCAATCCTGGAGACAGGAAAGTTATTGTGACCCTCTTAGAATCTTCTAACTCACTACTAGGCAACAATTTGGTTTATACCCATACACTGACAGACAATTTAGAAGCGTGGACAGATCCAAATGCCAGTAAGTTCTGCGTAACGGATTTTGATGATCCTAATTACTCAGCACCTATCGTTGCACCACAACGCTACAATCAAAACACAGGTTTTGAAGACACAAATCCTGATGTTGAAAATTCGAATGTGTACAACGACCAAGAAACGGCTGAGGGCTTCCAAAACACAGAGCAATTTAAATCAGCCGTCAAAGAATTTGTATCAGACCCGGTGAAAGTGACGGCTGGTGGAGAACTAAAAGAAGTGATTGGCGATTGGTCGGTATGGATTGATGGTGATTTTGGAGAATTGACGCTTGGGAAAACTAAGCCAAACCCAAGAGTTCTGGATGAAAAATCTTTTCACATTGGTATCGATAAGTTATTTAGTGACGATGGCGATATGTTTGGTTTTGCCTTGGGCCTAGGAGAAACCAAGCCAAAAGACAGAAGCCATAACTCTCACGTAGAGTCCAAAAATTATAGCCTTTCAACGTACGGCAAATTCGATAATAGAAATAGATCGTTACAATTTATTTTTGGAGTTAGTAAATTAGAATTTAGCTCAGACCGAGTAGATAGGAAAGAGCTCTTGAAAGGAGAAAGAGATGCGAATCAGCTATTTGGATCGCTCGCCTTCGTTCGTTCATTAAGCAGTAAAAATACCAACTGGCTGGTTTCTCCTTATCTTAGAATTGATGGCTCACACACCGAGTTTGATAAATATAGTGAAACTGGGGGTGAGGCTGCATTGACATTTGATGAGCTAACACTATCAAATGCCAAAGCATCAATTGGAACCGATATCAGCTATCTTTTTGCGGAATCAAAATACAACGCTATGCCATATTTGACCCTAGAATATGGCTTTGATTACTCGAAAACTTCTAGTCAGAATATGTATTACAACTTAGAAGGGCCGAGTGTGAATTATCTATTGGAGCTGGACGATGGATTGAAAACTCATAATTGGGAAGTTGATTTAGGTTTGATGCTTCAAATTTCCCCTAACATCTCGACTAATATAGGTTGTAGGTGGCAAGGCAAGTCTACTTACCAATCTGACTTCTCGAACATTTCTGACGATGATCTCTTGTCCTCAGAAGTTTGTTCGCTTGAGTTGTTGTGGAACTTTCAATAAAGAAAGAACGAATTCAAAAAATAGAGAATAATTTTCATGAGTTCTAGCTTCTTAAAAAACAAACTTTACATTTTTACGATGTTTGGGATTGTTTTATCTGTTCAACTTCATGCAAACGAATTTCAAGTCGGATTTGCTGAGCTCTCAATTACGCCCAATATTATCGATGAATGGGAAGATGTAAATAACGACGCTCAATTTGATCCAGACATTGATAAGTGGACCGATGTCAACGGTAATAACCAATTCGACGCTGTGTGGATGGCAGGTTTTCAAAATAAACGAGCCGCCCAGGGTGTTAAAGATGATCTCATGGCGGTAGCGGCGGTGATTGATGACGGTCAAACTCGGATAGGAATTATAAGTGCTGACACAATCGGTTTAATGCGAAAATTTGTTCTTAGTGTCCGTGAGGAAATCCCGGCAGAGTGGGGCCTAGATTACGTCATGGTGCATGCAACCCATAATCACGAAGGCCCAGACACTCAAGGTCTTTGGGGTCCAAAATTTTTAAAAAGCGGTGTTGACGATGTTTATATGGAGCGGCTTAAAAAAAATTTCATAAGCGCATTGGAAATGGCTATAGATAACTTGGAACCCGCCCAAATGAGCCTAGCTTTAATATCAACAAATCCTCTCACACCAATTAAAGATAAACGAAAACCCATCGTGATAGACGATGACATCAGAGCGATTTTGTTCAATCGCCCCGATGGTTCAATCATAGGTTCGTTGATTAATTTTGGAATTCACGTCGAACTTACTTGGGATAAAAATCTTGAATTAACTTCTGACGTTGCAGGCTACTTAAGAAGAGGTATTAGTGAAGGTATTTATTACGACGATCAGCTAATTAAACCTGGGCTTGGTGGTACCACGTTATGGCTTACCGGAAATATTGGAGGCTTGATGACTTCAGGACCGACCGATCCAATTTATGATCCTGTTTTGAAAAAAACACTCACCAAACCAAGTCATGCCAAAGCACGCGCATATGGATATAGCTTAGCAAGTAGCGTCATAGAAGCTTTTGATGCCGGCAATTTCGAGGCATCTCCAAATCCATCTCTTACAGTGCGCTCAATAGAGATAGAGTTGGGTATAGAAAACTTCATGCTTTCAATAGGCACCTTGCTTGGCGTTATTGATTCTGATTTAAAATTTAGTCTGATACCTCCATTTATTCGTTATCTCAGCGAAGTGGCATTCATACAATTAGGAGACGCATCTATTACCGGCGTCCCTGGAGAACTCTATCCAGAAATTGCTGTTGGGGGCATTGAAAATCCTAACGGCGCTGATTACGACTTGGCTCCTCAGGAAGTTCCACATTTGCGAAGTCATTTTCCCAACAAACTTAACTTGATGGTGAATTTAGCGAATGATTCCATTGGGTACATTATCCCAAAAAGTGAATGGGACAATGATGCTCCTTGGATCTATGGAGAGGATGAAGAAACTTATGGCGAAGTTGTGTCTTTGGGTCCAAATACTGCGCCCATAATTCACGAAAAGATTGTTAATCTAGTAGAAGAATCAAAAAAATAATTAAAAAGATTGATTTGAAAAAAAACTTTCTCTTCTTAGCGCCCATTGATTTAAAAAGGGGGAGATCAATGGGCTTAAGGAGAGAGTTTCCTTATTTCTTAGGAGAATGCTTTTTAGACTAGAGACTGAAAAAAAAGTTCAGAAGTTAATGAGCTTCGCCCCAATTATTGGCAATGCCACTTTCTACTTCCAATGGAACTTTCAAGGACGCGGCGTTTTGCATCAATTTGGAGACTTCGGCTTCTACTGAGGCTACTTCTGTTTCTGGAACTTCCAAAATTACTTCGTCATGAACTTGAAGAATCATCTTGGCTGCAACTTTTTCTTTTTGCAGCCACTCATGAATTGAAATCATCGCGAGTTTCATAATATCAGCAGCCGTACCTTGCATGGGCGCATTAATCGCTGCCCTCTCTGCACCTTGACGCGTACGGCCACTATAGATTCCAGGCAAGTACAAACGTCTACCGAAAATTGTTTCAACAAAGCCTTTCTCGCGAGCTCGTTCTTTGGTTTGCTCCATGTAAAGTTTGACTCCAGGATATTTAGCAAAATATGAATCAATGTAATCTTGCGCTACCGTCCTTGGCAATCCAAGTGCCTTACCCAAACCGAAAGCCGACATGCCATAAATGAGTCCGAAGTTGATGGCTTTAGCACTGCGCCTGTCCTCATCACTGGCTTCTTTTCCGGGTGCTGCAAACACCTCAGCTGCAGTCGCAGAGTGGATGTCTTCTCCGTTCTCGAATGCTGAAATCATATTTTTGTCGCCTGAAAGATGAGCCATGATTCTCAGTTCAATTTGAGAGTAGTCGATTGCTAACAATTTATGCCCTTTGGGGGCAACAAAGGCTGTTCGAATCATGCGGCCTTCTTCGGTTTTGATTGGAATGTTTTGTAGATTTGGGTCGGCCGAAGACAGTCTGCCAGTGGTAGTAACCGCCTGATGATACGAAGTATGAACCCTGCCGGTCACTGGCGAGATTTGTTCAGGCAGTGAATCTGTGTAGGTACTTTTTAATTTTGCCAAAGTTCTGTGCTCCAATAGTATTTTTGGCAATTCATAATCTCGCGCCAAATCTTGCAACACCGATTCATCGGTCGATGGCTGTCCGCCGGGAGTTTTTTTGATGACTGGCAGATCCATTTCATCAAAAAAGATAGCCCTTAAATCTTTCGTGGAAGCTAAATTGAATTCTTTTCCAGCTTCTTTAAAAGCTTTCTCTTCAAGACCATTGATACGTTGACCTAGATTATTTGACTGGATTTTCAACTCATCGGCATTTACTAAAGCTCCGTTTTGTTCGACGTCAGATAACACCGGAATCAAAGGTAAGTCGATATCCGCTAATACTTTTTGAAGAGATTTGGTTTGACTCAGTTTTTCTTTCAAAACGTTGTGACATCTCAAAGTAATGTCAGCATCTTCCGCGGCGTAATGCGTCGCAGTTTCTAATTCAACGTTATTAAAAGTTATTTGTTTAACACCCTTGCCGGCAACTTCTTCGTAACTAGTGGCTTCGTAATTCAAATAAAATTTAGCCATGGCATCTAGATTGTGACGCGTCGCCGTTGAATCCAAAACATAAGACATCAGCATGCTATCGCTCTCAATATTGTTTAATTCCAAGCCGTGTTGAGAGAGGACGTTACGATCAAATTTAATATGTTGGCCAACAATTGGCACTTTCTCTAATAATGGCTTGAGCTTTTTTAATATCAATTCTTTTTTCAATTGCTGGGGCGCCTCATCATAATCGTGACTAATAGGGATGTAGGCTCCTTCGCCTTCTTTGGCAGAAAGTGAAATGCCAACTAATTCTGCAGTCGTGAAATCCAAGCCATCGGTTTCTGTATCGAGCGCAATTAACTTGGCTTTGCTCAATTTTTTAATAAGCGCATCCAATTCTGTTTCCTTGAGAATGCACTCGTAACTTGCGTTGATGTTTTTTAATTTTGGAGGTTCTTTCTTTAAAACATCGGGTGGCTCCGTAGGTTTAGACTTTGAGGTCGATTTATCCACCTTACTTTTAATAAGCGTTTTAAATTCTAATTCCGTAAACAATTCATGGATTTTAGCTTCATCTCTTGGTTCAACTTGAAGATCTTCAATACCAAAATCCAGAGCAACGTCTTTTTTAATAGTGGTTAATTGTTTAGACAATTTAAGCTGCTCGATGCCTTCTCTTAGATATTCACCAACTTTTCCAGGAATTTCTTCTGCCGATTCAATAATCTTTTCCACAGTGTCGTATTTGCTGAGCCAATTTACTGCGGTTTTTGGACCAACTTTATTGACTCCTGGAATGTTGTCTGAAGTATCGCCTACCAAAGCTAGATAATCGATAATTTGATCGGGTCTGACGCCAAACTTTTTCATCACTTTATCTTCGTTCAACAATTCATTGGTCATCGTATTAACTAAGGTAATGTTTTTAGTCACTAGTTGTGCCAAATCTTTATCACCGGTAGAGACTACTGTTTTGATGCCTTTTTTTTCTGCCTCGGTTGCAAGCGTACCGATGACGTCATCGGCTTCTACCCCATCGACAATAAAAAGTTTAAGCCCCAAAGCACGGCAGATATCATGAATGGGTTGAATTTGAGGTCTCAAATCATCCGGCATTGGTGGGCGATTGGCTTTGTATTCGCTATACATTTCGTTTCGGAAAGTCTCACCCTTGGCATCAAAGATCATGCCCACTGGACTGTTAGGGTGGTCTTCTAAGATTCGCATCACCATTGTAGTCACGCCACGAACTGCTCCAGTGGGTTGACCAGTTGAAGTGGTGAGTGGCGGCAAGGCATGGTAAGCCCGATAAATGTAAGACGAACCGTCGACTAAAATGACTGAGTCGTTATCGGTGATGCTCTCGGGTTTCGCCATAAATACTTTTAATAAGTGATTCGTTATAATTTACTAAAGTTTATTCGACCTATGTCAAAAGTTCTAACCCAGATTGCATTTTTTTTCTTTGGCACGCGCAGAAGAATACTTGGTTCAATATTTTCAGCCTGTGTATATCTGCTCGCTTTTGCTTTCTTCATGGAATACCAATTAGGTTTAGAACCTTGTCCAATGTGTATCGTTCAAAGAATAGCCATCGCGCTAGTGGCTCTTTTGGCATTAATCGCAATAGTTCATAACCAAGGTTTGAACTGGTATTTTGGTTTCATAACTTTTATCACACTAGGAGGAGCGGCCTCAGCCACGCGACATCTATACTTGCAATCGCTCCCCGCCGATCAAATTCCCACTTGTGGGCCTGACTTGGCCTACTTAATAAAATTTTCATATTTTGAAGACGCTTTACGCATGCTCTTCATTGGCGATGGCAATTGTGCCGAAGTGGTTTGGAGTCTTTTAGGAATCTCAATACCTGGTTGGGTTTTGATAGCTTGCATACAGATTTTATTGATGTCGGCTTTAGTGTTTAAAGTAAAAAATTAATGGACTTTTCTTTACTAACTCTTGTTTTATCTTTGTTTACGCTTGGAGTGGTGATTTTTATATTTCTTCGTCTAAGAGATCAAGATCAAAAAGATTCAGGACAAACTGAAATACTCGAAAATAAAATTGATTCGGTTTCAAAAGATCTCAACGATATCGAAAACCAACTTGCATCTGTTACAACGCCAATTAACGAATTAAATCGGTTCTTAGGTGGAAATGTTACGACGGGACGACTAGGCGAATGGAGTTTAGAATCCATCGTGAAAGAAATATTGCCCGATGGTAGTTACGCATTCCAAGAGAACATCAACCCAGAAAATCAGGACAGAGTAGATTGCGCAGTAAAAACTGCAGACGGAATTACCATCCCAATCGATTCGAAATTTTACGCAGGTCAGTACAAACAATACCAGGAAGCCGGTCAAGCAAATCTGAGAGCCAACGTTTTGAGAGACTTGAGGACAGCAATCTTAAGAGACGCCGATGACATTGCAAGCAAATACCTGCGTAAAAATTCAACTACGAACTATGCTGTGCTTTATATTGCTTCTGAAAAACTAATTGATCTTGTCGATGAAATTGAAAACTTAAGACAGGACTGTTTGTCAGAAAAAAAAGTATTAATTCAAGGTCCTAATACGTTAGCTGCTTTTTTAGACACCATTAGAATCGGGCATCACTATTTACAATTAAACGAAACTGCAGCGAAAGTAGCTGAAGTTGTGCGAAGAATTAAATCTCAATTTGATAGTTTCGATAAAAGCACAGATGGAGTTTTAAAAAGACTTGACGCTTCCGTAAAAGAAGTAACTGCCTTGCAAACACGCATAAACGTTCTAGGAAGAGAACTTAATAAAGGAACCGAAGAATTGAAAGACGAATAAAAAAAGGGAGCTAATAGCTCCCTTTTTTTAGTTAAGCTTTCTTAGTCCCAACCTTTGATCGGAACGACTATGCCTCTTCTGACAATAGATCTGTTTCTTCGAACAGAATTTTGAAATTCTGCAAAATCTGGATTGTCCATGTCTAAAGAGTCCATGAAGCCCATGAGCTCAGTCATGTTTTCTGCGCCAATGAAAGCAAAGTGCGTGTATTCTGAACTTGCAATTGCTCTTTGTATTCCAAAAGCACCTGTTAGCAGTCCACTAGCTACAGAAGCGTCAGTGAACTTTTTGTAAGCTTCTAAATAAGAGGCTTCGTTTCTGACATTCATTTCAAAAACTGCAAAGGCTCTCTCTTGAGTCCAGTCACCAACCTCATAAACAACTTTGTTTAAAATTTGCTCAGTAGGTACTGATACGGCTGCCATTTCGGTTAGAAACTCAGCGTACTCAGGACAGGCATTTATAATCGATAGCGTTTCATCTATTTCTTCAGCACCTTCGTAAGTTACGACAAAAGTGTGCGTTGAAGGCTCATTGCCATTGAACGCCTCACCCATTAACGCCACTGAAGAAGGACTTGCTTGCCCACAGTCTGACGCATTGAATTTATCCATTGCAGCAACAACCGCAGGAGGATTATTCGCAGCGATTCCAAAGAAAGCGTAGTAAGTGTCCTTTTCCATGCCATGATCGTCAGCAAAAACTAATCCACTAGACAGTAGTAAAAGTAATAATATTTTTTTCATTTTAATCTCCTTATTAATTATTCAGCTGCATAAAGTTGCTCACAAACCTCATAAGAGTCTGCAACGACAGAATCTTGTAAAGCTACAAAAGCATCATAGGCTCTGCCCCATTCAGCTCCAGCGAAATACTCATCGACAAGTTGACCGACCGCGGCTCCATCTTTAGAAATACCTCTTACCATTAAGGTGCCAACTTCTTTGGGCCCACTACCTATGGATTGCATGATAGCAAGATTAAAATCATGACCTGCATTTTGGATTGCGGATTCCATTTCAACTCCTGCAGCTATATAGGCTGGTAGATTTTCTGGAGCAACAACGACTCTTGTTGCTCTTTCAAAACCAGGGCTTAACTCAAATCCTTTAAGTGGCTTCCAGTTAGCACTGTAAACAAGATCTCTCAAAGACTCGAGTCTTTTTGGGACGTTGTAAGGATCGTAATTTCCAGAAAGCTGATCTTCAAAACTTGAAAACGCACTCCATACAAACATTTCACCTGGATAACTATGTCCTGATGCGGTTATACACACACCAGCAGCATATGATCCTTGGGAACCAAAAACTTGCTCTGCATTTGCTCTTAAGAATTCAGTATATTCAGTCGGGTTACTTGCTTTGACATGAAAGGAAGTGAAGCTTCCCTCAGGTGCTTGCTGAGCTATCACACTAAATGATATTGCTAGCGATGTAACTAAAATTAATATTTTTTTCATATTTCCTCCTTAAATTATCTTACGTAGACAACTTCACAAGTCATCATGAAGCCTCTTTTAAGTTTTCTTAACTTTGGAAATTTTGCAACCGCAGCCATATTCCAGTCTTGGTCTCTCGCATCAAGAAACTCTCCTAACCTAACTGTAGTTGGAGCTTGTATAGTCACCATAAGTTGTCCAGTGTAATCGCCAGTATTTATTTGAAATGCGCCTAGGGTAACATCTTCAAAACCGTTCGCCTGAGCGATGCCTTGGTAAGTCGCAAGTTCTTGAATGTATCTTTGCGGTGTAGTGGTATAGACGTTGATGTTGTAATTTGCGAACGTCGAGCCTACTTCAACATCTGCCGCGACGGGAGTTAAAGCGGAGTAATGATCAACGGTAGAAACCGTTCTTTTGTCAGCTATTTTTGCAATTTCAGCTGCAACCTCAGGATCGTAATAATTTCCACTTAGTGAATCTGAGTGACTGTCGTATACGTTGTAAAAATACATGTCGCCAAATTCTTCGGAACCGAAGCTTGGCAAACAAACGCCACCACTAGCAGTGTTAGAGGGAGGACTGGTAATTGGAGCACTTGCTCTAGCCCACTCCATGTATCCCATAGGGTCTGCTGTGTTTATTGTAAAAACGTTCATCGCTGGAGCTGCAAATACAAAACTTGCCAGAAATGAAGTTAAAATTAAAAGTGTTTTTTTCATTTTTGTTCTCTCCTTGAAAAAATTAAAAACGGATAATTATTATCCACTAAAATAAGAAAAATAAAACGACAATTATTCGAAGATTTTGTGAACAAATTTTTAATTATTTTTCCCATTTTTTTTTCTACGCTGCTGCTATCTGCAGAAGTCGAAATAAAAATTTTAAGAGTTATCGATGGAGATACAGTATCGGCTGAATCAGGAGGAACTCAAATAAAAATTAGACTCTCTGAAATCGATGCACCTGAAATGGGTCAGCCTTTTGGAACGAATTCAAAAAAATGTCTTTCTGAATTGATTCGTGAAAACTCTGGTTTAAAATTTAAGTCTGATGGCCAAGATGGCTATGGTCGCTCTTTGGGATGGTTAATGGCCGATCAAATTAATTTAAATTATGAAATGGTAAAGCGAGGATGCGCATGGGTTTACGATCGATACGTCGTCGACAAAACAATTTATAGTTTTCAAAACGGTGCGCGTTTGAAAAAATTAGGTTTGTGGAGGAGCCAAAATCCTGTAAAACCTTGGATTTGGAGAAGAAGCAATTAGCAAATGAATAAAAATAAATTAGACCAATTAGACTTTAGCAATCCATTCGCAAGATTAAGTGCAGATTTCTATAACAAGCAGGATTGGAGCTCGTTACCCAAGGCAAAATTAGTGAGTTTTAATAAAGATCTTGCAAACGAATTGGGCTTAGAAAAAATAGATCCCGATGATTTGGTGCAAATCTTCAATGGTGAAGTAAAAATTTCTAAATCCGAGCCCTTAGCCATGGCTTATGCGGGCCATCAATTTGGTAACTGGGTGCCTGAGCTAGGCGATGGCCGAGGCATCTTATTTGGTCAAATCAAAACTAAGTCAGGACTTCAGGATTTACATATAAAAGGAGCCGGCAAAACACCTTACTCTAGATTTGGAGACGGCAGAGCTGTGCTTCGTTCGTCGATTCGAGAATATCTTTGCGGCGAAGCCATGCATGGATTGAACATTCCCTCGTCTAGATCCCTGCTTATCTTTACCGGCGAGGAACCAGTTTTTAGGGAAACCACTGAACCTGGCGCAATGATTGTCAGAACCGCCAAAACTCACGTCCGCTTTGGCAATTTCGAATTCTTATGCCACAACGACAAAAAAGAACTTTTGCCCGAATTAATCAATCACGTCATTGAAGAATATTTTCCTGAGTACATAGATCTGGAAAATAAGAATGAATTATTTTTTGAATCGGTGGTACGAAAGACAGCCGAACTCATTGCTCACTGGCAGTGTGTGGGGTTTGCGCACGGCGTGATGAATACTGACAACATGTCGATACTCGGCGAAACTTTTGATTTTGGTCCATTTGGTTTCTTGGAGAATTATCAACCTGATTACATCTGCAATCATTCTGATTACCAAGGGCGTTACGCGTTTAACAATCAACCCAACATTGGTCTATGGAATTGTCAGGCTCTGGCTGCAGCTTTGACTCCAATAATAAGTGAAGAGGCTTTAAAAAAATCCTTACAGAACTATCAAATGTATTTTTACAATCACTTTATTTTACTTTTCAGACAAAAAATTGGTTTGTTAAAAAAAGAAAAAAAAGATTTTGAATTGATAGAAAAAATTCTTGATTGGCTTAAAGAAGAAAAGCTGGATTACACAAATTTTTTTAGGAACTTCGATGAGTACGTTTTCGGCAAAACCGAATTCAGTTGGAAGGAGGATTACTTGGCAAGATTTGCGAAAGAGAAAATTTCACAGGAACAATGCATCGAAATAATTAAAGCTAAAAACCCAAAATTTATTCTAAGAAATTATCTTGCACAAAATGCGATAAAGAAAGCCGAAGAAGGAGATTTTACCGAAGTAGAAAAACTACTAGGCATTCTTAAGTCTCCATTTTCAGAACATAAAGAATTAGAAGATTATGCAAAAGAATCTCCGGACTGGGGAAAGAATTTAGAAATCTCGTGCTCGTCTTAACTACGTTTATTACAGATTCGACAAACTCTTTGTAACCCCATTAAGCCAAAACGGTCTTTGTCAAAAAAAGAAAAAGGCAGATCTTTTTTGCAAACCTCGCATTGTTTTTTGTCTTTCACAAAATAAATTTAACAGATTTTGAGGGTAAAAAAAAAGCTGCCCTGGTAAACCAGGGCAACTAGGGGGGAGAAGAAACTTTTGGTTACTCCATTAACGTCAGGAAGCGAAAGTTAAAATTCCTAAGCTACCTACATACACTACAGTAGATAAACATAAGACATAACCTAAGGTACCTAACAGTGCTTTTGTATAGTTCATTTAACAACTCCGTTTTTGAACGTCGTAATTGTAAAACAACTCAGTATTACCAAAAATTTAGCAAATCGGACTTAAAAAAACATCAAATGATCTAAAAGTTATCAAAATTGCTCTTTTTATTACCAAAGTTGCTCTACTACGCTGAAAGTATACTCAGAATAGGATTTCAAGCGAGTCAAACTTTAACAATTTTGCTCAGATTTCACATATTTTATATAGATTTCACAAAAAGTTATTAAAAATGACTTTTTTTATGCATTTTTTTGTTATCTGTTTTCTTTTAATTAGCTGATAAGATAATTTTCTTAATTTTTAAGGAGGAAAATGAAACAAATTCAACTTAGCAAGCCAGGTGGTTTAGACAATTTAAAGATAATTGAAACCGATAATCCCAGTTTAAATTCTGATGAGGTTTTATTAAAAGTATCTGCGAGTAGTTTGAATTATCACGATCTTATGGTGGCTTTAGGCTTAATTCCTACCGAAGATAAAAGAGTACCGCTTTCAGACGCTGCAGGAGAAATCGTCGAAATTGGTAATGAAGTCACTAAATGGAAATCTGGCGATCAAGTTATGAGTATGTGTTTTCCAAATTGGGTTTCTGGAGCTCCTAAATATGAACTTTTGAGTTTTATTGGCGATAACCAAGACGGTTATGCTACCGAATACATCGCTATACCTGAAACAGCCTTAACTAAGATTCCAAACAATCTTAATCTTAAAGAAGCAGCTACCCTGCCTTGTGCCGGACTGACGGCTTGGAGAGCATTAGTTGACGAAGGTAAATTAAAAGCGGGTGAATCTGTTTTAGTTCAAGGAACAGGAGGAGTCTCTGTCTTCGCTTTGCAATTAGCAAAAACTTACGGTGCAACCGTTATTGCTACTTCGTCCAGTGAGGAAAAATTGGAAAAATTAAAAGCCTTAGGAGCTGATCATTTGATCAACTACAAGACTCATCCAGAGTGGGGCAAAGAAGTCTTAAAGCTTACTAATAATGAAGGCGTAGACCATGTAGTGGAAGTAGGTGGCGCTGGGACTTTTAGTGAGTCCGTTCGTTGCACTAAACTTGCGGGACATATCGCTTTGATTGGTGTTTTAAGCGGCCCTTCGGTGAGCGAAATTATTTTACCGAGAATTTTTTTGAAACAAATCAGACTCAGTGGCATTGCAATGGCGAATCAAGATTCACAAATAGCGATGGTGGATTATTTAGAAAAAAATGAAATTAAACCTGAAATTAGTGACAGCTTTGAATTAGCAGACTTAGCGGCCGCTTTTCAGCATCAAATTGACAACAAACACTTTGGGAAAATTTCAATTGATATCGGTTAACCCCTATGCGAGTATTTATCTTAGAAATGCCAAATAACTTGGGGAGTTGAAATGAAAAAAATAATTCTGTTCCTTTCGATATTCGTGCTTGTCAGCTGCACCGATGAGTCTTTGAACATTATCGAAACGCCCATCAGCAAAGTTAAAGACCCTAACGCTGACTACAACGAATTGAGGAACGCTTACTTCGGTGACACTCATGTGCATACCAAGCATTCTTTTGACGCATACTTATTCGGTACTACCGGTTCTCCCGCTGATGCTTACGGATACGCGCGAGGCGAAACAGTTAAACACCCAGCCGGTTTTGATATGAAATTAGTAGAGCCATTAGATTTTTACATGGTTTCGGATCACGGATTTTTTATGGGGATGATGGAAGCCTACGCCGATACATCAACAGATGCTTCTAAGAGTCCCGGAGCTGAAGTGTTTCACGACATGAATGCGCCAGAAAACCTGACCATTGAAAATGGTGCTACGAGACTTAACACTTTCGCATCAACATTAAGAACTTTTTTTCTAAACCCAAGATCTTATTTTGATCCAGAGCTTTGGCGTGCAATCTTGACAAATAATTTGGCCCGAGGTCTGAAAATTTACGATCACGACGTGCACCTTTCGGCTTGGGCAGATGTGGTAAAAGCTGCAAACGATGCTTACGATCCGGGAAATTTCACGACTTTCATAGGGTACGAATTTACAACTTCAACTGATGTTGCTAATGAAAACTTACATCGAAACGTCATGTTTAAATCGTCGAGCGCGCCAGAAAGACCTTACACGAGGATTGATTCTATTAATCCAGAAGACTTATGGAATTGGATGGACAAAATCAGAGAGCAAGGTATTGATAGCATTGCTTTCCCTCACAACAGTAATGGCTCCAATGGGCAAATGTTTGAAATGGAAACTTTTTATGGCGAGCCATTATCGAAAGAATATGCAGCTTTAAGGATGAGAAATGAGCCGATCGTGGAAATGACTCAGGTCAAAGGAACGTCCGATACTCATCCACTTCTATCTCCCAACGATGAATGGGCAGATTTCGAAATCATGAACCAAAGAATTGGAAGCATTCCTCCTGCGTTTAGTTTTCCGGGGGGAAGTTATGTCAGGGATGCCTACGTAAGAGGGTTGATGTCAAATCAGTTTGGGACTGGTAACCCCTACAAATTTGGTCTGATCGGAGCCAGTGACACTCATGTAATTGGCGCCGGTTTAAGAGAAGAAAATTACTGGTCCAAAATCGGGTTAGTAGATGCTGATCCTCGAGCAAGAGGTTCTATTCCAGTTGCAGACGAAGATAGAGATCTTGTTCCCAACCGAGGAGGCGTTTCCTTTCAAGAATTTGAACAAGGAAGCTATGTGATTGGTGGTTTAGAAAACTGGGGAGCTTCTGGTTTAGCCGGAGCTTGGGCAGAAGAAAACACTAGAGAATCAATTTTTAATGCTTTTCGAAGAAAAGAGACCTTTGCAACTTCTGGGCCAAGAATATCGGTTAGGTTCTTTGGTGGTTATGACATTGATCAACTTAGTTTTAGTGATGAAAACGTAATTAAATCTGCATACGAAGTTGGTGTGCCAATGGGAGGAGACTTACTTGAAAAAGAAACCGATAAAGCGCCAAGTTTTTTAATTTGGGCTCAGAGAGATGTGAATGGAGCCCCGCTTCAGAGGGTTCAAATAATCAAAGGTTCTATCAGTCGAGCGGACTCAACTCCAACGGAAGAAGTTTACGATGTTGCCTGCTCCAATGGTTTGCAAGTTGATCCAACGACAAATCGTTGTCCAGACAATGGTGCCCGAGTTGACATTGAGACATGCGCCATATCTCAAAACACTGGTTCAGCTGAGTTAAAAGTAATTTGGACAGATCCAGATTTTGATAAAAAAGATAGCGCTTTCTATTACATCAGAGTACTTGAAAACCCAACTTGTCGCTGGTCTACTTGGGATGCAATTCGAGCAGGCTTTAAACCTAGAGAAGATCTACACGAAACTATTCAAGATCGAGCTTGGAGCTCGCCAATTTGGTACACTCCAAACGATGCTGAAAATCCTCCGCCCATAAGGATAAATGCTGAAAGACTTTAATTATCTTTAAAGAGCAATGTTTCGAAAAATTTTTATTTTTCTTTTAATAGGAGCGGTCATCTTGGGCTTGGATCTTATATATTCCACCTTAAAAGATGAGAAATTGATTTTTATTTCAGAAGAAGAGGTCTATAGCCTGATGAACTCCTGGGCGCTTCAAGTCGGAAGAAACCCCAATCCTAAGGAAGCGAAGGCTGTCATAGACAACCTTATTGAAGAAGAGATTCTCTATCGCGAAGCCTTAAGATTAGGCCTTGACGCCAACGATCAAATCATCAAGCGACGACTTGCGCAAAAGCTAATGTTTCTAAAGCAAGAATCTAGGGGGGAAAAAATAACAGATGAGGAGCTTCAAGATTTTTACGTCCAAAATAAAGAAAAATATTTAATTCCAAAGCAGTACGATTTTACTCACATCTTCTTTGCAAAGGATAACGACGGAGCTCAGCGAGCTAAGATTGCCTTTGATGAAATTAAAACAACAGAAAACTTAAAGGGCGATGTTTTTTTTCTTGGAAAAAATTTCACCAATAAGAGTGCAATTGAATTGAGGAAAGATTTCGGTAAAGATTTTTCAATGACTTTTGAAACTATTGAACAAAATGTTTGGTCAAAGCCAATAAAGTCAACCTATGGAAGTCATTTAATCAAAATAATCAGTATTAGAGATGCGCGCCTGCCAAAACTTGAAGAGATTAAACCCAGAGTAATAGTCGATCTTAATTTACAAAAAAAAGATTCAGCTCTATCAGAATACATTCAAGAGCTAAAAGAAAATTATGAAGTAGTGATTAGTCGCGGTTTGCAAGAAACTTACAATGAATAAAGTGCTCTTGGGTTTGATCTGTATTGTGCTGGTTTCTCCAGTGTTTTCACACGAATTTAGTCCAGCGCATCTCATTATCGAAGAAGATGAGGACTTTGAATATGAAGTCACTTGGATGTACCCAATCAGAAATCTAGGGCCAGTCAATCTAACTCTACCTAAAGACTGTCAATCCAACTCTCTTGAGACTTTTCAGGAAAGCAAATACTTGTCTGAAAAAATCTCTCTGCAATGCAGCGATTCCATCAAGGGAAAAGATATTTTTATCAAAGGTCTTTCGATTCTGAACGACGCTTTAGTAACGATAAAATTTTTAGACGGCGACAGATATGAAGGACTCGTAAGTGTTAAAGATTCAAAGTTGACTATCCCACAAGAGTTACAAGTCTTTCCAACGGGATATTTTATGCTTGGCGTGGAACATTTAATTGGCGGGCCGGATCATTTGTTATTTGTTTTTGGTTTGTTGTTTATTGTTTTTGGTTGGCAGAATTTAATAAAGACGATCACTGCTTTCACCTTGGCCCACAGCATTACATTAGGGCTATCTGTGTTGGAAATAGTGAGTTTACCGTCGGCAACAATTGAAGCATTAATTGCGCTAACCATTATTTATCTAGCTTTGGAAATAAAGGATGAGAAAAATAATAAAAGCACTCCTTGGCTCATGGCTTTTGGATTTGGCTTGCTGCATGGATTTGGATTTGCAGGCGCACTAAGTGAAATAGGAATCGCGAATGAGCAATTGTTGCTCTCTTTATTATTTTTTAATGTTGGAATCGAAATTGGCCAATTAATTATGATTCCTTTATTTTTAATTTCAATTTGGCTACTCCAAAAAATAAAGTTTAATTTTTCTGTTACTAAACTTTCTTCTTATGCGATTGGAGGAATGGGCAGTTTTTGGTTAATCGAGAGAGTTTTGGGAATCTTTTAAAAAAGGCTGCCGAAGCAGCCTTTTAAATTTTTTTACGTTAAAGGAATTATTCCAGAATTGTAATCCACTGGCTCTTCGCAAGATAACACTTCATTGAAAGCTTCTTGTATATCGGATCCAGTCTCAGCAAAATAAGAGTTTCCAGCCTCTCTTAATTCAGCGTTTTGATTAAAATTACCCCAGAATAAGTCGACTTCCTCGTCCTCGTAATCCGGCGCTAATACAACGTAACCGTATGGAGCATAAATAGAACTATCGCTAGCTTCTATCCATTCTTCAAATTGATCAATCACAGCAATTAGCTCTTCTGCACCTTGGCCTTCATTGTAAAGGCATTGTTGGTAGTCTGAAGAAAAGGCAGTAGGATCAAAAGTTCCTAAAGAATTTCCATCTCTTCTGACATAAGCATCAAAAGAGAAAGTATCTGCTTTCGAACCACAAGCTAAGATGTCTGCGTTAGAATCTGCCCACTCGGCTGTTTTGTCATAACTTTCCCAGGTTTCCCAACCAGCTTCAGCATCGGCTTTTGAATTCCAAACCAATTGCCAAAAACCATCTCCAGGAGCATCTTCGGGTTTTTCCCCTTCAAAGGTAATTCCGTAAGCCGCCACTAAAGTTGAATTAGTTTCAACCAACAAGTCTTGCCACTCGGGAAGCATATCGCTGTTAAAATTTTCTACTGACCAATTTTCGCCGTAGGTGCATGGAACATATTCCATATAAAATTTCTGGGGATATTCTTCGGATCCAAGATCTGCGTAGGTCATTTCTGGTTCAGAACTGCATGCAGAAAAAATGGCTAGAGTTGCGATCAAAGTTAGTATGTATAACTTATTTTTCATTTTTACTCTCCGTTAAAATTTAATGAATATTTAGTATCTCTCCAAAAAAGATTGCGATCAAGTTAGTCGACGCAAGAATAGTGAAATCTAAGAAAAATTTAAAGATTTATTAATGATCTAATTTTTTCCTTCAAAGGCTCTAGATGCGGATTGGGTCCATTCTGGAAAATTTTATTTAGCATTTCTTCATGATCCGGATAATCTAAAATTCCTTTTTGATAACTTTCTCTGGACTTTAGTTTTTGCCAGTAATCTGAAACTTTCGGTAATTCTGGCATCTGAAGAATTTGACCTAACTTCATTTCTTCTAATCTATGAAAACAACTCATTAAATTGATATCTGCGTGACTAAACTCTCCTAACAAAAAACTATCTGGACTGAGATTTTTTTCTAAATTCACTATTTCTTTAGAGAATCCCTTATAAACCATTGGCCCAATCCTTTTTTTAAGCGAAGAAAAATACATCATTATAAATGCGCTCTTACGCTCGCGTCGGGGATGCTTAATTAAAATTCTTAATATCGAACTAAATTTTAAATTTTTAATTAAATCCTCGATCAATCCAAAGGAAAATAAAGGAATTATAGTTCCCAAACTTTTCCCCAACGCCACACCTTCAGTGACAGTGGTATCTTGCACCCAGTTTTTTAATTCCTTTCTTTTTTCCGGATCTTTTGGCCAAAGATTAATATCGTTGGTTCCATTTAATTCATCAATTCTTTCGATAATGTATGCGCTGTCTCGAATGATTTCTTCGTCCCACTTTAAAACTGGAACAACTCCAGTGGGGTTCACATTTTTTAAAAAGTCATTGGTCAGATTTCCGGCTTCATCGCTATGGTCACATAATTTTATGCGTTCGCTTTTAAAACTTAGACCCTTTTCATAGAGGGCCACTCTTACCATTTGGCTACATAATGACCAATGAGCGTGATACAACTTGAGTTCTGGCATTTTGATTTTAATAGTTTACAAACAAATATATATTTAATGATATATTAAAATTTTACTGAACTTATGTTGGATAAAATTTTTCTCACACTTTTCGGCCTTGAATGGTTTGGATTTGGGGTATTGGGTCTTTTTTTTCCTGATATTATCGCCGGAATGCTTGGGGTAACAGCTTATTCGGAATCAAATCTTTATCTCAACGAAACCCGGGCTCTTTACGCTTTTTTTACGATTCTTGGCCTTATGTCTTTTATAAGTCTAATGAGACCAACCCTTCAAAAAAAGGTTTATTTAACTTTTACTGTTCTAATGGGTAGTTTTTTAATTGGCAGACTTTTAAGTTTTGGATTAGATGCCAGTTTTGATGGAACTTCAGCGGCAATTTTTATAAATGAATTTATCGTCTTTGCTATTGCTTATTGGCGATATACCCGAAGAGAATTCATTTTTTAATCGAATATCTTTGAAATAAATTTAAAAGCATCTTTTTTTGCTCTTCTACGTATTTCCCAATTACCTCCAGTCCAGGTACCCAACTTAGCGACTTTTTCAAAAAGTTTAATTCGATCTTCTACCGTATTTCCGGCCAATATTTCTCCATCATCCGTTTCAAAAGAAATATCTCCCTTGAGATCTATTCTGGCAAATTTTTCTGTATTGGGAGCTATAGAATCCGGCCAATAAGTCTTTGGTTGGACTGCGTCAAATCCATGCAAACCTTCTTCGTAAAGAATGTCTTCACAATTTCCTCCACTGTCAGATATTCCTTTAGTTAATCTTTGGGTCAGTGAAAACGGAGTGTAATCATCCTTGCCGCCTAAAAGATTTAGCATGGGTGCTTTTGACCAACGCATATCCTCGGGCCAATACATTGCTAGTGGGTAATAACTCAGATGCGAAGCAAATCTTTCGCCGTTGGGAGCTAATTTCTCTGCAAGCGGCAGCCAAGCTGCATAAAGCGAAGAAGTGCCACCCAGACTCCAACCAGTAATACCAATTTTCTTATTATCAATGTCCGGATGTTTTGATAAAAATTTCAAAGCCTCGTAAGCATCAGCCATCAACATCGCGTAGGTAACGGAAATTTGATCTTCAGCGGTATTTGTTACTCCTCTAGCGTCAAAACTATCGACTTTAAAAACGGCATATCCAGCTTCCAATAATTGCACCATAAACTCATGTTGAGCGCCGCCCCAGCCGCCACTGTGGTGGACACATACCATACAAGACAATTTGCCGCTAAACTTTTCCGGAAATAATAACCACCCTTGAAGATCTTGAATGGGCGCCTTGTCAAAATCGTTTATGATTTGGTGAAATTCAAAAGGGTTCGATGACTTATATTCTACGTAACCAAACTCTCCTTTTTTAAAAGTTATATCTTCATTCATAAATTACTCCCGAGATTTAAATATTACAATTTATGAGTATGATATGACATCTAAATTTGGCATAATAAATGACCTTTGAGATCGGCCCGATTTTGATTTAAGGGAGAAATATGAATCATAATTTACCTCTAGACTCTCTGCTAGACATCGCTATTAAAAACGGCGAAGGCACCATTGTTGATAACGGTGCTTTAGTTGTTACTACTGGCAAGAGAACAGGTAGAAGTCCCGCTGACAGGTTTCTGGTAAATGATGAAAAAACGCAACACGTAGTCGATTGGGGGGAAAACAACCAGCCTACCGAAAGGGAAACTTTTGAAAAACTTTGGGACGAGTCTGAAGAATATTTAAAAAACAAAACAGTTTATACAGCAGACCTGCATGTTGGAGCTAGTGAAGAACATTATCAACCGGTGAGAGTCGAAAATGAATTGGCTTGGCACAACATGTTTTGTCAAAGTCTTTTCATTAGACCACCATCTTTCAATCCTAAGAATAAAACTCCTTGGCAATTAAGATGTGCTCCAGGATTTACATGCGACCCCAAAAGACACGGCACAAATTCCGATGGAACGGTGATGGTAAATTTCACCACTCATCAAATATTAATTTTAGGTATTGCCTACGCTGGGGAAATGAAAAAATCTATGTTTGGAATAATGAATTTTATAATGCCTGAAGAAGACGTTTTATCGATGCACTGTGCTGCTAATGCCGGTAAGGATGGTGATGTTTCTTTATTCTTTGGTTTGTCCGGGACAGGGAAAACAACTCTCTCTGCAGATCCAGATCGATGGTTAATAGGAGACGATGAGCATGGTTGGGGAGATGGCATTGTTTTCAATATTGAGGGCGGTTGTTATGCGAAAACGATTGATCTTTCAGAAAAGAATGAACCCGTTATTTGGAACGCTATTAAGCACGGTTCTATTATCGAAAATGTTGTTTTTAACCCCACTTCACTTCAAGTAGATTACACAGATACGTCTCTCACCGAAAACGGAAGATGTGTCTATCCTTTAAGTCATGTAGACCAGCATCTAGAAAAGAATTATGGCGGAGAGCCGAATGCAATTATTTTCCTAACTTGTGATTTGACTGGAGTAATGCCGCCAGTTTCAATTCTCTCGAAAGAACAAGCCGCATATCATTTCCTAAGTGGCTACACCGCAAAAGTCGGCTCTACTGAATTAGGCTCTACTTCAGCGATTGATTCAACTTTTTCAAATTGCTACGGCGCTCCTTTCTTTCCAAGAAAAGCTCAGGTCTATGCAGACCTCCTAATGAAAAGAATTGAAGGTTTTGGAAGCAAAGTTTACATTGTGAACTCTGGTTGGACTGGTGGTTCATACGGAACTGGCTCCAGATTTAAAATTCCTACCACTCGAAGCATTATAAAAGCTATTCAATCTGGTGATATTGAAAACAGCTCAAGAGATAAACTCGACATCATGAATGTCGAGATTCCTACTGAATTACCCGGAGTTGAAACCAATCTATTAAATCCACAAAAAACATGGTCAAATTCAGATCAGTACAATCAAGCTGCTGAGGAGTTGGCAACTAAGTTCAACGAAAACATTTCAAAATTTGAAGTTTCAGAAGAGATAAGAAATTCTGGTCCAATTTTATAAACTCCTAAATTATGTCTGAATCTTTTGACGAGACATTAGACTTATTAAAAGACTTAAACCTTGAAGATTTTTCAAAGCATTCATTTAGAGGTATTGAAAAAGAATCGCTTAGAGTTTCAAATAAAACAATTTCCACTACTGATCATCCTGCTTCTTTGGGATCAACTCTAACCAATCAATTCATTACCACTGATTTTTCTGAAGCGCTACTTGAATTAATTACTAACAAAAAAAGTACAATAAATTCTTCACTCAAACAGTTGGAAGAAATACTTAATTTTGTTTATTTGAATTGTGAAGACACTATTTGGCCAAGTAGCGTACCCTGTACAATCAGTGATGAAAAAAACATCAGGATCGCCGAGTACGGATCTAATAATTCCGGAAGATTAAAAAACCTGTACAGAAAAGGTCTCAGTGAAAGATATGGAAGCATGATGCAATGCGTGTCTGGAATTCATTACAACTTCTCTTTGAATGATGATTTTTTTTCGAAGTTAAAGCCAGAAAATTTATCACTTCAAGAATTCAAAAATGAATCCTATTTGAGTTTGGTAAGAAATTTTAGAAGAAATGCTTGGCTGTTGTTATACCTCTTTGGTGCCAGTCCAATTGTTCCCAAATCGTTTATCTCTGGAAGAGAGAATTTTCTAAAAGATCTAAACGATGAAGATTGTTTTTTAGAATTTGCAACCTGTCTTAGAATGAGTGAACTTGGATATATGTCTAATGCTCAAGACAATCTTTACATTGCCTACAATAATTTAGACGAGTATGTAGAAAATTTAATGTTTGCGCTTACTAAAAAATTTCCAAGGTATGCAGAAATAGGAACTAAAAAAGATGGCGATTTTATTCAAATCAATGACTCCATCATTCAAATTGAAAACGAGTACTACAGCTCCATCAGACCAAAACGTGTGATTGGCTCTGGAGAAAGACCAATTAATGTATTAAAAGAAAAAGGCATTGAATACGTCGAAGTGAGGTGTATGGACAATGACCCTTTTGAACCTTTAAGTCTTTCTCATGAGACGAGCCATTTCTTAGAAATGTATCTAATGATTTGTTTTATCGACGAAAATAAAGTTACTGAAAAAGACGAAGTCATCGAGATTCAAACCAATTGGCAAAATGTAGTCAAAGACGGAAGAAATCCAGATTTAAAAATTATTCAAAATGGAAAGGCAATTCCTATTGGCTTAGCAGCAGAGAATGTTTTTATTAAAATGGAAAAATTTATAGACGCTCTTTCTGAAGATCCCAGTGAGTTGAAATTAAAGTTGCAAAATACTCTCGACCTTCAAAAGGCTAAATTGAAAGATTCTAGCCTCACTCCCTCAGGAAAGATTTTAAAATCTATCAAAGAAAATAACAGCACGTGGACTGAATTTAATATGGAGCTTTTTGAACAGCATAAAAACTATTTTTCAAAACTTCATAATGAGCTTGCTTATCTAGATGAAGAAGCAAAAAGCTCTATAGAAAAATTTAATCAAATAGAGCAAGAAGAAGAAATTCCATTTGCAGATTTTTTAAAAAACTATTTAAATGCATTAAATTAATCAAGGAGAGTTATGAAAGCATTTGTGTGTAGAGAGTTTGGACCCGTTAACTCTCATAAAGTTGAAGAAATAGAAGATCCAAGAGCAGAGCCTGGAATGGTTATCATTGATGTAAAAGCAGCCGGAGTGAGCTTTCCTGATGTTTTGATTATTCAAGGTAAATATCAATTTCAACCCCCTTTTCCTTTTTCTCCAGGAGGAGAAGTTGCTGGAATGATTTCAGACGTTGGTGATGGAGTAGCCGATTGGAAAGTTGGTGACAGAGTCATTGCAATGATAGGAAATGGTGGAATAGCGGAAAAAGTTTCTGCTTTCGCTGGAACTTTAATGAAATTGCCTGAAACCATGGATTTTAAAGATGGAGCAGCTTTCCCACTTAATTATGGAACAACTTACTATGCATTAAAACAAAGAGGTCAATTAAAAGAAGGTGAGACACTCTTAGTAACTGGCGCTGGAGGAGGAGTTGGAACAACGGCAATAGAAATTGGCAAGGCAATGGGCGCAAGAGTTATAGCTGCTGCAAGCAATCAAGA
Source organism: SAR86 cluster bacterium (assembly GCA_023703675.1). Classification (NCBI taxonomy): domain Bacteria; kingdom Pseudomonadati; phylum Pseudomonadota; class Gammaproteobacteria; species SAR86 cluster bacterium. The sequence goes on along the minus strand of CP097974.1, from coordinate 23,885 downwards.
AAAATTAGACATTGCAAAAAGATTAGGAGCTGATGAAGTTGTGAACTACGGCGATGGTGAATTAAAAGAAAAAGTAAAAGCTCTTACTGAGGGACTGGGAGCAGACGTTATTTACGATGCTGTAGGAGGAGATATCTTTTTACAATGCATGCGATGTGTAAATTGGGGAGGAAGAGTTTTAGTGATTGGTTTTCCAGCCGGAATTCCGAAAGTTCCGACAAATCTTGCACTTCTTAAAGGGTGTTCTATCGTTGGTGTTTTTTGGGGAAGCTTTACCGGCAGAGAGCCTGAAGAAAATACTAAGAATTTTGAAGAGCTTTTTGCCTTACATGCAGAAGGCAAGATAAAACCTGAAATCACCAAAAGTTATTCTTTAGACGAGGCTGTCGAAGCCATCGAGTCGCTTGAAAATAGAACCGCTACAGGAAAAGTAGTTATAGAAATTTGAAACTAGTGAGAATTGAAAAAGAAGAGTGAGAGAGTTTAATAAAAAAAAGGAGGCTTAAGCCTCCTTTTTTTTAGTTTACTTTTTTTAAGCTGTTTCTTCCTTAGGTCCTGGCGCCATCCACATACCGCCTAATAAACCTACAAGAATTGCAACGTAAAATATAATTCCCAACGGATCGGAAGGAATTAAAGAAGCACCTATGTAACCAGTTGCTCCCATTCCATCAACAAACTGTTGCATTCCACCGGTAAGCTCTTCTCCAGTTTCAGAAGCAGCATAAGCCCAGTTATTAACAGTTGAAGTGATCATTCCATAAGTATTTGCATTAAAAGCTACAACGCACAAAGAAATTATAGAGTGCAAAACTTTTCCAAAAGTATTCGCTCCATAAAGGTTTGCGTTTGTAACTCCCCTAAACATCATCCAAAGCAAAATAATATTTCCAATAAAAAAGAGTCCATTCATTTGCAAGACTGCAATGTAGGTCTCGTTTAATAAAGCTATTTGTGAAGTTTCCATCTTTCGCTCCTAGTTATTTCTTGGCACCCAGATTAAGGTGACAATCATTAACGATACAATAGCTAAAAAAGCTATTCCCAAAGGTGTAGGCGTTGCAGCGACTTCAGTTGTTCCGACGAAATCAAGAAAACCTTGAGTTCTTTCTGGAGCAGGAGTGTTATCCACACCGAACATCTCTATTCTTGCAGCAGCGTTAATAAAAGTATTTTGCGCAAATGTATATGCTTGCCAACTTCCTAATACTACACAAGCCCCAAAACCTGTTGAAACAATTTTAGCAACTATATTTGAATCTGGATTTTCTCCAGTCATATTAGCTATTCTCAAAGCTAACCAAATAGCGAGGATTGACCCAATAAATGCCAATCCATCTACCATTCTGCCAGCTTGGAAAGCCATAACGATATTTTCTAAATTCATAACATCTCTCCTAATATATGAATAAAAATTATGTTGAGAATTAATCTCAACTATTAGAGTTAATATATCTTCTAAGAGCAGAATTTCAACAAAAATTAGGTGACTATTTGGCGAACGTTATGAGACTTTTTAAAGCTTTGGCTATATTTTCTGGATTGTGTGGGCTTTTGAAAAACCCAAAATACTTACCTTCAGGACTGATTAATGCAAGATTCATGCTGTGATCCATGTCGTAGTCGATTGATTCCGAATTAAGCACCGGTACGAATGGTAGAGTTAAATTAGTAGCCAGTGTGTATATTTGATCAATCGCGCCTGAAACACCAATAAAGTTTGGATCAAAAGCTTGAGCATATTCCAATATAGCTTCTGGAGTGTCTCGATCAGGATCAACTGAAACAATTGTGAAAGAAATTTTTTCTTTTGCGTCAGGCATTTCTAATTCTAGAAACTCCGAAGCTTTAGCCATTTGTTTCATTGTCATGGGGCACATGTCGGGGCAAGAAGCAAAACCCATAAAAATTAAGCTCCACTTCCCTTCTAGATTTTTATTGGTGAATTCGTTAGGTCCAGTAGCCAACGCAAAATCGCTCAACTGTCTTTCCGTATTTAACTTATAAAATTTTAATAACTTATACTGATCTGCGGTCAATTCTTTTTCAGTGACTGTGTCATAAACAAACAAGCCAATTACCATTGAGATAATGGCTAAACAGGAAATGACTGTGTATTTAATATTATTCGACTGACTCATTATTAAAAAAGAATCCTATCCAAAGGCATCGAAATAAACAATACCGTTAAATACAAAATTGAATAAAAGAAAAATGGAATGGCTTTTTTATTTTCTTTGTCAAAATTTAAAGCAAATGCGAAGTAGATGAAAACTGCGCCTAAAGACGATGAAACAATTAAATAAAAGGTTCCTAAATATCCCGTCGCGAACGGAAGCCAAGAGACCGCTAGCAGCAAAAACGAGTAAAGTACGATTTGAATTTTAGTGTATTCGATTCCTCTGACGACCGGCATCATTGGTATTCCAGCTTCCTCATAATCTGACTTTCTATCAATGGCCAAAGCCCAAAAATGTGGTGGTGTCCAAACAAAAATTATCATTACTAAAAGAAGTGGAAGAATATCAATAGACCCCATGACCGCTACCCAGCCAAGCAAGGGCGGCATCGCTCCTGCCAAACCACCGATGACAATATTTTGGGTGCCAGTAAATTTTAAAATCTTTGTGTAAAAAAAAGCGTAAAAAATCCAAGTTAAAGTTGTCAATGACCAGGCAAGAACATTGTTGAAGAACAACAAAGTGAAAGAGCCCGCAGCAAACAACATAAAAGCAAAGACTGCAGCATTTTTAACCGATATCAAATTTCGAACTAAAGGCCTGTTGCCGGTTCTTTTCATTTTGCTATCTATCGATACGTCTAAAATTTGGTTAATTGCCGCACTAGAGGCAGCTATCATGCCAATTCCTAAAATCCCAGTGAGTGCTTGGCTCAAATTAGTAGAAAAAGAACCAGCCAAAAACATTGAAGTAGCAGCAGTGAGCACCAAAAGGTAAATAATGCTTGGTTTAGTCAATTCTAAATAAGCATTGATGTTTGATTTTGGATAATTAAGGCTATCGGTTGACACTAGTTTTGAGTCTAAAGTATGAAATTGCTAATAATAAAAACAAAGCTCCTAAATTATGAGCTATCGCAACGTATAAAGGAAGTCGATAAATTATATTAGACACTCCAAGTAGAAGTTGTAGGAATAAGAAAAAACTCAAAATTCCAGAATATTTCTTCAGTTTATCGCTGTAAAAAGACGCAATCAAAGCAATGAAATAAAAGGTTATGAGTAACGCGCCCAATCGATGCACCAAATGTATAGCAGTTCGAGATTGGTGATCCAATTTTCCACCCAAGTAATCTGGACCAATGCTTTGCATAAAATTAAAGCCCATTTGGAAGTTGGTATCGGGCAAGATTTGCCCCTGACATAAAGGGAAATCAGGACAAGCAAAAGCTGCGTAATTCGAACTCAACCAGACTCCTAGGATTATTTGGGCTATCAAAACAGGAAAAGCAAAATTTAAAAGATTTGAAGACCTTTTACTGATCATTAAAGAATTACTCGACCCTGAATCTAGATCTTTTAATTTCATATAGGTTAAAAACAATAAGGTTGTAGTGGCGAAGCCACCCAAGAGGTGCATAGTCACAACTTGCGGCCAAAGCTTAAGACTAACGGTCAAGTATCCAAAAGTTGATTGTGCCAGGACGAGCAGAACTAGAGATCCGGTCAACTTAGTTACCAAAGAATTAAAAGGTTTCAAATAAAGAGATAAACCAAACAAGCCAATAATCAGTAATCCTAAAAATCCTGCAAAGTATCGATGCACAACTTCGGGAACTGCCTTTTCAAGTTCAAATTGGCGTTCTGGATAAAGCTCGTTGGCTTGAGCAATCTCGGCTTCTGACATTGGAAAAATAACAAAACCATAACAGCCAGGCCAATCGGGGCAACCCAGACCAGCGTCCACTAACCTGGTCCAAGCACCAAGACTTACCACCCCAAAAGCTAAAAATACTCCAAGAAAAGCGATTACTTTTATTCTTTTTAAATTAACCAATTTTTGATGCCTTCAATAATTTTTTTAAATCCGCTAAAAGTTTTTTTCCATCGATATCTCCAGAATAATGAAGAATGACATTTCCAAGTGGATCGGCGACAAAAAGATTAGGCGCTTCGAACAAATTAATTTTTGATTCTCCAAACTTTTCTTCCAATAAATTTAAATTGTTAATGGTTATAAAATTCAAATTCTCATAGTTCGAGGACAAGCTAGATTTAAGCAGATTAAGTTCATTTTCTGGTGAAGCAACATATCTTTTGAATCTACCTTGCTCACGAGCTAACAACACATTCACTTGTCTAGCAATGTAAATCGTTTCCAAACAAGCTTCGTCGCATTTATCTTTGATGAAAGTAATAAGCATCCATTTTCTTTCCATACTGTCGATGTCAAGGTATTGGTAGTCCAACTCAAGGTCCAATTCACCTAGATATAAGGTTGGCTCTAAAAGATCGCCATAATTTACTTTTGTCTTAGGTCCAAAGCCTAAGTAATACCAGGCGGTACTTAGAGTAATTACTAAGATAGGTATTAAGAAGATGGTTAAAGCAATGTAGAAACCTCGATTTTGACTCATTTGTTTCTGCCTCTCAAAACGTAAAGTGAAACTCCAACTAAAATTACTATTGCTAGCCCAAACCATTGAAATGCATACCCAAAGTGTCTATAAGAAGAGAGATTGATGGGCTGCCAAATAGAAGTGAAGCTTGCCGGAGATAATTCCGAAAGTTCCAGAACATTAGAATTAAGATCTTGATTAATTAATTTTTCTATTTCAGGCAGAGCAAGGGTTTGAAGTAGATAAAAATTTTCTCCAAGTTTTTGAGAGGTTTCGTTACTGAGCGTCAGGCCTTTCGAAACTGGTCTTAATGTTCCAACCAAACTCAAAGATTCAGGCGGTGTATTTATTTTTTCAAAATTTTGTCTATCGTTCATTTCTACCCAGCCTCTAGAGATCATTATTGTTTTACCGTTTTCCAATCGAAAAGGGCTTAAAACACTTACTCCGGGTTTTCCATCATGTATTTTGTTATCTAAGTAAAAAAGCTCTTTCAAAAAGATCCCTTTTATAGAAACATTTCTATACAAATAATTTTCAGAATCGAGATTATAAGTTATTTCCTCTATCGGGTAGGATTGCTGCATGGAATAAGTATTTTCTAATTCCTTTTTTTCATATCCCCTATTTATTTGCCATGCCCCAAGCGATAATGTAAGCACAAACAAAGCAAAGAAAGTTATTAAAGCAGCCCATCTTACTTTCTTCATTTTTAAACTATACTACCTAACATGATATTCAAAATAATAATCGCTGTCCTTGCTGCCGCTATGTTGATAAGTCTCTTTTCAAGTGCGTTTTTTTTAGTAAAAGATAAAGGTTCAACATCAAGAGCTTTTTACACTTTAAGAGTTAGAGTAACCATTGCACTTCTTTTATTGGCCACGATTGCCGTCGGAATATCTACCGGGAATTTAGAAGTTGGTGCTCCTTGGGGTTAAAAAATATAAACAACTAAAACCAACAGAATCCAAACCACATCTACGAAGTGCCAGTACCAAGATCCTGCAGCCAATCCAAAATGATCGTGTTCGCTAAAAGCTCCTTGGAATCCTCTAATAGTCATTATTGTCAAAATAATCGCTCCCAAACAAACATGAAATCCGTGAAATCCTGTCATTAGGAAGAAAGTAGTTCCATAAATTCCAGCCCCTAAAGTTAGACCCATGTGAGCATAAGCTTCGTAATATTCAACGCTTTGAAGGACCACAAAAATGTAACCCAAAGATATGGTTGCGACCATCCAAGCTTTGAAAGATTTACGGTTACCTTTTTTTAAGGCAGCTTCGGCTAGAGCAATCGTGCCACTTGAGGTGACCAAGCAAAGCGTGTTCCAGAAAGGAAGCCAGGTATGAATCTGTGTTATTGGAGGAATCGACATGTTGTGATGAGCTCCGGGGAATCGTTCATTATCAGGTGTCTCCATTAATGGCCAAGAGGCTTCAAAGCCAGGCCATAATATATTGGTGATTCCTTTCTCACCTTCACCGCCCAACCATGGCACGGCAAAAATTCTTACATAACCGAGGGCTAAGAAAAAAGCAAAGAAAAACATAACCTCAGAAAAGATAAACCAAGACATACCATGCACAAAAGATGTGTTGAGTTGGTCGCTATACATCCCAGCATCGTTTTCTTTTATTACTTCAGAAAACCAAAAAAACATAGTTCCCCACATCAGCAGAAAACTTGAAATTAAAATCCAATGCGAATAAGAATCTTCTTTGCCGAGATCATTAATGGTGTAGCCAGCGCCATAAACAAAAAGTAAAAGCGATAAAGCCATAAATATTGGCAGCTTGCTACTGGCCGGAACGTAATAAGAAGATTCAGAACTCATTATTTGTAAGCGAATTGTTCGGTAACGTCGAATAGAGTATACCCCAAAGCCAACGTGGAAATATCTCTTGGAATTTCTGGATCAATTATAAACTTCACTGGAATTGTAATCGATTCGCCCGCAGCCAAATACTGTTGCTCGAAACAAAAACACTCTGTCTTATGAAAATATTTAGCCCCCCTTCCAGGCGACACACTTGGAATTGCTTGAGCGACCATTGGTTCAGCAGTTGTATTTGTGAAAGTAAAATTCATTAAGTAATCTTTACCCGTTTCTATTGTCATCTGTGGGGAATCTGATTTAAAACTCCAAGGCATATTTTTGTTATTAAGAGTTACGAAAGTAACCTTCATGCTTCTTGTGTCCAACTCTTCATTATAGGATGTATAGGTTGGACCTGTGACTTTTCCATTTAACCCAGTAATGTCACAGAAAATGTCGTAAAGCGGAACTAGCGCAAAACCAAAGCCAAACATTCCAAATGTAATTAGCAGCAAGCGAAATACATTCTTGGTTTGGCTCATAGTTATAAATTGGTTTGTGGCTTAGTTAGATCAGGCGACGTTTCAAACGTGTGGTACGGCGCGGGGGAATCAACGGTCCACTCTAAGCCTTTGCCTTTAGCGCCTTCCCAAACTTCAGCAGTCGCTGACTTGCCGTAATAAACACATTTCAAAACGTTGAATAAGAACAGTAATTGCGAGAGTCCGAAAAGAAAAGCTCCAACGCTCACAATCATGTTGTAATCAGCAAATTGCATGGCGTAATCTGGAATTCTTCTTGGCATTCCTGCGAGTCCAACGAAATGCATTGGAAAGAAAGTTAAATTCACAGAAATAAACGACAGCCAAAAGTGAGTCTTTCCTAATACTTCGTCGTACATATAGCCAGTCCATTTTGGCAGCCAATAATAAACCGCTGCTACTATGGAGAAAAGAGCTCCAGGTACAAGAACGTAATGAAAGTGTGCGACGACAAAATAAGTATCGTGATATTGGAAATCGGCTGGAGCGATGGCAAGCATTAATCCTGATAAGCCTCCGATTGTGAACAAAGCTACGAAAGCAATCGCAAACAACATTGGTGTTTCAAAGGTTAAAGATCCTCTAAACATGGTTGAGAGCCAATTGAAAACTTTCACTCCTGTTGGAATTGCAATCAACATGGTCGAATACATAAAGAAAAGTTCTCCAGCTATAGGCATTCCCACGGTGAACATGTGGTGTGCCCATACAACGAATGATAAAAGTGCGATTGAAGCAATTGCATAAACCATTGACGAATAACCAAAAATTGGTTTTCTTGAAAAGGTTTCAATGATGTGAGAGACAATACCGAAGGCAGGCAAAATCATTATGTAAACCTCAGGGTGTCCAAAAAACCAAAAGACGTGCTGGAATAAGACTGGGTCTCCTCCGCCGGCAGCACTAAAAAAACTTGTACCAAAATGTATGTCCATTAACATCATTGTCACCGCTCCAGCTAAAACTGGCATAACTGCAATCAACAAGTAGGCAGTAATTAACCAAGACCAAACAAAAAGTGGCATTTTCATCAACGTCATGCCAGGAGCTCTCATGTTAAGAATAGTAGTAATGATGTTTATCGATCCCATAATGGAAGAAGCTCCCATGATATGAACCGAAAAAATAAAGAAAGTTACAGTTGGTGGCGCATATTCAGTTGATAAAGGCGCATAAAAAGTCCAACCAAAATTAGGTGCACCGCCTTCCATTAAAAAAGTTGAGAGTAAGACCCCAAAAGCAGCTGGTAAAATCCAAAAGCTTAAATTATTAAGTCTAGGAAGTGCCATGTCTGGAGCACCAATTTGCATAGGAATCATCCAATTTGCCAAACCAACAAAAGCCGGCATAATCACTCCGAAGACCATAATAAGTCCGTGATTCGTAACCATCTGGTTGTAGAATTCTGGCGACACGATCTGACTGCCAGGCTCAAAAAGCTCAGCTCTGATGACCATTGCCATGGCTCCACCAACGAAAAGCATAATGAAACTAAACCAAAGATACAGCGAACCGATATCCTTATGGTTTGTAGTGTATAACCATCGAGAGAACCCTTTTGCTGGTCCGTGGTGATGGTCGTCGTGATGTGACTCTATGACTGCACTCATTTTATTTCCTCTATAATTTATTAGTTTTGTAATCTAGTATTTCTTTAGGAGCTACGATTTCAGCATTACCTGTAGGATCGTTGTTCCAGGATTTTCTGGTGTAAGTAATGACCGCAGCAATTTCTACTTCGGTTAACTGCTCAGCGTATGACTGCATAGCAGCGCCTTGAACTCCTTCCATTAAAATTTCTATTTGTCTTGCTTTGTCATTCATGACAATGTCACTTCCAGCCAAAGCAGGAAACACGGGCGCTAACCCTTCCCCATTAACTTGATGACAAGCAACGCAATTCTTTTGATAAATTCCCTCTCCCATTGCCATTAGCTCTTCAGCGGTCCAAAGTTTTTCAGTCAACGCGGCTTGTTGAAGCTTGGCTTCTTTCTTCTGCATAATGAATTTTTTGTACTGATCGGGTGAGACTGCCTCCACAACGATTGGCATGTATCCGTGGTATTGACCACAAAGCTCGGTACATTGTCCTCTGAAAATTCCAGGCTCATTAACCTGGGTCCATCCAGTGTTTACAAATCCTGGAATTGCATCTTGTTTGATCGCAAAGTCTGGCACCCACCAAGAGTGGATCACATCATTTGCGGTTATCAAAAATCTTATTCTTGCTCCAGTTGGAATCACTAAATGTTCATCCACTTCTAAAAGATAGTTTTCTCCTTTGGGCGCAAGATTGTTTCTTTCATCTAATGAGGTGGATAAGTTACTAAAAAAGCTTACCTCGTCTTCAATGTATTCGTATTGCCATTTCCACTGGTGACCTGTGATCAAAATATTGATATCCCCTTCAGTGTCATCGTAAGCTCTGATCATTGTAATAGTCGCCGGAATGGACATACCAATTAAAATCAAGGCAAACAAAATGGTCCAAGTGAATTCTAAAAAAGTACTGTCGTCAAATTTTGCAGCTTCAACGCCCTCTTTTTTTCTATACTTGAATAAAATAAAAGCCATCGCTCCCAACACGGCAACACCGATAGCGAAACAAATCCAGAAAATGGTCATGTGGAGACCAAAGATTTCTTGTCCCAAAGCCGTAGCTCCAGGAGACATATTCACGTCATCCCAACCAGCTAAGGCTGGTAAAGATAAAAGTGGCAAAGCAAACAGAAATGTTCTAAAAATAATCATCACTCGAAACGTATAGATTGAATTTTTGCCTGTATTTTAGCTTATTCGAGCCTTAGGCTCCACGTGACTCAAGTAAGCCTTTAGTGTCTGGTTTAAAGCCTGTCCACTGTGAAAAAGACTCAGCTGCTTGTTCCACTAGCATGCCCCATCCATCGTAAACCTTTGCTACAGATTGCTCTTTTGCCATTTGCATGAAGGGGGTATCGATCTGAGAGTAGTATAAATCAAGGGCTGCAGCTGCACCCTTAAAAATGGATGAATCTACTTCTAAATTCTGGTCTGGTGAAGTTGAAGCAGAAGTTGCATTTATGACTAGGTCAAAAGAAGTATTTTCTAAATTATCCAGAGTTAAACTCGAAGGCATAAGAATAGAACTTTTCATCTGAGATCCGCCCAATTCTTGAATTTGAGCCACTAACTGAATGGCTTTTTCTGGCGTTCTATTCGCTACAATTACCTGCTTAGGATTTTCGTTTAATAATGAGGGAACGATACCTTTTGCCGCGCCTCCAGCGCCTAGAATCAAAATTTTTTTCTCCGCAATATCTATTTCTTTGGTTTTTAAGTCGGTTACCAATCCAAGTCCATCTGTGCAATCTGCAAAAATTTTACCGTCTTTTAAGAAAAGCATATTTGCAGCTGCTGCTTGTTTAGCTCTCAAAGAAATATCGTCAGCTATTTCTAAAACCATTTCTTTTAAAGGAAGTGTGACGCTAAGACCTAGCCCTCCACTTTCAAAAAAACTTTTGACCCATTCTAAACACTCATCTTTATCCACCAAAAATTTATCAAAAACTAAATCTAAATCAAATTGATTGGCAAAGTTTGTATGGATTTCTGGTGACTTACTGTGCTCTATCGGAGATCCTATTACACCTAACTTCATTTTCTAATCCATTTACCAGTAATTAACTCTTGGACTGAAGTTGGCTTATTTAGTTTGCCTAGCTTACCATCGGCAATGTAAAGATCTGGACCAAAAATCTTTTTTATTTCAGCTTTATTTTTAGCTGTCTCCTCACCACTTAAATTAGCAGAAGTTGAGCAAATTGGACTATTTAATTCATTAGTAATTTTTATAACATCAGGATGTGAAGATAACCTTAAAGCAACCAAACCGGTATCTCCCTTTAACCATTTTGGTATTGAATCTAGAGCAGGGATTAACCAAGTATGTGGACCTGGCCATTTTTCGTACAAATCTTTTTTTTCTGATTGAGTTAAATTTTCTATAAAGGGTTGTAAGTGATTTTTATTTCCTGCTAGGACAATAACTGCTTTATTTAATGGCCTTTTCTTTAATTTGAAAAGATTTTCAACAGCTTTTGATGAAAATGGATTGCAGCCTAAACCCCAAATGCCTTCGGTAGGATGGGCAAACACTTCATCGTTGGAAAAAACGCTCTTTAAAGATCTCATTAACTTCTCTAAAATTTAGCTAATTTAAGCTTAACTTCCTTGAAGTTCGTCGTTCTCCTTCTTAAGTTGCTCTTTATTAGCTATTCTTGCTTCACTTATTGAATTTTGAAGCCCTTCATCGGCTACAGAAAGAATTTGGGCGGCTAAATGTCCGGCATTTATAGCACCTGCCTTTCCAATTGCTACTGTCGCAACAGGAACGCCTTTGGGCATTTGAACCGTTGAAAGCAATGCATCAAAACCATTTAAAGGTCCGCCATCGCCAGGAACGCCAATCACTGGTAAAGAAGTATGCGCAGCAATGTTTCCTGCCAAGTGTGCGGCCATCCCGGCAATGCCGATAAAAACTTTTGTTCCATCTGCAATAGTTGCTTTGATATGTTCTTGCAAATATTCAGGCATTCGGTGTGCGCTTAAAACATTAATGCTGTAATCCACATCCAATTGTTTTAAGACTTCTCCTGCTGCCTCTGCTAACTCCATGTCGGTTTTTGAACCGATTACTATTGATACTTTCAAAATAAACCCTACCTAAAAAATATTACTTATAATATTTATTCTAAATTAAAACTGAAATGACGATAAGAAGTATTTTAACTTTCCCAAATCCAGAGCTAAGAAAGATTGCCAAGGAAGTTATAAAGTTTGATTCTGCTTTATCTACTTTAGCCGATGATCTGTTAGAAACAATGTATGAATTTAAGGGCATTGGTTTGGCAGCAACACAAATTGGCGTGCACCAAAGAATTATCGTCGCAGATGTTTCGGATGAGCAGAACGAGCCTCATATTTTTGTGAACCCAAAAGTAAAGATTTTAAATCAAGACGAAAAGGGTGGTTACGACGAAGGCTGTTTATCAATTCCAGGATTCTATGAAGAGGTTGTGCGTCCGTTAAAAGTAGAAATAAGATTTCAAGATCTCGACGGCAAAGAAAAAAAAATAATTCCTGAAGGGCTCCTTGGTGTTGTTGTCCAGCATGAAACAGATCACCTGGATGGAAAGTTAATGGTCGACTACATTTCATCTGTGAAAAGACAACGCATTCGATCAAAACTTTTAAAACAAAAAAAATAAAAATGAAAATTATTTTCGCTGGTACACCAAAAATTGGATTGGAAACTTTGAAAACAATTCATGGTTCAAATCATGAAATTAGTTTAGTGCTTACCAACGAAGACAAACCCTCTGGCCGAGGAAAAGTAATCTCGAAAAGCCCAGTTAAAATTTATGCTGAAGAAAATGAAATAATGTTGAAGCAGCCCAAAAATTTAAAAGAAAAGGAGTTAGTGACGTATCTTAAAAACATAAATGCAGATCTTTTAGTAGTGTTCGCATACGGACATATTATCCCGGAAGAAATTTTAGAAATTTTTGAGAAGGGAGCATTGAACGTTCACACTTCCTTGCTTCCAAAGCTAAGAGGGGCCGCGCCAATTCAAAGAGCAATTATGAACGGGGATACGGAAACAGGTATTTCTTTTATGAAAATGGAAAAAGGATTGGACAATGGTCCTGTTTATTCGCAAGAAAAAATAGAGATAAAAGAAAATGAAACTTCTGAGACGTTAACTACAAAAATGTCTGAAGTTAGTTCTTCTAAAATTTTACAAATTATTGATTTAATTGATAAAAATAATTTTAAACTAACTCCACAAAATTCAAGTAATGCAACTTATGCGCCCAAGATAATGAAAGAGGAAGCAAAAATAAATTGGGATGAATCTGCGATAAAAATTGTAAATCTTATAAATGGCCTTAGTCCTTCACCAGCTGCATTTAGTTTCCTTAAAAATGAAAGAATAAATTTTTATTTGGCTAAGTTAGATCAGAGATCCTCTTTAGCTCCAGGTGAAATTATTCATATTTCTAATGAAGAACTTCTTATAGGCGCTAAAGATCTTTGCGTTAAGATAATTGAACTTTCAAGACCCGGGAAAAAGAGACAGGCCTTTGAAACTTTTTACAACGGTTCAAAGAAAATTTTTTTGAACGAAAAAGTTTTTACCTAGTTACTTATTAAAATTACTGGGAGTATAATTTTACAAGGTAGAAATATTGAACATAGTAATTTTAGGAGCCGGTCAAGTTGGCTCGGAACTCTCAGCAATTCTTGCTTCCGATCATGACGTTACACTCATAGATTTAAAACAAGAGAAACTTCAAAAAATATCAGATCATCATGATCTGAAAACTATTTGTGGAAATGCGTGTTATCCAAAAACTTTAGAGCAGGCAGAAATAGAAACTGCTGATCTTGCAATTGCAATGACACAGTATGACGAAGTGAATATGGTTGCTTGTCAGATGATTAAACACATCAGTAAGAAGACGAAAACGATGGCAAGAATTAGAGCAACTCAATACTTAGGTGGGAAAGGAAGTGAGATTTTTGAGGCAGGCGATTACACGATAGATGTTGTAATCAGTCCTGAGAATTTGATTACCGATTTTATTAAAAGATTAATTGAAGTCCCCGGAGCTAACAAAGTATTAGATTTTGGTAATGGGCAAGCTTCCATGGTTAGTGTGAAAGCAAAAGGAGGATTGATTACTGGTCACAAAATCTCAGAACTAAAAGAATTGATCCCTAATGTTGATGTTCGCGTCGCTGCGATAAACAGAGATGAAAATCTATTGATACCTAGAGGCGAAGATACAATTGACAAAGGAGATGAAGTTTATTTCATTTCTGCAAAGTCAAATATAAAAAAAATTATTTCCACTATTTACCAAAGTGACAAAGGATACAAAAATATTATGATCGCAGGAGGCGGAAGAATTGGACGAAGACTTGCAAATTCTTTGGAATCAAAATACAGAGTTAAAATCATTGAAGCCGATAAAGACAGATGTATTTACTTAAACGAGAAGTTAGGAAACTCTTTAATATTACATGGCGACTCTTCTGATTCGGAATTGCTTGAAGAAGAAAACATAGAAAACATGGATCTTTTTTGTGCTTTGACAAATAACGACGAAGCAAATGTTATGTCATCTTTATTAGCAAAAAAATTAGGCGCTAAAAAAATAGTATCACTCGTAAATAAACAAAATTACTTAGACTTAATCAAAGAAAACGAAGAAGTTGACATAACAATTGCTCCTACAGACATAGCAATTGGAGTGGTTTTAAAAAATTTATCAAAGAAAGAGTTAGTAACAGCTCATTCACTTAAGAGAGGACAGGCTGAAGCCATCGAAATAGTTGCTAAAACTTCTGATAATCCAGAAAATATTGTCGGAAAAGAGATTGGAGATATCAAAACTCCTGAGGGCACAACAATCGCTGCTGTTTTTGACAGTAAAAATATTAAAATTGCTCATCACGATCTTAAAGTCCAAGAAAACGACCATTTAATAGTATTTCTGTCAGATTCTAGCAAATTCGAAGAAGTTGAAAGAAGATTAACTAAATAAAGCGAATTAAATGAAATTAAGACTAATTTCAAAGATTTTAGGAACAGGTTTAATACTTTTTTCCTTCATCCAGATCATTCCTACTTTAATATCCCTCATTTATGCTGAGAACAATTTATATAGTTTTTTCCAATCAGCATTGATAACTTTTTTTACAGGGTTGTTTCTTTTTGGAGTAAATTATTCTAAAGATTACGAAGATCTAAAAATTCGTGATGGCTTTTTGCTAATAGTGCTTTTATGGTTTGTTTTCTCAATTTTCGCGGGCATACCCTTTATTTTACAAGAAAGTGGTTTATCAATAGTGAATGCTTACTTTGAGTCCGTCTCAGGTTTAACAACAACTGGGGCAACTATTTTTGTAAATTTAGATGATCAACTTAAATCCGTTTTATTTTATAGAGCATTATTACAATGGGTAGGAGGTTTAGGGATAGTTGTTTTAGCATTAGCGTTATTTCCTATTCTAGGGATAGGTGGAATGCAACTTTATAAAGGCGAGGCCTCAAATCCAGTAAATAACAACAAATTAAGGCCAAAAATGGCTGAAACAGCTAAATCTTTATGGTTTATTTACCTAATTTTGACAATTTTATGTTTTATTAGCTATAGATTCTCTGGGATGAGTGTTTTTGATGCGGTAACACATTCCTTTTCTACTATTGCAATTGGTGGATTTTCTAATTACGACGCAAGTTTTGGTTACTTCTCTAATAACTACATCTACTTCTTTGCTTCTATATTTATGTTTTTATCGGCATTAAGTTTTTCTCTACACTTTTTGGCTTATAGTAGGCTAAATTTATTAGCTTATTTTCAAGATAAAGAGCTAAAATTTTTTACTTTCATTGCTTTTTTTGCTTTTTTATTAATATTCATAACCCTTCAAGCATTTGATAGTTCTGAAAACTTAGATACAGTTATGATTTCTCTTTTCCAGACAATCTCTTTCATAACTACTACAGGTTACTTGGCGACAGACCACTCAAGCTTGCCTTTATTCATTCCATACTTATTGATAGCTCTTGCAGGAATGGGAGCATGCGCAGGGTCTACTGGTGGAGGTTTGAAAGCCATTAGAGTTTACATCCTCTATCGACAGGCAAAAAATGAATTAAAAAAATTGATTCATCCTAATTCTATTATTCCGCTCAAGATAGGAGAGAACGTTGTAGACTCAGAAATTTCGGACTCGGTTTGGGGGTTTGTTTCAGTGTATTTATTTGCTCTCTTTTTTGGGATTCTTTTAATTCTTTCAACGGGATTGTCTTTAGAAACAGCTTTCTCTACTATATTTTCTTGCTTGAATAATCTTGGTCCTGCCTTGGGTGAAGCAACTAATAACTATGCTAGTTTGAACGATGCGAGTAAAATAATTTTATCGTTTACAATGATACTAGGAAGGTTAGAAATATATACGTTATTGGTTTTATTCACTTCCTTCTTTTGGAGATATTAGTAAGCACTTACTATAGTTAAAAAATAACTTTGAACTGAAATTAATGACTGCGAAAAATATGGATGAGCTTGTGGCTCTTTGCAAAAGAAGAGGCTTTATTTTCCAATCGAGCGAGATCTATGGTGGCCTTCAAGGAGTCTACGATTATGGCCCATTAGGAGTAGAATTAAAAAATAATATTAAGAAAGCTTGGTGGGCGTCTATTGTTTATGACAGAGACGATGTCGAAGGATTAGATGCTTCAATTTTGACTCATCAGGAAGTACTTAATTACTCCGGACATGAAGACACATTTACTGATCCTTTGGTTGATTGTAAATCTTGCGGTGAAAGATTCAGAGCAGATCAAGTTCCAGATTATTGCAAAGAAGAAGATTTAACTGAGCCCCGTCAATTTAATTTAATGTTTAAAACTAACGTTGGTCCCGTTGACGACGGAAAAAACTTCGCTTATTTAAGACCAGAAACGGCTCAGCAGATTTTTACTAACTTCAAAAATATAACTGATGCAACATCAAGAAAGCCGCCCTTCGGAATTGCTCAAATTGGAAAGGCCTTTCGAAATGAAATCACACCTAGAAATTTTATCTTTAGAGTTAGAGAATTTGAGCAAATGGAACTTGAATTTTTCGTAAAAGCAGGTGAAGACGAAAAATGGCATAAATACTGGGTAGATGAAAGATTAGATTGGTGGGAAAAGCAAGGCGTTAATAGAAAACACATAGAGCTCCTTGAAGTAGATAAAGATGAATTGGCACACTATTCCAAAGCCACGGTTGATTTAATGTATAAATTTCCTCACGGGGTTGAGGAATTGGAAGGCATAGCCAACAGAACTGACTTTGACTTAGGCTCACACAGTAAAAATCAAAATGAACTAGGAATAGATGCTAAAACAAAGGAAAATAAGCATTCTAATGCTAAATTAGCTGTTCAAGACGAAGATAACTCTTGGAGTGTGCCCTATGTTATTGAACCCTCAGCTGGAGTTGATAGGGGCTTTTTAGCTATTTTAAATGAAGCTTTTATTGAGGAAGAGCTTAAAAATGGCTCAAAAAGGGTGGTTTTGGCCTTAAAACCACATCTAGCGCCAATTAAAGCGGCTGTTATTCCTTTAAAGAAGAATAATGAAGAATTGGTAATTTTGGCTAAAAAATTAAAAGATGAGCTTCAAAACCATAGATTGGGAAGAGTTTTGTTAGAAAATACTGGAAATATCGGAAAAAGCTATAGAAAACACGATGAAATTGGAACCCCAATATGCATTACCGTAGATTTTGATAGCCTTGAAAAGAATACGGTAACAGTTAGAGATAGGGACACAATGGAGCAAGAAACCATCTCAATAGATGACTTATCGAAAAAGTACTGCGATTCCATTCTTTAATGTCTAAATACGTAGTTTTGGACAGAGATGGTGTTATCAATGTCGACCTATTCGACTATGTTTTAGATACAAAAGACTTTAAATTTGAAAAGGGGAGTTTTGACGCATTAGTAAAGCTTGCTGAGAATGACTTTGAGATAATTGTTGCTACCAATCAAAAGTGTATCAATTTAGGTCTAATTTCTGCTGAAGGAATTGAGGAAATAAATGATTTTTGGGTCTCTCAAGTAACTGAGGTAGGGGTGACAGTGAAGTCAGTTGAAGTTTGTCCACATCGTGACGAAGAGATGTGTAATTGCAGAAAACCCGAAACTGGGCTTTTAGAAAATGCCGAACGCAAACATAAAATAAGTCTTAAAGATTCTTATTTTGTTGGCGATAAATTATCCGATGTTGAATGTGCAATGAGACACGGCTGCAAACCAATTTTGGTGGAGACTGGATATGGTCTGCGCTCGATTGCTGAAAGAGGTCATAGAGAGAACTTGTTAATTGTGAAAAATTTAGCGGCTGCGGTCGAAATAATTATTAACGAAACCTAAAAATCTATATTACCTACGAGATTGACATTGGCTTCAATAAATTCTCTTCTGGTTTCTACATTATCCCCCATTAATTGCTCAAAGAGATCGCTGGCCTCATCAGCATCATCAATTTTCACCTGAACCAATCTCCTTCCGACCGGATTCATTGTAGTTTCCCATAACTGATCTGGATTCATTTCTCCTAAGCCTTTGTAACGTTGAATGTTTGAGCTCCTTCTAACTTCTTCCATCAAAGATTTAAAAGTAAAAAATAAATCATCGATTATTTTCACGTCTTCATTTTTTTGAATTGAACTTATTCCTGGTTTTATTTTTTTTGATCTCTCTTGAAAATCCAAAATTAACTTGTATTTTTTTGATTTAAAAAAACCAAATGGAATTAAATCTACCACTGAGTTGCCGAATTCGTTTCTAGAAGAAACCAAGTTTTTTACTTTTTCATCTAGATTAAGGCTGCTCGAATCAGATATTTTATTAAAAGCAGCAATCCAGGATTTAACTTCCTTTTGTGATCCGCTTTTGGGAAAAGGTTTCACTTTCAGTAAAGTCATCAAAAAATCATAGGAGATGTTCAAATCCGGTATTGTTGTAAGTTCATCAAAATTCTTAAACGCTTTTAAAAGATCCGTAAAATCTTGTGATTTCATTTTCACTGTTTTTGTCAGATTTAATTCATAACTTTCTGAAATTTTCTCTAATAAATAATCATTTAAAGCTGGATCATCTTTAAGATAAACGTCTTTCTTGCCTTTTGAAACTTTATACAAAGGTGGCTGAGCAATAAATATATGTCCAGCTTCTATTAACTCTGGCATTTGTCTGTAAAAGAAAGTAAGTAAAAGTGTTCTTATGTGAGAACCATCTACATCTGCATCTGTCATTACAATTATTGAGTGATACCTAAGTTTCTCTAAATTAAATTCTTCCTTGATTCCGCACCCCAAAGCGGTAATCAGAGTAACTATTTCATCAGAGCCCAAAACTTTATCAATTCTGGCTTTTTCTACATTTAATATTTTTCCTTTCAAAGGTAATATCGCTTGATTCTGACGGTTCCTGCCCTGCTTTGCTGACCCTCCTGCCGATTCTCCCTCAACCAAATATAATTCACTCACCGATGGATCCTTTTCTTGGCAATCGGAAAGCTTCCCGGGTAAACCCAAACCATCCAAAACCCCTTTTCTTCGAGTCATTTCTCTTGCTTTTCTCGCAGCTTCTCTTGCTCTAGCTGCATCAATAATTTTTGTAGCTATTGATTTTGCATCCGTGGGATTTTCAAGTAGATAATCGGTTAAATGTTTGTAAGTTTCTTTTTCTACAACCGGTTGAATTTCAGAAGAAACAAGTTTGTCTTTAGTTTGGGAAGAAAATTTTGGATCGGGTAATTTTGCAGAAATTATTGCCGTTAACCCTTCTCTTACGTCCTCGCCAGATGTTTGAACTGTTTCGTTTTTAGCCAAGCTTTCTTTATCAATAAAATTATTTATAGTTCGTGTCAATGCAGTCCTAAATCCGATCAAATGACTGCCCCCATCTTTTTGAGGAATGTTATTTGTGAAACATTGAATGTTTTCTTGATAAGAATCATTCCACTGCAATGCGACTTCAATAGAAATTCCATCGGATTGTTCTTTGATGAATCTGAAAGTCTTATTTAGCGGAGATTTATTTTTGTTTTTAAATTCGACAAACTCAATCAAACCACCGGTAGATTTAAAAATTTCTGATTTAGAGTTTCTCTCATCCGTTAAAATAATCTCAATACCCGAATTCAGATACGAAAGCTCTCTGAGCTTTTTCTTTAAAATTTCATAATCAAAAGCAATATCTTCTCCAAAAATTGCCTTAGCAGGTTTAACTCTTATTTCAGTTCCTTGTTCTTTAGTAGCTCCTGAAGATTTTATTTTTGTTTTTGGATCTCCGTGACTATAAGATTGTCTCCATATTTTTCCTTCCCTCCATATCGTAAGCTCTAATATTTCCGACAGCGCATTTACAACTGACACTCCTACACCATGCAATCCACCTGAGACTTTGTAAGAATTATCGTCAAACTTTCCTCCTGCGTGAAGCTTAGTCATGATAACTTCAGCGGCTGAAATTCCTTCTTCTTTATGATGATCTACTGGAATTCCTCGTCCATTATCTTTTATCGATACTTCATTATCGCCATGAATAGTTACTTCAATTTTGTCACAGTAACCAGCAAGTGCTTCATCTATAGAATTATCAACTACTTCAAAAACCATATGATGCAATCCTGTGCCATCGTCAGTATCTCCAATGTACATTCCAGGCCTTTTTTTAACCGCTTCTAGACCTTTTAAGACCTTTATATTTGAGGAATCATAAGTTTTTTGAGATGCTGATTTTTGCTTGGCTTTAGTGGGTTTTTTTGCCATATAACATTATAAATCAATTAACTGATCTACATGCGTATTTTCTAATTTTTTTATTGAGGTTATTAACTTTTGGCCTTCAAAATTTCTTAAAAAATTAAATGCTAAATCTAAGTTATTTTGATCTAATTCAGAAGGGAGATCATCTATCAAATAAATAATTTTTTTAGAGACATTGTTTAGAAGATATTCACCAAAAGAAAAAAAAGTCAATAAAATCAGTAGTTTCTGTTCTCCTCTTGACATGATGTTACCACTTTTTTCATTATAAACTTCAACATCTAAGTCAAATTTATGAGCACCAGATTTTGTATACCCTTTTTTTAGATCTTCTTCATATTCTTCTCTCAAAGACATTTCCAAGTCTTCGCCAATCCAACCTGAAAAAAAAGATATTTCTAAAGATTCTAATATTTTTTTCCACTTTTCATCATTAATTTTCTCCAGAATATTAGATTTCAAATTTTCTATAACAATAGAAATAATTTCTTTTCTATCCTTATTGATTTCATAACTTCCATCAACAAGAAGCTTGGTCCAGACACCTATCTGATCTTTATCCTTAATTTTCAAAGCCTTGTTTCTAGAATGTAAAATTTTTCTAAATCTTTTTAATTTCTCCAAATATTCATGTTTCACGTGAAACAAATAATAATCAATAAAGTCTCTTCTTACGTCTTTATTTTGCTCGAGGAATCTCAAGGAAAAATTATTAATTAATAATGGCAGAAAATCATATTTATCGAATGAATCATAATTCTCTTTTGTTAAAGCTTTGCCGGTTTTTTTCTCTAATGCCCTCTTGCAATCTTTTATATCAGAGCTAATTCTAAAGAAATCTGCATCTTTATTTATCATCGAGTTAATTGAAGTTGTTCTAAAGGATTTTGATTTCAAAGCAAAATGTATTCCTTCTAGGATGGATGTTTTTCCTGCACCATTATCTCCATAGATCAAAGCTGAGTTTTCGAGGGGTAAAAGAAAATCTTTAAAAGATCTGAAATTTAGAAGGTGTAATTTTTTAAGGCACATAGAATCATAGTCGCATAGGCATGATTACATGAACCAAATTATCATTTTTATTGTTTTTTATGATACAAGAATTTTCTGAGCCAAAAAACACAAACTCTACCTCAGGGTTACGAATTACTGACAATGATTCCTGAATGTAACTTATATTAAATCCTATCTCTAATTCATCACCTGAATAATCTACAGCAATTTCTTCTTCAGCTGATTCTTTGCTGGGATTGTTTGCACAGATCCTTAAATTATCTTTAGAAAGTATAAATTTAACTCCTCTATATTTTTCGTTGGAAAGAACGGAAGCCCTGCTTAAAGCCGTTTGCATAAGAGACTTTTCCACCTTTAGAGTTTGTTCTTCTCCTTTTGGAAACACTTTTTGATAATCAGGATAATTTCCTTCTATCAATTTACTGACAAACCTGAAATTGTCAGAAGATACTAAAATTTGATTTGTTGAAAAACATAAATTAACTTCACCCGGGAATAAATTTAATAGTTTCTGTAATTCAATTGCTGACTTTCTTGGCAAAATTAACTTACTTTCGTTTAATTCTGCATCTAAAGTTTCTGAGGCCCAGGCTAATCTATGGCCATCAGTAGCTACTAAATTTACTTTTGCACCTTCTATTTCAATTAAGATGCCATTTAAGTAATACCTAACATCTTGTGAGGCCATTGCAAATGATGTTTGATCTATTAAATCAGCCAATATATTTCCTTTTATTTTAGTTTCTAAGTCAAATTTTTCTATTTCAACCACTGGGAAGTCTTGTATGGGCAATATTGCAAATTCTCCATTAAATTTTAGAGCCGTTACAATTAATTGATTATCTTTGAGAGAAAATTCTAATGCTGTGTCTTCAGATAAAGATCTAGTTAAATCAAAGATCTTTCTAGCAGAAACTGTTGTTTCTCCATTCTCCTTTATATCTTTGCATTTAACATTAAAGGAAAGCTCTATTTCTAAATCAGTTGCAATTAATGTTATTTCCTCGTTTTCAGCTTTTATATAAATATTGGACAGAATAGGAATAGACTGTCTACTTTCAGCTACAGAAGCTAGCAAGGACAGAGGTTCGGCTAAACTTGATTTAAGAATTTTAAAATTCATTATGCTGTTAAAGCCCTCACTAATTTTTTGTAATCTTCTTCTATATTTGAATCTACTGATCTTAACTCGTTTATTCTTCTGCAAGCATGTAGAACAGTTGTATGATCTCTTCCACCAAAAGATTCTCCAATTTCCGGCAAACTATGAGTTGTTAAGTCTTTCGCCAATCTCATAGAAAGTTGTCTGGGTCTGGCTAGAGACCTATTTCTTTTATTGGACAGTAGATCCGAGAGTTTTATATTGTAGTAATCTGAAACAGTTTTTTGAATATTATCTATGCTGACTTGTCGAGCCTGAATTGACAAAAGATCAGCCAAAGACTCTTTAATCAAACTTACATCTATTTCTTTATTTGTGAACTGTGCTTGAGCTCCAACTCTAGCCAAAGAACCTTCCAATTCTCTAACATTTGACCTTATCTTTTGCGCCATAAAAAAAGCACTTTCTTGGGGTAAATCGTAACCTCTTTCTTCGGCTTTACTTAACAAAATTGCAACTCTTGTTTCTAGTTCAGGGGGTTCAATTACAACAGGCAATCCCCATCCCAATCTTGATTTTAAACGTTCTTCAAGCCCATTAATCTCTTTTGGATATCTATCACAAGTAAGAATCATTTGCTGGCCTCCTTCAAGTAAAGAGTTGAAGGTATGAAAAAGTTCCTCTTGAGACTGTTCTTTACCTGCGAAAAATTGTATATCGTCGATTAAAAGTGCATCTACTGATCTGTAAAAGTTTTTAAATTCATTAATCGCACCTAATTGGAGCGATTTAACCATATCACCGACAAATCTTTCTGAGTGGACGTAAACTACTTTTTTTGATGGATCATCACTTTTTATTTTATTCCCAACTGCATGCATAAGGTGTGTTTTACCCAATCCAACCCCACCATATATAAAAAGAGGATTATATGCGCCTTGAGGTAAGTCTGACACCTGTTTTGCAGCGGCTAGAGCAATATGGTTTGATTTTCCCTCTACGAAAGTATCAAAAGTAAAATTTTCAACTAATGAATTTTCTTTATTTGCAAAAAGAGAAATATTTTTATTTTTTTTCTTATATTTCAGTAACTTATGCTTGGTTGAAAGGTCATAAATTAGAGAAAAATTATTATCTCCTGTTGCTTTAGACAGAAAATCTCTAAATTTTTGATCAAAATTTATTCTTATATGTTCTTTTATGAAATCATTGGGGGCCAATACATAAAATGATTTAACTCCGTTATCGTCAGAATATTGAGTAAAATCTAAAGGGTTTATCCAGGCAGAAAATTCTTCTTCGTTTAACTCTTTCTTAAAGCTACTTTTACAATCTTTCCAAATTTGCAATATATCTCCTAAATACTTAAAGAATCTTATTATTATTAATAAATCTTATCCACAGGATATCCATTATATATGTTGTGGATAACTTGTTAATAATAAATA